>NZ_AP023032.1:437500-1071000 GCF_019670105.1 Agarivorans albus | reverse complement strand
ATAGACGCAATGCGGTTTCTTTAATGCTAAACCCCACCAAACTTTTTAGAGTGAAAACCAGTTGCGACTCCACCGCTAAAGCCTCATCACTAGCAACAAACAACATTCGTAATAAAGCATCACTTAATTCTCCACTAAGTGGCGGCTCTACCAGTACCTCAGTTTGTGGCTCTTCAGTTTGAGCTAGCGAATTAGAATGGCTTTGCTGTTGGCGAAACTGCGACAAAAGGTAACGCAGTGCCACTTGATAGAGCCAAGCAGAGGGTTTGTCTGGCACCGCCTGTTTCAACCAAGTATCAAGCGCTTGAGCCATCGCCCACTGCACCGCATCTTCTGCTTGCTCAAAATGCTCAAAGCCAAAACGGCGAACTAATAAGGCCACGAGTTGGCCATACTCGTGGCGAAATAGGTGCTCTATTTGTCCGTGTGAACTCAAGGTTTGCTTATTTCTCGAAGCTCAATATTGGTTCCCATGTTTTCGACCATAGGGCTCGCTTTAATCACCTCAATAGCTTCTGACAAATCACTGGCAGTAAGCAACATATAGCCACCAACAATTTCTTTAACTTCGATGAAGGGGCCATCTTTTACTTCATCACGATTAACCACCGCCCCTTCACTGCCTAGCTTACCGCCCATATCCACAATGTTGTCGGCAAACTTAGTTTGCCAAGCGTTAAATTTGGCATACATCACTTCCATGTCACTGGCAGATAATTGTTCGCAGCCGCCCGAGTCACTGCGAAGTAAACACATATATTGTTTATTGCTCATTATTTCACTCCATTAAAATTGCTATCTAATCAGTGAAGCATATTTCACCGACATAGTAATGACGTTTAACAAATATAAACTTGGACACTTGGTGGGAAAGTTTTATTAAAAAGTTTATGAGATAAGCACCAGACACAAAAAAACCGCCAGATGACGGTTTATGCAGTTCAACAAACCTTGGCTATACAGCCTTAGTCGCGAAAGTTATTAAACTGAAACGGCTGGTCGTATTCACCACTGCGTACCAAAGCCATCGCTGCTTGCAGGTCATCGCGTTTCTTGCCGGTAACACGTACTTGTTCACCTTGAATAGAGGCCTGAACTTTTAGCTTGGCATCTTTGATCTGCTTAACCACTTTTTTAGCGGTGGCTTGATCAATCCCGTTTTTAAAGTTAACCACTTGAGAGTGTGTTTTGCCGCTACGGGTGACTGAGGCTAAATCAATCGACTTAGCATCAACCGAGCGCTTGACTAAAGTGCCACGCAAAATATGCAGCATTTGCTGTAACTGAAACTCAGCCTCGGCAGTCATCTTAATTGACTCATCTTTGTATTCGAAGCTGGCTTCTACACCACGAAAATCAAAACGCGTTTCCAGTTCACGTATCGCGTTATCACAAGCATGGCGAACTTCGTTAGCATCTATCTCAGAAACAATGTCAAATGAAGGCATGTTTTCTCTCCCCTAAAATCTGGCCTTATGCGAAAATTGCTGCATTATATCCCGTTACCACTAAAAGAGTATCGCTTGCGGTAACGCTAGCGCCAATTTTGTTAGATTAGTGAGTCTATTTATGACTGTTTCTGCAGAACCCTATTACGACTTTGCCATTATTGGCGCGGGCGCCGTAGGTGGCTTACTGGCCAGCTTGTTGAGCCATCAACAACAAAAAGTGTGTTTTGTTGACTCACGCTTAACGCATAATCAAGACCTAACACTACAACTCGATAGCCTTGAATATGGCATCATCACAAACAACTTAAAGGTATTTCGCAGCTTGCCCAATTGCCGTTGGTTATTGCTATGTGTAAAAGCCCATCAAGTAAAACAAGCGTTGTTTGCGTTTAAGCTAGCCGACAATTGCAAGCTAATGCTCGTGGTGAACGGGATGGGCGCCGACCATGAGATCATAGATAAACTAGCCCCCCAGCAATTGTATTTAGCCAGTAATACTCATGGCGCGCTTATTGAAGAAAAAACCGATTCTCAACTACAACTAAAACACACTGGCTTGGGTCAGCTGGTTGTTGGGCCTTACCTAAAAAACACCACAAAACCGCAAGATTTGATGACACTTGAGCAAGCATTGCCAAGCGCAAGTTGGCAAGACAATATTTACCCCGCTCTGTGGCGAAAACTGGCAATCAATTGCTGCATTAACCCTCTCACTGCATTGCACCAATGCCGAAACGGCGAACTGCTAGATACACGTTTTGCCAAAGATATTGCCGCACTTTGCGACGAAGTTAGCCAAGTAGCCGCTGCTGAACAGCTTGATTTAAGTGCCGATGACCTACACGAAATGGTGTTGCAGATAGCGAAAGCAACTGCCAATAACTTTTCCTCTATGCAGCAAGACATACACCACAAACGCCTTAGTGAAATAGGCTACATTAATGGTTATATAGTTAAGCAGGCTGCGAAACATCAATTGGCTTGTCCACATAATCAATACATGCTGCAACAGATCCAGCGATTGGAGAAACACAATGACTAAAGTGATGGTAGCTATAGCCTCTGGCAGTGAAGAGATTGAAGCCGTAAGCATTATCGATGTATTACGCCGAGCCGAGATTATGGTAGACGTAGTGAGTATAGAAGCCAACAAACGCTTAGATATTGTTGCCTCTCGCGGCGTAAAGCTGATGGCCGATATACACATTAGTGAAATAGACGCAGCAGACTACGACATGTTGGTATTACCCGGTGGTGTTCCCGGTAGTGAGGCTTTCCGAGACTGTGAATCACTCATTGCCATGCTTAAGCAACGCAAAGCGAAGCAATGGTTAGCCGCAATTTGCGCAGCTCCTGCTGTAGTACTAGCAGAGCATAATTTACTGGGTGATGCTGCGGTAACTTGTCACCCAGGCTTTCAACAGCAGCTACCGCAAAACCAATTAAGTGTAGATAGAGTAGTGGTTGATCAACCCCATAAGCTCATCACTAGCCAAGGCCCCGGCACAGCCATTGAATTCAGCCTAGCCTTAATTGCTCAACTAAAAGATCAAGATAGCGCCGACCAAGTTGCGGCTCCTATGGTGCTTGCTTAAATCCAAACTTAAGGAAAAAAGCCATGCATAACATGGCTTTTATTACTTAAATAACGGCAACTATTGGCAAACGCCACCGGTTACCGCGGTAGCCACGCCCGCGCCGGTTCCGGTAAAGCCAAATTCAACTGACTGCCCAGCAGCAACAGTGCTATTCCAAGCAAGGTTAGAAGCGGTGTATCCCTCGGCAGAATTTAACTCTGCATTCCAAGAGCTACTAATGCTTGAACCATCACTATACGCCCAGCTAACCTGCCAAGTATTGATGGGTTCGCTGCCAGTATTAGTGATAACCACCGCCCCTTGGAAACCACCTTCCCACGAGTTAACCACTACGTGTTTACAAGCAGCATTTGGATCAACAGGATCCGTTGGGTCCGTTGGGTCTGTTGGGTCTGTTGGGTCTGTTGGGTCTGTTGGGTCTGTTGGGTCAACAGGACCATCCACTATGCCACCCGAGCCCGCAGGTATTTCGCTACACATCGTGTAACCCACACAGTTACCGCCATTTTCTTGAGAGTGTCCGGCATCTTCGTATAAACAAATAGGCACAATGGTGCCGTAAAAATCACACTGTTGAACAACCGGCAGCTCTTGGCCATCAAATACAGAAGCAAGAACCGAGGTTTGTTTAATACCATTTTCGCCGTTGATTAGGCGTTTGCCCCAAGTAGTGAGTTTGCTGGCATCGAAGTTAACCGTCATATCCAGTTCAAATGTACCCGGCGCTGTATTACCAGACCAAGACCAACCTAAGTAGCCAATTTTATATTCTTCGGCCACCGCCAAAATAGCATCTTCATCCACATCTTGCCCTTGATGATCCATGCCAAACTCACCCACGATTAGTGGCATGTTGTGGCGGCTCAAAAAGGTAGATACGTAGGACTCGATCTTCTCGCGGTTTTGGTAAACCTGGTACATATGCACACTAAACATAATGTTGTTTAACGAATCTGCAGAAGCAACCTCTGTGGCATTGTCTAACATAATCTCCTGCCAATCTTGCCCCCAGTTTGCTGCATCAATCATTATGGTGTGGGTAAAGCCAGCATCTCGTAGCGTTGTTATCGCTTTTTTATGTTCATTTACATAGGTTTCTGCAGGTACATTGTTACCAAAGGGTTCGTTAGCAATGTTGATGATCACATAGTCTTCTTCACCCTTAAGCACATCTGCAAGTTCCACCCAATAAGCAGCTGTGGTTTGTAAATCGCCAGCCTCAGCTTTTTCACCTGATCCTGTGACGTCATGCACTTCAAGCACACAGACTAAGCGATTTAACTTACACATCTTAACCACTTTGGCCACGTCTTCTGCATCGTTTTTAGCGAACTGCTGACCATCACTTAGTACCACCCTCACAGTATTTGCGCCAGCTTCTGCAATGTCTCTAAACGCGCCTTGGCGATAGTTATACCAAGCGTGAGCATGATTTACCCCGCGCATAATGACCTCATGCCCGTTAGCGTCTAGCAGTTGAGTACCTGAGGTACTAAAACCTGCCACTGCAGGCAAACTAGACAAGGCCAACAAGCCCGCCGCTACACTAAGGCTTAATCGAGAAATAGGTTTAACACGCTTACTATTGTTGAGTTTTTCTAAAGTACTGATGTTCATATCGGTGACACTCCTTTTCAATTAATGACAAATAAAACTATTAACAAAATAAACAATAGATAAATAGTCAGAGAAATAACTCAACGAATAGTGGTTTCATAGTGATTTCACGAAATACATCAATACAGATCTAGTTTTAGGCAAAATTTAAAACCAGCCATTGACTAATTGTATTATTTTAAATCTAAAGAATATTTTGGCTATCAGTGAGACTGCCGGAACTAAAGCCCCGGCATATTGCTATTAGCGGATTTATTCAACAATGACCCGCGCATTAACTGCTTGAACAGGGCGATTGTTGGGGTGTTTCATTACTGCAGTAAAGTCTCGAATTTGCTGCTCGGAAGCACTAACTGGTTTTTTTAGCACCAACCAAGTGACTCCTTCGCTACACGGCGGTGTTGTTAATGAGCCATTAAAGCGGTAGTACTCGTGACTCTTTGGCCACAGCGCCAATCCATCTACCGGATCAAGCAAGGCTGCTTGCTCGCCAGCATGTTTGGGCATTTGCGCCCATGCTTTTGCCAGTTCTTGGTTTTCATCTCCTTGCTCGAACATTACTGCTACCACCGCCAGGTGACCATCTTCATCGGCATGTACAAAGTGCGCTTCCAGCGGGAATGACTTTCCTTTTAAGGTGTTTTCACTGGGTGAATGGAAATGAAACTGTTTTAACTCAAAACTATGCCCAGCAAGGCTAATACTGCTGCCAGGTTGGTAATTCACTTGAATAGTATGCCCATTGTTGATGACTTCACTGCCTGCGGCTTTATAACTAAGCGCCAGAGTTGGCAGCTCACCTTTGGTTGTGCCAGCAATATTAATAGGTGATTGATTTTTGCCGCTTGCGCAAAGGCTAAACTCGGGGGCTAACTCACCCCAATGCTCAGGCCCTTGATGACCAGAATAGTCCCAGTGCCCATTGCCTTGTGCCAATACACTGCCCGAAAAACCTAATACAGCACTAATCATTACACTTTTCAGTTGTTGCTTATTCATCCTTAGATCCTTGAATGTAAAAAGCCCATCGCAAGAAGCGATGAGCATAAACGGAAAAAAGGTTTTATCAATTTATTGATAACAAGATCAATAAAAATAAGAAACACACTGAATTTATTACAATTTAGCTGTAAATAAAGCCTTACTCATTGAAGGCTTTATCATCAATGTGGCTTATTCACTAAGAGTGATAATAGACAACTCATCCCAAATCTTTTCTTGGTCAGCCTCGCCACCAGAAAAATTCCACGGGCCAGCATCTTCAGCAAGTGGCCTATAAACAGCAGACAAACCATCTAGGTCCCAGGTAGAAAGGTAAAAACGGATACCGTCTAAACTATTTGGTCTACCAAGAGAATCACTTGCAAAGTCAAGATAGATAGCTTGCTGAGCCTTATCTACGGTCACTTTTGGTGCTGGTGTTACTGCTTCCCCCCAATTATCCGCATCGGCACCTTGAGCGTTATAAATAGAGCTTTGCCAGCCAAATATCACCGCATTTCGGCTCCAAGTACCACTAGGCATGTTGGCATTAATTTTTGGTAGAACGGTTGCGCTAGGCCCTTGGTCTTCGGGTAAATCAATAAACACGGTAAAACCTACGTGGTCGAAGCCATTTGGTGGCAACCAAGTATCGGTGAGTTTATCCATGGTGAGTTTAAGTCGAATGTTACTTCCTACGGAGTACACTTCAGCTTGGTTAATTGCTAGCTGGCTGTTTACCTTGTCAAAGCTAGGGTCACCTGGCAACGAGTAACTGCCATTAGGACCACCCGTTCCTTCTTGCACATCGTTGCTATCATCAATGCTTAGATCAGGTGTATCAGACCAAGCTAAATCTGAAGTGAAATGCACGTCGGCTAAACCGGCTTTTTCATCGGGTGAATAGATAGCAAAACGATGCTGCTGCTCACCAATCGCGAAATGTCGAGTTGATAACATGGCCGACCACTGCCCTTGCGAATCAACTTGTATGTCTGTTGCTGTGGCTAAGTTTCCGTTCACCACCAATTGCAATTGAGCATTTGCTTGAGCGCGGCCAGTTATCTGGGTATCAGCGCTAATCACTCGGTTTGTCCAATCTTCATCTAGGCTGATGCCCAAATTAGCAGTATCTACTTCTGCAATAGTATTCGTTTTAAAATACAACACCGCGGCTTTTGCTGGCAGTTCAACACTTACTTCACCGTTTGCATCAGCCACTAAACCCGCTGGTGCTTGTATCCAATTAGCTTGAATTTGCTGTTCAAATACCGTGCCTTCTGCTTGGTCTAGATCCAACCTGTTTAACAGCATGGGTTGATTAGCGGTATTCATTATTACTAGAACTTCTTGATCCGCTAACTGACGAGTAAATGCAAATACACCGGCACCCGACTTGTCGCTAGCCAACACCTCAATATCTCCACGCGTCATCACAGGATTATTACTACGTAGCGTCGCTAATTGCTGTATAAACAAATACATCTCGCTGCCGCTGTCGAAGGAGTCGAGCGACTCACCATCTTCGCGATAGCCTCCCTCAAACATCGCGTCTCGACTCGCACTCATTGCTTGTTCAGTGCCTTGATAAATCACCGGAATGCCCGGAATGCTTAACATGGTCATTAGCGCTTGTTTTAAATCTGCTTGGCTAGCTTGCGACAAAAAGCGCGGCATATCGTGGTTGTCGATAAAGTTGGGCAAAATGTAGGGATTAGGAAATAGCTCCATCATTTTTTCTAAACGGAACCGTAGATAGTCGGTAGGTTGTCCGGCAGCAAATACTCGTGTCATGGTGGTTTGCAAGGGGAAGTTAAGTAAAGAGGCTAGTTGTTTATTATCTGCATCCCCTAGGTAACTCAGCATTTTTTGCTCACCTTCGGTGTTATAAGCACTTGAGCTCTCGAATACTTCACCAAAGGTAAGAAAATTGCTCCGCCCTGTTTGCTCTGCTTGTGCCATTACTCCATCGTAGGCATGTAAAAAGTCGGTCCAAAACTCGTGCTCTACAAACTTGACGGTATCGATACGAAAAGCATCCACCCCCACCTCACGTATCCATTTTCTATAACTTTCTTTCAAATAGGCACGCACTTCCGGGTGAGCGGTATTTAAATCATCTAAATCAGACAGCTGCCAGTTTTTCTCCTGAATAGGATCGTTATGGTCGCTAATGCTTGGCGTCCAGTGGTAGATCCCAGAACCATCTTCATTACAGTTGTTTTGGTTTAAGGGGTAAGGTAATTCTTGCCCTTCAACTAAGGGGCTATCTATTAAGCGGAACCCTTGGCATGGCAAGCTTGAGTCGTATTCCCAAGGTTGATCATAAGTGAAATAGTTTCCTACATGGTTAGTCACAATATCTTGAATGAGGTACATATTGCGGCCGTGGATTTCTCGCGCTAAATCTTGGTAGCTGGTCAAATCACCAAAGTGCTCATCAACTTTTTGAAAATCTCTCGCCCAGTAGCCATGGTAACCACCATAATTTTGCTCATTATCCCACCACTGGTTAGCAACTGGTGGCGTTAGCCAAATCGATGTGGCACCAAGCTGTTGAATGTAATCTAGCTTGTCGGCTATGCCTACTAAGTCACCACCACTAAATTTTTTGTCTGAACTTGGGTCAAACTCCCCCTGCCCTTGATCGCTCAAACTAGGATCGCCATTGTTAAAGCGATCAATCATTAAAAAGTAGATAATTTGATCTTGCCATTCCGGTGATGCCACATAACTTCCGGTAGTTTCACTCTGCTGTTCATCGGAATTACAGCCACTTAACGCCACCGCAACTGATAATGCCACTATATTCAATGGTTTTAGTATGTTATTTCTTCCCCGCAACATATTTCATTCCTTTATGAGTTATCTTGCGGAGAACAATAAGCCAGACACCCATGGCGCGTAGTGTCACTTGGCGCCAAATAATATGCAGCAGCATGCCAGCTAAAGCATTCTGTGAACTTAGTAGCTATTTCTGAAGAGTAAGCTTATGGCTTATGGCTTATAGCAATGGAGGAACAAATTGATAGCGCTGCGGGTAGTGCTGCTCAGCTAATTCGTTATCGTGTTGGTCAAATACTCTAAAACGGCAATGCTCGGCGAGCGCAGGAAAAGGGCTGGATAAGGTCCAAATACTGTATTGTTTATTACTGCTCACTTGCTGCAGCGCCAGCGGCTGAGAATGCTCTCCCAGATAACAAAGTATTTTGCTGACCTGCTCTAATTGGCAAGCAAGCTCAATAAACAACTGGTAAGCAAAACCGGTTTTAATAATGCTAAGAGTGGGCACGATATAGGCCGGAGTCCCTAGTAGCAAACGCTCACTGACTAAGTAATCCCGCTGTTGGTTATCATCCACATAGCTTTCTCCATCTACTTCATAACGCAGACGAAAACATAAGGGGTGAGCAACCGGCAGGTTGGCGGTAGACCAAAGCTCGGTGCCATCACTTAAAAAATCGGCAAAAAATGCCGGGTAATGGCGCCATATGCCATCCCTGTCTTTACACTCAACGGTCACTACTTTTTCGAAGGCAATGTTATCCACTTCTAACCAAACTTGACCTTCTTGAGTATGTAACTCCTCGGCCTCGCCTATGGGTCCACGCGCATAATGTAAACGTACTGGCTGCGCTCTTAATTGACTGCGATTTTGCACACAACGCTGGCGATAAAAACTAGGGGTAAACTTAAACCTGCGACGAAATGAGCGGTGAAAATTAGAGGGGTCGTCATAACCTAAACGCAAGCCAATATTAGAAATAGGCAACTGGGTATCGGCTAACAAATTTAGCGCCAAAGTCTTCTTCTCATCTTCAACCAGTTGAGAGAAATTAAGCTGCTTCTCGGCTAAACGCCGCTGCAAAGTACGCGTCGACAAACCAATTTTTTTAGCCACAAGCTCTAGGTTTAGTGGCTTATCAAGTGAACGTTGAATAGAGCGTTTTAGTTGCAACTGTAAGTCTGGCGATTCAATCGATTGATGCAATAGTAGTGAATATACTTTTTTAGCAAAACTGTGGCTCGCCGATTTAGCCTGTAAGCTAAGCGGAAGCGCTTTAGCAGCCACCTGCAAACGTGTACCACTAAAATAGCAGGTAATCAGTGGATTGTTGAATTGCTGCAGCTGCTGATACAGGTTATCTAACAGTAGTTCACTCCAAGCAGGTAACACTTGTGAGTCACGGGTTTGTAAGCTTAGGGTTAAACCTTGCTTATCGTCGCTCACCTCAACATAAACACTTCTATCAAACAGAGAGAGGCTTTTACTCCACCACACCAAGCCCTCTTTTAGTGAAGGAGCATGCAGCAACAACATCGATTGCAAACACAATACATCGGCCAAGTGCCAGTATTCACCCGTTACTTGCAAGTGGGAATGACCAAGTTTTTTGGCTAAGGCAGAAATGACTGGAGCTTGATTCAAGTGATTGATCTAATGTAGAAATTTTCGCCAGTGTCTAACAAGCTGGTTAGCTTATCAATATAAAGATTGTAAACATGTTTACTGGCACATAGGTATTTGACCAAATACACAACGTTCCAGCTTGGTGTGTATTAATGGTTCTACCGCTTTACCTTGGTGAATGCTATACAGTGTATAAATAGATTGGTAGCCCATATCGTAAGGCGACTGACCAACATTGCCATGTGCTAAGCCTTGGGCTAATAGCCGCTTTTGTACTTCGAGGGTGTCACCAAAAATAAGCAATAAACGCTTTGATGCTAAACTATCACTATGCGGCGACACAACATCTGAGTATTTAAACTCCAAAGTTTGTGGCCACGCACCAACAGTAATAATTACATCAAGCAACTTCGGCTCATATTGATGTAAACGTAGCATTCTATCGAGATTATTTAATGAGCGCTGAGCCTCGTCATCGGAATAGATTGGGCAGCGACTAAGCTCTTCCCATAAATCACTTTTACCGCTGTTATTATTAAAGCCTAAGCCGGCATACACCCCGCTTATACGTTCCACCAAATTGGCTGCGCCCTTGTGTCCGGTAATAATGCAAAACGAGCCTCCTTGCGGTTTTAAAGCTTGGGTTAAGCGCCCCAGCTGAAAGCCAAACTGAAAGTTATCGGTTCCAATGTAGCTATGTCGTAGTTTGGGATCGGCTGCCAAGGCTTTTTCAGAAAAATCAGAATCAAATGTAACCACGGGGATTTGATTTTGCTTGGCCAATTGCATACTGCGGTGAGTAAGCACCCGAGAATTTATTACCGATACCGAAATACCGTCTAGCCCTTGCTCAATTTGCTGAGAAATAATTTGGTCTTGGTACCGTGCATCGGCCTCTTCAGGGCCAATATACACACATTCAACATCTAGCTCTGCAGCTGCTTGCAAACACCCTTTCTCAACATCATCAAAAAAGGGATTAGTAACGGTTTTGGGAACCACCAAAAAACGGGGTTTTGAGGAAACTTCGTTTGCAAGAGATTGACAGCTTACAAGAATCAACAGACTAAACAGACATGCTTTCACGGCATCACCAACTACCAATGAGAATACCCTTAAGCTAAGCCAATAAAGTCCATTAGGTAAAGCCAAGCTGCGCTAACTGCAACTTGGCTCACGCTTTTATGGTAATTATTCAGCTTCTAGGTATAACTTAGCAAACTCTTGATATCGCTGATTATTTATACCCATATCGGAGTAGCCAACCCGCGATTGAGAACGAAAATGGACTAACTGCTCGGCTTGGTCGAAGTGTAACTCTACATCATCGCGATAGCCTACCGTTGGACTATAAAAAACCGCGTGTACATATTGCTCATCTCGGCTAATGACTTGATTATTTGGCATATGAGCAAATGCGCGTAAGGCGGCTAGTTGAGTGCTTTTCAAATCGGCTTTAAATGGCAAGGCAGCTACTTTTTTATCGCCTTCGGCATAACTAGACACCCCATTTGGAGAACTGGCTAATGGCGCCAATCGACCCGATTGCAAACCTAGGTCACTTGGAGTGCTAAGGTTTTTGTAAACCATAAACCCAACTATAACCAGTACAATCACTACTATTCCTGACAACAGCATTTTCACTACCTTTCTCCCTTAATTACGCTAATTGCTTTTGACTAAACCAAGCTTACTCTCAATGAGCTTAGTCTTCGTTATCGCTACTATAACGAAAAAGCACAAAAAAAAAGCCACACACTGTAAAAAGTGTATGGCCTTTAATAGCTTATTTGTGAACTTAAGCTTGAGGACGCATCGCTGGGAATAAAATCACGTCGCGAATAGTGTGCGTGTTGGTGAAGAGCATCGCTAGGCGGTCAATACCAATACCTTGGCCAGCCGTTGGTGGTAAGCCGTGCTCTAGAGCGGTGATGTAGTCTGCGTCATAGAACATCGCTTCATCATCGCCAGCATCTTTAGCCTCAACTTGCGCCTTAAAGCGCGCATCTTGGTCTTCTGCATCATTAAGCTCAGAGAAGCCATTAGCCACTTCACGACCACCGATGAAGAACTCAAAACGGTCAGTGATGAAGGCGTTGTCGTCGTTACGACGCGCTAGCGGGCTAATTTCTGCTGGGTATTCGGTAATAAAGGTTGGCTGAATTAGCTTAGGCTCAGCAGTCTCACCGAAGATTTCTTCAAGTAGCTGGCCACAAGTCCAGAACTTCTCTACTTCAACGCCAACTGATTTAGCAATGCTAACCATGTGCTCGCGGTCTTGCACTTTGTCGTAATCTAAAGCTTGAATATCGGCATGCTCTGGGTTGTATTGCTTAATCGCTTGCAACATGCTCAAGCGTGGGTAGCTACCAGCAAACTCTACTGTCTCGTCGCCGTAAGGCATAGAAGAAGAACCTAGAACCTCAACTGCTACAGTGCGCAGCATTTCTTCGGTTAGATCCATTAGATCGTTATAGTCGGCGTAGGCCATGTAGAATTCCATCATGGTGAATTCTGGGTTATGGCGCGGCGACAGGCCTTCGTTACGGAAGTTACGGTTAATTTCGAATACGCGCTCAAAGCCACCTACCACTAAACGCTTCAAGTAAAGCTCTGGTGCGATACGCAGGAACATCTGTTGATCTAGCGCGTTGTGATGCGTGATAAATGGACGTGCGGTGGCGCCGCCTGGGATCACTTGCATCATTGGCGTTTCCACTTCCATGAAGTTCTTAGACTCCATAAAGCGGCGAATGCCGGCTACCAACTTGGAGCGCACCATAAAGGCTTGGCGTGAATCGTCGTTCACGATCAAATCAACATAACGCTGGCGGTAACGCTGTTCTTGGTCAGTTAAACCGTGGAATTTCTCTGGCAATGGACGCAAGGCTTTAGTTAGCAAAGCATACTCGTCCATGTTCACGTAAAGGTCACCTTTACCTGATTTGTGCAGCGCACCTTTAACACCAATGATGTCGCCAATGTCTAAGCCACCAATTTCCTTTAGCTCTTTTTGCACCGGCTTAGGCGCGTAAGCTTGAATGCGACCCGATACATCTTGAATCACTAAAAATGGTCCACGCTTAGCCATAATACGACCAGCGATAGCGGCTACGTTACCAGCAGCTTCGAGGTCTTCTTTAGATTGTTCGCCAAACTGTTGCTGTAAATCGTCAGCTAGGTGCTCACGTTTAAAGTCATTTGGGTGGCCGTTAGCCGAGCAAGTTTCGCGAATTTTGTCTAACTTAGCGCGACGCTCTGCGATCAGTTTATTTTCTTCTTGTGCTGCTTGTTCCAGACTTTGTTCTGTTTGTTCCGACATGTGAAAACCTTGCTCGTTACAGCCCTGACTTAAGGCTAGCTTCTATAAATTTATCTAAATCACCATCTAACACGGCTTGAGTATTACGGTTCTCAATACCGGTTCGAAGATCTTTAATTCTTGAATCATCTAAAACATAAGATCGAATTTGACTGCCCCAGCCAATATCCGACTTATTGTCTTCCGCCGCTTTTTTCTCGGCATTCTGTTTTTGCAACTCTAACTCAAACAACTTAGCTTTAAGCTGCTTCATAGCTTCGTCTTTGTTCTTGTGCTGCGAACGACCACTTTGACACTGCACCACTGTATTGGTAGGCAAGTGGGTAATTCGCACCGCCGATTCGGTTTTGTTTACGTGCTGACCACCCGCGCCTGAGGCTCGGTATACGTCAATGCGCAAATCACCTGGGTCAATGTCTACTTCAATGCTGTCATCAATTTCTGGGTAGATAAACGCCGATGCAAACGAGGTATGACGACGCCCACTAGAATCAAAGGGAGACTTACGTACCAAACGGTGCACGCCAGTTTCTGTTCTTAGCCAGCCGTAAGCATATTCGCCACTTACTTTAATCGTTGCGCCTTTAATGCCAGCAACATCACCATCAGAGACTTCAACTAACTCAGCTTTAAACTGGTGAGCTTCACACCAACGCAAATACATACGTAGCATCATATTGGCCCAGTCTTGAGCCTCGGTGCCGCCAGAGCCAGATTGAATATCGATGTAGCAATCGCTCTCATCCATCTCACCGGCAAACATCCGGCGAAATTCAAGCTTCTCTAACTGTTTAACTAAGTCTTCGGCCTCGGCTTGAGCTTCTTCGAAGGTTTCTTCATCTTCTGCTTCTACCGCCAGCTCAACCAAACCAGCGACATCTTCGATGCCTTGAGTAAGGTTGTCGATGGTTTTTACCACCAACTCTAGCGCTGAGCGTTCTTTGCCTAAGGCTTGCGCGCGCGCCGGGTCATTCCAAATTTCTGGTTGTTCTAATTCGCGACTGACTTCTTCTAACTGCTCTGCTTTTGCATCGTAGTCAAAGATACCCCCGGAGCACTTCTGTGCGCTCTTTAATATCTGCTAGTGAGTTGTTCACCGAATTAATTTCAAACATCCTGCAATGACCTACGTCGAAGTACCAAAAACGCGCAATTTTAACCAATATAGCGGGGAATAAACATAGTTAGGCGCAATGAATAGGCTAAATAAACCAGTTTTTTTGTTATCTCGGTGAATCGCAGCTTTAGCTAACCCACAATTTGCCAGCATTTCCATAAACTAAGGAGCTTTATAGCTAATGCCCAAGCGGCTTTTGGTTAACAGCTTCAGCTTTTTCTCAATTTTGTTGGGATTATAAATTAGTCGAATTCGTTAACTGAAACTTGCTGAACTGGAGATCTAGCATTAACTTAAACTAACAAGCCAATACAATTTCGTCGGTTTAGTGTTTGTGGGAGACGGCATTGCGAGAAGCACATGGTTCTATTGAGTTTTCACTTAATGGACAGATAATGGAGATTGAAGGCACAGGTCCTTGGAATCTTGAACAAATGGAAGAAAGCGGCGGTGCTGCAGCTCCTATATTAGACCAATTATTAGATTCGCCATGGGGAGTTTTAGCCACATTTCATGGAGAAACCTTTTACACCGAAGATGCAGCAAACCAATTAATTGAGTGGTTAAAAGTTGAAAAACAACGTGGTCGAGTTGCCACCGCCTTAATCCTTACCCATGCCAGCGTACCAGAGCTTGCTAAATGGCATTTAAGCCAAATATATATTCAAGCAGGGGAAACGGTACAAATATTTACTGATAAGGGTGAGGCGCTGAGCTGGTTAAAACAAAAAATTGCTGAATATGAACAGCAAGCGGCTTTCGAAGACCATCTATAAAAAATAAGCTAATAAAGCGCATAAAAAAGCCAGCCCTAAGGGCTGGCTAATCACTAACTACAAAACCTAAGAGCGTCGGCTGTCGTTAGCTTGCTGTAATAAGCTGCGGCTTTCTTTTAAGAACTCTTGCGAGTAATCACCAAACCAGTCACTCACTCGTTCAAAAGACGCAATAAAGCCTTCGCGATCTTTATTCTCTACCAGCTCAACCAATTCACCAAAGTGTTGGTGGTAACGCTTAATCATCGCAGCGCTCTGCTCTGATGCCATAATAATATCGGCATACAAATCAGGAGACTGGGCAAATAAACGTCCAACCATGGCCAGCTCTAAGCGATAAATCGGAGAGCTTAAGTCTAGTAACAGTTTTAAGTCTGCATCTTCCTGCGCCAAATGCATGCCATAAGCAAAAGACGTAAAGTGACGCAAAGACTGAATCAAAGTCATCGCTTTATCATGGCTTTCTGCTTCTACGGCATGTAAACGTGCGCCCCAAATGCCCATTTGCTGCAATAGCCACTGGTACTGCTCACCGCCACGACCATCGGCGTAAACGATAACCTGCTTAGCAAGACTAGGTACATCTGGGCCAAACATTGGATGCAAGCCCACTACTGGACCTTTGTGCACAGCCAACATTTTGTTTAGCGGCGCAGACTTAATACTAGTGATGTCGGCCAAGATACAGTTTTCAGGCAGATTACCTAACTGGGCAATCACCGTCTCTGTAAGGTTGATAGGCACAGAAACCAACACTAAACCGGCGGTAGCAAATAGTTCGGGGGCTTTATCCCAATCTTCTTTGCCAATGACATCAACTTGGTAGCCAGACAAAGTAAACATTTGCACAAACAAACGGCCTAGTTGCCCACGACCACCAATCACAACAATATTGCCAAGCTCAGGATTTATCGTTTTAAAACCACTGTCTTTTTCACTGGTATACGACTCACGCATCACTCGACGCAATACGTCTTCGATTAACGCTGGCGGCACACCTTTGCTTTCAGCCTCGGCGCGACGCTTAGCCAACATGGCTGCTTCGCGGTCCGGTGCATAAATAGGTAAACCGTGCTGGGTTTTAACTTCACCTACTTTATGAACCAGCTGAATACGTTGCTGTAGCAAATCTAGAAGCTGTTGATCCACTTCATCGATTTGGTCACGTAAAAGATTTAGAGCTTGAACCATGTTGTTTCCGTTATTATTTTTCTAGGCGTTTAGCTAGGCTGTCGCCAAGTTCGTTGAACATTTTGTCGATCAACGTTGCAGTTGCATCCCAATCAATACACGCATCGGTTACTGATACACCGTATTTAAGTGCTGATTTAGGTGCTTCACTTGGCTGGTTACCCGCTTCCAAGTTACTTTCTAACATTAAGCCAATAATTGATTTATTGCCTTCTTCAATTTGATTAATCACGTTAGCCGCAACCAAAGGCTGAAGTTCGTGGTTCTTGCTAGAGTTAGCGTGGCTGCAATCCACTACTAGGGTAGGTGCTAAACCAGCTTTTTCCATTGCTTGCTCAGCCAGTGCCACGTTTACTGAATCATAGTTAGGCTGTTTACCACCACGTAAAATAACGTGACCATCTGGGTTACCTTGAGTCTGCAACAAAGACACTTGACCTTGTTGGTTAATGCCCATGAAACGGTGCGAGTGAGCAGCCGATTGCATTGCATTAATTGCTGTACCTAAGTTGCCATCGGTACCATTTTTAAAGCCAACAGGCATAGACAAACCACTGGCCATTTCACGGTGAGTTTGTGACTCAGTAGTTCGTGCACCAATAGCAGCCCAAGAGAACAATTCTGATAGGTACTGCGGGCTAATTGGGTCTAGCGCTTCGGTGGCCACAGGTAAACCTAACTCGGCGGTCCAAGTTAGCAGTTCACGGGCGTTATGAAGACCAGTTTCCACATCAAAAGAGTTATCCATGTGCGGATCGTTGATGAAACCTTTCCAACCTACGGTAGTACGAGGCTTTTCAAAATACACCCGCATAACGATAAATAGGCGATCGCTATATTGATCGTGAAGTTTCTTCAGGCGCGAAGCATATTCTTTCGCCTGTTCTAAATCGTGAATAGAACAAGGGCCAGTAATAACCAATAAACGTGAGTCACGTTTGTGGCAAATATCGGCGATAGTTTTGCGCGACTGCAGTACAAATTGTAATGCTTCATCAGAAGCTGGAAGCTTCTCGCGTAACTGCTCTGGTGTGATAAGGACTTGTTCTGACGAGATATGAATATCGTTAATTGGATCTTTTTGCATTTGCTCTTTTACTCCGGTGGCGGATTTAGCCACACATTTCCTTTCCCATTTTGGGATTAATTATTATAGAAACCCATCACAATACCAGTGCTTGCACCATTTGCAAGCGGTCAAGCGTTACCAGCTTGTTAAGAGCTTTACCAGCGATTTTGGTAAGTCCTATTAGTTGCTGTAAACAGTATGCTAATATGCTGCTATCTACTGTGAATGCCAGATATCCTTTCGCCAACTAGCGAGGCTTTAATAGCTGATGATATTGAGTGATTTTTCCCTGCTATTGTCTTTAGCCCAACAAATGAGCGTTTTTCTGGTCATTGCCTACTTGCTGAGTAAAACGCCAGCCTTTCTCCCGCTTACTAATCTATCGCCACGTTTACCTAATACGCTCACCATTTATTGCTTGTTTTCAGGCTTCTGTATTCTAGGCTCCTATTTTGGTTTGGCGATTGACGACGCCATTGCCAATACTCGCGCAGTTGGCGCCGTGCTTGGTGGTTTATTTGGCGGCCCAGTGCTGGGTTTGCTGGTAGGTTTTACCGGAGGCATGCATCGCTACTTTATGGGCGGGTTTACCGACGTGGCCTGCGCGGTTTCAACCACCCTTGAAGGTTTAGTTGGCGGCTTATTTCATTTATGGATCCGCAGGCGCAGCTTGCACAACGAACATTTGTTTTCGCCCACTATTGCCTTTGTTGCAACCTTAATCGCCGAAACCCTGCAAATGTTACTAATTTTGCTGATTGCTAAACCCTTTGAGCAGGCACTAGCCTTAGTAGAAGTTATCGCCCTTCCTATGGTTTTAGCCAACTCTGTTGGCGCCGCTTTATTCATGATGATGATTCGCGACCGCCGCCGGCTTTATGACAAATTTAGTAGTCATTCTTCAGCTAAAGCGCTTAACCTTGCGCAACGCATGGTGGGTATCTTTCACCAAGGCTTCAAACAACAAGATGCGGTACGTATCGCCAATATCATTCATGAAGAAACCGGGGTTTCTGCGGTCGCTATTACCGATACCCAACAGGTTTTAGCTTTTAAAGGCTTAGGAAGTGATCACCACCACGCGGGTCGCCCTATTGCATCCAAACAAACTCACCAAGCAATTAACGAAAACCGAGTAGTATTTGCCGACGGTGTTGAAGAGCCATATCAATGCAGCTCCAGCGATAAGTGCCCACTAGGCTCATCATTAGTGGTGCCGATTCGCGGCAGCGAGAACGATGTGATTGGCACAGTGAAACTCTATGAGTCGAAACGCCGCTTGTTTTTACACATTAACCGCGCCTTAGGCGAAGGTATTGCCAAGGTGATTGCCGAACAATTACGTGATAGCCATGTTCAGCAACAGCAACAACTACTCACCGAAGCTGAGCTAAAACTGGCGCGCGCCCAAATTAACCCACACTTTTTGTTTAACGCCTTAAATACTATCAGCGCGGTGGTAAAACGCGACGCCAGCTCTGCCCGTCAGCTCATTGCTGATTTAGCCTTGTTCTTGCGGATTAACTTAAAACGCAATCAGCAAACCAGCTTGGTGAGTGCCGAGCTAGAACATGTAAATGCTTATCTGCATATTGAGCAAGTACGCTTTGCTGATCGTTTGGTGATAAAACAAGACATCGACGAAGCATTTATGCAACTTGAACTACCCACTTTTACCCTGCAACCTTTAGTGGAAAACGCTATTAAACACGGCACAGCCCATTTACTTGAAACCGGCAAAATCACCATTTATAGCCGGCTAAACAATGGAGTTAAACAATTGGTAGTTGAAGACAACGCCGGCCTCTATCAAAAACCAGAGCAAGCCACCAGCGAAGGATTAGGCATGCATATTGTGGATACTCGCTTACGTAATGCCTTTGGTGCATCATTCGCGTTACAAGTTGAATGCCAGCTAAACCAATATACTCGGGTGATTATTTCACTGCCCAAGGAGCCTAACCAATGAGAGCAATCATTGTCGACGATGAACCCTTAGCCAGAGAAGAGCTTCAGGAGATGCTGCAAAGCTACCCTGAAATTGAAGTCGTCGCGCAATTTGGCAACGCCATAGAGTGTTTAAAGCACCTTAAGCAACTGCAAGCCGAGGTATTGTTTTTAGACATAGAAATGCCACAAATTAGCGGTTTAGAACTGGCGAATATGATTGACAGTGACAATGCGCCAGCGATTGTATTTGTGACCGCTTACGATCAATTTGCTCTGGATGCCTTCGAACAAAATGCCGTGGATTACTTGCTCAAACCGATTGACTCGGAACGTTTGTGTAAGTCGATTAAACGCCTAAAAGAGCGCTTGCCCTCCATCAAGCAAACCGAAGCCGATGCGGCAGTTAATCACTCATACCAAACCATGCTCAAAGAGCAACAACTTAGATTAATACCCTGTTATTACCAACAACGAGTAAAACTGATCCGCTTAGAAGATATCGAGCATGCTTCAAGCGATATAAGCGGTGTGCATGTTGCCACCGAAAATGGCACCTACCATACCCAGCTAACGCTAAAAGTACTTGAAGACAAATCCCCTTTGTTACGTTGCCATCGCCAACACTTGGTTAACGTGGAAGCCATTTCCGAAATCTCTTTAGAAGATAATGGCGGTGCGGTGTTGTTCACTAAAAGTGGTGCGCAGTTACCGGTAAGTCGTCGCTACTTCAAAGCAATCAAAGAGCATTTTGGCTTATAACGTTGTTAAATTAGCCAACACCACTTAAGTGCTATTTCGACCACTTACCAAGAAGCGGTGCTGTTTACTATAAGTGGCGCACGGTTAGCAATTAGCCGGTAAGTCGTCGCTACTTCAAAGCGATTAAAGAGCATTTTGGCTTATAACATTGTTAAATTAATCAACACCACTTAAGTGCTATTTCGACCACTTACCAAGAAATAGCACCACTCACCAAAGCGACTACTGAATAGCTACTTGCGAATAAATACACTGGCCTTGATTACAACTAAGTACTGAGAGGATGACATGCTTTGGTTTCTATTTTGCGTCGCAGCGTTGCTCGGCGGCTACTTCATTTACGGCGCCTTTGTAGAGAAGGTTTTTGGCATTAAAGAACAGCGACAAACACCCGCTTACGCGAAGCAAGATGGTGTGGACTTTGTGCCAATGTCGAAGAAAAAAGTTTATTTAATCCAGCTGCTTAACATTGCCGGTGTAGGACCTATTTTTGGTCCTATAATGGGTGCCTTATACGGCCCAGCGGCGATGTTATGGATTGTGGTAGGCTGTATTTTTGCTGGCGCAACTCACGACTACTTCTCAGGCATGCTGTCGGTTCGCAATGGCGGTGCATCGGTACCGGCATTATCTGGGCGTTACCTAGGTAAAAGCGCTCGCCACTTCATGAATATTTTTGCCATTGTGCTGCTGTTACTGGTAGGCGTAGTATTTGTATCCGCTCCAGCAGGCATGCTAACTAACCTTATTAACGACCAAGCTGGCATCAGCCTTGGTTTAGGAACTATGGTTAGTATCATTTTTGTTTACTACATCATTGCCACTATCGTTCCCATCGACAAAATTATTGGCCGCTTCTACCCACTGTTTGGTGCATTACTTATCTTTATGTCGGTAGGCCTAATTACCGCAGTAGCCTTCTCGAGTGAGCACCAAGTTATGGGCAGCTTTGAAGTCAGCCAAATGTTCACCAACATGAATCCAAATGACTTACCGCTATGGCCAGCCTTATTCATTACCATTGCTTGTGGCGCAATTTCAGGCTTTCATGCTACGCAATCACCGTTAATGGCTCGTTGTGTAGAGAATGAGAAAAATGGCCGCTTTGTATTTTACGGCGCAATGATTGGCGAAGGTGTCATTGCCTTGATTTGGTGTGCTATTGCGCTGTCTTTCTTCAATTCGATGGAAGGTTTACAAGCAGCTGTTGCCAGCGGTGGGCCAGGTAAAGTTGTTTACGACGCATCATTTGGTTTACTGGGTGTATTTGGCGGTATCTTAGCTTTCTTAGGTGTGGTTATTTTGCCTATTACTTCTGGCGATACAGCGTTTCGTTCAAGCCGCTTAATTTTGGCAGAGTACTTTAACCTGTCTCAAAAACCCGTTAAAAACCGCTTAATGATTGCCCTGCCAATTTTCATTATTGGTGGCATTCTTACTCAAGTAGATTTTGGAGTAATTTGGCGCTACTTCGGCTTTGCTAACCAAACAACCGCTGTAATGATGTTATGGACGGCAACCGCTTACTTATTGCGTAATGACAAATTCCACTGGATAACCACTGTTCCCGCCATGTTTATGACAACAGTAGTGGTGACCTTCATCCTAAACTCAAGCACCTTGGGCTTTGGGCTACCAATGACTATTTCGACGGTGGCAGGGGTAGTGACTACCTTAGTGATTACCGGTTTGCTAATAGCCAAACTAAAAGGCATTGGTGAAGACGATTTGGATGAAGAGTTAGACGAAATTACTAAACTAAATTCGGCCAAAGAAGCCTAATATCATCCTTAGGGTCTGTTGATCTTTGGTGTTGAAATTTTGTGCGAGATAAGCGGGCTTTAATCGCGGCGAGCACTTAGAAGCCTAGTGGGCTAAGCAAGAAGTGCTTAACAGAGAGTAAAGTTCGCTTATACGAACCCTTCGGGCAGCATTTCTTAGCCATTTATTCAGCGTTAGCGAGTGATTATTAAGCTCACTTAACTGCACACTCACTGCCTTACCTAAATGGCTAATAAATTGCTGCAAAAGCCATCAGCAAAGATCAACAGCCCCTAAGCTTTGAGCCGCTTTATGCGGCTCTTTTTTTGGGCTTAAGAAACGACAAGAGCTGTTAGGTTAACTGCGCTTAAGTTGCGGGAAGGCCACTTCCCAAGGCTTAGCTAAACTGCCAATTTTTTCGGCTATTTCAAAACGCTCAAAATCCCCATCAAGATTATCTAAAGCAGCATAATGAAGAGACTGTTCACCCCAATTAAACTGCAGGCCAAAAGCATGCAAATAACCTCGCTCTGCCGCTTCGCCACCATAACGCGTATCACCCAGTATTGGCGCACCTAAACTTTTAAGGGCAACCCGCAACTGATGAGTACGCCCAGTATGAGGCTTTAACAAAAACAAACGGCGTTTGGGTAACAGCGCAAAACTAAAAAACTGGGTAATCGCCGGGTTATCGTTAGTATGCCCAAGCTTCCAACTTCCGTTGCGCGCTTTCAGCATATCGCCTTTAATCAAGCCCTGTTTCTTTTTAGGTTTGTTAGAGGCTAAAGCTAAGTAGAATTTATTGACTAAGCCTTGGCTAAACAGCTCTTGAAAACGCGCAGCTGCCGACTTATTTTTGGCTAGCAGTAACAAGCCAGAAGTTAGCTTATCTAAGCGATGTACTGGCCATAAGTCTAAGGCAAATTGTTGGCGCGCCAACTCAACCAGCCCCAACTCGCCAGACTCGGTATGAAAGTTAATACCGCTGGGTTTATTCACCACTATAAAATCGCTGTGTTCGGCCACGAGTAGGAGCTTTTGCATACTGCTTTTCCTTACAAAATCAGTGACATTATCGCCCGAACAGGGTTTAAAACAAGCTTTCGCGATTAATCAGCAATAATGCTTAAGGTTACCAGCATCTTGCCGCTTTGCTTGTCGAGCGCTTGGCGCTGTACAAAAGCGCGGTCAATGGCTAATTCGTTTTGTTCGGTTAGAACATCTTTCACCGCAATCGCTCGTTGCTCTGCGAAGCTTTCTAAATCGCCATCATTAAGGGTTTGTTGGTCAACCAATCGTTGATACCACAAGCTGTGTAACTCTTGATTTAAACGCTCGGGACTAAGCTGCTCTTGCTCTTGCAAGCTTTGGGTTAACTGCTGGCGATCTTCATTACGACTTGCTTCTTCTATGTTAACTTGTGCCAAGTTAACAAGAGCAGTTCGTAAACTGCGGTTCTCGAGTACTGCACTTAAACTGATATCTTGCGGCGCTATATCCAAATTAGCCTGTTGATTAAGCTGTTCAGCGAGCGCTTGTCTTTTGAGGGCTGGAATATCTTGAGCTGGATCGATGGAGCCAACTAAAGCAATTTTTAGCTGCGGGCGTTTTTTTAAGCCTTCGGCCAATTGGCCAAGTTGAGTAAGCTGTTGCTGCTCAATCTCGCTACTGCCAGCAACAAAACTCACTTCATTTAAGGTTTCGTCACTACCAATTAGCGAACCAATCAAGGCAAAGGGTGAGGTAACGATTTTTTTCAGCGCGCCACCTAAGGCCTTAAACACTAGTCCACCGACATTAAAGTCTGGATCATTTACATCGCCGCTAACTTCTAAACCTAGGTCTATCACGCCTTGGTCATCTTCTAGTAGCGCAATCGCAAGCTCCACCGGTAGCGAAGTAGCCTTCTCACTATTGGTGCGTTTCCCTAATTGCAGTTGCTCTATGTAAACTTGATTGCTTCCCTGTAGCTGGCTTTGCTTAAGTTTATAAGCCAGGGCTAAAGACATTTGCCCACGCTCAATCACGTAGCCTGCATAGGTGCCCGAATAGGCGTTTAAGCGAGTAAGTTCTAAATGTTTAAAATCTAGTGCAGCATCAAAAGCAGGGGCTGCAGCAAGAGGGGCAATTTCACCAGCAAAACTTACCGGAGCATAACCGTCCACTTCACCGCTTAGACTTACTTCAGCAGGCTGGCTAGCGTCTTGAGTTAAGCTGCCAATTTTACCCTCTACCTTTTCAATCTTGGCGGCAAAGTTTGGGTCTAAGGAGTAATCAGCAAAGTCGACCAAACCTTGGCTAAACTGCGTTTGCGCAATGCTAATTTGCCAGCTTGCTGAATCATTTGCAGCTACTGGCTCACTGGCTTGTTCCTCAAGCTGTTCGGTTTGCTGCTCAACCGAGCTTTCACCCTCTTCGGGTGACTTTACAATTCCCGCCAAATTAGTGGAAAAGTCTTCTGATACCTCAATTAAGAAGTAGGGTTGAATAAAGTTGAGCTCACCCAAAGCAAGGCTGCGTTGACGAGTATCTAGATCCAATTGGCTAAGATTGAATTCAGACCATTTGAGTAAATCGGACTGCGCCCTTGCGTCTTTTAAATGCAGTTCATCAATGCTGAGCGAGCCTTTTAAAGCCAATCCAAATTGCTCTTGCCAATCTAATTGCACTTGCATGTCGGTATTAAACTTGGCCGACTCTAGTTTTAACTCAGTGTATTGCGCTAAGTAGGCTTGATAAAAAGCCAAACCAAACTGTGTAGCTTTAAGCGTTAAATCAGCTTGTTTATTGGCAAGTGCAATTTCCCCATCAATAGTAAGCTCCCCACCCTGCTCGGCTTGTAGCTTGGCGGCTAGCGTCATCGAAGAACTCATATCTGAGCTTATATTTGAAAGCTCAATTAAAGGGGCGTTTAGTTGGTGCTTAAGCTCTTGCCCAGAATACATCTCGCTCAAACTAAAACGTGAATCAGCCGCGCTTAACTGGGCAATGCTAACCAACCACTCTGCTTGCTCTTCACGTGCAGTAGCGTCAGTTTCTTCTGCTGCCACTGCATTTTGTGCAAGTTCTGGCTTAGTTTGCGCATCTGAAGAAACGTCACTGGCTTCATCGAGACCCGTTAACTCAGACCCTGAGATTTGATCGCTTTGCGGCTCAGGTTCGATGTCGGTTGGGCTGTTTTCGCTGTTTTTACTTGCTGCAAAACCTAGGTATTCAATAATGTCCAAGTTGCCTTGCTCATCGAGGCTGGCAATAAACTCTAAGGCTTCACTGCTAAGACTCGCAATATCAACGGTTTGCTTAGTTAGATTGACACCTATACCGTCGGCAACAACATCATTGGCCGCCAGCCAATGCAAGTTTTCTGGATGTTGTGGCACCGCCAGATTCACTTGCGATAAGGCCAAACGCCCGTTAGAGCTAGTAAGAGCAAAGCTGTCTGCCAGCTGCATATCTAACTCGCTACTTAAGGCCAGTTGGCCACTGTCTATATCTAAGCGAACAAAGGGGGAATACCATTTTTCAAGTTGCGTTAGCGCCAATTGGCTAAGGCTTACTTGACCAGTTAAACGCTGCTCTGGGCCACTAAAGGCTAACTTTGCATTGAGTGGACTCTGCTGGTACAAACTAGCATCAAGCGTTAATTCCGTGGTTTGCTGCATATCACTAGAGAACCCGCTAAGGCTAAGCGCTTGTAACAATAATTGATGCTGTTTAGTACTACCTAACCAAGCTTCACCTAGCCTTAGTTCAAAATCATTCACCTTAATGCTGTTGTTACTAAGCACCCAAGGTGACTCACTAGTAGCCGGTTCTTCCTGTTCAACCGCCGGTGTAGCATCACTTTTCTCGCCAGCTTCAGGAGTTTGAGCTTCAGGCGTTTGAGTTTCAGCCACCAGCTTTTCAAAATGAAACCACGAGAGCCAATCTAGCTGAGAGTGCTGGTCAAAGTTGGCAGCAAGTAAACCTTGATTGAGGCCTATATCCCCTAAGCTCAGGTGTTGCTGGTTCAAATCAAAAGTAACATTAGTGAGCGAGAGCTGTTCGAACTTAGCGCGAGTTTCCTCAAAAGCGCTCAGCTCAAATTGTTCAATGCTCAGCTGGCCTTGTTTGGTAATAAACTGAAACTGTTGTTGGTAATCAATTAAATAATCAGTGCTAAGTGTTACCGCGCCTTGATTGATTCGCAAATCGGTATAAGGGCGTAAAAAAGCAAAAACCCGCGGCAGCTGAAACTCTTCTAAAGAAAATTGACCCGATACTTGAGAAGCTGGCAAATCCACTTCACCACTCCACGCCAAACGGCCCTGCTCGCCTACTTGCGCTTCAATACGATAAGCATTAGCCGCATCACCGGTTCTTTGGGTATAAAAATCGTTAAGCAATAAATCAAAATCAGAAATGGAGAAATCTACAGCTTGCTCTGGCAGGTAGTCACTCAGCTTTAATTGAGCGTTGCGCAACATAAATTGTTTAACCCGTAAGCGAGGAACGCTAGCTTGTTCGCTATTTTCAGGTTCAGCCTCTTGTGGTTCGCCAGTATTAGGAAACAAACTGTCTACATTTAGTGCACCATTTTTTAGTCGGCTAAGGTGGAAGAACAAACCGTCTAACTCTAAGGCTTCAAAATTCCAACTCCAGTAGAATAAAGAGCTTAAGGTGAAATCTACATAGAGGCGCTCGAAGCTCGCCAAAGGCTGGGCTTGCTGCTCATCAAGCTCTTTAATGGCAAAGTGGCGCAGCGTTAATGAAAGCTTAAGCGGATGAAAGTCTGCTTGTTGCAGAGTCACAGTGTGACCGGTGAGAACGGTTAATTGCTTTTCTACTTGCTGCTTGATCACCCAAGGTAACAAGCTTAGTGACAGCAAAACATAAAGCATAAAGACTATTACAAAATACACCCCAGCTTTTTGCCAAGCCGTAGCCTGCTGCCAGCGCATTTTTATTTGCCCTATCCTTGTGGCTGCCTTCATAAATCTCCCGCGTCTTTGATGATGCTTATTAGTTTCGACTACTAAAAAGCAAACGAATTCCCAAACTTACTAAAACAAAACCCATACTGCGATCAAACCAGTGTCCTACCTGCAAAAACTTACGGCGAACTCGGGCAGTACTAAACAACCAGGAGATCATGGCAAACCATAAGGCTGTAGCAAAAACCATATATAAACCATAGCCTAACTGCACCAGCATTGGCGTAGTTGGGCTAATAACTACAGTAAATAAAGACAAGAAAAACAAGGTCGCTTTAGGGTTTAAGCCATTAGTCATAAAACCACTTAAAAAGGCACTTTTATCGCTAAGCCTAAGGCCCGTATCGGCTTCAATATCTGCGGCATCACGACGCTTTGCTCGCAAGCCTTGAATACCAATCCAAATCAAATAAGCAGCGCCTAACCATTTAATCACGTTAAACAACCAAATCGACTGAGAGATGATTAAGCCGATTCCCAGCACCGAATAAATCACATGAACCATAATCCCACAACCTACGCCAAGGGAGGTAAAAATAGCGGCTCTACGACCAAGGGAAATACTATTTTTTAGCACTACTGCTAGGTCTGGCCCCGGCGAAGCCACGGCTAACAAATGCACCACAACCACGGTTAAAAATTCAGCCCAGTACACGCTATCTCCTTAAAGAAACGATCAGTGACAATATTCACGTCTGATTGATTAAACAAAACCAGCAGCCATAAATCCATCTACAATTGTATTTAGTAGGTATAAAACAATATAGCTTAGTAAGTTTTTGTTATTACTTATTAAAAAAACTGCGCTGCATCAAACAGTTATTTTGTTATATTAGTTTTTCAAAATTCAGTTTTATTTGACCCAAAGCACAATAATCAAGTGAGTTTTTAGGAAAGCAAGCTATGCAGAAAATTCTTATAGTAGAAGACAGCCCAACAGTACTAAAAATTCTCCGCCATTTGTCTTCACGTTTAAACCATCTTGAGCCAATTTTTGCCTCTAGCTTAGAACAAGCGAAGCAGATTTACAGCGCCGACCCAAGTAGCTTTTTTGCCGCGCTGGCGGATTTTAACTTACCCGATGCGCCAAACGGTGAACTGGTTGATTATCTATTGGAAAACAAAATTCCAACAGTGGTGCTTTCAGGCTCGTTTGATGAACAAACCCAGTCCCTGTTAATTATAAAAGGTGTAGTTGACTACGTGCTAAAAGAAGGACGTTACTCCTACGAGCTGGCCTTCGATACCTTAAATCAACTCTACCTAAACCAAAATACCAAAGTACTGGTTGCCGAAGACTCGGAGCTAGCGAGAAAACATATCTGTGGTTTACTAAAACGTCACCTATTTCAAGTAATTGAAGCTAACGACGGACAGGAAGCTTTTAAGCATTTACAAGATGATCCGGATATTAAATTGCTAATTAGCGACTATCAAATGCCAAATATGGATGGCTTCCAACTGGTTCAAAAAGTGCGTCACGAAATGGGGCAACGACGGATCAGCATTCTAGGTTTATCCTCTGCGGATAATGCGACGGTATCGAGTAAGTTCATTAAAAATGGGGCTAACGACTACTTACACAAACCCTTCTCTATTGAGGAGTTTCAATGTCGAGTCAATCACAGCTTGCATACTTTAGCTTTGGTAGAAAAGCTTGAAAAAGCCGCTTACCAAGACTATTTAACCGCGATTCCTAATCGCCGATTCTTCATTAAACATGGGCGCAAACTGCACCAAAAAGCCGAGGATAAAAACTCTCAATTGGCGGTAGCAGTACTCGATATTGACCATTTCAAAAAGTTTAACGACCAATACGGCCATGAAGCAGGTGACGCAGTACTCATTCATTTCTCTAGCTTAATGAAATCAGGCCTGTCTAACTTCTTGTTTGCCCGTACCGGTGGCGAAGAATTTAGTGTGGCGATGGCGGGCCTAAACAATGAACAAGCCTACCAACTGTTAGATGCATTTCGTGAGCAAGTGGCAACCACAGAGTTTATTTACAACGATACCCCACTGTCGATAAGCGTTAGCATCGGTGTGACCAATAACCTTGAAGAACATTTAGATGCGCAGCTCAACCGAGCAGACGAGCTGCTTTATAACGCCAAAGATGCCGGGCGCAATATTGTAGTTGGAGATTAGTACCAATATTAGCTAGCTGCTGAATGTTGTCGCTGTTAGTGCATATGAAGAACAAAAAAGGTGCAGGCTAAATAAGCTAAGCACCCTTTTTACTAACTCACCTCAGATGGTGGGTAAACCTAAGCTTGATCGGGCAAATAGTCGTTTATGTCTATCTCGTCTATCTGTTCCGGTTTTAGGAACGCTTTAGCGTAGTCTAGGTAAATTCCAGAGTGCAAAAATAGCCTGAATATGTCGGCATCAATATGTTTGTCATCACACATAAAGCGCATAATTTTCAGCGACTGACTCAAGCTCTTACCTTTTTTGTAAGGCCTATCCACTGCCGTTAAGGCTTCAAAAATATCTGCCACCGCCATCATTCGAGCAGTGGTAGGCATTTGCTCTTTGGTGAGCTGTTTCGGGTAGCCAGTACCATCCATTTTCTCATGATGTCCTCCGGCAATTTCTGGTACTCTTCTCAAGTGATGAGGGAACGGCAGCTTCTCCAACATAATAATGGTTTGTACTATATGGTCGTTAATTTTGTAGCGTTCTTCTTCGCTAAGCGTGCCACGCGCAATGCTTAAGTTATAAAGTTCACCACGGTTGTATTTATACTCGGGTACCTTAAGTTTGAAGCCCCAAGGGTTGTCGGCATCAATCTTCTCATCTTCGCGACGATAAATAATGTGCTCTGGTTTATCATCCAAGAGCTTTTCAGTAGCCGGTAAATGAGTACTTTGCGAAGCGCGACGGTCGAGCTCCATATGGGATAAACCAAGGCTGTCATCAATGGTGCGTTGCCAAGTTCGTAGGCCAATTTGATGCAAACGCTCAATATCTTCAGCCCCCATAAACTCACCACCAATATTAGATTTTGCCACAAAGGCAAACTCTTCATCCAAGGTGGCTAACTGCTGTTCTAATTGTGCTTGCAAAGTTTCTTGCTCTTGCTCCGGCAGCCCACCAGCTACCTGCTGCCAATAGCTCAGCTGAGCATCTCGTTTAAGCACTTCGAAGCGCATACGAACTTCATGAATTCGATCGTAAATGGTTTCTAACTTGGTAGCTTTATCCACTACGTATTCGGGGGTGGTGACTTTACCGCAGTCATGTAACCAACTGGCGATGTACAATTCTTCCCATTGCGCTTCATTCATCGAGAAGTCGGCAAATACTCCGTGCTGCTGCTCTACCGCTGCATTGGCTAACATTTTAGTAAGCTCTGGAACTCGTTGGCAATGACCACCGGTATAGGGCGATTTAGCATCAATCGCTCCTGCGGTAAGCTTGATGAAAGATTCCAATAAGTTCTTTTGTGATTCAATTAAGTGACGATTTTCAATGGCGATAGTCACCACACTACTTAAGGCATCAATAAACGACAGCACACGTGGCGAGACATTAGCTTGATGATGGCTAAATGTTGCAATCATGCCCACTAGTTTGTTTTCTCGATTGATCAACGGAGATACAACCAAGTTGAGCGGCTTACCTTGGTAATCTAGGCTGGTAAACTTGGTGGTTGAGCTGGTGGTGGTGTCGAGCAAATACTTAACCAAAGGCTGAGTTAAAGTATCAGCATAAGTAAAGGTCTGTGGCAGCTGCATGCCCTCAAGAGCTTTGGTTTGCAGCTCGAACAATTGATCGTTCTTCAGCCAAATAGCGCCTTGTTCCATATCTAATATGGTTTGCATTTCTTGCACACTTTTATCGAGCAAGCGACCAAAGTTATCTTCTTCACCGAGCATGGTGGATACATCAGAAAACTGTTTAATGGTTTTCTTCAGCTGTTCCGTAATTCGGCTTAGTTGATGAACCTCTAAAACCACCGAGTTAACTTGCTTAGTTGCATCAAAATCAAAGGCCATAATAGCTTCATTCTGGTTCATTAACTCACGTAAAGGTTTGGCCACTAAGCGCGACACATACCAAGCAATAGGTATTGAAACCAGCACAATGAATATACTAAAAACAACCGATTGATCGCGGGCCGCTCGAGCATCCATCAATATTTCGTCTTCAGGTGAAGCTAGCCCTAAAAACAGCTTATCTATTTTTACGTTTTCACGGTCTGCATTGACCTCTAAGGTAAGCTCAATAATTTGACCAATCCAATCTTCATGCTCACCGTTAATAATAAAACTGCCGCCATCAACAGCTCCAGAATGATCAGAGAACTGAGAAAGAACCCCTAAGTTTTGTTTATCTAAACGCGGTAAAATAACTTCTTCTTCGGTGACTTGTAGGTTATCTGCTATCCACGAGGCTTGCTGGTGTGCCAGTACTGAATAGTCACTGTTAAACATCACTAGTAACGAGGATTCGCTGAGCTTATTCTTACCTAAGCTTTTAGACACACTGGCTAAGGTAAGATCTGCACCCACTACCATGTTGCGCTGCTTATTGGCATGAGCAAAGGTCACCCCCACTTCCTTGGTGGTGTAAAAAACATAGGGATCGGTGGCAACAATTGAGGGGCTATTAATGGCCAATTTATACCAAGGGCGCTCACGTGGATCTAACTGATAATTGCGATCTATTTGGTCACGAAGCGGTCTCAATTCATTATCGTAAAATACGTTACTAGAATGTCCGTTAACGATTTTTGTAACTAATACAACCGAGCCGATTGGGGCACTAACTTGCTGACGTTTTTCTAAGGTATCTAAGGGGCGAACTAAGTAGAAATCGCCGTTGGCATAGCCCATATAAACAGCTGATAATCCGCGCTGCTGGCTTAAACTTGAATACAGCATTGGCAACCAGCTACGTTGGCTATTGTTAAGCTGAGCCATTGTAAGGTTCATAGCGGCCAAGCTATGTACAAAATTTTGTGCTGGAAACATTACGCCTTCCAGCTCAGAGACAGTGGCGCGACCTACTTGCTCTAGGGCCCTAGCCTGATTCTCGGCAACAATATCACTGGTATGAAAATAGTTAAGAGTGCCAATCACCAAACCACTGGTAATCAGCATTAAAATCATCACACTGACGAGATGAATATGAAACGAAAATCGCCGCTTCGTACTTGCCGCTTTTTCGGAAATACCAGCCATTATCAATCCTTTGCTAAAGCTAATCCTTGCAGCTTTCAACTATGGCAAGGCAACCCCGCTTAAGCAAGTAAAAGTGCCTGTTTTTTAAACTGTTATGCTACAAATCAATAACTAAGGATAAATTAGCTAATGAAGTAAACATTTTCATCACTGCTTACATTTTTTTCGCAAAAAAACTGAATTGTTGGTTAAGTAATTCAATAAAGCTCTAATCCTTAATGTGAGCCAGAGCATTTACGGTTATAATCTCAATCACATACATTTGAAGAGAGTTACAACTTGCAGTTTACTGAACTGGGCTTAGATCCCCGCCTAAATAAAACCATTGAGCACCTTGGCTTTAGTGAAACCACCGAGATCCAAGCTCGGGCAATTCCCGCGGCAATGGTAGGCAAAGATCTACTAGCATCATCTAAAACAGGTTCAGGTAAAACCCTAGCGTACTTGCTGCCAGCCATGCAGCGTATGCTAAAAACGCGAGCTCTCTCTAAGCGCGATGCACGCACGCTAATTTTAACCCCCACACGTGAACTGGCTAAGCAAGTATTTGCGCAGCTGCGTTTACTTATTGCCAATACACAAACACGTGCCTGCCTTATCACCGGCGGAGAAAACTTTAACGATCAAAGTAAGTTGCTACGAAAAGATCCACAGGTTGTAGTAGCAACGCCAGGTCGCCTAGCCGACCACCTTAGTAAGCGCCATTTGTTTTTAGACGGACTGGAGCTGCTAATCCTCGACGAAGCCGACCGAATGTTAGATTTAGGTTTTGCCGAGCAACTCAACTATGTGAACAAAGCAGCGAACCACCGTAAGCGTCAAACCTTAATGTTTTCGGCCACCTTAGATGATGCAGCCATTAACTCGTTCGCCCTTGAATTGCTCAATGAGCCAGAGCGCATAGCGGTAGGTTTTAGCTTTACCCAGCATCAAGACATTAATCAGCAGTTTTTGTTAAGTGATCACCTCGACCATAAACAAGCGCAACTTGCAGAGATACTAAAACAAGACACTGTAAATCAAGCCATTGTGTTTACTGCGACACGAGCCGACACTCAGCGCCTCGCCGACGCTTTCACCGAGCAAGGTATCAGCTGTTCGGCCTTAAATGCCGATTTAAGCCAAGGCGCACGCAACAAGATCATGGATGAATTTAGCCGTGGTCACCAAAAGGTTTTATTTACGACCGACCTTGCCTCACGCGGCCTGGATATTGTGCAAGTCTCTCATGTGATTAACTTCGATATGCCTAAACATGTAGAAGAATATGTGCACCGCATTGGCCGAACTGGCCGAGCAGGCAATCTTGGACAAGCCTATTCCTTGGTTGGACCAAAAGACTGGTATAGCTTCAAAACCCTAGAAGCACTATTGGAGCAAAAAGTAGAGTTTATTAGCCTAGAGGGTCTAGCCGCTAAATTTAAAGGTTTACGCCCTAAATATGCCAAGCCTAGCTTTAGTAAAAATACCCAAAAAGCGAAGACCCAGAAAAAAGCCAAGACCAGCAAACCTAAGGTGAAAACCAACAAAACTTTTGCTGCCGGCACCGAAATGGGCGACGCACCTATTATTCGCCAGAAAAAGGCGCAAAAAGCCAGCGATATTGATACTAGCGAAGAATAAGGCTTAGCGTCTTACTGCAACTCGCCAAATTAGCTGCAAGCCAGAATGCTTGCAGCCTCTAGCTTTTTTATCTCAGTCTCCGTAGACTTGCCAAATTACAGATGAAAAAGATTCTTATTTAGATTATGCATTCAAACGTCTCCTCGGCTGCCTTTACTTGGGCAACCATTCGCCAACAAATTTTCCACTATAAAAAGCCCTTGGTTTACGCTCACCTTATTGCCATTTTGGCTACCTTAGTGAGTGTACCCATCCCACTTATGATGCCTTTGTTGGTTGACGAGGTATTGTTAGAAAAACCAGGCAAAGCCATATCTGTACTTCAACAAGTACTTCCCGAAGGCTGGCATACCGCCACTGGTTATATTCTTACTATTTTATTGGTGGTGGTTTGTTTACGTTTATCATCACTAGTGATTGGTGTTTTGCAGGCTAGGCAATTCACCTTTATTGGTAAGCAAATTAGCTTTTTGATCCGTCAGCGCCTAGTCGAACACTTGCCCAAGGTTGAACTACGTGAATATGAAACTCAAGGCTCTGGCGGCATAAGCGCCCGTTGCATCACCGATGTAGAAACCCTAGATAAATTTATTAGCGAAAGCCTGTCCAAGTTTCTAGTAGCCTTGCTCACCATTGTTGGTACGGCAGTTATTTTGCTGTGGATTGACTGGCAACTAGGCTTAATTATTTTGCTGCTCAACCCAGCTGTTATCTATTTCTCCCGCTCTTTCGGCAGCCATGTAAAAGAGCTAAAGAAAAAAGAAAACGCAGCCTTTGAAGCCTTTCAGCTTGCCTTAATTGAAACCTTAGACAGCATTCAGCAACTACGCGCAACACAACGAGAAGGCCATTACTTTTCGCGAGTAATTAGCGCCGCTGGCGAGTTAAAAGACCACGCCATTGCCTCGCATTGGAAGACCGATGCTGTAAACCGCCTTAGCTTCACCATCTTCCTTGTTGGCTTTGAGGTGTTTCGCGCAATAGCCATGTTAATGGTGGTCTTTTCTGATTTAACCGTAGGGCAAATCTTCGCAGTATTTGGCTACTTGTGGTTTATGATGGGACCAGTGCAAGAAATATTGAGCATTCAATACAGCTACTTTAGCGCTAACGCTGCGTTAGCGCGCTTAAATCAACTATTTGAGCTAAAACAAGAGCCCCACTACCCTTGCGAAGTAGACCCCTTTGCCAAACAACAGAACTTTGATATCGAATTCAAGAACGTCAACTTTAGTTACTCAGCAGAATCCCCAGTACTAAAAGACATTAGCCTAACCTTGCCAGCAGGTAAAAAAGTTGCGGTGGTGTCGGTAAGTGGCGGCGGTAAGTCTACCTTGGTGAACCTGCTGCTAGGGCTTTACCAAAAAGACAGTGGCCAAATCTTGTTAGATAAAGCCCCAATTGAAAAAGTCGGTTATTCCACCATTCGTAGTAATATCTCCACAGTATTACAACAACCGATACTGTTTAATACTACGGTTAGAGAAAACCTCAACATGGGTCGCCAACACAGTGATGATGAGCTGTGGCAAGCCTTGGCTATTGCCGAGCTACAAACAACTGTTGAAAAGCTACCCGACACCCTAGACACATTAGTGGGCAGAAGTGGCGTAAGACTTTCGGGAGGGCAAAAACAGCGTCTAGCGATAGCCCGAATGATCTTGGCTAAACCGCAAGTAGTGGTATTAGATGAAGCCACCTCGGCCTTAGATACAGATACCGAAGCCAAACTGCATCGTAACCTGCAAGGCTTTTTAGACCAGCGAACCACACTAATTATTGCTCATCGTTTAAGTGCAATTAAACAAGCCGATCTAATTTATGTATTAGATGATGGCGCCATTAGCCAAGTAGGTGAACATCAGCAGCTAATTGAACAAACTGGCTTATACAAAACCTTGTACCAACATCAGAGCTAAGTACTGGGCTGAAGCTGCATAGTTACGCCAATTAGTCTTAACTATGCAGCTTGCCATCCAGAATGGCTAAGTTCATTGCGACTAAATATATAGCAGCTAAGTACTGGGCTGAAGCCTAAATCTAAGTCCACTAGTGAATATTAGCTATGCAGCTTTCCGTCCAGAATGGCTAAGTTCATTGCGACTAAATATATGGCAGCTAAGTACTGGGCGGAAGCTTCAATCTAGTTACGCTAATTAGTCTTAGCTATGCAGCTTGCCGTCCAGTATGGCTAAGTTCATTGCGACTAAATATATAGCAGCTAAGTACTGAGTTGCAGCTTCAATCTAAGCACCCTAGTTAGTTTAACTATGCAGCTTGCCATCCAGAATGGCTAAGTTCATCGCGACTAAATATATAGCAGCTAAGTACTGGGCTGCAGCTTCAATCTACGCACGCTAGTTAGTTTAACTATGCAACTTGCCGTCCAGTATGGCTAAGTTCATCGTTGCTAAGTACTGAGCGGAAGCATCAGCCTGATTAAGATAGTTAGTCAGGGCTACGTCAGCAGTTTGTCGACCAGGGTGGCGCTGCTGGCTGAGTACTAACAATTGCTGCTGGCGACGTTCAAGCTTTAGTTCATGTTTTAGTAATAAATGGTATTGAGTTTCACTCAGGTAGGGCTTCATTTTTTTCCGGTAACGGCGGAACTCAGTAATTTTCTGTTCGCTATTATTAATTTGGCTGAGCAATAGCTCTAAATTAACTGTCCAGCGTTGCTGTTGGCAAAAGCTCAACCAAAGCAGTAGGTTTACATTACGGGTGTGTTGCTCTTGTAACCATAAACACAGTTTCTTCACTTCAGGTCTTGAATAAACCTGCTCCGAATAATGCCAAAAACTATCGGCAATAGTTTGCATCTCTGGCACCAAACAAGATTTTGAAATCACGGTCTAACCTATCCTTTTAAAATGAATAAGGTCGAAATTGATCGCCCTACACAGACCTGAACAGCTATAAAATCTTTCAATTTGTTATGAGGGTCTGTTGATCTTTCGCGATTAACTTTGTTTGAAAGGCCAACAGACCCTGGATCAGATTAACAAAGCAGCTAACTAGCTGACAATACAATAAGTATTCAACCTTAGTCGTATCTGTAAACAAAAAAAAACGCTATCTAAGTGATAGCGTTTTAACTGAAACAGACAACTGCGTTGTTTATAGGGCAGTTACGTTTTCAGCTTGCGGGCCTTTTTGGCCTTGAACAACATCAAACGTTACCGCTTGACCTTCAGTTAAGGTACGGCGACCGTTACCGTTGATAGCGCGAAAGTGAACAAAAACGTCCGGACCTTTCTCTTGTGCAATAAAACCAAAACCTTTTTCATCGTTGAACCATTTAACGGTTCCTGATAATCCCTGACCTGACATTATCGTCCTCTCATATTCCAAGTGCAATTTAACGTATTTGCTAGGCAAGCCAGCGACAAAAATTTAACCACACCTAAAAAATTTAGAACCAGGAAAAACTTTGGACTATCAACAAGCATTGCTAAAGCGTTTTACATTCTCTACTAAATACTCAATAAGATCAGCCCTAAACCGTCAATAAACTGTTAAATTTTGATTAAAGTTCTGAACAAAAGCATTTAGAAATAACACGCTAGCAAAGAGATGAACGAAAAACAACCAGTTAACAAGGAAAGTTATTGATGTTTTGTATCGATAAGTGGCCAGATGATCTTTTCTAAGCCAGCTATTTGAATTTCAAGGGCTAATGCCATTAATTGACCTAATTCTCCATTAGGAAAACCATCGTTGTTGGCAAACCAAAGTAGGTACTCTTCGGGAAGGCGAATAATTTCTCGACCAGCGTATTTTCCAAAGGGCATTTTGTGGCGAGCAACCTTCAGCAATAATGTTTTATCAAAGGGCTCATTTGCCGATAGAAACTGTTCATTCATTGTGCAAATAACTCATTAGTCGATCCAAATAGCCTAACATTATGCTAGCCTGCGTTTTTGCACAATCGATTCAAACAAGGAAATGTGATGTTAAAGAGCAACGAGTACTTTGACGGCCAAGTAAAATCAATCGGGTTTTCAGGCAAGGATAAGCCATCATCGGTAGGTGTTATGGCTGTAGGTGAATACGAATTTGGTACAGCTGAGCCTGAGTTAATGGTTGTTGTTGCTGGCGAATTGATTGTTAAACTTCCTGGTGAAACTGAATGGGTAAGCTTTAAAGACGGCCAACAATTCAACGTACCCGGCAATGCTAAGTTTCAGCTAAAAGTACCAACCGAAACAGCTTACCTTTGTGTTTACGGCTAGTTAACAATGCTTAAAAAAGATCCAGAAACCTTACTCAAAAAGCGCCCAGCGCTAATCCATTCTGAAGATGTGAAAGTTGCCTCCCACGTGCAACGCGAAGAAGGCGACTGGATCTTACATACATTAATGATTGCAGGCTACGACGTCCCCTTTGTTTACAAACGTAAGCAACGCTACCAAGACTTAAAAGGTGCACGGGTTAATCTTAGCTACTACCCCAGCCACCAACTGCGCGCCGGCTTTGAGTTTGAGATAATGAAGGTGGTTAGACTGCGACGCAGCTAAACCTTTAACCTATTTCATTTGGCTAAACTAGAAAAAATATCTAATCCCCATATATACATCAGAATTTCGCTGCTTTACTAAGCTATCTTCGCCAAGCTTCAACTGTGAATTGTCTAATTCAATACGGGTATTTATCCACCATTTTCGGTCATCGGTTAGAGGTGAGTTAAGGATCAATTTTGTTGATACATTCTCAGTTTTAATGCTGTTCCCGCTCATCTTTCTGTATTCAGGCCAAATCATCATAAATGCTCCATTACCACCAATTGGAATCGATGCCGCGATAGATAGGTTAACGCCATCCACATCTTCTTTAATGCCGTTAATTTCCATGTTCCCAAACACATAACCTGCCATCGGGAATAACATAAACCCAGGTGTAAACTGCTGATTTATTGCTGCAACCCCACCCAATGCAAGTAAGTCAGACTTGATACTGGAAGAGCGCACATTGATATAGTCAGCAGAGAGACCCGCTCTTGGCATAAAGCTTGAGCCGGTATCAGCAACCTGAAAATACTGAAAACGAGAAGTTCCGTACTCTAAGCCAAACTCATTGTCAGCATTCTCTCCGCTCTTGCCAAACTTTGCTTCGGCAAGCAGGGCGAATTGATGACCATTATTGTATCCACCGGAAATCATGCCGACAGGCATAACATTACTATTACCACTCACCATGAGTGCGGCTTGAGTGTAAACCCTTGTGAGGTCTGAAGGATCAATCTCTTTATCGATGGTTTCAGAGAAAGAAATTAAAGAAAAAAGTGAGAGTGATACAAACAGTACCAAGTATTTTGACGTCATTTTACTATCCAAGGAAGGAGGCGAAAACGCCTCCTGTATAGGTTTGCGAACTTCTAGAGAATTGCTGTCATAGAAACCCCGAAACAAGTCGTTAAACTTTTTCTCAGTATCTAATCAAATAGGGGACTGGATTAATGAGTAGCGTAGTGCGCCATAACACCGTTATTTTGGATAAACTGTCCCGTCACATCGCCAAATAAATCTGGGCTATCTGCGGCAAGGTGGTAATTTTTACCGTCATTCAGTTTGTCAAAATCAACAAAGAAATGGGTGTAAGCGTCACCAAACTGATAGCGAATTTGCATCACTTTTTGATCAAGGTTGTAGCCCACAGAGTAGATAGTTGCATACCCACGCATTACACCTGCAGCGTCTGGGCGATTAGCAGCATCTAATGGAATTTTATAAGTAACGCTATCTAGCTTGGCCAAGCCGTTTGTGTAACTCGTAGGCTCTTTTAGCTGAGATTTCATATACTTGTTCCAAACAAAACGCTGCGCAGAGTTAATATTGCCTGGTATTGGGTATTCGCCATCTATCACATCTTCAGAGGCTGGTTGTGCTTCACTCCAGTTGGTAAGATGCTGCTGGAATGTAGGGCTATTAGTCATTACGTCATACTGCTTGCCGTGATAAATTTTCCAGCCCTCATCAACAAATTCAAGAATTGCAGAATCACCATTTTTATCCTGAATAGAATAATGACCACGCATCGAATGACCATTGTGCGAGAATTGTTGAATCTCAATCTCATTAATATTTTCTAAAGCTTCTTCAACAGTCGCAAAGTTATCCAGTAAATAAGCCACAAACACCGCATTTGAAACCTGCGCTAATTCGCCCTCTAAATCGCCTGCCGATTCTTCGTCTAAGAACAAGCCATTAGCAGAGAAGCCAACTTCATTAAACCCATCAACAATTCCGATACCATATAGTGTCATGCCAATTGAAGCGTACTTAGACGTCCAAGTTTTACCTAGCTCACTGCTATGCCCCTTGTAAGTCTGCCCTGAATGACGAATTTCTATGGTCGGTTGATTCTCTTCCATCCAATCCATCGTACGGCTCACAAATACCCCGTGGTTTTCGGTCTCCCAAATAATTCGAGAACAAGCCTCGGCCGTAGTTGCTATTGCAGTAACTGCCGACGCAGCCAACAGGGCTACCATTAATTTGCTTTTGCTACTTATCATTTTGTCGCCTTTTAATCATTCCGATATTGCAAAGACTTTAACCACTCACTCACAACAAATAAAATCACCTACGTTGTATAATATGCAACATAAGTAAAATATCGATGAGGAGCTAAGTGTGCCGAGAGCATCATTTGATCAACTAAGTGCATTTGTTGCGGTTGCTGAAGAAGGGTCATTTAGTAAAGCAGCAAGAAAACTAAATAAGGACCGCTCTACCCTTCATCGACAAGTAGCAGATCTTGAAATAGATTGGGGAATAGCTCTCTTTGAGAGAGAAGGAAAAGCCCCCAAGTTGACAGAGCAAGGGGACAGCTTAGTGCGCGCCGCTAGGCTGATCATTTATCAAATGAATGCCCTCGAATCTGCCACCGATAGCCTACATTTAGGCGATAAAACACAAATATCCATTTGTCATGACTCCTCCATTTCGAGCACGGCAATACAGCAAATGGACCATGCAATTCGCTCTCAACACCCGATGACGGTAATCAATTGGCTGTCACGATCCCGAAAAATGGCATTGGCGCTATTGGTAGAAGGACAAGCTGATTTTTGCATCACGCTAAACCAAGGGGCTCTGCATCCAGATACAGGAGTAAGCTTCATCAACCTGGGTTATCCAGAGTTTAACTATTACGCTCATAAACGCTCTCCGCTTGCTAACAAGCAGCAGGTATCGTTACCAGAGCTACAGCTTCATCGACAATTTGTGTTGGAAGATCTTGAACAAAGCATGTTTGGCCAACAAACCCTTATTTCATCACAAACAAGTTCGGTGAGTGAAGCGATGACCCTAGTTAAGCTTCTTGAGTTAGAGGGATTTGCCCTACTCCCCACCAATATGGTTGAAAAACGTCACGCAGAACTAGTTCCTTTAGATCTTGATTTTGCATTGCAATCTGGAAGGCTTGGTTACGTTTTACTCTACCCCTCAAGTGCCCTTAAAAAACCGTGGCAACAAGACATTATCGACGTGGTTGGCAATTGGTTTAAAAACACATGTTAGATTAAACGCTAACAGCGGAGTCTATAAAGCTACTAGCATTCCTCCCACTTAGCCTCAGCGAGTAGATTAAACAGCGCTATTGGTGCTAATTGCTTAACTAGCCGCTAAGCCATCGATTATCGGACAATCCGGACGAGCATCACCGCGACAGCAATTCACCATGCTGGTTAAGCTTTGCTGTAGTTGCTGCAGCTGCTCGATGCGTTGCTCAATCTCGGAGAGGTGTTCAGTGGCTATGGCCTTTACTTCGCTGGCGCAGCGCTGCTTATCTACATACAACGACAACAGCTGCTGGCTTTGTAATAAGCTAAAACCGAGCTCTCGGCAATTGCCTAAAAAGCGTAAATGAGTGACTTGCTCTTGGCGATAATACCGGTAACCATTGTCGGCTTTTATGGCTTTAACCAAACCAACATCGTGGTAGTAGCGAACCGTTTTAACCGACAGACCGCTTAGCTTGGCCACTTCTCCAATTTTAAACATTACTGCTGCTCCTGCTTTAGTGCTTTAATTGGGCTTTGCCAATAATTAAGTCGCACTGCATTACTTACCACACACACCGAACTTAAGGCCATGGCCGCCCCAGCAAAAGCGGGGTTAAGCAAGCCCATCGCTGCGATAGGAATACCAATTACATTGTAGATAAAAGCCCAAAATAAATTTTGCTGGAGGGTTCGCCAAGTTTGCTTGGCGAGCGCAACGGCTTGCGCAATCAATAAAGGATCATCTCGCATCAACACAACATCGGCGCTATTAAGGGCAATATCACTGCCTCCGCCCATGGCAATGCCTATCTCAGCTTGCGCTAAGGCTGGCGCGTCGTTAACCCCATCCCCCACCATCATAACGGTGGAATGTTGCGCTTGCAGTTTGCCTATCTGCTTGAGCTTTTGCGCTGGTAGTAACTCTGCTTGCCAGTGTTTAATGTTAACTTGTTTAGCAAAGGCTTTAGTAACAGGCTTAGCGTCACCACTTAATAAATGAGTCCTTAGATTTAGTTTTTGCAGCGCACTCACCGCTTGTTTTGCGTTTGGGCGAATTACATCTTTAAACGCCAATAGACCAAGCAACTCGTTAGGTGTTGCGACATATACAACGGTAAACCCCTGCTGCAGCCATTGTTCAGCTTGCGTTTGTAGTTTTGCAGAGAAAGGCTCAATAAGCTTGCTGGCTAGCTGCTGAGCCACAAAGCGCTGATTTCCTAAAAATACTCGCTGCTCAGAGCTGTTATCAATACTTAACTGAGCTTCTATGCCTAATCCTGGGTAACTATTAAAGTAGTGTAAAGGCTGTAAAGGCGTGCCTTCGGCCGCTTTAAGCAAAGCACTCGCTAACGGGTGTTGACTGCCTTGCTGAGCGCTCGCGGCTAGGTTTATCAGCTCTTGCTGGTTTAGTTTGCTGCTAAAGCTTTTCACCAAGCTCGGTTTACCCTGAGTTAAGGTACCGGTTTTATCAAATACTACATCGCTTACTTTATGACTAAGCTCTAAGGCTTGAATATTACGATACAAAATCCCAAGCTTGGCGCCTCTGCCGGTGCCAGCAACCAAAGCCGTTGGCGTAGCCAAACCCAAGGCACAAGGGCAGGCAATTACCAACACCGATACAGCAGCAATAAGACCCTGATTAACATCGCCATATATTGTCCAAACTAGCAGACTCGCCAAAGCAATTAGCAGAACCACTGGCACAAAATAGTGGCTAATTTTGTCGACTAAACCTTGAATTGGCGCTTTACCCGATTGGGCTTCGCTCACCAACTGAATGATTTTACTTAGTGTGCTGTTGCGATTCTCAGCGCTTACAGTAACTTGCAGCAAACCCGAACCGTTTAAGCTGCCCGCAAGCACCGAGTCCCCCACTTCCTTTTGTAAAGGCAGGCTTTCTCCGGTAATCACCGCTTCCGATACTTCACTGCTACCCCAGCTTACTTGGCCGTCGGCTGCTAATTGCTCGCCTGGTTTAACCAAAATAACATCGCCCACCAACAGCTCGCTTACATCAACTTCTTCACCAATGCCTTTAGCATCCAGCTTTAAAGCACGTTGCGGGCTTAGCTTCACTAAATCGGCAATGCTTTTAGCCGCTTGTTGTTTGGCGCGTGTTTCTAAATATTTGCCCAGCAAAATTAAGCTGATGATGACCGCTGCTGCCTCAAAATATAAATGCCCGGTTTGGCCATTCATCCACAGGTAAATACTGTAGAAGTACGCGGTACTGGTGCCCATAACCACCAAGGTATCCATGGTGCTAGAGCCTTTCTTTAAGGCCTGCCAAGCGCCTTTATAAAAGGCCAAACCCGCATAAAATTGCACTGGCGTTGCCAGCAGAAGCTGCCACAATGCGGGAAGCGATAAACTGCTAAATATCATTGGCATGACCAATGGAATAGACAAGGCTATGCTGAATAACAAACGCCAAGGTATGACGTGTTTGGCACTAGGCTGGGAGCTTGCGGTGCTTTGTTTAATGCTAAAGCCATTGCTAGCCAGCGTTTTTTTAACTTGAGCTAAAGTTTGTGTATCTGGCAAGAGCTCAAAGCTGAGCTGATTTAAAGCTAAGTTAACACTTACTTTATCGATGCCTTGTTGCTTGGCTAAAGCGGATTCTAACTTACTCACACAGCTTGCACAGTTTAGCCCTTCTATTTGCCAACAGTGACGAACAAAAGGAATATCAAAACCTTGCTCACTTAGCCGTTTACGTAGTTGCGGCAATGCTTCAGGGCTGGAGGTATCAAGTCGAACTTGATTTAAGGCCAAGTTAACCGATGCGTCGCTTACATCGGGATGTTCCGAAATGATTTTTTCAACCTTTCGAACACAGCCAGCACAACGTAAACCTTGTAAGGGAAAGACTAGCGAGTCAGTCATTTTCTACTCCAACAGCATTAGCACTTGGAGTATAGTGTCAACCCTCCCGTAAGTGGAAGGTCAAGCCTTGTTTTTAGCTTGTTCGAATAAAAGCAAAGCTTGCTTGCGCTGCACCGCATGATCTACCACTGGTAAGGGATAGTTTAAAGACACCCCATGTTTATTGGCCCAAGTATGCGGTGTATGCACATGTTTGCCTGGAATATTAGCCAGTTCTGGCAACCAAGCACGAACGAACTCTCCATCCGGGTCAAATCGCTGAGCCTGGGTTGTCGGATTAAAGATACGGAAATAAGGCTGAGCATCAGTGCCAGTAGACGCTGCCCATTGCCAGCCACCATTATTAGAAGCAAAATCACCATCGATTAAATGCTGCATAAACCAACGCTCACCGTCACGCCAGCTAAGTAATAAATCTTTCGTTAAAAAGCTGGCAACCACCATACGCAGACGATTGTGCATCCAGCCAGTTTGTTTAAGTTGCAACATGGCGGCATCAACAATTGGGTAACCGGTTTTGCCTTGCTGCCAAGCCTTAAGTAAGTGCTCATCATCTTGCCAAGAGACCGATTCGGTCCATGTTAAGTAGGCGCTACCTTTACACAGCTGAGGGTTAACGGCCATTAAATGGCGATAAAACTCCCGCCAAATAATCTCACTTAACCAAGTAAACGCCCCGCCCTGCTGGCTGGCAATTGCCTCGGCATGGTCGAGATAGATTCTGGCTAAACATTGCCGCGCAGACAGCATACCCAAGGCTAAATAGGCCGATAGTTTACTGGTTGCATTTAGCGCTGGCATGTCACGCAAATCGTGATAATCATTGGCCTTGCTGGCGCTAAAGTCACGCAGCTGCTGAATGATTTGTTGGTCTTGGCAATTCCAAGCACTGCTATCTACTCGTGGGTAATTACAGTTAATCGTTTGCGGGTGATTAAGTAAGCTCAACAACTGCTCATTAAGTAACGATTTGTCTATCGCTTTAGGGCTGCCTAAGGGGCTATAAGATTGCTCACTTAAACTTGCTAACCAGGCCTTACGGAAGGGAGTAAATACTTTAAAGTTCTCGCCACTTTTTGTAAGCACCTGCCCAGGCCGAACTATGCATTCTCCGTGGTAACGATGAAAGCCAATAGCTTGCTGGCTTAAGGCCTGTTCAACAGCTTGATCTCGGCGCTGTTCGTTTAGCTCGTATTGATAATGGCAATAAACTTCTGTGATTTGATATTGCTGACATAGCGATAACAAACATTCATGGACCTGCTGGTAACCCTCTAACTCAAGCACCAACAAAGGAATATTAAGCGCGGCTAAGTCTTCCCGTAATTGAGTTAAACGACGCAGAATAAGATCAGCTTGAATCGGTGCTAAATCATGCTGCTGCCATTGTTTACTGCATAACGTATACACCGCTAACACCGCTTTTCCGCTAGCCACAGCAGCGCTTAGTGCTTGGTTATCTTTGCTGCGTAAATCGTTTCTAAACCACAGTAATTGCGTGCTCATTGGCTACCTATAGTAATCTCGTCAACTTGCTTATAACGTAACTAAAAGCTAAAGGGATCAATTAATTATGCTACTTAGCTAACTCTTGCTGCAGCTCTTCAAGTTGCTCTAATATGCGTAAGAACTTATCGCCAAATGCCGTCACTTGATACTCCACTCGCGGTGGCACTTCTGCATATTCAATTCGCTGTAAGATGCCAAACTCGAGATTCTTTCGCAGGCATTCATTAAGTACTTTTGTTGATAAACCCTCCACATTGCGCACCATTTCTCCGGGACGATTAATTCCATTTGCCAATAATTGATACACCGTTAGCGACCATTTACAGCCATAAATCGTTTCAACCATACGAGCACTGCGTTCAGGTGCCGATTTTCGGGAAAATAATAATTCTTTATTTTTCATTAAGATGTACTCAAAAGTACCTAGGGTACTGGTTTGTGCCTACTTTTCTTGATAACTCAATGTTCCATAAGATGAGCCTGAACTCAAACACTTGTAAAGGATTTATCATGACACAACCTACTCTGTCTTATAGCTTAATTATCGGTGGTTCTAGTGGAATTGGGTACGCCACAGCCAAGCAGCTTTTAGCACAAGATAAAGCAGTTATTCTTGTTGGGCGTTCGCTACAAAAGCTGACTAAAGCAAAGCAAGAGCTATCATCATTAGGTGAGGTTATCACTTGGCAGTTTGATTTATACCAGCCAGAACAGGTCGCCGAACTACAACAAAAAATCAGTAATTTTGGTGCCATCAAACAATTAGTGAATGCTGCCGGCTACTTTAAACCCACTGCCTTTTTGCAACACAGCGAAAGCGACTACCAACAATATATGCAACTTAACCAAGCCTTGTTTTTCATCACTCAAGCCGTAGCGAAAAACATGATAAAGCATCAAGGCGGTAGTATTGTAAACATCGGCTCTATGTGGGCCCAGCAAGCGATTAAAGCTACCCCATCTTCGGCTTATTCAATGGCCAAAGCAGGATTACATGCACTTACTCAACACCTAGCTATGGAATTAGCCGAACACAAGATTCGAGTTAACGCTGTTGCGCCAGCGGTAGTTAAAACCCCCATTTACCACGCTTTTATTGAGCCGGAAGCCTTAAATGAGAGCCTAGCGTCTTTTGATGGTTTTCATCCAATTGGTCGGATTGGCCAAGTAGACGATGTAGCTAACACCGTAAGCTTTTTACTCAGTGATAAAGCAGATTGGGTAACCGGAGCAATTTGGGATGTAGACGGCGGAGTAATGGCCGGCAGAAACTAAACTGCTGCTGAGCATTCGACAATGGCTGTGGCTGAGGCTGTGACTAAGTTACAGCTATTGTTGATACAGCTCTAAAGGCAGGCCGTCTGGGTCACTAAAGAAGGTGAATTTTTTGCCGGTATAAGGGTCGACTCTTACCGGTTCTACCTCTATCCCTTTAACTATTAACAAAGCAGCCGTTTGCTCTATATCTTCCACAGCAAACGCTAAGTGGCGCAAACCTTGCGCCTCTGGGTAACTTGGCCTTGCAGGTGCATTAGCAAAAGAAAACAACTCTATTTGCTCGCCGCTGGGCAAGGCTAAATCCAATTTATAAGAATCTCGCTGTTCTCGGTAGTGCTCAGCAACGACTTCAAGGCCCAATAACTCACAATAAAAGTGTTTTGAACGGGTATAGTTGGAGCAGATTATCGCCACATGATGAAAAGCCCTAAACATGGTTATTCCTCGGTAATGGGTGGCTCAGCCTGTTGCCAAAAGAACGCACTAAGACCCGAAAGACTCATCGTAAGCATTAAGCCCGCCATTAACCAATTACTAGGCGATAAATGAAAACTGCCGCCTACGGTAGCCGCTAACATAAACAAGGCTAAACCTAACAGCGCTAGTGCGCCGCAAATTCTTGCTAATAATATCGCTATGTAATCTAAGCCTTTAAAGTACAAAGATAAGATGACAAAAGAAGCTAGAGCCAAAAACATCAACGGCCACCAGCTCAAACCAAAAATAACCAAACTGCTTAAACTGGTTACCGCAGTACAAATAGAAAAGATTAAACGCGCTAGCAAAACACCGATCCTTTATTACGAAGAGGGAGCATTACAACTGTCGGGCACAGCCTGTTGCCAGTCGAGTATTTTATCCAAACGTAACACTGCGGGGTAGTCTTGTGCATATCCATCGGTCGCGGCTGGAAGCAGCTTAGCTTCGGCTTGAACGTAAATGGCTTGGTAAGGTTCAGTGGTATTGAGTTGGTAGAATTCTATGAGATCGGCTACTCGGTCTTGATCGGCTTGCCACCATAATGCCGAGCGACCGCAAGGTATAAACTCTCTCACCTCATGACCAAAAATAAAACGCCCGCTATATACCTTGGGCTTTTCTCCACAAGCAGTAAGGCTTAACACACTGCCAATAAGCATTGCCGTTGCACTTAGCTTTATCATTTCCAACCTACATAAAACAGGCTTGTTCAGCCACGCATCGATTGTTGTAAGATATCTTGTAACTCAGTAAAAATCGAAATAAAAAACCTAAATTAACTGGTTAAACATCTAAAGTGCTAGACCAAGCTATTGTCATTCCAAGCTGGCGCGATAAAAGTCCCATTGCTCAACAACCCGCCCGTCAGTAAAGTGGCAATAGCCCACCTCCCCTTCAGCGGTTTTCTTAATCTGTGGGTCTCCGCCTTGTTCTACACAATAAACTGATGCGGGATTAGCCATACTTACAGAGGCAGAATCTTCCTGCTCTGAACCGCAGGCTACTAACCAAGTGACCAGCAGACCAACAACTACAACTTTCATTTGCAAACTAAGCCTCATACAACAACGCATTTACTCGCACAAATTAGCAACACCAAAGATGTTGTTTAATAAACCAAGCATAATTGATTAAAAACACAGCAACAAGTTAATCTAAGCTGGTTAGACCTAAAACAAAGGTTATTACACATTAGTCGCTAAGGTTTGCTCACAAAAAACTAGAGCCGTTAAAATGCTTTATAGAGTGAAATCAAAAACAATAATGTCTTCGAGCAAAGGGACAAAATGGTGTTTTAGACGCTCATGTTCTGGATGGGGTAAATAGCGTTGCCGCGCTGTTTCATCAGCAAAGGTCATTATTACACTGTATTGATAGTTTTTGTTTAAGGCTTCAGGGCTATCGTTTCGCCCCCATTCAACCTCTAGTACTCCCTCGATTTTATTTGGAATATCTAAAAATTTTTGCCGAGCTTGCTGAATGTTTACATCACTCACTTCAGCCTTAAACTTAATCAAAAGAATATGTCTTATCATGGCTTGCTCCCGCGAATAAAGCTCTCATTTTTAAACATTAGTTTTACTCCTTCCTATCTCAAGTAATCTAACAGTAATTTAAGTTTCACCATCAATTAACAAAATTATGCACTATAAACCAGACGCTTAGCTTGCAATATTCAGGTCAGACCACCGCTTTTAACAATTTCAACATTAGAATATTCGCTCTGGTCGGAGTTGTAGAGGACCGATCACTTGCCTAAGATGCGGAAAATATTACAAAAATAAAACAATTCAGTTACGCCATGCGAACTGAGACACTTATTCGAGAGATTAGAAGTTATGGATAAACGTAAATTAAGTCTAGTTGCAATTAGCGCCTCATTACTTACTGGCCAAAGTTTAGCGGCAGGTTTTCAATTAAATAGCCAATCGGCCACCGGTATTGGTCGTGCGTTTTCTGGTGACGCAGTTATTGCTGATAATGCATCGGTATTATCACGTAACCCTGCAGCCATGGCGATGTTTGACCGCAAAGCCTTGTCATTAGGTTTAACCTACGCAGACGTAGATGTAACCATTAAAGATGTAAGCGCTTTGGGCGGCACCATTCAATACGGTAGCGAACCAGACGCAGCGGACAACAAAGTTATTCCTAACATCTACTACATCCACCCAATTAACGATGCCTTTGCTGTTGGCGTAGGTGCCTTTTCTAATTTTGGTACAGGCACCGATATTAGTTCTTTAAATAACAGCGGTGCGCCAATTACCCCTGTTGATTTACTTGGCGAAACAGAGATTATTACTTCTAACTTCAATGCCAGCGTGTCTTACCGGATTAACCAACAATTTAGCATTGGTGCTGGTGTAGACTTTATCTACGGTGAAGGTAAGTTAAAACGTCAAGGCGAGATTCAAGGTGGTTCAGGCGTACAATCTACTCTGGTTGACGTAGAAGCCGACGGTTGGGCCTTGGGTGGTATTCTAGGTGCTACCTACGAGATCAACGATAAAAACCGCTTAGGTATGAGCTATCGCTTTAGCCCAACATTTAAAGCTGACGGCAATGTGGAAGTGGGAGGAGCTAAATTTGAAGAAATCCATATTCCTCTGCCCAACATTTTCCAAATCGCTGGTTACCACGAGTTAAGCCCTAGTTGGGCGGTGCACTACACCGCACAGCATACTAGTTGGGGTGATTTTGAACATATTACGGTTACTGGTAATTACCCAGATACCACAGTAAAAAGCTACCAATGGAAGAACTCTTGGTTGTTTAGTGTAGGTGGTACTTACACTATCAATCAAAATTGGACCGCCCGTGCCGGTTACATGCATGACAAAGGTGTAGTGGATGAGATTAGCTCGTTATCTATTCCTGATTCAGATCGTAACTGGTACACCGCTGGTGCCAGCTATCACATAAACAAAAACTCAAGCATCGACTTTGGCCTAGCATTCGTACGTGGTAAAGATGTGGAAGTATTAGAAGATAGCGCCGTATTAGCAGGAGCGAGCTTACCAAACACTGTAGTTGGCCATACTCGTTCAGACGCCATTTACTACTCTATGCAATACAGCCACTTGTTCTAAACATGACTAACAGTGGCAAGCGCCTGCTTGCCACTGAATTTCTCTCAAACTTGCTCCGCTAGCACCCACTTAATTCCTGCTTTAATAAACTAGTTAACACTTCGCCACGTAACCAACTAAAACCAACCACAAAATTCTACCCATGAAAGTATTGATAACTGGCGGCAGCGGTGGCATAGGCCTCGCTTTAGTTAAACAACTGCTCGAACAAGCAACGATTACAAATGTCACTGCCACTTGGCATTCGAATATGCCTTCCTTGCAGCATCCTAAGCTTAATTGGCAGCAACTAGACCTTAGCGATGAAACAGAGATAGCGGCGCTAATGGTAAGTATTCACCAACTGGATTGGCTGATAAATTGCGCCGGTGTATTACACTCGCCTCAGTTAAAGCCTGAAAAAAGCTTAAGCCAATGCCAAACGGCTAGCTTTATGCTGAGCATGCAGCTAAATGCCTTGCCCAGTTTGCTACTGGCAAAACATGCCGCTAAGGCGCTTAAACATAGTCAATCCGGCGTATTTTTAAGTATCTCGGCCAAGCTGGCATCAATTAGCGACAATCGCATTGGTGGTTGGCATAGTTATCGTTGTGCTAAAGCTGCGCTTAATATGGCCTTAAAAAACATCGCCATAGAATGGCAACGCACTCACCCTAAGGTTTGTGTCGCGGCTTGGCATCCCGGTACCACCGACACAGCCTTATCGAAGCCATTTCAAGCCAATGTTGCCAAACACAAGCTGTTAACCAGCGAACGCAGTGCAACATTGCTGCTGAAGAGAATATATCAACTAAGTCCAGAGCAAAGCGGCAAGTTTTGGTCTTGGGATGACCAAGAGCTAAGTTGGTAATAACTAACTGGCTAACAGCTAAGTTTAGTGGCTCAAGCCATGCCACGGCAACCAAGCAAGCCCGGTACGCAAGGCTTGGCGCATTGCTAACTCACTACCTTGGTGGTAGCTATAAACTCGAATGCCAAAGATGTGAAGCATGATACAACACGCTTTGGCTTTAGCGTCTTGTTCACCATACTTTGCTTGTAAATAGCCAGCATAAAGCTGCTCTATTTGCTGTAGTTGCTCACTCACAAAACTTTGTAAGTTTGGCTCATCACTTAGCTCAAGCTGACTTTTCACCAAAAAGCAGCTGCAGTAGTCCGATGCAGCAGATTGAGACACCATGCCATCAAGTATTTCACAGATGCCCAACTCAACCGACTCTGCTGCGTCTAAACTTTTGGTAATTCCCGCTTTAGAGACTTCAGCGTAATGGCTTAAAGACTCTTTAAATAGTGCCTCTTTGTTACCAAAGGCTAAGTAAACACTACCCGGTTTTAAGCCAGTATGTTTGAACACCTGTTGCATAGAAGTGGCGTTATAACCCACTCGCCAAAACAAGTTAGCCGACTGCTCCAATACCTGGTCACGCTGAAACTGCATCTTAGCCATTTATCTATCCACTCTACTTAGGTAACTCGGTGTAAGTATACCTTGAGGTAAACAATTAAACATTTTTTTGAACGTTTATTCAAAATTAACTTGAATGTTCATTCAAACACTGCTTGAATGAACATTCAAAAACAAGCTAACACCTCTAAGGATTGACCATGAGTTTACAAACAGAGATCGCCGATTACATTGCTTCTTTTGTAGCGAAAGCACCACTAGAGGTGCAGCAACTAATGAAACAAGCCACCAAAAACTTAGCCGAGAGTGGCATTGCAGCCAATGCGCCTCAACAAGGGCAACAACTACCAGCGTTTACCTTACCTAATCAAAATGGTGACTCGGTTAGTTTGGCTGAATTACTCAAGCAAGGTCCGGCTATTGTGACTTTTTACCGTGGTGGCTGGTGTCCCTACTGCAACCTAGAGCTACGCGCCTACCAGCAAATTCTACCGCAAATTAAAGCCTTAGGAGCAAACCTAGTGGCGATCACCCCTGAGCTTCCAGATGCATCGTTAAGCACCACCGAGAAAAATGAGTTGGAGTTTCAGGTGTTAAGTGACGAAAATGCAGAATACGCCAAAAGCTTAGGTATCGTTTTTGCCCTACCCGAAGAGCTACGCCCTATTTACTCATCATTTGGTATTGAAGTAGAACAACATAACGGCGCAGGACAATTTAACTTACCGCTAGCGGTAACTTATGTCATTGCCCAAGATGGTTCTATCGCGAGTGCCTTTGTCGACCCAGACTACACCAAGCGCCAAGAGCCGAGTGATTTATTACCAGTGTTAGAATCATTAAAGAACTAACTCTGTAGTGCTCCCTTAAGGGTGAGCATGCTACACAAAAAAGCCTTGGTACTGCTTAGGTGTAAGTGCCAAGCGCTTTTTGAAATTTCGTTGAAAGTGACTTTGATCAGCAAAGCCTAAATCTAAGGCAGTGTCAGCAATACTGCTTCCTTCGCGCAATAGAGCTTTGGCTCGATTAATTCGCTGATTAAGTTGAAAGGCATGCGGAGACAATCCGTAAACTTGCTTGAAACTGCGCACTAAATGAAAACGACTAAGCCCGGCCACTTGAGCAAGTTCACCCAAGCTTAGCTGGCTATCTAGCTGATCAGAAATACACTCTTTCACCCTTTTTAATTGCGGTTTAGCTAAACAACGTAAGTCCGCTCGCAATGGGTGTTTTGCTGCAAACTGTTGCTCGAAAAAAGCTATCAACAAGCTTTCTTGCTCTAGTGAGTTTCGCTCTAATTTAATGCTATTAAACAAGCTCTCTAATAAACGGTAGTTTTGTTTATGACTTAAGCAATGTTTCTCGAATGCAAAATAGTCACTGGCAGAACGCGCAAACATCTCTTGTTGCAGTTGCGCTACCCAAGCCGTTTCCACAAACAACATTCGATAAGACCAAGCACCTTGTTTTGGATTACAAGAATGCACATCTCCGGGGTTAATGGTTACGCTATGTCCTTGGCTAATATGATGCTGGCGTTGCATGTTTTTATAAATGGCTTCGCCAGTATCAATAATGCCAAAGGAAAACTCATCGTGAGAATGGCTATGGTAACAAGCCTCAGAATGCTCAGCTTGGCGCAGCTCAACAAACGGCAGCTGGGCACTTCGCTTTAATAAATGCTTTGCAATAGTTGTCATAAAGCCTCACTCATAGAGCTACACAAAAAGCGACAATACCGAAACAGCCAATAGCAGCGCCATTAGCACATTAAATACTCGCATGCGCATTGGAGATTGCAAATAGCGAGCAATAAGCGAACCTATCGCGGCCCATGTTCCCACTCCCGCCAAACAAACAATAAGAGAGATGCTGCAAAAAACCAACAAATATAACCATGCTGGCTGCTGTGCCGATACAAATAAACTTACTCCAGACATTGCAACCAACCAAGCCTTAGGATTTAAACCTTGTGCCAGCGCTCCTTGTAATAAACTAGGGGGCTTAGCCAAAGCTCGCTCCGCCTGAGTAGCCACTGGTGAACAAGCAATTTTCACCGCGATATACAATAAAAAAGCGCCCCCTAAGTATTTTAAAGCTTCCGTTAAACTAGGAAGCCAATACAACAGCGCATTTAGCGCTAAACCCGTTGTAAGCACCACTAAACTATAACTAACACTCGCCCCAACTACATGTGGCAAGGCTTGTCGAAAACCAAAATTAGCGCCAGCACCTGTAGCAATAATATTAACTGGCCCCGGAGATACAGCACCAATAAATGCAAACACCAACATCGATAAAAATATACTCACCATGATCTCCGTATTTCTAACAGAACCAAACTATATGCATTCATCGATAAACTTTATTGAACAAAATTGCGCTAGGTCATTGAGAGATTTTTGCGGCATCACGTAAGCAAACAAAACAGTGCGTAAGGTATCAGTTCTTATCCTGACCGCTTGCGCAATAAGAGTGGGCTTTCTAATGTGGAGATAACAAAAACATAAAGGATGGCACGATGAAATTTACTCCCAATACTATCGCCGAACTCAACTTACTGCTGCAATTTGATATGAGCAGTTTGCAAACCGGGATTAAGGTTCACCATGATGCAGCTCCCGAAGTAATTGCTGCAGCACAAAGCCTGTTTGATAAAGGTTTAAGCACCCTACCCGACGGTGGTTACCTCACCGACTTAGGCATTGAAGTTGCTGAGCACGCTCAACGTTTATTAGCTGTACTTTCTACCAAACCAGAACACATTCCCGCTTAAAAACATCTAATGAGAAAAACCAAGGCAAGGCCTTGGTTTTTTGCTTTTACTCTATGCAAATCATTTAGAGAACAACATATAGGCATCGTGCACGCCTTGAATTAGCATTTGCATGCCAATAACGGTAAGAATTAGCCCCATTAATCGGGTGGTAATGTTTATCCCATCCTTGCCTACTTTATCTACCAGTTTTGGACCATATAAAAAGCAGATAAAAGTAATTAAACACAGTAAGGCAAATGCGATAACAGTAACGATGATGTTTATAACTCCTCCAGAAGCTGAGTAATTCATCGCTGTAGCAATGGTTCCTGGCCCGGCTAGGATAGGCAACGCTAATGGAGATACAGCAATGTCTTTTTCCTCATCGTCACTATCATTGCTGGGAGTATGAGAATGCAGTTTAGAGCTCGCACCTTGCAACATATGGTAGCCCACCAGAAAAACCAATATACCGCCAGCTAAACGCAGCGCTGGCAAAGTAATACCAAATAATTCAAATATGCCTTTTCCCAGTAAACAAAAAGCTGCCACGATGCAAAAGGCCGTTGCGAGTGAGCGAAACGCAGTTCGCTTGCGCTCAGCAGTACCTTGGCCGCCAGTTAAGCCAACAAACACAGCAGTATTTGCGATAGGGTTCATCATCGCAAAAAAGCCCATAAATACGGTTATAGCGAGTGTCGCCAATTCATGCATGGTGATATCTACCCTATTATTTTCATCCTTGTGTTCACCTAGCATCGCAGCTTTAGTAGCTAAACTAAAATGCTTTTTTGCCAATGCTGTGGGTTTGCAGCTAGCTTTAACGGCTCCCTTTACGTGGCCAACTTCCCGGGCTAGCGAACGCTTAAACAACAAGCCCAGCTCCACAGCTTTCACCAAATCAGTATTGGCAGCATTTACTTACACCTTGGCAAAAATTAACTTAATCATTTAAGCGTAAACTGCTAGTTAAGCCATGGCATTGTTATACTAAATCCGTATCATGCAGATATTAAGTGTTTAATAAATAAAGGAACTTAGGCAAATGGATGTATCACTAATCGTAATTTTGGTAATTATTGCGGCACTAATTTTTTATGTTGTTGGTATCTACAACCGTTTAGTTAGCTTGCGTAATCGCTACCAAAACGCCTTTGCTCAAATAGAAGTTCAGCTAAAACGTCGTTATGACCTTATCCCTAATTTAGTTGAAACAGCCAAAGCTTATATGGCACATGAGAAAGACACCTTAGAGGCCGTGATTAGCGCCCGTAACGATGCTTCGGCATTATTGCGTGCTGCAGCAAGTGATCCCACTGGAGCAACGCTTAGCAAATTAGCCAGCGCTGAAGGGGTGTTACAAGGAGCCATGAGCAAAATGAACATTGTGATGGAGAACTACCCCGACCTAAAAGCCAGCGATAACATGATGCAAGTGAGTGAAGAGCTTACTACTACAGAAAACCGTGTCGCGTTTTCACGCCAAGCCTTTAATGACTCGGTAACCGAATACAACGAATACCGTCAATCTTTCCCACCGGTGTTTTTTGCTGCCCAATTTGGCCATAAAAAAGATGCAAACTTACTCGAGTTTGCCGACAGTGCTGAGATACAAAACGCCCCTAAAGTGTCTTTTTAAGCACCGGGGAGCACCATGAACTTTTTTGCCGAACAAGATCATGCTCGTCGTAACAGCAAGTGGTTGATCTTATTATTTGTTATCGCGGTGATCATTTTAATTGGCCTAAGTAATATTTTGATCGCCGCGTGTTTGTGGATGTTTGACTCTACCAGTGAGTTAAACTTGCCAGACAATCGCAGCTTCTTCTCAGCTGATATTCTGGTATTTGTTAGCTTGGTAATGACTAGCGTCATTATCTGCGCGATTGCTTTTAAGTGGTTTCAGTTAAAAGATGGCGGCAGAAGAATAGCTGAATCTTTAGGTGGTCAGCGTATTCCTCCAAATAGCCAACACCCAGAGCAGCAACAAATACTCAATGTTGTTGAAGAAATGGCACTAGCCTCTGGCATGCCGGTGCCTTCGGTATATTTGCTTAAAGATGAAATTGGCATTAATGCTTTTGCAGCAGGGCACACCCCAGCCGACGCAGTGATTGGCATTACTCAAGGCGCACTTGAACAGCTTAATAGAGAGCAGCTGCAAGGTGTAGTCGCCCACGAGTTTAGTCATATTCTTAATGGTGATATGCGCCTAAACGTGCGCTTAATTGCCTTGCTTAGCGGGATAGTTTTTATCGCTAACCTTGGTGAATTTATTTTGCATACTCAGCGTTATAGCCACCGTTCATCGAGCCGTTCTAACAATAATGACGCTCGGGTGGCTGCTGCAGGATTTGGCTTACTGGCTCTAGGCTGGATAGGTTTATTCTTTGCAAATATGATCAAAGCGGCCATCAGTCGCCAGCGCGAGTATTTGGCAGATGCATCGGCTGTGCAGTTTACTCGCAACCCCAATGGCATCGCCGATGCGCTAAAAATTATCGGCGGTTATGATGCTGGTTCGGGTTTACGTACCCCACTCAGCCAAGAAACCAGCCATATGTTTATAGGTGATGCTCGCCGTTTAGGCAGTTTTTTTGCTACTCATCCAGCCATTAAATCACGGATAAAACGGATTCTTCCTCGTTGGGATGGCGCATTGATCAAGCGCGATATTAAAAAAGTAGCCAAACCTATTTACAGTAAAACCAGCCAACAGCAAGCCAAAAAGCAACGCCAGGAGCAACTCAAAAAAACCGTGTTTGTAGCAGCGGCAGCAGAAGCGGCCATAAACGCTCTAGATAACAAATCTGATAAAGCTGAGTTTACCCTGTCAGAAAATACCGTAACGGTAAGTGGCGAATTAGCCCACTTACCCGATGGATTGCTCAGTTTAGCTCATGATCCTTGTGGCGTTATCAGTGTGGTTTATGCCTTGCTGCTTAGTAACTATGAAGCACAACGCGCTAAACAGTTAGACGATATTAAAGACAACCTGAGTAAATCTTCAAGAATTGAAGAAACCCTTCAAGCATGGAATTGGATAAATTCGGTGGACAAAAGCTACCGCTTACCCTTGCTTGAACTATCTTTTCCTGCGCTTAAGTGTATGTCGGCTAAGCAATATCAGCGTTTTATGGATAACCTGCGCAGCCTAATTAAGGCAGACCAACAAGTGGATATGTATGAATGGTGTTTATACCACTTAGTAAAACACTACTTATCTCATCAATTTGAAAAAGTCACACACAGCAAACCGGTCTATAGCAGTATTCCAGCGTTATCTGAGCCATTTTCAGTCGTATTATCGAGCCTCGCTTACTTTGGCCATGATAATGATACCGAGACTCAGCGCGCCTTTGGGATTGGCGCCAACAGCATTGGTTTATATACCATTACCTTGTTGCCTCTAGAGCAATGTCAAGTTGAGCATTTTGGCCCAGCAGTGAAAAAGCTCGCCAACGCCTACCCGCAAATTAAACAGCGTATTTTGCGCGCCTTGGTAGCGTGCGTTTGTTTAGATAAACAACTTACTGTGTTAGAAAACGAAATGATCCGCTGCATTGCAGCAGTAATGGATTGCCCAGGTCCACAGATAAGCTTAGGTGTGCGGCGCCCATAAAAAAGCCCGTGCTAATGCACGGGCTTTTACTTAGCTCCTTTAGCGTTTTAAGGCTTTTTCCCGCAAGGCCTGACGCGCACTTTCACTAATAAAGGCCATTTTTAAACCATTGCTTTGCAGTTTGGCGATCTGTTCATCTCCAAAACCCAACTGCTCGCGTGCAATGCGGTATTCGTCGGGTAAATCAATCGCCGATACGCCAGGATCATCGGTATTTAAGCTAGCTCGAATACCATGTTCTAAAAAGCGTTTGAGTGGATGCTGGCTTAAGTCTGGCGTGGTATTGGTTTGGAAATTAGATGATAAACAAGACTCAACACCAATCTTATGTTTTGCTACATAGTCCATTAGTTTTGGATCGTCGGCAATCTTAACGCCATGACCAATACGGGTTGCACCTAGTTCGCGAATCGCTTGCCACACACTCTCTGAACCCGCGGCTTCGCCAGCGTGCACCGTAATAGAAAAACCTGCATCTCGAGCACGTGAAAACTGCTCCACAAATAAATTACCTGGATGACCTAACTCGTCACCCGCCAAATCTACCGCCACGATTTGATCGCGAAACGCCATACAAGCGGCTAATTCATCGCTACAACTTTGCTGACCAAAAGTGCGGCTCATAATGCCAATTAAGTTTACTTGTACATCATGCTTTTGCATGCCACGGCGCACGCCTTCGATAACCGCTTCAACCACCCCTTCTGGGTTCAGTTTATGGCTCATCGCCATATAGCCTGGGCTAAAACGTAATTCGGCATAATCGATCTGCGCTTTAACTAAATCTTCAACGTTCTCTTCAGCCACCCGCGCACAAGCATCGTAATCACCTAATACATTTACCCCCCAATCTAACTTAGAAAGGAAGGCCACCAAGTTAGGCTCTTGCTTGGTAATTTGCACATGGGGGATTAATTCCTGTAGCGAGTTAGCAGGCAAACTTACGTTAAACTTTCGACCCAATTCCAAAATGGTTTCTGCGCGAATGGTACCATCTAAGTGGCGGTGTAAATCGGTAACTGGGTATTGTTTTAACATGAAGATTCCTGCATCTTTTTTGTAACTTATTTATCGCCTCAGTGTAGTCAGCACAAGGCCGCAAGCCAAATTAGATTAACCGAAATAAGGCCTTCTTTTTCAATAAGTTTAGGGCTTAATTTAATCCTAGCCGAATGTGTTGAAATATCACTAGTCAATGCGATATTTCACCGACTCAGTATTAGCACTTGACTTGGAGTTAACTCCAAGATTTACACTCACGCCTAAGTTATTTGTTTACATAGTAATCAACAAGGCTTTTGAGGAGTCAACATGGAATTGGCACGTTTAGGCAACAGCGATTTAGATATCTCTCGTATTGGTTTAGGCGCTTGGGCAATGGGTGGAAAGTGGCAGTGGGGCTGGGGAGCGCAGCAAGATGACGACTCCATCGCTACCATTCATCACGCCTTGTCATTAGGCATTAATTGGATCGATACAGCGCCCGTTTATGGGCTTGGGCACAGCGAAGAAGTAGTAGGTAAAGCCATTAAAAGCTTGAGTGAAAAACCACTTATCTTTAGCAAATGTGGTTTTAACTGGAGTGCACAAAATAATATTGAGCCGTGTCTTAAAGCAGCCAGTGTTAAACAGGAAATAGAAAACAGCCTAAAACGTCTGCAAGTAGAAACCATCGATTTATACCAAATTCACTGGCCTAACCCAGCCGAAGACATTGAAGAAGCTTGGCAAGCCATGCTTGAGTTAAAACAGCAGGGGAAGATTCGATATTTAGGCGTTTCTAATCACTCCATCGAACAGATGCAAAGCCTACAAAAAATAGCCCCTATTAACAGTATGCAGCCACCATATAGCCTAATAAGCCGAGAATGTGAAACTGAGTTACTGCCCTATTGTCAGCAACACAATGCCGGGGTGATTTGTTACTCACCAATGGGGTCTGGCTTACTTACTGGAAAAATGACCGCCCAACGGATCGCTGCAATGGGTGATGATGATTGGCGAAAAAAAGCCGATGACTTCAACGAACCGAAGTTAAGTCATAACTTAAAAATAGTTGCTGCCCTACAGCAAGTTGCAGAAAAACATCAAGTATCGGCAGCAGAAGTTGCGATTGCATGGACCTTAAAACACCCGGCAATTACCGGCGCCATTGTTGGCATGCGTAGCCCTGAGCAAGCTGATGGGGTAATAAAAGGTGCCAGCCTTAACCTCGATAAACAAGACATCGCATTGATTGAATCGGTTTAAAGCGACTTAAGTTTAATGCTTAATTCGCTACCGGTTTGGTAATGCTCTATTTTCCGCTGTACGTGTTCTAAATTTCGATTTAGGCAGGCTATTTGTTGTTCGGTTTGTTGTTTATGATCGAGCAACAACTGCAAACGCTGTTGCTCGGTGCTAGGGCCTTCATCCAGCATATCGCGATATTGCTTAATCGCATCAAGCGACATACCGGTAGACTTCAAACAAACAATAAAACGCAGCCATTCTATGTTTTGCGAACTAAAACGACGATGGCCACTAGGTGAGCGATTAACCGTAAACAGCAGCCCTTTTTTCTCGTAAAACCGCAAAGTGTCGCTGCTTATGCCTGCTAATTCTGCTGCTTGCTTTACGCTAAAACTACTAGGTGTATTCTCGGTCATAGCTTTCGTCCTTAAGTCACTAATCTAGTCAACTAAATGCCAAAGCGACTCATCGCTGAGGTAGATATTGCAGCAAACGCTCAATGGCTGATTCGATACGCAGCTTTCGTTCGCTAAGGGGAATATCGGTAGGTGCCATGCCTTGGCCTAATACCCGCCAAAATGGGCCGGTATCTTCTGCTTGAAATAGCGCCACCATAATTGAGCCTTTTTGGTAGAGCTCAGGATCTAGTGAATCACTAGACATCCCCGCCATCATACCAGCGCGTTCTAATATTTGCTGGTCACTCATTTGAGATTCAAGCGCTGCGCCCACGCCTATTAAAAAGTCAGGTTGCTGCTGCATAGAGACTTGCGTATAACCTTTCTCAGCCATCACTTTGCTAATGCTTTTACGTAGTTCAGATATTAGTAAGTCTTCGTTTTCAGCTTTATTGAGATGGGCTTGGCCTAAACTTGGGTGCCAAGCATATCGACCACTCGAGCTTTCCAAATACTCGGTGTCCCCAGTTACCACCGTGGTTGAACGCGTTTCAGGAGCACGAGTTTGCTCAGCAGATACACAAGCAAACAACAAAGGCAGAAATAAAAATGGCAGCAATTTCAAACGCATATTACGGATACCTAAAGACAAATCAAAAAACTCACCCTAGCATAAAATTAACAGCATGTTGCGCTGTTCTGCTGCCGTAGTGCTAGAGGCTGTTTATCTTTCGCGGTTAAATTTTGTTTGCGATAAAATCGTTCTAGGAGTGGCAAGCAGTTTGTAGCCTAGCAATCTAGGTAAATACGCCTTAACAAAGCATAAAACGATGTTAGCCGAACCCTTCGGGCAGTGTTTGTGGCTTATTTCTACTGCGTTATCAGCTTCTCATTTAGGCTAACTACACATTAAAGCTTCTGCTTTTTATAAATAAGCCACAAAGAACTGCAAAAATCAGCTCGAAAGATAAACAAGCTCTAACTAAGTTTATATTGATATAGAGCAGCGTTATCCGCTGAAGCTTTGAAGCCCATTTTAACTAAATACTGCTGGTGACTCGCTACCGCCGTATAGCTAACTAGCTGCTTAACACCTAAGGCCTCAAAAAAACCAGAGCTATGGTAAAGGTAATCTCCGGTTTTAAAGTCGCGATAAGCGGGGAAAACGTAGTCTAGCTTTATTTCAAACTCATGCAATTGCTGTTTGCCCACCAATATGCCTGCAGGCTCACTATTGCGCATGAGTATGTAACAGCCCTGCCCAAGTAAACTATCAGTCGAAAATTGCGGAAAATACTTCTCGATATCAGATTGATAATGCTCAATCCAAAAACCAAGCAATGGGCTGCTAGCTTCCACTGCCACTAGTTTAAATTGGTCCTTGCTGCGGTAAATACCCTGCAAGTAATAAACGTTAGCAAATACAATAAAAAGGTTTAACAAAGCCACCGGCATAGCACCAATAATAAACCCGTAAGTAGAAAACAACGCTGCCCCCACCATGTTTAACCAGCGCAGCTTTACTATCGAACTCATGGTTAACGAAATGGCCACTACCACCGACGCCAAGTAACCAAACCACTCAATCCAATCCATTATCATCTCCTTTTGCCTGAGCTTTTAGTGTCGCTCACTTTACGAGCAGCGATACTAATAATCTGGTTAGCTCACACAAATTGACAAATAAATTAGCCTTAATTAAGGAAACTCACTGTATTTGTTGAAAAGAACTAGGGTCTGCTGATCTTTGGTGTTGAAATTTTGTTCGAGATAAGCGGACCTTAATCGCGGCGAGCACTTTGAAGCCTAGTGGGCTAAGCGAGAAGTGCTCAACAAAGAGTAAAGTTCGCTTACCTGAACCCTTCGGGCAGCATTTATTAGCCATTTATTCAGCGTTAGCGAGTGATTATTAAGCCCACTTAACTTCACACTCACTGCCTTGCCTAAATGGCGAATAAATTGCTGCAAAAACCATCAGCAAAGATCAACATACCCTAGTGAATAAACACAAATGATTAGCGAAAAACTGAGTGATAGAAAGGAATCAAAACCTCATGCGAGCCACCACGACTAATAGCTCTGGAGCCTAAGCCTGATAGCGCTTTTGGTTATAGTTATTAATAGCGTGTTCTAACGCGAATGCTCGCTGCGGAGCTTGCTGCTCTACACGCTTTAAGAAGTGACTAAAGCTTTCCCCTTTAGCCCGAACAACTCCCCGCCTTGCCAATAGCCAACACTGCCATTTTAGCGAGACAACTTGTTTATTAGGCAGACGCCATTGCCAAGGTTTAGCCATAAGTAAAACAGTGGCAAGTAAACCCAGCAAAATCATCCCGGCGGTTAACATTAATAAGGAGCTGCCCGGCAGCCAAGCCAGCAATTGAGAAAACAGACTTAACTGACGTTTGTGGTCAAAGTTAAGTACCCACTTAGCCCACCAATAATCGGCCTGGGCAAGCCATAAGCGCAGTTGGTTAAAGCCTTGGGTGTACCAAATCTTTTGGCCCCAACCGCTAATGCTTTGCCACTGCTGAGCGGTCGCTTGGCTTTGCTGTAGATTGTTTTCCACCCGGTCAGGGGCGATCCAGGCAGTGGGATCAAGCCGCACCCAGCCTTGGCCATCCCAATACTCCATCCAAGCATGAGCATCGTAGTTACGCACAGCTAGTAAGCTGTCTTGTTGTTCCCACTCTCCACCTAAAAAGCCGGTAACCATGCGAGCAGGGATCCCCTGTAAACGCGCCAGTATCACCACACTTTGCGCATAATGAACACAAAAACCGCTTTGCTGATCTAATAAAAAACGCTCGACGCCTAACAGCCCTGGGTAAGCTGGCGGACTGAGGGTATAACTAAACTGCTGACTTAAGAACCACTGCTGCACGCGTGCCATCACTTGCTTTGGGTAATCAGGAGCACGAGGGCTTAAGCCGGACCCCAAGTGCTCACTAAGCTCGCTAACTTTGGGTGTAATGTTTTGCGGTAAACGGGTGAGAAAGTGCAAATAAGCAGGTGGAACTGCGCTGCTGGTAGGCGGCTCTAATTGACTAAAATTTAGAATTTGTCGTGGAAAGCTCTCGCCTTCACGTTGCCAGCTACCATCGGCCACGTAGTTGGCGCCACCACCACGAACTTGGCTAGGGTTTAAGGTGGCTAACCACGCTTGACTGGCCGGTTCTAACAAGAGTTGATACTGATTAATAGCACTTGAGCTATCGGGAGCTTGTTTCTGTTGGGCTATCTGGCTGCGGGTCCATTGCTCACCATCAAATTCGTCTAAAACCATGGCTCGCCAATACAGCTCATCGGGTTCTGGCGCGCGACTAAACTCCGCCCGAAAAACTAACTTATCTGAGCGAATCAATTGGCTGATATCACCAGGGCGAACCACATCAGACAAGCCAGTTTGCGCGCTGCTCGGTGTCGGCATTTTCCACAAAGGCGCTAAGCGTGGAGCAACAATAAATAGCGCGATAGCTAGGGGAGCAATAGCCAATAACCATAAACCCAACCGCTTAGCCCAGTTAAAGCTTATTTTCACATCTAAGCTAAGCAACAGTAATAAGTGTAAAAATGCCACTAGCGCTGCCAATAATGCAGCTAAAGGTTGGCTAGAAAAAACCAGTGAAAATGCCACCAAAAATAAGCCCGTAAGGCTAAACATTTCCACATCACGCCGCTTATGCAGCTCAATATACTTTAAGCTATAGCCAAGCATTACCAGGCTCACCAGCTTATCAAACAGCTCAAAGGAGCGCGCTAACCACAGCACCAGTGCAATAAGTAGCACTAAGCTTAGCTTTACCCAGCGCGGTTTAGGTAAAGTGGCTAAACCTTGCATCACCCGCAAGCGCCACCACCCCGCAGCCAAGCCTACAAGCACTAGCAGCCATGGCACTTGTTGTAGCAATAACAAGGCTGTTGCCGAATAACACAACAACGACATGCGAATATGCGAACTGTTGAGACTATTCATCACTGCTCGGCGCCTCTGCAAGTAATCTTAAACCCGCTTTTAGTTGCTGTTGACCACTGCCACTGGCCAGTTGCTTTGCACCAACTTGTAAGCTAAAACTCTGTTGTTGCTGCGCCAACTGGCGCAACCAAAAAGCCAATACCGAGAGAGTTTGTTCATAATTCAAACCGCTGTGCCTGCGATCACTAAGGTGTAAATCAATACTAGGGTTGCCAGTAAATGCCTTAGTCTGTAAGCCTCGCCCCGCAGCAAACTGCTTCCAAGCCAATAAGCTTTTTCGCTCGCCGCTACGGTAAGCTTTAAGGCCCGAAAATTCACTTTGCAACTGGCTATCACTAGCCGCACGCTCAACATCATGAGCTTCTACCCATTCTTGAGAAGGGCAAGCAAAGCCGGCCAGCGGTGCAGGATAAGCCAGCAACTCACAATTAAAATCAGCCACCGTCCAACATCTAAATAAACCCAGAGGAAAGATACTAGAGAGACTTATCCGAGGCAGTAGTTGACGCCCACGTTGCTGTACTTCCAAATCTAACGCCAACTGACCATCGAGTTGCTGATAGGCTTGCTTACAGGGCCAGTTCTTTATTTCTGCAGCTAAGGCTTGGGGCTGTTTGTTGTTAACTATGTTAAGTAATAAACGCAGCGGCTTGTCACATTGCCCTTCGGGCCGCTGCAATAAACTTACGGTATTTCCCGACATGTTTTGATGGCATAACACCAAGCACACTAACCAAAGCGCCAACAACCATAGGCCCAAGGCAATAATTAAGTTATTTTGATAATTGCTGCCCATCATCAACATCACCACTAAGGCGATTAAAAAACCCCAACCAAAGCGAGTGGGCAGAATAAACAGATTTTTTCGAGTTAAACGTAAACTACTACTGTTAGGAACGCGTTTAGCTAACCAGGCCTCGCTGCGCACGCCCTTCCATTGTTTAAACGCTTTTAGCAATTTGAGTTTCATGCCTAAGTTAAATCACTATAGGGGTCTACTTCGGCCAATATTTGTTTGGCATAGGCTTCACCGCTATCTCCTCGCCCTAAACGGTGGGCACTCACCGCACTAAACACCGCTTGCACATCCTCTGGGGAAACGTGCTGCTTATGATGAACAAATGCCCACGCCTTAGCGCAAGCAAGTAAGGTTAAGCTGCAACGCGGCGACAAAGGACTAGCCCCTTCCAGCACTCGGCTGCAGTGCACCAAACGCAATAAATAATCTAACAAAGCATCACTGCAATGCAGCGCATTCACTTGCTGTTGCAACTCCAACAGTTGCTCTACAGAAAGAGCCGCTAAAGATTGGCTGGTCTGATTGCCTCGTTTAAGCATTGCCATTTCTGAATCTAAATCCGGAAAGCCAATGCTTAAACGCATGGCAAAGCGATCTAACTGAGACTCGGGTAAGTCAAAGGTGCCAAGCTGCTCGCGCGGGTTTTGGGTGGCAATAACAAAGAACGGCGCTTTTAAGGGATAACTCTCACCGTCGGTACTCACTTGTTGCTCTTCCATGGCTTCGAGCAAAGCACTTTGGGTGCGAGGGCTGGCGCGGTTAAGCTCATCAGCCAAAACTAGATGGTGAAAAATAGGCCCAGGATGAAACTTAAACTGCTGAGTAGGCGGTTCAAATACCGACACACCGATAATATCAGCAGGCAATAAATCGCTAGTAAATTGAATTCGCTGAAAACTTAAACCAAAACCAGCAGCAAGCCATTTAGCCAAACTGGTTTTCCCAGCACCCGGCAGATCTTCAATCAGCAAATGGCCAGAGGCCAATAAACAACTCAAAGCCAAACGCACTGCTTTGGGTTTGCCAAGCAATTGTTGCTCAAGGTAATCACAAATTGGCGCTAATTGAGGATGTATTTGATTCATATAAGTAAAGGCCCTATTTTTAGTCGCTCTAGCATACAAAGCTTTTGCTCATTTGTGCAGCCAAAGTCGTCAAACTTATCGCTCTTGTCGAAAATTTGTTTTGAGGAGTTCTCCTAACATTGATGCCCGACAGCCCAGTATTCACTTCCCTCTAAGGCATAATCAGCCAAACCACCTAAAGCCTTAACTGTAAAGATAATGCTGCACAAGCTACTGTCGTTATTGCCTTGTTTAACTGTAAGACTAGCGTACTAGACTAAAGTCTAAGCAGGTTAAATGGCGGAGTTTGAGATGAATACTCACCAACACGCAACAACTGGCAAAACTAATGGGCGCTTATGGGGATTGTCATCTCAAGACTGGGCCAATATTCAAGAGCAAACCTGTCGCCCGGTATATCTAGCAGCATTTGATAAACTGGCCATCAACGAGACCAGCTACTACTTGGACGTTGGATGTGGCTCTGGCATGGCCGCCGCTTTGGCCTGTGAGCAAGGTGCTACTGTGCATGGAGTTGATGCTTCACAAGCCTTAATAGAAATCGCCGAGCAGCGATCTCCAAACGTGTCGTTTCATGTGTCTGATATAGAAACTCTCCCATTTAGAGATGACAGTTTTTCTTGTATTACCGGCTTTAACTCATTTCAATATGCGGGGGATCCTGTTGCAGCCTTGAGCGAAGCCAAACGCGTTGCCAAGCCTGGCGCCAAGGTAATAATTATGACTTGGGGTGAACCAGAAGGAATGCAAGCGGCCTCCTTAGTGGCAGCCTTAAAGCCGTTGTTACCAGCACCTCCCAAAGGCGCTCCGGGGCCTTTTGCCCTATCCAACAAAACCTTATTGCGTGAATTCGCCCTTAAGTCTGGACTAAAACCTATCGACATCTTCGACGTTGAGTCCCCCTGGCAATACGCTGATTTAGAAACAGCCTTGCGCGGCTTAGCCTCATCTGGAGTTGCAGCAAAAGCCATTGAAAATACTAGCCATCATGCATTAGACAAAGCGCATCGTAAGGCCTTGTCGCCATTTGAGAACCTCGATGGCAGCTATCACATAGAGGCCACTTTTCGTTGCTTATATGCCAGCGCTTAGTTAGCCGAATTGAACTGGGAGTATCAGAGTAAGTGACAGGAGGGAAAAACAAAGTTTCAATCGTTTATTAAGAACTATCACCATTGAATAAAGGCGATAGCTCTTAAATTATCGCGAAGTCATTTTAAATTATGCTTGAGCGACAGCAGGCTCTCGTTTGAAGTACTTAACTATACCTACCACTGATGCACCAATCCAGAATAGCTCAATAACAAAGCTAGCTAGGTTAAAATTAATGCACAAACTAATGAGCAGTAAAATAGCACCGCTTAAGTTCATTAGGTTGTAGGCAAGTTGCTTGGGGTTTAAACGCTCTAACTGTAAAAGAAAAAACGAACCTACCACTAAGGCAGTACCAAGTAGTCCAACGATATCGGCAAAAATACTTTGCATAAAATTCTCATTAACAAGCAAAAATGTTCGTCCAAATTGCTGGCCCAATCCTTGGGGTGGACGTTCTCAACTGTTTAACAGCACTCCATGAGACAGCTTGTTAGTGGCATATAAAAATGCGGGCGTAATCTACCAGAAAACGCCCGCCGATGCATGAGGATTTTTTAAACAATTTTACGGAAGAATTGTTCCGTTAATTAACTAATTGAAAAATCTAATTTTTAGTTTTTCTAAAGCGGCGTAACACCAGCAAAGCAATTAAACCTAGACCGCCAGCAGCCCCACCACCAGAGCTAGGCCGAGGAACCGCAGCTAGTTGAGAGCACAAACTTGGGTCTGCTCGCTCTGCTTCGCTGGCTTGGATTACTTGGTTAATCCAGCCTGACAATTTGCCAACATCTGCGTAAACCCCAGGCGCATTAGCACAACTGCGTGTTCCCCAGCTAACAATGCCGGCCAGCTTGTATTGGGTCCCCTCATCAATAAACAATGGACCACCACTGTCGCCAGAACATGAATCGGCTATATTACTATCCGCACAAAACATTTGGTCGCTTAACCATTCCGCGCCATAAAACTGGCTACATTCTGAGGCCGATGTTAAAGAGAGATCGGCTTGTTGAAGCTCATCAAGATACTCTGGGTTATCAGCATCATTGTTTACTCGGCCGTAACCAATTACTCGCAGGCCAAAACCAGGAGAGTATTGGTCAAAAATGGCACTTTGATTAATCGTTATTGGCGTAATTGAAGTAGCGTCAGCTAAACGTATCAACACTAGGTCATAGTCTCCACTAACCTTGCCTTCCTCAGTGTTATCAAAATCAACGTAATCTGGATGTTGGCATACCTCCGCCATCGGCAAACCGTCATCATAAGAATAATTGAATTCATCTTCGCCAATAAAAGCGATGATATCTTCAGCTTGAGTATGCTGCCCTTCTTCATATTGATCGAAAGTACAATGCGCGGCACTTAACAGCCATTGCTCGTTAATTAACACAGCACCACAGTGGCTGCTACCCGCTTTAAGTTGAGCCATCCACGGATAAGCACCTTTAGGGGCATCTTCCCCCCCTACAACATAGGGAACGGCTAGATCGGAGCTTGCAAAAGAAGCGCCTGAGAATAGAGTTAGCGCGAGTAAACCACCTGCGGCTTTACGGCTTATTAGCATCAATACATCCTTGTTTTTACTACTATGATTAGCGCTACCTTCACATTAAATATTATTTAAATCAATAGAGATAGATCAATGTAGCTTATCTTTTATCTGCTAGGACTTAGTAGGCCAGCTTAAGGATGTTTGAGTCGTTACCACCTGCTGCAAGGTTTCGCTCAGCAAACTCACTGTATCTAATAAACTGCCTGCTGCTTGCCCCACCTCAGCCAGCAAACGTTCTACGTTTTCAGCTAGCTGGTCAGGACAAATATTGCAGTGCAGTTCAGCGAACTCAAGCATGCGCTTCTCTCCAGGGTGCGGCAGCCCATTAATAGCAAACAGAATGTCGAAATAGCTAGCTAAAAACTCCGCACAACGGTGATTTAAGCTAACTCGGTCTTGGCGCTTTAAGGCCTTGGCTAATTGAAAGTAGTAAGCGGGCATTTGCTGCATAAGTAAAGGCGCATTTTTATTTACGATTGCTTGTTGCAGTGCGCTGGGATAAGCCACATTAAAACGTTGCTGTAAACGCTTGGCTTGACCGTTAGCATCGTAAAGGATTTTTGAATCGAGCAAGTTTGCCCAAAAGCAGGAACTATAACCCACCTTGGCTTGATGGCGCTCCACTAAGTAATGCAGCTCATTTTCCAAGAAGGAAAAGTCTCGATAGATGAGTTCAATCTCTATTCCGTCGAGCAATACACCGTCGTCTTCAGTTTCCCAAAACTGATTATTCAACTCAAGATACTGACAATGCTTTGCCACTATCTTTTGACGTGCTTCAGCCGCCAAGGGGGCGTTTAAATAAACATATACATCGTAGTCAGAATAGCTATCAGAAAGGCCGCTAGCTCTTGAGCCCGCCAGTAAAACTGCATCAACTTGTGCAAGCGCTGATAGCTCATCAACTAGCGCTAAGAAGTGGATAGATTCAGACATATTTAACATTCCCTGTTGTTTATCAAGCTAGCTTAATAAAAAACCCTGTTAAATATAGGGGCACTTTATAGAAAAGCGCTTTCAAGCACTAAATCACTATTTGGCTTCTTTCTCTTCGTCTTTTAAGAAGCGAATATCACTAAAGCCCAAACGCTGGAACTCTTTTGCTCGGTATTCTTTCAAGGTTGCCTTGTCTCTTGTAGACATAGCCAACTGTTTCTCCATAGCTAAAAATGAAGAAATATCAACACCTTCAGCTGCCGCTACTGCTTCATGTACGTCATGATATTTATCAAAAGAAAAATTTATGACCTTGGTTTGACGTTTATATTTGTATGTCACTTGGCGTGCCATCATGCCCTCTACGCACTCTAAAATTTGGCTAGATAATAACGTAAAGCCAAGCCCAATGCTGTGCTTTATCCATTTCATAAATAGCTTTTATAGAGAAATCAACCACTAACAAGCTGCTTTAGTCTTCACTCACTCGATGAAGCATCAAGCAAACATCAAACTTGCGGATAAATCCCGAAGCTTAAACTCGGTATTACTGAGGCTACCTTTAGTAAATATGGGTGTATATTTAGCCTCTACTTATTTTTAGTAATTACTAAAAATAAAGGCGTCAGAAAGGCGTTTCGCAAGGATCGCGTTCTAGTTAGCATCCGCCAACTATACCAATGCAGGGAGCTCTCGGCTCTTTCGGCAACTTGTTCCGCACCATTGTATAGTTTGAGGATAGTTTCATGTTTTCCACCCGTCTTCGTATGCTTGTGACTGCCGCAGCATTAGTTTTGCTCAGTGCGTGCAACTCTTCTACCGAGTCTGCCGCCCAGATACCCGCCAGCTTAGTTAACACTGAATTGGCACAAAACCTTCAATACGCACCTTCCCAGCAATTTGTTGGTCGCATTGAGGCTTATCAAGATGTAGATATTCGCGCACAAGTAAGTGGCTACTTGGTAAAACGTCACTTTGAAGATGGCCAGATGGTAAAACGCGGACAACTGCTTTATGAAATTGACCCAACTCGCTACCAAGCCGCAGTTGCTCAAGCCAAAGCCTCACTCGCAAAAGCTAAGGCTGCGCTAACCAATGCCGAGATAAACTGGCAACGTGGTGAACGTTTATTGCCAAAGAATAATATTAGCCGCTCAGAGTTTGACCGCTTAACCGCAGAAAAGCTCTCTGCCGACGCTCAGTTAGAAGCTGCAGAAGCAGAACTTAACGCAAGCTTAGTTGATTTAAAACACACCAGCATTGTTGCCCCTTTTGATGGGCGAATTGGCCAAAGTGAAGTAAGTAAAGGTGACTTAATCACTATGACTAGCGGCGCGTTAACTAACCTTGTGAGCTTAAATCCAATTCGTGCCAGTTTTCGTGTATCGGAGCGCGAGCGCCTAGCAATGGGGCTTGATCATGTAGACGCACACTCAAGCGCACAAACCGACGATACCATCGTTGATTTGGTGATTAGCGATAACCGTAGTTACCCCAATAAAGGCCGTTTAGATTTCATCGACAACCGAATCGATTTACAAACCGGTACTATCAATATCAGTGCTCAGTTCGACAACCCGCAACAGCAGCTTTTGCCCGGCCAGTATGTAGAAATAGGCCTTACCAGCACCGCATTAGTTGAAGCAACAGTGATTCCTCGTCGCGCGGTACAAAGTGACTTAGAGGGCGAATTTGTCATGTTAGTGGGCGAAGACAACAAGGCAGAGCGTCGTAATGTCACCATTGGCCCAGTGCTAGAGCAAGGCGTTGTGATACATAAAGGTTTGCAAGGTAACGAGCAGGTTATCACTGCTGGCTTACAACGTGTACGCCATGGTCACTCAGTACAAGTTGTTGAAAAGCAGCAAGGATAAGGTAATTAGTCACTATGCTTAGTCGCTTTTTTATTCAAAGGCCAAAGTTTGCTTTGGTAATTTCTATCTTATTGTCGTTGGCTGGGGCTATTGCCCTAATGGTTTTGCCAGTGGCCGAATATCCTCAAATTAGCCCGCCTTCGGTAAGCGTTTCCGCTTACTACACTGGTGCCAGCGCCGAAACAGTAGAAGAAGCCGTCGCCGAAGTGATTGAGAGCTCGGTGAATGGCGTGGAAGACATGTTATACATGAACTCCAAAAGCGCTAACGACGGCTCTTATTCACTAACGGTAACCTTTGATATTGGTACCGACCCCGACATGGCACAAATTAATGTGCAAAACCGGGTTACTCAAATTGAATCTAAGTTGCCGCCAGAAGTGCGCCAAGTGGGTGTAACCGTACGTAAACGTTCACCAGACTTATTAATGGTGCTTAACTTTTATTCTCCAGACGGGCACTACGACGATACCTTCTTAAACAACTACGTCACGCTAAACATTGAAGACCAACTCGCTCGCGTAAAAGGCATTAGTGACGTGCGAGTAATTAGCTCAGCTGAATACTCGATGCGAGTTTGGTTAGATCCATTAAAGCTTGCCAACCTTAACTTAACTACCAGTGATATTCGCGCCAGTTTAGCCGAGCAAAACGTGCAAGTGGCTGTGGGTTCTATTGGTGCGCCGCCCTACCAAGCTAACAACGACGTGCAGTTTAGCCTGCTCACCAAAGGCCGCTTAGATACCGTAGAAGATTTTGAAAACATTCTATTAGTCGCCAATGCCGATGGCTCAAAAATATATTTGAAAGACGTAGCCCGGGTAGAGTTAGGCAAACGTGGTTATGCCGCTTTTGGCGAGTTTAGGGACCAGCCTTCGGTATCTGTGATTTTATCCTTGCAAACTGGCGCTAACGCTTTAGAAAGTGGCGAAGCAGTAATGGCTTTAATGGGCCAGCTTAAAGCCAATATGCCAGAGAAAATGGATTACGAAATTGCCTACGACACCACCTTATTTGTGGAAGAGTCAGTCAAAGGTGTAATTAAAACCCTAATTGAAGCTATTTTGCTGGTAATTTTAGTTACCTACCTATTCTTAGGAAGTTGGCGTTCTACGCTAATACCGGTAGTGGCTATTCCGGTATCACTGATCGGCACCTTTGCCATTATGTTGGCAACCGGCTTTACCATTAACACCATTACCTTGTTTGGCTTAATTTTGGCCATCGGTATTGTAGTGGATGACGCGATTCTGGTGATTGAAAACGTCGACAGTAAACTATCGGCCCACCCAGAACTCAGTCCACGCCAAGCCACCTTAAAAGCGATGCGCGAAGTAACTGGGCCGATTATTTCCTCCACCTTGGTATTGCTAGCGGTGTTCTTACCGGTTGCTATGCTGCCAGGAATTACCGGGGTAATGTATCGTCAATTTGCGATTACCATTTGTATCTCGGTGGTTATTTCCTCAATCAATGCCTTAACCCTTTCACCGGCGATTTGTTCGTTAGTATTAAAGCGCGGTAAGCAAAAACAAGCGCGTTGGTTTGCGCTGTTTAACCGCGGTTTAGTGGCAATTACCACCCGCTACGGACAAGCTGCCGGCATGTTAGTAAGGCGCAGTGCAGCGCTAGTGGTATTCTTCTGCTTGGCTATTGCTGCTGTAGCGTGGATGAATTACAACACGTCTAAAGCGTTTGTTCCGCAAGAAGATAAAGGCGTATTGCTGGTTAACGTGCAGCTGCCCGACTCAGCCTCACTTAGCCGGACAGCGGAGGTCTCTCAGCGTCTCAATGACATTATCCTTGAAGAGCCTGGCGTAGAAGCAGTGAGTTTGGCTAACGGCTACGGCTTGTTGGCTGGGGCTATCCAGTCAAATGCTGCCACCATGTTTGTAAAACTAAAACACTGGGACGAGCGCAACGACCTAGCGGGCGACCACAGCTCTTTTGCGATTAGCCAACGTATTAATGAACAAGCCTATGGGCGAATTCAAGATGCAATGATCTTCGCCTTTGGCCCTCCAGCTGTTCCTGGCATGGGCACCGCTTCAGGCTTTGAATTTGTGCTGCAAGATGGCTTAGGCCGCTCGCGCAGCGACCTTGCCCAGGTGATGCAAGACATCACCATTAAGGCCAACGCAGCACCAGAAATTGGCAGTGCTTTTAGTACTTTCCGAGCCGATGTTCCGCATTTTTATGTAGACATCGACCGCAGCAAAGCCAAACAGCTAGGAGTGCCACTTGGAGATTTGTTTACAACTTTACAAGCTAACCTTGGCTCGTTATATGTGAACGATTTTACCCTCTATGGTAAAAACTTCCGAGTCACCATGCAGGCAGAGGATGAATACCGTAGCCGCCTAGATAACCTTGGTCAGTTTCATGTTCGTAGCATCAGCGGCGATATGGTGCCACTGAGTACCTTAGTCACCATTGAACAGCAGTTTGCGCCCGACGTTGCCTGGCGTTACAACCTCTACCGCAGCGCAGTACTGCAAGGCCAACCAGCGCCGGGTTACTCATCTGGTGACGCCATTGCAGCAATGGAGCGAATAGCTGCTGAAGAGCTGCCAAATGGTTACCAATATGAATGGACAGGCATGGCCTATCAAGAGATCCAAGCGGGTAACATGGCCATATACGCCTTTGCCTTAGCACTGTTATTCATCTACCTGTTTATGGTGGCACAATACGAAAGCTGGACGATTCCGCTTGCCATTATCCTAGTAGTGCCGGTAGCCACTTTAGGTTCTTTTGTTGCGTTAGCCATTGCTGGTTTGCCAATGAACTTGTATGCGCAAATAGGCTTAGTACTGCTGATTGCCCTGGCCGCCAAAAATGCCATTTTAATTGTTGAGTTTGCTCGTATGCAACGTGAAGACAAGGACATGCCCATCAATCAAGCGGCGGTAACCGGCGGCACCTTGCGCTTTAGAGCGGTAAACATGACCTCTTGGTCGTTTATCTTTGGCATGATCCCACTGGTATTAGCGAATGGCGCAGGCCATATTAGCCAAAACTCTTTGGGAATATCGCTAGTAGGTGGATTGCTGTGTGTATTACTAGTAGGCACCTTCTTAATACCTGGTTTTTACGCGATGATTCAGCGTCGCCGCGAAACACACCATGGTGGCTCTACAAAATTAGAAGAAATAGAAGAGGTTTAAGCCTTCGCTATTTACCTCACTAAAAAGCAAGCCTTAGGGCTTGCTTTTTTATTGGCAAGATAACCGCTAAAAGTCGTCTCGGTTGCGCCTAATTGCGCGATTAATTTCATCTAAATGCTCTAAGCAGGGAGAAGATTTAGACATCACCATATAGATGTTCTGCTCGCTAATACTAGGCTGCATATCCACCAATACATCGGCATATTCTGTATCAGCAATTTTTAGCCTGCCCCCATGGGTGGCATATAGCAAATAGTCAGCTCTTTTTAAGGCAATCAGCTTAATCGCTCTATCTAGGTCATCCATTGTAGAAATAGTAAGGTTTTGCTTGGCATAGCTATCAAACTGGTCACCAAAGCTACTACCCAGCATTTGTATGCCACGCTTGCCCTGTAAGCTTTCTAAGCCACTAAAAGCAGCACTTTGCTCTTTATGAATAAAGGCAGTGCTGTACTCCACGCCTACCGCTTCGCTAAATACAAACTTACTACCGCGCTGTTGGTTATAGAAAGCAGCGATAACCACATCTAAATCACCCGTTTCCAACTGCAAAAACTGCCGCTTCCAAGGCACCATTGCTTGATATTCAACATCAATACCTACCTCGGCAAAAACTCGATTTGCCAAGTCGACCGCTAAGCCTTGCAAGGGAGCTTGAGCATTAACTCTGTATGAAACGTCAAACCAATTATGCTCGCCGTTCACGCGAATCTGTTCGCAGGTGGCTTGCGCAGTTGCGCACAATAAGCTGCTAAAAAACAATGTGAGTAGTCGTAACACTGGCGGTTCCTTTTGCCACTACTTAAGTTAAAAGTAGTAAACAATAACACCAAAAACAATCTGACTCTAAATAAGATATAGTACTCAAAATCAACGATTTTCAAGGCTGGTCTATGTCGCTATCGATTGAGCAACTCGAAGCATTTGTTTATACCAAAGAGTGCGGAGGGTTTGGCCCGGCGGCCCGCAAGTTAGGAAAACATCGCACTACGGTTAGTCATTTAGTAAACGACTTAGAGCTTGACTTAGAACTAAGCTTATTCACTCGCTCAGCCAAATCAGTAACGCTTACCGAAGCTGGCAGCTCACTGTACTGCTATGCCAAATCAGTTCTTAGCGAGCTAAATTACTTTGAGCAAAAAGCCCAAGGCTTACTTGAAGCACAGCCCGATAAACTCAGCATAGCGGTCGATGTATCACTAATGGATGAGCAATTTGCCTTAGGGCTAAAGGCGCTTAATCAACAGTATCCAAGCCTAGATATTGATGTGCTTAGCGGCGACACCATAAGTATTCACCAATGGGTAGAACAAGGTGAAGTAGATATCGGCTTTAGTTTAGGAACCTTTGAATACTCCACTCAGCTGGTTTATTCACGCGCTTATCAGTTTGAATTGTGTTGCGCGATTAAGGCTGAGCCCTACCAACAGAAATTAGAAGTCTCGGAGCTAGAGCTTCGCCAGCTTAGGCAAATAGGCTTCAACTTTTTCAATCAGTTGGGTTTAGCGAGTTCTCAAACTATTAGCCACCGTTTAATACGCGCCAGCAATAGTCAGCAAATTATCGAATTAGTGAAAGCTGGTTTAGGCTGGGCTATTTTACCGCGCTATTTATGTGAGCCACTGTTCGCCCAGCAACAACTTAGCGAGCTGTGGGTGAATGGAATGAACAAAGAGCACTGGCACTGCGATGTAGTCTGGAAAAAAGAACGCCCCCAAAACCTCGCTATGCAAGCCTTTACTCAATACTTCTGTAAACTGGAAGATAAATAACAGAATTTTATTTCGAAAATCCATTGGTTTATTTTGCTATACCCTAAACCAGCTTGCCTACCAAGCTATAAGTAGTGAAATATGTCACTCACAAACAAAGAGATACAAATTCAATCCCTAAGGGAGTTTTGAGTGTCGCCAATTCAATCTACACTGCAAGCACGTACTAGCAATATCGCTAAAGCCAACAAGCAGAGGAAATACTCATGGGTGACACTTTAGATATGATCGGAATAGGCATCACTTTAGAAGCTTCACGCAATAACTTAAACAAATTTGCCACCGAAGATTTAAAACGAAAAGTAGCAGAAGTGCAGGCTCTGGCTAACAACATCATCAGTCAAACACAGCAAAAAAATGACTAAGTACTAATGCAAAGCCTAAACACCACTGCCATTGTTCGTTTAGGCTTTGCTAGTTAGCAAACTCACTCTCGGTCATTTAAAGGCTTCAATAACTTCGCTAGCTTCAAATAAACCCAACACTTCTTGCCATTTTATCCACAAAACTGGTTACTTGAAGAAAATGGCTAATGATTTAGCTCAACGATTCACAAAAATACGCTAGGGTTTATTATCGCAATCAGCTAATCTTGCGGGCAAAAATAGATAAGCCCCAAACAGCATATTATCTGCTTGGTAAAACCGCTTGGTTCGCCAAACAGGACTTTTCGTGCTAACTAATGGGTGAGGATAGAATATGAATTCATCAGACCAACCTTGGTTAAAAAGCTACCCAGACGATGTGCCCGCAGAAATAAGCACAGAGCAATTTGAGAATTTGCTGGAATTGTTTGAGCACAGCTGCAAACAATTTCCCAAACAAACCGCCTTTATCAATATGGGTAAAAGCCTCACCTATCAAGAGCTAGACCAAAAGTCGCTGGCCTTTGCCGCTTATTTACAACAAGAGCTAGGCATGCAAGCTGGCGAGCGTATCGCCTTAATGATGCCCAATGTATTGCAATACCCCATTGCACTTTATGGCGCCTTGCGAGCAGGTTTAGTGGTAGTCAATGTGAATCCGCTGTATACCCCACGTGAATTAAAGCACCAGCTTTGCGACTCAGAAGCTAGCGCAATCGTGGCCGTAACCAACTTTGGTAACAGCCTGCAGCAAGTGATTAAAGATACCCAAGTTAAACACGTTATTCTTACCAGTATTGGCGACCAATTAGCCGTGCATAAACGCACACTAGTTAACTTTGTGGTTAAGTACGTTAAAAAAATGGTGCCTAAGTACAACCTGCCTGGCGCCATATCAATGCGTCGCGCCTTAACTCAGGGCAAAACCATGGCTTATCAAAAGCCCCAGCTTAGCGGCGATGATATTGCTTATTTGCAATATACCGGCGGCACGACTGGTGTGGCGAAAGGGGCGATGTTAACTCACCGCAACGTACTTGCTAACGTGATTCAGGTTTACTATCACTTTGCCCCACGCACCTTATTAGACCAAGAACATGCGGTAACGCCCCTACCGCTTTACCACATCTTCGCCAACACCGTGAGCATGATGTTCATCTTGTATATTGGCGGCAAAAACTTATTAATTACTAATCCACGTGATCTTAACAGCTTTGTAAACGATCTTCGTAAGTACCCGTTCACGATGATTTTTGGCTTAAATACACTGTTTAACGGTTTGCTTAATCATGCCGGGTTTAGGCAGCTAGATTTTTCGAAAGCACGCTTCACCATTGCCGGTGGCATGGCTACCCAAAAGCACATTGCCGAGCAATGGCAAGAGCTTACCCAAATGCCAATTATTGAAGGTTATGGGCTTACCGAATGTTCGCCAGTTGTGGCTGCTGGAACCCATCAGCAACAAGCCTTTATCCCGTCTATTGGGGTACCGATGCCTAGCACCCAAATTCGAGTGGTAGATGAAGAAGGTAACGAGCTAGACGTGGGCGGTGTCGGTGAGCTACAAATAAAAGGCCCGCAAGTTATGCAGGGCTACTGGAAACAACCTGAAGAAACCGCCAACGTTATCACCAAAGACGGGTGGATTAAATCTGGCGATATTGGTCGCATGGACGAACAAGGCTACTTCTTTATTGAAGACCGTAAAAAAGACATGATCTTGGTGTCGGGTTTTAACGTCTTTCCTAGCGAGATTGAAGAAGTTGCAACGCTACACCCATCCATTGTTGAAGCTGCAGCAGTTGGCGTTCCAGACGATGTGAGTGGCGAACGCATTCGCTTATTTGTGGTTTGTAATGCGCGAGTTGGCCGAGAAGAAATTAAAAAGCACTGCCGCAAACACCTTACCGGTTACAAAATGCCAAAAGACATTGTTTACCGTGAAGAGCTACCTAAAACCAATGTAGGTAAGATTTTGCGTCGCGAGTTACGCTAACAAAAAAGGGCGCAGCTAAGCTGCGCCAAAATTCCAAGATTAGGCTCTGTCCCTATCGCCCATTAAAAGTGGTAATAATTACCACCACGCGTCGAACATCATGCCTACGTTAGTAGCCGGTGTTGTTTTATCACCCACTTTCACTTCACCATGAGTTACAAAGAATCGAATCTCTGGGCGCGACCATAAGAAGCTTCCCATCGACATGTTTTGCTGAATACTAACTTTCCAAGCACTCTCGTCTTGGTTATCGTTGAAATCTACACTGTCGTAACCAAACTCAAACGACGTAGAGTGGATATCAGACCAACGGTAATGAGGTTTAATAACAAACTGATTCCAGGTGCTTTCATCGTTGTTTTCTAAATCAGATTGTTCAAAGCTGTAACCATAATCAATAGCAAACGAATCACTTAGACCTAAGTTACCAAACCAGTAAAATGCTGTTGAATTAATGTCGCCTTTAATTTGGCCGGCGTCCAACAAGTTGTTATCGCTCACATTGTCGTTGTAACGAATAGCAAATTCGTTAGTACCCATGCTCCAACCCACTTTATAGAAAGCTGCTGCTTGAAGCGAGGTTACGTGTTTTGGGTCATGCTCATCAGACTGGTCACCAAAACCATAGTTAAAGTTAAAACCTATGCTACCTGAGCCTACTTCGATGCTGTGTAGCTTTGAGGTTACCGCGTAACGGCCGTTATTGCCGTTGTCGCCAGATACCACTGCCAAATCAAATTTAGCCATACCAAAATCCATGTTGTCGAAACCACCACCGGCACCGTCATTCATGAAATAGAAGTAATCATTTAAGCCAAACTGAGCTCGCCCATTAAAGCGTTTACCGGCCCACACATACATATCTTTCTGGCTTTCAAACAAGTTTGAACCACCCGCAAAAGCCTGAGCCATTCTTAAATTGTACGTTGTACTATCATTGTGATCACGCTGCCAGCCATAGCCGTCGTCCGCCATAAAGTAGATATCCCAATCACCCGCATTTTCACTCTTTTGGTGATAATTAATACCTAACTCCATACCGGTACCTTCGTTACCAATACGACCAGGTTGTTGCGGGCTGCTTGGAGCTTTAATAATTGCAATACCATTTCGTACTGCGTTATAAGCTTGAGCTTCATGTTCACTATTATTTTTTTCTGTATTAAAACCCGCAACCATGCGGGCGTAGCCGTTGTAACTTAGGCCTTCTTCCTTCGCAAAAGCAGAACCACTAAATGCCATACCGGCACTCATCATCGCAACTGTAAGCGCTTTCATATTCATGTTTACAACTCCATGGAATAAATTTTTTTTATTAGTTTATCCGGCGAGTGAACCTCACCTTCGAGCCTGAGTATAATTTTGAGAGTCAAATTAAATTGAGACAAATATCACGCACAAGCAGAATAAAATAACTGCAGATCACAAAAACAAAAGCTTTTACTGCGATTTGAATACTGACGATAAATTAAGATAATTGAGGATAAAATATCATTAAACTACTGCAAATTAGATCAAAATACACATAAACGGAAAAATATAGAGATAAAAGTTTAATAAGAAAAACATAAAAGCAAAGGCGGCGTTTAATCCAATCAGCATAAAACTCCAAGCGGGAATGTTGTGATTTAGATATAGAGGCGTTAACTAAAGAAGAAATTAGTATTACTAGGTGGGAATTTATTAAAGGCTTACAAACAAAATAAAGGGCGTAAACAACGCCCTTTGATTATGCAACAGCCTCAACCGGTGAAGCTATAATTCATGGGTAAAACGCTTTACCACCAAGACTCAAACATAGCACCTAAAGCCAAAGTATCTTGCTTGGCTTCGATAGCTTCATTGCTACGAACTTGATTGTCGGCTTGGCCAGTAGTGGCATAGAAACGTAACATTGGACGAGCGTTACCAAAGGCATTAATGGTTACGTTTTGCGATAATGTCACTTTCCAAGCCGTGTTTTTACCGCCTTGATCGTAATCCACTACTGAGTAACCAGCCTCTAACCACGTAGAGTGCGTATCGTTCCAGTTATACATAGGTCGAACAATAGCGCTATAGTTGGTACGGTCATCTTCCGACGAGTTCGCATCGTAGTTGTGGTAGGCACCTAAATACTCTAAGGCTACTTGCTCACTAAAGTTAACCGCGCCTTCTAAGCTTAAATACAATGTGGTTAAATCTTCAGTTTTATTAAATACGCTGGTGTCTGCATTATCTGCATAGCGTGCAATAAACTGATTACGACCTTTAGACCAATTTTGGTCAATCACCGCAGCTAGGTGGTAGGCATTAATCTTGTCTTTGTTTTCTATTACGCCATTATCATCATATTGGTCGCTTTCAAAGCCATAGTTAAATAGAAAGCTCAAGGCAACAGAGTCGGCGAGTTGCAAGGCATGCAGCTTAGACGTTAAGGCATAGTTACCGTTGTCTCCCGGCCCATCAACCTGGCCAACTACCGAGAAATCTAACTTGGCCATATCACCTAGTTCAAGGTTATAAATACCACCACCTTGACCATCGTGACTCATCCAAAAGTAATCATTTAAACCCTGTTGTGGACGTTGGTGGAAATCTCGACCCGCCCAAATATACGCATTAGGCTGGGATGCAAAAATATTGGTAGCGCCGGCGTAGAATTTTTTAAGAGCAATATCGCCATACTCACTAATTTCTTCGCCACTTTCGAGCTCAGATTCATACTTCCACCAGTTTTCTAGCATCAGCACTACATCCCAAATAGCACCACTTTCACTTTGAAATGCTTTAGCGAATTGGAATTCACCACCATTGGTTTCGTTACCTAAACGACCAACAGCACGGCCTGCAAGCTCGCCTTCAGCTTGAACATACTTTTGAAAGTCATCTGAATAATGTAAGCCGTATCGGGCATATCCTGAAAAGATAATGCCTTCTTCAACAACAAACTCAGGGTCTAAAACCACTGGCTGAGAATCTTTAATTTGTTGAAATTGTTCAGAATTAACCTCGTCTTCAGCAGCGCTAACGAGGGGGGAACAAGTAAGTGCGATTGCCACAGCTGATGTAAGCGCTTTCACATTCATTAAAAAACTCCTGGAATAGTAATTATTTTATATTTTTATTCTGCCTGAATGGATTTATCTCTAGGCGAAAAGAATATAACTCCAAATAAGCCTAATTATTGAGAGCAATATCACGCATGAAAACCTTACCAAAGATTCAGATCACAAAAATAGCAGCAATAACTGTAAAAAATATAATCAAGTAAAAATGGTAATATTGAAGATAAAAATCACAAATAAACTTAATTTTAAGAAATAAGTTTCAATAAATGTACAATAAACAGCATAAAGAAAAATCAACGAAAAATTAATTTGAACAGTATTTGCTTGTTGTAAAGCTCAATCAGTGCAATTAGATAAACTTAAGCCCGCCACTCTACACTACTGATTTTATTAGCAATAAATATCAATTCGCCCTGTTACAACCTAGATCACAAAAACTATTTACTATAAGACGATTAGTGTTTTTGGTAATCATGTGAAAGCGCTTTAATCTGATTTAATAACACAGACTTAAAGCAAATGACTGCTTGCTCCCCTGCGTTGTTAGCGCTAACAGACATCAAGGATTATTTATGCGTGTACTACCATTAGCACTACTTTCTACAGCTATAAGCATTGGCCTAAGCGCTTGTGGAGGCTCAAGTTCTGATTCAGGAGAACCCATCGAGGTACCTCAAGTAGAAAGTCTAAAAGCACTAAGCACTACCTACATGGGTGCGGCCGTGCCAGCAGGGTACGAGGACCAGTTTAGTAACGGTATTGAAACACGCCCAGAATTGCAGGATGTTGTTATTCAACATTTTGATCAGATCACCGCTGAAAACATTATGAAATCGGCATACATACAGCCTCGCCAAGGCGATTTCACCTTTCAGGATGCCGATAACCTAGTTGATTGGGCCCTCGACAACAATATTACAATGCATGCTCATGCTTTAGTGTGGCACTCACAAATGCCTAGCTGGATGGAGAACTATCAAGGTGACTGGCTCACTATGATGGATACCCACGTAAGCACCGTGGCCGATCACTTTAAAGGCCGAGTAGTAAGTTGGGACGTGGTAAATGAAGCGTTTAACGACAATAACGATAACGGTTATGCCACCTACCGTGATACCGATGCAAATAGCGGCGGCCATGGCAGCCCTTGGTACCAAAACTTAGGGAAAGACTACATACCTGAAGCCTTTAAAATGGCCCATGCTGCAGATTCTGGTGCTGAGCTTTATTATAACGATTACAACATCGAAGACGACGGAGCCAAGCTAGCTTCGGTACTAAGAATGGCCGATGAGTTACTTGCCGATGACATCCCTATTGATGGAATTGGCTTCCAAATGCACGTTAACTACGATTGGCCAAGTGCTCAAGCTATTGGTACTTCCTTTGCCAAAGTTGTGGCAAAAGGACTGAAAGTGAAAGTAACCGAGCTTGATATAAAAATGAATCCGAACGGTGACCGAAATACTTTTACTACCGCTATGGCCGAAGAGCAAAAATTACGTTACCAAGAAATCATCAAAGCCTATTACGACAACGTACCTGCTAATTTACGCGGCGGCATTACTGTTTGGGGTGTAAGTGACGCAGACAGCTGGATCCCTCACTTCACCGGCCACAATGATTGGCCACTGTTGTTCAACAGCAGCCTTGAGCAGAAACCTGCCATTGAAGGTGTAGCAAACGAACTAAAATAAAGAGTAAGGCTAGCTGCCAAACCAGCAGCTAGCCGTTTCTTTTAGCTTAAATCCATACTAGGTCACTTCTTACTGCACATAGCGTTGCCCCTCTTTAGCTAGCCAAGTAAAGTAAAACTAAGCACTCGTTACTTTTAGGCTATGCATGCCATATCAACATATTCGTGTACCCGCTGGCGGAGAGAAAATAAGCCTTAACCAGCAGCAAGAATTACAGGTTCCCGACAAACCCATTATCACCTACATAGAAGGTGATGGCGTGGGAGTAGACATCACCCCAGTGATGTTAAAAGTAGTTGATGCCGCCGTGGCCAAAGCCTATGGCCAACAACGAAAAATTATGTGGATGGAAGTCTTTAATGGAGAAAAGGCTGCCAACATGTACGATGGCGACTGGTTTCCACAAGAAACATTGGGTGCAATACGTGAACATAAAGTAGCCATTAAGGGGCCACTTACTACACCGATTGGTGGAGGCTTTCGCTCGCTCAATATATCCCTGCGTCAAGAGATGGATCTGTTTGTAAATATTCGTCCGATTCGCTGGTTTCAAGGGGTGCCCTCACCACTTAAAAATCCCGAGCTAACCGACATGGTAGTGTTTAGAGAAAACTCTGAAGACATATATAGCGGCATCGAATGGAAAGCCGGCAGCCCAGGTGCAGAGCGAGTAATCGACTTCCTTCAACAAGAAATGGGCGTAACCAAAATGCGCTTTAGTGAGGAGTGTGGCATAGGGATAAAACATATTTCCGAGCAAGGCTCAAAACGGCTGATCCGCCATGCGATTCAGTACGCATTAGACCACCAACGCGACTCCGTTACTCTAGTGCACAAGGGTAACATCATGAAGTATACCGAAGGCGCCTTTAAAAATTGGGGCTACCAACTAGCCCAAGAAGAATTTGGCGCTCAAACCCACAACAACGGCTATTGGTTAGAGATCCCGCGAGAAGACGGGCAAGCCCCGCTAGTGATCAAAGACATTATTGCCGATAGTATGTTCCAGCAGGTAACCTTGCACCCAGAGCTTTACGATGTAATAGCTACCATGAATCAAAATGGAGATTTACTGGCCGACGCATTAGCTGCCCATGTGGGAGGAATTGGCATTGCCCCAGGCGCTAACATGAGTAGCGAAGTAGCCTTTTTTGAACCCACACATGGCACCGTTCCACGCTTAGCTGGACAAGATAAAGTAAACCCCTGCTCTATTATTTTATGCGCGCAAATGATGCTAAAACACATCGGTTGGATAGAAGCGGCCGACCTGATTAGCCAAGGCGTAGACGGTGCCATTGGCGCACGCACCGTTACTTACGACTTTGCCCGAATGATCGACAACGCAACCGAAGTAAGCTGCTCTGCCTTTGGCGATGAAGTGATCAAACACATGAGCAGCTAAACGGGTACTTTTAGACTTGTTCAACAAAGCGGTTTAACTCTTTTATTGAACGAATTACATAAAGCTTTTTGCCTTTAGCTATGGTTTGCAGCTTCTGCATAAAGTCATCATTCCAAAACTTAGGACAGAGCTTTAAGGTTTTATAGCTTTGCAGCGATCCTTTAATCACCGAGCTACCACTAGGCCAACCAGCTGGTTTAACAAATAAGCCTTTTAGTAGCCGTTTAGTCACCAGCCAGTAACTCACTGCATAAGGCAAATCGATATAAATAAGTGTATCAGCTGCCTCAAGGCGCTCATAAAAAGAAGAAATTGGTCCAAAGCCGTCTATTATCCAGCTGTCTGAATGCAATATCGCGCGATGCTTTTTATCATAAGCTTCGCGCTCTATTTGGCTGCCATCAGGCTTGAACAAGATGGAATCCAAAGCGTGTAACTCTAGATGTGTCGCTTGGGTCAAACCTTTACTTAAGGTTGACTTGCCGCTGCCTGGTTTTCCAAATATCGCTACTTTTTTCATATTACCTCCTAACAGTAAATACCCCAGAGGCAGAAATAGAAAACCCGCCTCAAGGGCGGGTTTCTAAATTTTAAGCACATCAGCAAACCCACCATTCCTATGGAATGATAATAATTCGCGCTGAAGATTGACTAAATAATATACTCATGAGGCAATATTTATCGATATCTGGATTAATGTCAACCAAGGGCTTTACTAGCTACCTTTTTAAAAACAAGTAAATGTATACACCACTTATCTTAAGCTAACCCACTTTGGTACAAACTAGTCATCGCTTAACCAAGGCTTCTTAGAACCCTGTTAACAAATATCCTTCTTTTATCTTGCGCATCACTCAATATTTCTCTGCCAAATAATCAGTAAAAGCTTAAATATGAGATCTGGCGCAGAAAAATCATAAAAACATGCTTAAGGCTTAAGCGCTAAATAATCACACAAGAACCCACAAAACTACTGACTAGGTATCGTTTTCAGAATCCATGAAACTAAACTATCTATATAATTATTATGAATTTTTATCAGTTATAATGATATTTGTTAGTTATTTTATAAATATTATATTAATTCAAATAAGCCAAGCTTTTTGACCGTTTGGTAAATAAACACCTAATTAATGGACTAACAAAAAGGTGTTAAGTGTTAACAATCAATAGGGAAATACATGAACAATATAGTGTGTCGCAGCATCATTTTCTGCTGCCTACTCCTCTCCTTTTCTAGCCACTTACAAGCTGCTCGCTACACTGGCGGTGTGGCGATTAACATAGATCAAAACGTCACCTTCAATTTTGGCATTGCCAATCAAGGCAACCGCACCGCTACCGTTTGGTATAGCAATAACATGGCTATCGCCATCGAGGGCGCAACAGCAAGCACTTATGAACGTGCAACCATGGAGAAGATTGTTGCGCTGATGGCAGCATCTAAGGCCTCATTTGAAGAATTCACTGGCCTACGTAATCTGCCTCTAAATGGCTCTTACAGAGGTCTACCCACCATTCAAGTTCCTAGAGACAACAATGGCGCGGGCGGCCTAGCAGCACATGGCGTATTTGGGCTTTCTGTTGGTAGCGGCCTGTTTAACCCTTTTTATGAGCGAGTCAAACAGGGTGATATCAGCATCGACCAAGTGTGGCTCTATGAGATGAACCGTAACTTCTACAAGAGTGGCAGCAACGGTTGGAACGCTTGGATAGACTGGGCCTGCGATGGTAATAACTCTAACTACGGTTATTGGACAGTCGGCTTCAACAATGCCGCTGCATTTTGGATTGTGGATGACTTAGGTGTAGGGCTGCACTACTTCGGTAAAGACTATGCACGCTTTCGCCAAGATCACAAAGACGAGCTAGACAAGTACCTAAACAACAATGCCTATAACTTTGACAATGTTTGGGCAACCAGCAAACTGCCTTGGCGCAATGGCACCATCAATACGCTAATGTCAGCGGTATTGCTAGAGTGGTACGACGATCTCGGTGGCAAAGCTTTTGTTCAGCGCTTATATCAACAAATAGAAAACAATCCCAAACTGCGCGATCGCTTCGACCATCAAGGCGCTAGAGATAACTGGTATCGCATGGTTAGCCGTGCTAGCCGCAGCGACCAAGCTCAATACTTCGAGAATACCCTGCGTTGGAGTATCTCAAGCTCAGCCAAAGCGCAAATACAAAATGAGCTCGGTGGCGACAATGGCGGTGGTGGCAATGACAGCGACATCATTATAGAAGCAGAAGATGCCCAACTCTATGGCCTATTCAAGGTAGGCAATGACAGCGCCGCTTCAGCTGGTCAGTACATTCACTCCGAGTACCAAGGAAATTACTACGGAGAAAACGTTGAAGCCAACCGTGCCGAGCTAAGCTTTACAGCACCTCAAGCGGGTTTGTATGCGCTAAAAGGCACCACCTATGCACCGAACAATCAAGCCGATTCGTTCTACATCAAAGTTAACGACAACCCACGTCAGATTTGGGATACCACCAACAGCTCAGTCTACGAAGAGATGGATGTTAACTACCGAAACGAAACCAACCAAGTTGAGATAGATATCTCAGCGGGCCAACACAAAATTGTGGTCTATGTACGTGAAGATGGCACCCGTTTAGACCGTTTACGCCTGGTACGTATTGGTGAAGGTAATGGTGGTCAGGATGACGGTGAAAACGGTGGTTACGACGGCATTCCCCGCTCCATCACCATTGAGGCAGAAAGCGCCACCCTATCGGGATTATTCCGCAAAGGTAGTGACGCAGCGGCAAATGCCGGTGCTTACATTGATTCGGTTCACAACGGCCAATATTTTGAGGGCACTGCTAGCAACCCTAATCGCGCTCAGATGTCCTTTATTGCGACTGGCGCAGGTAACTACCTGCTAAAAGGTACGGCGTACTCGCCAACACAAAGTGCAGACTCGTTCTGGGTGCAAGTAAATGGCGGGACGATCCACCTCTGGGATACTTTGGCTACAGCGGCGTATGACGAGATGGACGTAAATTCTCGTGGTGTTTCCGACACCCTTGAAGTCCAGCTAAACGAAGGTGAAAACACCATCACCGTATACGTGCGTGAAGATGGTACTCGTTTAGACCAACTGCGCTTATTGCCACTTGATGGCAACGGTGGAGGCGAAGAGCCGCCAATTCCTGAGCCAGAAGTAAACCTGCTAGTAAATGGTGACTTTGAAAGTGGCAACAGCTCCGGCTGGGTTTCTGGCTACTCCGCTACCACCACTACCACCACCAGTGCTTACAGCGGCAATTATGCGCTGTTGAGTAAAGACCGTAGCGCTTGGTATCACGGTCCTAAGCAAGACGTCATCAGCAAGCTCAATGTTGGTAGCAGCTATAAACTCAGCGCCATGGTACGCATGGTTTCTGGTAGCAGCACCAAGATTGAGTCTCGCTTACTGACTCGAGATAACACCGGCCATGTATGGCACAAACTCGGCCAGGTATCAGGCACTACCGCCTGGCAAGAGCTAAGCGCCGAATTCACCGTTCAAGCGAGTGGCAGCCTGATCAATGCCGAGCTGTACTTCTTCGGCCCGGATGCAGGTAACAACTTCATCATTGATGAAGTCTCGCTGACCGAGCAATAAACCTTTGAGGCTGGCCAGCCTAGTGCTGGCCAAGCCCTATCCTCTCACTGCTTTATTTGTATTTAATACCAGAGAACGACATGAAAAAGACAGCCCCCTTAGGCGCACTTGCTTTGCTAACCGCGAGCCTAGCTGCCATATACGGCCTAAATAGTGATGACCCACAACAAGAATTAGAGCAAGCCTTAGCTCCACCGACGCCTCAGCAAAAATCAGCCAGCAACCTTAAAGATGAGCAAACAAAGCTAAATGAAGGCAGCACTCAACTTACTCAACAGAGCAAGACTATTACACCTCAGCCGGCCAACGCAGAAAAACAGCAGACTGTACTTCAGGCAGCAAGCGATGAGGAAAACGTAGCCGGCGACTTACCGCGCGCAACACATGCTCGCGCTTGGAACAAATTGCCAGAAGTGCCAGCCCAGTTTGAAGAGCTGCTCAAAGACGGCACCGAGCGCCATTTTGTCGAGTATTCAAATTTCAAGGTGCAAGATTTGCGGGTTGGCGATCAACTTGACATCCCAGTCCCACAACTGGACCAAAACTTCGTCACCGAAGTCGTCAGTGTGGTTCCCCTAGAGCACGGCGGAAAGGACATTACCTCTCGTTTTGATACCGGAAACGGCGAGAACTATCGAGTCACGCTTACCTCGGGCCAAGGCGCGCTATACGCCACCATTGACACCCCCTATGAGACCTACTTTGTCCAAGGGCACGGCGGTGAAGCTTGGGTCATATCTAGCCGGGAAATGAGCTCACTGCGTAGCTGGGATCATTCCGATGAGTTACTGCCAGAACCAGTGAAAGCACCCAAACCACCCGTTAATTAATTCACTACAAACCAAATAAGAGAAACCACAACATGTTTCAAGGAACGAACAAAACTAAAGCAAAGCTAGGAATTTGCCTCGCGGGCTTGCTCGGCTCTGCCGTTGCACAAGCTACGCATACTGTTGATGTGATGGTGCTTTATACCCCTGGGGTAAAGGCCGAACAAAATGGTGCTATCGACACTTATATTAGCCACTTAATCAGCACCACAAACACTGCCTATCAAACTAGCAGCATGGACATTGAAGTGCGCTTGGTGCATAGCAGCGAGTACAACAAAGCGGGCGCTACTGCGATGAGTGGCGATGCGCTAAATCAGTTTCGCCAAGATCAAAATGTAACAAACCTACGCACTGAGCATGGTGCCGACATTGTTACCCTACTCACTATGCCCAGCAACAGTACTTGCGGCTTAGGCTATGTAGGCACTGGTTCCAATGGGCGCTTTGATGGGTATTTCAAAGATTGGGCTTACAACTTTGTGGGTGGCAGCTCAGGTTGTGACTCACTTACCTTTGCTCATGAGCTTGGCCACAACATGGGGCTTGGACACTCTCGTAAACAAAACAGTTTGGGTGGTGTATATGACTACGGCACAGGCTATGGGGTTGACCGCTCATTTAGTACCATTATGGGCTATCCTCAAGCCTTTAGCACCTATACTCGAGTTCGTCAGTTTTCTGATGCTTCTGTATCGACCTGCCGTGGTTACCCTTGCGGTGTAGACAAGAATACCGCTAACGGCGCTGAAGCTGTGGACGCGATTAATGCTGTCGCTCCCCAGCTAGCGGCATGGTATCCAACCGCCAATAATGGCGGTGATAATGGTGGCGACAACAGCGGCAGTGATAATGGTGGCGACAACAGCGGCGGTGATAATGGCGGCAACGGTGAGGACGTCGTTTTAGAAGCCGAAAGCGCTAGCTTGTTTGGTTTGTTTAGAACCGGCTCAGATACCGCAGCAAGTGCAGGTGGTTACATCGATACCGCTTTTCAAGGCAATTACTACGACGATACCGTTAGCACACATCGCGCCGAGCTGAAGTTTACCCTCGAAAGATCGGGAATCTATCGCCTAAAAGGCACTGCTTATTCTTCTAGCAACCAAAGCGACTCGTTTTGGCTGCAAGTTGATAATGGTACTCGCCACCTGTGGGATACCTTAAGCACCCCAAGTTACGACGAGATGGACATAAACTCGCGTAACCTTAGTGACACCATTGAAGTTGACCTGAGCCGCGGCGAGCACTACATCACGGTTTACGCACGTGAAGATGGCACTCGCTTGGATCAAATCCGCTTAGTTCGCACCGGCGATAGCAATAATGGCGATAACGGCGGTGGTGACAATGGTGGCGGAGATAACGGCGGTGGCGAAACCGGCGGCGAACCAAGCACTATTGTGATTGAAGCAGAAGAAGCCCAGCTCTATGGCATCTTCCGCCGAGGTAATGACAGTGTAGCTAGCGCAGGCAGCTACATAGATTCGGCCCACAACGGCAGCTACTACGAAGGCAGCGCTGCAATAGCAAATCGCGCAGAGTTAAGCTTTTACGCTACCGGAGCTGGGCTCTACAGCGTGAAAGCTACCAGCTATGCACCAACCGCAACCGCAGACTCATTCTGGTTTAGCATCAATGACGGTGAGCGCCATCTGTGGGATACCCATAACCAAGCTCAGTACCAAGAGATGGACCTAAACTCTCGCGGCATTTCAGACACCTTCGAAGTAGAGCTCGCTCAAGGCAATAACACCATTACTTTCTACGTTCGCGAAGACGGTACCCGCCTAGACCAAGTCCGCTTCATTCCAGTTGATGGCAGCGGTGGTGATAACGGCGGCGACAATGGCGGTGATAACGGCGGCGACAATGGCGGTGATAACGGCGGCGGTAGTGAACCTCCACAACCAGAAACTAACCTTCTGAAAAATGGTGACTTTGAGAGCGGCCAAACCACCAATTGGAAGTCTGGCTACAGTGCCACCACTACTATTACCACCAGCGCTTACAACAGCAACTATGCGCTGCTAAGTAAGAACCGTACCCAGTGGTATCACGGTCCTAAGCAAGACGTGTTCAACGTGGTTCAAGCAGGACAACGCTATTTGCTATCCGCCCAAGTGCGTATGGGCTCAGGAACAGGCAAAATTGAGTCACGCTTGTTGATTCGCGATGATGCTGGTCATACTTGGCATAAACTAGGTCAAGTGTCTGGTAACAGCAGCTGGCAAGAGCTAACGGCAGATTTTACTGTGCAGGCTACTGGCGCAATTCAAAGCGCTGAGCTGTTTTTCTTTGGACCAGACGCTGGCACAGAGTTCATCATTGATGACGCCAAGCTGAACGACTGGCAAGAAACTGAAACGCCAACTGACCCGAGCGATCCGACAGATCCAACCGATCCTGGTGATGGCGGCGAAACCGGCACCGTTTCAGCTGAGTTACTTGTTGCAGTAAATGAAGCCAGAAGCGTCGGCCGCAACTGCGGTAGCACCTACTACGCGGCAACTAATCCAGTGCAATTCCACCAATCCTTGCAACTGGCTGCACAAGAGCATTCCGATAACATGGCAAACAACAACTTCTTCTCACACACTGGTCTGGATGGTTCTGATTCAAACGACCGAGCCCAAAAGCATGGCTACGACAAATACTGGGCTGGAGAGAACATTGGTGCGGGCTATGGCTCTGTAGCTGATGTGATGAACGGCTGGTTAAATAGCTCTGGTCATTGTAGCCACATCATGAATCCAAACCATGTCGATTTTGGAGGTGCTAGCGCAGAGAACAGTAGTAGTAACTACCGTATCTATTGGACTTTGTTACTCGGCTACTAAAGTTACATCAATAAAAAACGAGGCTAATGCCTCGTTTTTTTATTATCACTTAACCATGGCTCACCATAGCTTGGCTATCGTGGTACTCAGCACGTTTACGCGCTTGAGCAATACAAGCCACATTGTCTACAGGGCGAATCACTTCTATATGTTGAGAATCGAAGCCCATTAAACAATGAGCGCGAGCAAACACCGCTTCCATTAACTCTGCTTCAGCTTGATTGGTGGTGCTAAGCGATAGCATCATATCTTGCTTGTTAGCAATTACCGTTGTGGTTAACACATCCAATAAACAGCTTGGGATAGCGCAGCTGTATTCATCTAGAATAGCTTTGCTGCTGCCATGGCTAATATTGATTGTGCTAGGCTTGTCAGCGCTGGCTTGGCACTGCTTTAAATGGATCTCACAGGCCATCTCTTGGCAGCTCTGATTTAGTTTACGGTAAGTTCCACCAAATTCTTCTACCAAGACAGACAGCGCTTCAAAAAACTGAGCCGCGTCAGCAGTATTATTGCCTAGCAATTTTTGCTCAATAAATGTCGCAAGGGGAGCGTCAATAAATAGGTTGTCTTTGTGTTGGTAACCTTGACCGCTTTGTAGTGTTGTATTCATGGTCAAATTCCTTCTGGTGGTATTTTGTTATTGTTTTATTGGCTAAGTCATTCGTTTAACTAAGCCTCAACTTCAAGATAGCGCGCCACCAAAACAAAATGAAATTGTAGTTTTCAATACAAACTATAGATTCTATGAATAGTAGTAAGTTAATCCCTCAAATTTGCACATTGGTGACAGTGCTAACTTAGGAAGAACAAACAACTGAACCCCTGCTTATTGCGTGCCGTTCTGTACCCTAACAATTTAAAGAGCAGGCAATATCGGCAGCGCCTCCGTTAATTGCTGCTGCGATAAGGTATGCATGGTAAACCACTGCCAGTCATTATTAATACGGCTAAACCTGCCAATGCCTACATCACCGTTGGTGGTCCATTGTTGCCAACCCGCTTGTTTATCAAGCCAGTAATCGGAACCGACACTCATAAGGTATTGTGCTTGGTCGCGATTATCAGGGCCCTCGGGATCATCTAATACCAAACGAGCTGCAACTACCGAAATCACCCCGGCTATACGCGATTCACTAATTGTTTTGCGTCCGCTAGATTTAGGCCAAAAATGAAAATTATAATCCGCTGTTAAGCTTACCGAACTGCCAAGCTCTTCTTTGCGCCTGTCAGCCATTTTGTTTTCATCATCAACAAAGTCTTCACGATAATAATGACCATCAACATCGGCAGAAGATTGCAGCACGTACCAAAGGCCATCTTCGCTATCTAATACATAGCTAGTAAGGTGAGCTAATTGAATTCGAACATTATCAACTGGCTCACTGCCAGCAGCCAAATATGCCTGCCCCCAAGTTAAAAAGGCACTAAATTCACCAGGGTAATTACCATAACCAAGCCGAGGAACATGAGACCAATCATAAGAGCTAGGCACCCCACTTGGTAACATTTGATGCGGTAAACTCATATCGTCACTTAAGCGTTGAGCTAAGGCTGGTTGCAGTGATACAAGTGCTGGAGACTCCACCTCTAACCGAGTGGAAGTGGTTTGATTTGCATGATTTGAAGAATTACAAGCTAACAAGCCGCTACTCAACATTACTACCAAGAGAGTATTGCTTGGGGTGATAGGTTTAAGCCATTTTTCAAAGGTACGCATAGTCTTGTCTCACTGCTTGAGCATTAAATTTAAGCCACGGTTTAAGCAAAGAAACAAGGCATAAGCATTTGAATAGAAGGGATAAGCCTGTACTCGCTCCATCACTTGGACTGTTTAATTTGCCATAGCCAACACACCCGTTTTGAGAGCCAGTTCATAAGCTTAATCAAACATACTAACGCAGAGTAAAGCTTTGAGAACAATCCAATAATATTGCCAAAAAACAGTAGCGATTAGAAATAATCATAAAGACTAGCGATCCAACACCGTAGTTGAAAACTCAGTAAGTGAACGGCGCAACCATTGGTGGGCTTTCGAATGCTGTAACAAGGGGCTCCAAATCATTTTGGTCTCGATAGGTACAATTTGAAAAGGCACCCTTACTATGCGCAGATCGGGGCTGTCTTTATAAAGCATTGCCTGTCGACGCGGCAATGTAGCCACCAGCTGAGGCTGAGACACCAACAAACCTGCCAGCGCATAATGGCGCGTATACACCCGAATATTGCGAACTTGTTCTAACTGCGCCAAGGCTTCATCTACCCAGCCAAGCTTTTGGCTGGCGGCTTGATTACCAATGCTTGTTTCGGCCCCCCAGCCTGCTCGGTTTAACCAAACATGCTCAGCAGCTAAATAACTGGATAAATCTAAGTGTTCTACATAAGGATGGTCTTTATGTACCAAGCAGCAAAAGTTATCGCGCCAAATGCTCGATTGATGAAAGGTTTTTGGCAAGCTAGTGAAGCGATTAATAGCTAAATCTATTTGGCCTTTTTCCATGTCACCTAAGCGAATATCACCAGGCGCATAAATATCGAAGTTAATTTTGGGCGCACTACTAAGCACACTTTGAATAAAAGGAGCCAACAAGGTTGCTTCAATGTAGTCATTACACATTATTCGAAAAGTAACGCTGCTTTGGGCCGGTGAAAAATCCTTGTCGGGCTGAGTGATCTTCTCGGCCATGCTCAATAAACTTACAATTTCTGGCTTTAACTTAGTGGCTTTTTCGGTAGGTGTCATACCTTCTGCGGTGCGCACCAGTAGAGGATCATCAAATAATTCTCGAAGACGTTTAAGTGCATTGCTCATAGTAGGTTGAGTAAGCGCTAGCTTGCTGGCGGCTCGCGAAACATTGCGTTCTTCGAGCAACACATTTAAGTAAACTAATAGGTTTAAATCTACTTTTCTAATATTCACAAAAACTATACTCGGCTCAAAAACCATTGGTTAGTTCAATTTATGCAGCTCGCTGCCCACAGTAAAGCTTCACAACTTAAAAGCGTGATAACACCTCCAAGACAGTAACGCTCAGCTCTAATATTGATTTTGTAAATAAAATCACTGACTACACTTTTGCTTACAAAACCCGCAAATAAAGCAAACTTTTGTCATGCCGCAGCTAAAGCATTTCTAAAGTTAAGTCGATAACAAACTTAGATTAGCTGGCACACCACCTGTTAGGTAAAGGAAGGTAGATGAGAAATAATCAACCCATCACTAAGCAAGAGCAGAAGTTCACCTCTAAAGAAGACCTCGTTTCCATCACCGATTTACAAGGTAAAATTAAATACGTAAACGACGCGTTTGTTGCAATAAGCGGCTTCAGCCGTGAAGAACTAATTGGTCAAGATCACAACATTGTGCGTCACCCAGATATGCCGCCCGCTGCCTTTGAAAGCCTTTGGGGCACCGTTAAATCGGGCAACCCATGGCGGGGATTTGTAAAAAACCGCTGTAAGAATGGCGATCACTATTGGGTAGATGCTTTTGTTTCTCCTATCGTAAAACAGGGCCAAACCGTGGGTTATCAGTCGGTGCGCTCAGAGCCCACAGCTGCGCAAGTAAGCGATGCCGAAAAGCTTTACGCTAAAATGCGCAATGACTCGAGTATAAAAATTCCCAAAGCACCGCTGTTTGAACGTACCTCCATTAGCACTATTAACAGCATATTTAGCCTAGTTTTACTGTGTTTTTCCTTGGCCATTGTCTTCATGGCAGACAGCAGCCTACTCAGTGGCTTAGCAATTGGCGCAGCAATATTGCAGGCTAGTTATTGGTTTTATAGTCATCAGCATGTTTATAAAAGAATTCAGTTGATTCAGCAGCATAACCGAGATTTAGCCGCTGGAGATTTTACTCGCCCCATTGCGGTTGATGGCAACTTAGAAATGCTACAAGCCTTAGCTTCGATAAAAATTGTTCAAGCCCGCTACAAAGCTATGTTTATGCAGGTATCTGAATCTGTAAAAACCATGATAAACACCGCGGACAGTTTGTCTGCAACCAGTAATGACGTACTAGAAAGCATGCGTACTCAAAGCAGCCATACCACGCAAATAGCAACCGGTATGAATCAAATGTCGGTAACCGTAGACGGGGTAAGAGAGAACGTACAACATACCGCCGAAACCACCCAGTTTTTGAGTAAAACCGTTGACGAAGGTGACCAAGTAGTAGCGGATGCCTTAGTCACCATGCAGCAATTCACCTCTGAAATGGCCAGTACCACCGAGAAGATTAAAAACCTTGCTCAAGAGAGCCAGCAAATTAGCTCGATTACCGACACCATTAGCAGTATTGCCGAGCAAACCAATTTACTGGCATTAAATGCCGCCATTGAGGCAGCACGAGCCGGGGAGCAAGGCCGTGGATTTGCGGTAGTAGCAGATGAAGTACGTAATCTAGCCGCCCGCTCTCAAGAAGCCACCAAAGAAATTCAAACCATGTTAGAGCACCTTTCTTCAGGCATTAGCAGCTCTGCCAGTACTATCGATCACAATAACAACTCGGCAAACCAAGCCTTAGAGAAGGTAAGCCTGTCTCGCGAAAAATTTGTTCAAATCACCGAGGGGGTTGAGCAAATAAACCAAATGAGTACTCAAATCGCCACTGCAGCGAGCCAACAAAGTGTGGTTGCAAATGAAATGGCTAGCAGTATCGAAAGCATTAGCGCGCAGGCCTCTAGTACTGAGTTAGAGGGAGAGAAGTTGCAAAATAATGCCACGCAGATAAACCAAAACTCGCTAAATCTACAAATACAAATTGATGAATTAGAGCTAGCACAAAAGGGCTAGCTCTCCAGCTGTCATAGCAATAAGAAGGAACTTAGGCTGATTACTAGGTTCCTTTTTAAGGTCTCTTCTGCATCTAAAATTGGGCTATTAGCTATGAACTAAAAGCTTTTATTAAATGTGATAATAATTTGGGATTTTGCAGACAAATAAACCGTGCGTTTCGGCTAAGCTAGCGGCACTTTTTAGCACTAGAAATAGCATAAAACCTTTAAAACGTAAGCTAGCTCTATGTTTCGCAAACATAATTCACTTGTGAACTGGTAGATTCTAGAGATCCTTAGCTATGCTTTTATTGCAAGCAACTAACTCTTCTGATTTTGCTGCAATACTAAGCAAAAGCGTAAGCTGTTAACGCTCACTCAAAGCAATGATACCGATCAATCGAGCTAGTGCACTCATCGAGGTTTAAGCAGAGAAATTCTTATCAATAACAATGAATTAAAACAGAGCAACGAAAGAGATAGAGCCAACCTGTTATACGACAACGCATTTTCTGGCATTGTAATCTCGATCATCGCGTCCAGCTTTTTAGTTTTTGCCTTCAATATTAGTGGCACTCAGCAGTTTAAACACGCCTGGTGGGTAGTAATGACAAGTTTATTACTTATCCGATTGCTGGATTGGCGAGTATGGAAACACCGCGAACAGCATAAGGCTTTTAACGGTAGAAAAGCCATTCGGCGTTTCATATTAGGCGCAAACATTACCGCTATAATGTGGTCGGTTTACATTCTCAAAGTTATTTCTAATCCACTAAGTGGTGATATCGATTTAAGCACTCACATTATTATTATTTCGGCCATGGCCGGCGGCTCTGCCACAGTGCTGGCTGGGCACAAATACACCGCCATGGCTTATGCCTTTATTTTGCTAGCTCCGCCCTCTGTAGGCCTAATGTTCTCTGGTATCTACGAGCGCCAAATGCTGGGTATTCTGGGAGTGTTATTTGGCATTGTGATGGTGGTGATTGCTAAAAAAAATGCCGAGTTTACCGCCCAAGCGGTGTTACTAAAAAACCAAAACGCAGTGCTGGTTCATCACATGGAAGAAAAAGTAGAGAGGCGTACCCACACCATTTATGAGCTGTCTAACCTAGACCCCCTCACCGGTTTATTTAATCGCACTGCCTTTTTGCAGCACTTAAAGCTTCGCCTACTAGAAGCCAAACAACAGCAACAGTCGTTAGCGGTTTTGTTTATCGACTTAGATGGCTTTAAAAAGATTAACGATGCTATTGGCCACGATACTGGCGACCAAGTATTGAATAATACTGCGCAGCGCCTAAAACACCTTTGTCATAATCATCAACTGCTGTGCCGCTGGGGTGGTGATGAGTTTTTACTTGCTATAGAAGATTGCGATGAATCACTCGCGATAAGCCGCTCAGAAGAGATTATTCAAACCCTATCTGCAGCATATACCTTTGCCAATAATCGTTTGTCAGTTGGTGCTACGGTGGGCATCGCGCTTTATCCGCAGCATTCACAAAATGAGCACAGCCTAATTCGTCTTGCCGATACCGCAATGTACGCCCAGAAAAAACGGTTGCCCTCTACGGTTGGCGTTTTTTCTGACCAACTAGAAAAACAAATTCACCGCGAATTACTGTTAAAAGATGGTTTAAGCCAAGCAGTAGAAAAGGATCAGCTGCATTTGGTCTACCAACCGATCATAGACGCTAATGATTGCCAAATAGTCTCCTTTGAGGCTCTGCTGCGCTGGCGCTTGAATGATGAGATGATCCCGCCCGATGAGTTCATCAGCATTGCCGAGCAATATGGTTTAATCCGAAAAATTGGCCAATGGGTATTGGAGCAAGCTTGCCAAACCGCCAGCACTTGGGCGCAGCGCCACCCCATCGCCATTTGCGTAAATGTATCGGTAGCTCAATTAGAAGATGATGACTTTGTAGACATTGTGGAAGCCGCTCTACAAAGCAGTCAGTTAGCACCGGAGTTTCTGCACATCGAAATGACCGAATCGGTATTTACCAGCGACATTGGTTTATTGGCCGAGCAAATTAAAGCGCTGCAAGACAAAGGGGTAAAAGTATCGATTGACGATTTTGGTACTGGTTATTCTTCGCTATCCATCATGCAAGATTTAGCGGTAAATATTGTTAAAATCGACCGCTCTTTTGTGGAGCGTATTGATACCAATGGCTATGCGATTATTACTGCAGTGATGCACATGGCCAGAGCCTTAAACTACTCGGTAGTGGCTGAAGGCATAGAAACCCAAAGCCAAATGAATACGCTGCGAAGCCTTGGAGTGGATTACCTGCAAGGCTACTACTTTGCTAAACCCTTGCCTATTGACCAAGTTGAACAACTAATTAGCGCTGAGCAAGCCCCAAAATTATTGGCAGAGTCTTAAGCAGACCTAGTATCAATTGAAGATTGATTAGATGCACTTAGCACAATGGCGACCGATTTAGAGGTTGGCGTATCACTAAAATCCCCTTTGCTAGCTAACGGCACCAAAGGGTTTGCCTCGGGAAAATAAGCCGCGGCATTGCCCTGAGGAATATCATAGGCAATCAACTTAAAGCCACTCACCTTACGCTCTACTGTATCAGGCCAGAGCGTTTCTATATCCACCAATGCGCCTTCTGTAAAACCTAAAGCTTGAATGTCTTTAGGGTTAATCAGTAGTACTTTACGTTCGTTATAAATGCCACGATAACGATCTTCAAAACCATAAATGGTGGTGTTGTATTGGTCATGCGACCGCAAAGTTTGCAACACCAATACTTGGTCTTCACTTAATGCACGCACTTCGGCGGGTAAAACATCATCTGGCAGAGGATGACTAATAAACTGGGCTTTGGCAGTCGCGGTATTCCACTCTCTACGCCGCGCACTGTTACCTAGGTAGAAACCACCTGGCTGCTGTATTCGTTGATTAAAGTGCTCAAAACCTGGAATGGTCTGCTCGATATAGTCACGAATCTTGTCATAGTCTTGCACGCAAGCTAGCCAGTCGATAGGCGATGCCCCTAATACCGCGTTAGCAATGCCGGCAATAATCGCCGGCTCAGAGCGCATATCATCGGCACTTTCATCTACCAAGCCGGCAGAGGCATGCACCATAGAGAATGAGTCTTCAACAGTTACTTTTTGTGGCCCCGCAGCCTGCATGTCGACATCGGTGCGGCCAAGGCAAGGTAAAATAAGTGAGTATTTCCCCGGTGTTACGTGGGTACGATTAAGCTTGGTGGCAATGCTTACAGTAAGTTCACAGTTTGCTAACGCTTGCTCGCTTAGGCCGGTATCTGGCGCTGCAGCCACCAAATTACCGCCTAAGCCAATAAATACTTTGCTCTGGCCCTTTAACATCGCTTCGATGGCCTGCACAACGTTGTGACCGGGTTTGCTTGGTGGGGCAAAGCCAAACACATCCTCAATGCTTTTCAAAAATGCTGCGTTAGGTTTTTCGTTAATGCCCATGGTCCGGTCACCTTGCACATTTGAATGACCACGCACCGGGCAGACACCAGCCCCCTCTTTACCTATTTGGCCAAACAATAACTGCAAGTTAGTGATTTCGTTTATCGTTGCCACCGAGTGTTTATGCTGGGTAATTCCCATGGCCCAAGCGATAATGACTCGCTCCGACTGCTGATAAATATCAGCAACACTTTCTAGCTGTGCTTGGCTAAGCCCTGATTGCTTTTCAATATGCTGCCAAGAGCTTTGTTCCACCTCAATTAAGTATGCTTCTAATCCTTGCGAATGCTGTTCAATAAACGCTTGGTTAAATACGCTATCACCATGGCGTAAAGCTTGTTGATGACGCTCTAACAGTATTTTTACTATGCCACGAACGGCCGCCATATCGCCGCCAAGTTTTGGCGTAAAATAGTGACTCGTTGTTGGGCTGGCAGCTCCACCCAGCATTTCTACCGGCTTTTGAGGATTAGCAAAGCGCTCTAAACCGCGCTCTTTAAGATTATTAAAGGCCACCACTTTTGCACCACGTTGCGTGGCGTGAGCTAAGGTTTCGAGCATTCTAGGATGGTTAGTGCCGGGGTTTTGCCCAAACAAAAAGATCGCATCGGCCAGCTCAAAGTCTTCAATGGTAACCGTGCCCTTGCCTATGCCAATACTGGCAGTAAGCGCATGACCACTGGCTTCGTGGCACATATTGGAACAATCAGGAAAATTGTTGGTGCCATAACGGCGTACAAACAACTGATACAAAAATGCCGCTTCGTTGCTAGCTCGCCCAGAGGTATAGAATTCGGCTTGGTCGGGGCTAACTAACTGATGTAAGTGCTCGGCTATCAACTTAAAGGCATCATCCCAAGAGATGGCTTGATAATGGTCACTGCCCGGCGCAAAAACCACTGGCTCGGCTAGGCGCCCTTGGTACTCCAAAAAATAATCACTCTGCTTGGCTAACCACTGCACCGAGTGCTGGGCGAAAAAGCTAGCATCAACCCGCTTGGAAGACGCTTCCCAATTAACTGCTTTTGCGCCATTTTCACAAAAGCGAAAAGTGGCTTTGTGTTCCTTTTCACCCCACGCACAACCGGGGCAGTCAAAGCCATGGTCTTGATTGGTATTGAGCAAATTCTTGAGATTTTTAGCGACGTTTTCGCTTTTTACGAGATGCTTCGCAGTGCTAGCTAAGGCAGCCCAACCTCCGGCAGCACCCTGATAAGGTTTATGACTCATACTGGGACCCACCCTCTTTACTTATTCGCCATGGGGCGTGATAAACATTAAATTGGCTGTCTTTAGTAAAGCCAATTAAGGTGATATTAAATTGTTTTGCTACCGATAATGCCAAGCTAGAAGGAGCTCCAACCGCGACCACTACCGGTATATTGGCAATCAGCGCTTTTTGCATTAACTCAAAACTCACTCGACCACTTAATACCAAAACGCTGCGTACCGCCTGTTGAGACTCCAACAGCAATTGGCCTAACGCTTTATCTAAAGCATTGTGCCTACCGATATCTTCGGCAACACTAAGGAACTTGCCATCAGCCCAAACACCGACACCATGCACCGCACCACTTTGCTTAAACAAGGGTTGATGTTCTTGCAGCAAGCTAGGCAACTGATAAATAAGCGATGCGGCTAGCCACTCTTCTTGCATGTTTAATTCAGGCTGCTGGTTTAAAGCCAAGGCCTTAACAGAGCTCGCGCCACACAAACCACAACTCGAATAGCTGGCAAAATTACGCTCTAGTGCCGCCCAGTCAAATTGTCGTTGCCGATTGAGTTGTATCTCTAGGTGATTGTAATCTTCAACTTGCTCAGCCGTAGCCCCTTGAGCAAAGCGAATATCGTCGATGTCGTTTAGTGACTCTATAATATTTTGGCTTTGCAAAAAGCCTAGAACCAAGGCCACGTCGTTACCAGGTGTGCGCATGGTAAGACTAAGTGGCCGCAGCTGATATTGATTGGTGCGTTGGCAAAACCATTGCAAAGAAAGCTGCAAAGGCTCTTCTATCGCTAAACAATCATGCTGAACTTGCGAGGAATACGCAGTTTGAGCAGAAAAGCGCTGAATACCTGTCTGCAAGCTAGCCTTTGCAGTAGCGCTAAGTTCTTGCACTACTGCTAATCCAAGATTCGAATGTTGCTGCTTAGGCTTTAGCATTTCGCTCCTACTTAAAGGGGTAATACCAATCTCGGCAGTTATTGCCGAATATTCAGCCTAATCAAAAGCCTGGCGCAAGGCCAGAACTTTGCTTATAGATGTTCCAAACTGTGCTGTTTACACCGCCTCACTCAAGGTCGTTAAACTTGCACGATTAGCATAGGCTTGAACGGCGATATCACGTACTTCCACTGAAATCATGTCAACACTGGGCAATAATTCACATACAGCGCGAGCAATATCAGTGGCTAAGGCTTTCTTTTGTAGCTCACTACGGCCACTTAGAATTTGCACTTCGGTATGTACATAAGGGGCTCGCTTACCACCTACTCGATAGTGGTTGGCTAACACTAAGCGCGCTTTTACATCACCAGGTGAAAACAGGCCACTAGCATCGGCCGCATCGTGTACCGCTTCCACCAAAACATCAAAATTGACTATGCGGGCTAAATCAGCAGGGCATTCTATTACGCAGTGTGGCATGGGGATTCCTTAATCTGTGTTGTATTCCATTAACTCAATCCTCGCCATTATTGGTCAGGGATCGCACATTTGATCAGACTGCTTGAATCGCTATAGCTTCTTGCCTAGAGTGGTTTCTCGCAATCAAAGATATGACAAATACTCTAGGAAGAGTAAGCCAATTCAGCTTAAGTCTATTAAAAAGGAAAATTATGACAGTAGAAACCATTCATAAAATTATTCTTCATCCTTTCATCCAAGAATCTTTACAGAGCCTTAAGCTAATGACCGGCCTTGATGGCCGCGCCGATGAATCATTTATCGATAATGTTGAAGACTTCCGCTTTAAAGGTTATGCAGTTTGTTCTGACATGCAAGGCCAGCTAGATGGCGTGGTGCTCATGCACCACTATCAAGAAACCGCCGTAGCAATTGGCCAAGCAGTGCAACAATCCTTAGTAGGAGAAGCAAGTAGCAGCGAAAGCTTAGATGACGACCTAGTTGCAGCACTTGAAGAATGGGGCAATACCATTGTGGGTCGGGCTACCCATATTCTACAAAAACACAACTTGGGCTTTGAGTTTGCCAGCCCCCATGTTGCTCTTGATTTAGCTGACATGAGCCGTTACTTAGAAGGCGTACAGCAAATTGTTACTGTGCCAGTGCATGTAGAAGGTGTTGGCCGCTATTACTTCAACTTGTTAGTACGCGAACTTAATCAACAAAACGACTACGAAGAAGCGGTTTTCAATTCTGACGCTTGTATTGTTGCTCCACCTACCACCGGTGAAACCTTAGCTAAAGATGCGCTAATTATGACAGTGGATGACAGCCCATTGATCCGCAAAGCCATGAAACGCATTCTTGCTGGCATTGGTTATAACAACGTTATTGAAGCAGATGACGGCGACAGTGCAGTAGCTGCATTAACCGAGCATAAACCCGAATTTGTGTTTATGGATGTGGTAATGAATCGCTTGAATGGCGACAAAGCACTGGGCCAAATGCGCCAGCTGGATAAACAAACACCCATCGTAATGCTCTCTTCGGTCACCGACAGCAATGTGGTTGACGCCTGCCAAGAGCAAGGCATTCAAGGGTTTATTTTCAAACCGTTAAATGCCGCAACCGGTGGTGAGTTACTGCAAGCCTACCTAAAGCGTTAATGCTTTAACCACTTAGCTAATCAATAAAAGGGGAGACATTAGTCTCCCCTTCATTGTTGTTCCCGCCAATAGTCAATGCACTAGCCACTGATTAAATACAGCGAAGCTCGGTTTAAGATTGCTTAGGTTTTCTGGTGACAATAAGCAGCGCCAAGGCAAAAATGAACAGCACAATTGTCACTGGCTCTGATACTGAAAAAGCCGCAGCGCTAAAACCACTAAGCGGAATAACTTCTACATATACATTGTCGATAAGGTTACCCAACGAACCATTTACCATAGAGTCGAAACGGATCCGTGATAAGGAATCGCTTGCAACAAAGTCACCAGAAAAGTTTCGCCAAGAGCTGGCGTCATGATCATCAATAACTTGCTTAAAAACCTCGCTGCCACTGCTATCTTGAATACTCACAGTAAAGCCCTCTGGCTTGTTAGTACGTGCACGATAGTCCAAACCAAAACGATATTTCGCTCCAGCTTCAGTTATAAAATCTTGGTAAATATGATACTTACCGGGTTGGCAAGCCTTTTTGCCTTTGCCAGAACAGTGTGCGTTTAGCTCAATAAACTGTTGCCCATGCGCTGCTTGAATATTAAACAAGTTATCCCAAATTTCGATATTGTGTCCCTGCCAACCAACTACATCCTCGCTGGCAAAAAAACTCCAGCCGCCATAACGAACATCATTTTTTTCAAAACTGCCATTGCTAATAATTCCAGCTTGGCTTACCAAGGGTAAGCAGCATATAAACATCAATAGGGTTCTCATAAAGCCTCTCTTGCAAATTGCAAATAACACCATTTGATTGGGATACAGCAAGCAGCGAGCCAAGTCATAAAAATCAACATAAGACATTGAATAGTAATGACTTAACAAATTGTGAGTGCATTAGGAAATTGAAAAGGCAGCTAAATAACAACGTGGAATCAAAACGATAGATATAGATCCATAACCACCTTTTCGACGTAAACTTAAGCAGAAACCTACCATTAGGGATAAAGCATTATCAGCCACTCAGATAACAATAGAGCCTCTAAAGTACCCAGCTCGCGCATTGCCCGCTTAGGAAAACTAGGGTCATTAGCCTCGCGTGTAGCAGGAGGTATGCTGGTAGAAGGCGCCGCCCAATTAGCAGCAGGCAAGCGCCCAAAACTAAATGAAATACTACTTACCCCCAACAATGTAAAACGGGTGGCCGATCAGCTGGCAAAACTTCGTGGTGCAGCCATGAAGGTAGGCCAACTTATGTCGATGGATGCTGGAGAGATGCTTCCTAAAGAAGTGAGTGAGCTGTTAGCGCGTTTGCGCGCAGATGCCGACCCAATGCCAATTGGTCAGCTTAGCCAAGTGTTGCTTAATGAGTGGGGAGAAAACTGGCAGCAACAATTTAAACAGTTTTCTTTACAGCCAATAGCTGCAGCTTCTATTGGACAAGTACACAGCGCTTACTTATCCGAACAACAAAGAGTCGCGATTAAAATTCAATATCCTGGCGTTAAAGGCAGCATCGACAGTGATGTGGACAACGTTGTAAGCCTGCTCAATATCAGCGGTATATTGCCCAAGCAGTTTGATTACCAGCAAATTCTTCAAGATGCCAAACTACAGCTTCACCAAGAAGCAGATTACCTTCAAGAAGCCGAGTATCTGAGCCAATATCAAGCTAAACTCGCTAAGCATTCAGAATTTGAATTACCAGAGCTATTTGGCCACTTAAGTACCAGTAACATTCTCACCATGAGTCATCATGAAGGAGAAGCGATTGACCAACTACAGCAGCAGCCGCAGGCATTACGTGACCAAGTTATGCATAACTTATTCAAATTGTTGATGATGGAGCTGTTTGAGTTTGGCCTAATGCAAACCGATCCCAACTTTGCCAACTACCTGTATTCAACTCAATCAAATAAAATTGTTTTGTTAGACTTTGGCGCAACTCGGCAAATTCCCCCACACATCAGCCAGGGCTATCGCAAACTTTTAAGTAGCGCATTGGCACAGCCATTTACTCTAGATTTAAGCGCCTTAGAGCAACTCGGTTTTGTTAACTCAAACAGTACCGAGCGCCAAATAGCCACCCTAAACAGTATGCTGCAGATGGTGATACAACCGCTTAAGTACGCTGGCGACTACAACTTTGCAAACTCACCGCTGGCTAAAGAACTACGCGAAGCAGGCATGGCACTTAGTTATGAACATGACTACTGGCACACCCCGCCTATCGACGTGCTGTTAATCCACCGAAAAATTGGAGGCATGTATTTACTGGCAAGCCGACTAAACGCCAAAGTAAACTTACAGCAGTTGTTTGAGCCTTATCGGCTAGAGCACTAATGCTCTTGCGCTTCGGTCCATCATCACAGCCCCATGAGCATGAGCTTGATGAAGCTTATACCCACTGGCAGCTATCCCCTCCAGCCCCTATCGACATGCTGCTAATACACAGAAAAATTGGTGGCATGTATTTACTGGCAAGCCGACTAAACGCCAAAGTAAACTTACAGCAGTTGTTTGAGCCTTATCGGCTAGAGCACTAAGCCTTAACGCTCCGGTCAATAATCACAGCCTAATAGACATAAGCGTGGTCAAACTCATGCCCACTGGCAGCTATCCCTCCAGCCCCCATCGACGTGCTGTTAATACAGCGAAAAATTGGTGGCATGTATTTACTGGCAAGCCGACTAAACGCCAAAATAAACTTACAACAGCTATTTAAGCCTTATCGGCTAGAGCATTAAGCCCTTGCGCTCAGTTCAATCATTACCGCTGCGTGGTCACTGGCTTGGCTGTCTACAGAGTAATCTGCGTGGGTGAGATGGCGGTCAAAACAGCGATAAGCCACTACCTCTGCCAACTGCTGTTGATAATCAGGAGAAAACTCTCCAGATAGCAAAATGTAATCTAATACACTACCTTGTCCGCCCCAATAATGCGTTGCGGAACGTGGCTGGTCAGTTTGGCTTAAGGTGAAACTGTCATGCATTCGCCAGTGTTGTTCAATTTCATCATGCTGCACTAAAGGCAAGTCGAATACATGGCTAAGAGCACCTTGAGATAGGTCATCATTAAAGTCTCCCAGCATCATTACTGCCTCGAGCTTATTTTTACGACAACTTAAGATATCCTGCATCAATAGACTTACTTCCTGTGCTCGCAAGGTATCGGACTGCCAGCGGCCCATGTATTCATCAATATCACTAGGCTCACCCACTAGGTCTTCATCTAAGATCGGCCGCTTGGATTTGAGATGAACCACATAAGCTTTAATCCAGCCTACTTCTGGCAACTTAACTTTTGCAATTAAAGGAGCACGACTAAAAGTATTCAAGTGATTCGGATTATAAAGGCTGCCACTACGAAGCGGATACTTGCTAGCCAGCGCTAAACCCGGTTTGCGGTAAACATAGCTAGACTCGTCGAGGCTACTGGGTGTAGATAAAAAGTGTGGGTAGCCAAGGCTTTTACATTGCTCAGCCAACGCTTCTGCGCTAAATACTTCCTGAAAAGCCATCACATCAGCATCAGCTAAGGCAATTATTCGACTTAACCAAGCTTGCTTTTGCTGCCATTGTTGTGAGTCCAAAATATTGTCGAACTCATACGCCGCATAGGGAGGAGCTAAGTAATTAAGTAGATTCAAACTGAGAATTTTAATGCTTACTCCTTAGGGTCTGTTGATCTTTGGTGTTGAAATTTTGTTCGAGATAAGCGGGCTTTAATCGCGGCGAGCACTTAGAAGCCTAGTGGGCTAAGTAAGAAGTGCTTAACAAAGAGTAAAGTTCGCATATCCGAACCCTTCGGGCAGCATTTCTTAGCCATTTATTCAGCGTTAGCGAGTGATTATTAAGCCCACTTAACTGCACACTCACTGCCTTACCTAAATGGCTAATTAATTGCTGCAAAAACCATCAGCAAAGATCAACAGCCCCTAGTAAAGCTCCTATTTTATCTAGGGGCAGTTTACCTTTCGCGAAAAGATTTTGTTCGCGAGAAAATCGTTTTAGGCGCGGCAAGGCGGGTGTAGCCTAGCATTCTAGGTAAATACGGCTTAACAAAGCATAAAACAATTTTAGCCGAACCCTTCGAGCAGCATTTGTGGCTGCAAAAATCAGCTCGAAAGATAAGCCACCCAGCACTGTGCTTGATTAACTAATCAGTGACAAGCTTATTTCACGGTTATGGTTATTTTCTCAGATAGAATTGGCGGAGAATGAGGGATGTGGGTCATATCACCTAACAGCAACTGTAAGGTATGTTCACCCGGTGCTAACTCAATAGTGGTTTCGGTTTGTCCGCCACCAAAGTGTATATGTTGAGCATCGGCTGGAACGGGCATATCGAGCGCAGGAAGCTCAGACACATCAATCAGTAGATGATGATGCCCGGTATTAGCCTTATCAATTCCTGCTGGCGCTACGCCCATCCCCTTAAGTCCAAAACTCACCGTAACTGGATTGCTCACCACCGCGCCGTTAGCAGGAGAAATGATGTATACGCTAGCGCCCTCAGGGGCTTTAGTTTGCGCCCAAGTCAGCGGAGCAAAGAGTACTGCTGTAAGTAAAGCTAAATAAACAAATGACTTACCACGTGTTAAATTACCCATATTCATTACCCTAAGTTTTTAACAAGAGAGCTTTAAAGGTAGTAACTAAGCTTTTACTAAGCAATTTAGCTAAGCTGCAAATTCGAGTTAGCCAGAACGAAAGTATTTGATTAATGCGCTAAGCAAACTTCAGGTTTTGTAAAAGTATCTAGCGCGTTCAGTTAAGCTAAATAGCAAATGAGTACGTATTATTTTATGATTAAAAATCTAACTAGATGGGTAAGTTAGCAGTAGTAGGTGAAGATGTTAAAAGCGATCAGTGCACAATTTGTAATTAAAGTAGATGGTATTCGAGTAGAAGTAAGTAAGGGACAAGTACCAGAGTATTTTATTCGAGAAATTAAGCTGGTACAGCGCAGCGCCCAAGCAATTAAAGGCAAAATCTACGGGATGCGCCGAGGTCGTCAAATAAACCTAGAGTGCTCAAAAGAGATTCCCGAGCACATCTTACAGCGCTTACGTAATGTTTGGCGACCTAATCCAACACCGAGTAACGATGGCAGTTTAAAGCGCCGCTAAGCGACGTTCGAAATTACGCTAATTGTTTTCTGCGAAGCCAAGCAAGAGACAGCAGAGCTAAACCGGCAAAGCCAATACTACCTCCACCAGACTCCGCTGCTGGTTGGCTGTTGTTCACCAGCTCGTCTGCCAATTTTGAGGTGAAATCACAATCTATAGAACTAGACTTATTAGCTCCCTCTTCAAACTCTAGTCTCATGATTTGGGTATATAAATGCCTCTCGCTAGGGCTCATTTTTGCACCCACACTGGAGTTAGTATTAACCTGAGTCGTAGTAGCTGCATCAGCTTGATAAGCAATTTTAACCGAGTGAACCCCTTCGGGTATATCGACTGCTAGTTCAGCCTTACAATCTCCACTTAACTGATATTTAGAATGCTCATCAACACTTATGGATAAAGAACCAGTGCCACTATAGCTGCCAAGGAAAACATCCAAAGCCAACTGCCCAGGGCCTTCAATATCGCCTATTAAATACTGGCGCACTTGCTCATTACCAGATTCGAAAGCAATTCCTTCTTCAAGCAAACTGCTCCATTGCTGCAATCCACTAACATTCCACACATCAAACGGAGTATCGTATACAGCTAGCAATTCAGAAGGCATTTGCGGTAATACTAAGAGATCAATAGTGAGGGCTTCATCAGCCAAGCTAAACGTTAGCTCTGCTGCTGCGTGACTAGCTTCGTTAAGCAATACATCCAGCTTCAACTGACAACTCGCACTTGCTTCTAGCACGCTACATTCATTTGTATCAACAATACTGAAGTGCTCAGAGCCCACGTCAAAATCGCTTAGCTCAATTGTCGAATCACTGTTATTTTTCAGGTTTATGCTTAAAGGCTGGCTTTGATATGTATCTTGGATATGCCAGATTTCTTCTTTTGCAAAATCAAGAGGACCAAGCAACTCCAGTTGCGTCGCCTTAATCCAATCCAAGTAGCGGCCTATTCGGGTGAATAACCCCATGTAGTTATAGCCATGCGACACTAAACCAGCATATACCTCCTCACCATCAACAAACACAAATGCAGGCGTTCCACTATCGCCAGGGGCAGGTCCTTTAGTCCGCTTTCCAGAACAGATAAAGTCCTCATCTGCGATGGCATGCGGAATATCCGCAGCAATTTGGTTATTACAGGTATCGATATCTGCTATCGGGGATATAGCCCCTTGCAACTGATAAGCGGGCTGATAGCTTTCATAGGCTGTAGAACCCAAGCCTAGTATTTTTAAGTTTTCTCCTGCTTGTAACTGTAGATTTTCAGCTTCACTAATCAATCGAACCGCTGGATAGTTTTCGGGATAACTTGCCATTTGATAAACAGCAATATCTTTATCATAGCTGCCAGCCACATATTGAGGATGGATAACGCTTTTAGCGAGAGGGTAACAATTATTCTTTGCTGCAGTGCCACTTCCTCCCATACAAGCATAAGCACGTGTTGCAGGAGCAAGAGCTACACAGTGTGCAGCACTTACAATCAAACCCCGGCCGATATAAGCTCCGCCACATTGGTGAGTCTCAAGGCTTCCAAGCCCAGTAAAATATCGCAGCGAAACCACACTTGGCCAATCTTTATCGGCCTCTTGCTCTCCACCAACAACGGCATTTGCACTACCGACAAACAGGCTTAAAATTAGCCCAAACCAAATCCTTATGCTCACTTTCCCATCCTTAGCTTTATAGTTTTTTAGCACCCTACATTTAATAATATAAAACTCAATAAAAGGTTGATGGATTTGTGAACAAGCGAAATCTAAGAAGAACTACCAAAGTAAAAAACTACAGCACTAAAATACATGCTGTAGTTCTTTAAGATTTAACTAATATGGACAAGCAAAAGTCCAGAGAGACCTATTAACCAGTAACATCGATATTTGAAAAGCTAGTTAACGGATTACAAGAAGCGACAAAGTAACTTTAGCTACGCGATACTATAGTCAAACTAATCACGCTTAGGCTTTACTCTAATGCGATCGAAGCGACCTTGCCCACCTTTTCGATAAGCACCAAATATGGTGACTTTATCGCTAATACCGCTGTTGAAATCGACTTCAATTACTTCCCAATCACCATGGTAATCATCGTCGGCATAGGTTTGGATGGAGAACTCTTGAAACTTGTTAATGCGCTTTTGTTCTTCTGTGGCTTCGGTTGTTACAGTCACCCCTATTTTTCCGGAGCCTTTTAAAAATACCGCTAAGGTATATTCGGTATTGGGTCGCACAGTTACTTCTTGCTCAAAACGGCCACTTTCACCGGTTATTTTGGCAGACGATTCATCATCGCGCCCTTGGCCTGAAATCGCGGTTGAACCAGACTTCTTCCAGCCATACCAGCCCTGCTCAAAATCAGGATTAAGCACCAAGACCTTAGCCATAGCGGCTTGGCTAATTACCAGTGAGCATACACACCCACAGAGTATCGATAGTACTCGTTTTAACATGTTCAATTTCCTTATTTTTTGTTTACCGTACTGTCTCTTTTCGATAGCAAACTGCAGCCTGTTATTGGTACTCCTAAGCCGCAAAATAAGTAATCTTATAACACAAATAAATCAGGTTAGTTTTACTCCAATCTTTGTTGGATTAATCCCTGCATTGGCCTTCCCATACCAACATTTGTAATACCAAACTACTTATTGATGATTTTCTCGGGAATTATTGTTTAAAAACAGAGACAAGCGGTGATTTTGTGAGCCAGCTCATACACTTATTACATAACCTGAACTCGGGATAAGGAAGTGACGAGAACTCTGCAAGCCAGTATTTAATCTAGCTCCTTGTTTCTGGCGAGATAATTTTGCTTAGCTCAAGGCGAAGCTGCGCGCCAATAGTTAGCCTATTGCAAGTCGCTTCAACACCGAAATAAGTAGAATTGGCCTAACCTGTTTATTTTCCCGATTTCAGCTTACATGGTAAGCCGTCAGTTGGTCATTGCGGGAACAGGGATCTGTTGAGAGTGATAGTAGTGAGCAATTGTAGAAGTCAATTTTCCAGAGTAATGAAGATAGTTAAGCAAGTGCTCTAGCTTTTCTCGCTGCTGATATAAGCTTGATTGACGGGAGATACCTATATACACCTTGCTATCGTAAGGCACTTCAAACTTAGCAATCTTAAATTTTCCAGCCCACAAGGAAGACTTCAAGGCTTTATGGCGGCCAGTCTCGCCGGCTAAGCATACATCAACGCGTTTTCGTTCAAGCATTTTCAAGCATTCGCTTTGGTTGTTTAGCTTCACTTTATATAGTTTGTGGTCTTGATCGAAGCGCGCGAAATGCTTAGCCCCAAGCTTAATGCCTACCCGCATGGGATAAAGATCTGAATACTGGTTTAAGCTTCGTAGTTCACTTTTACGTATAACGAAATAATGACGAGCAGTGCTTAAGTAAGCGGGCTCTAAGAAGTAGATATCTTGTTCACGCTGCTCAGTTTTAATTAAACCTGCGGTTATGTCCACTTGGCCAAGCTGCAAACTGCGCAAACGCCTAGCAAACGGCAAATAATAATTGACACTTTCCACCCGAGCTTCTTTAACCAACAAGTTCATAATGTCGTGGCTCAGTAGATGTTGCTTTGTTGAATAGGCTACTCGCCAAGTCGCTCTTGACTCAGCCATTGCAGTATTCAGCAACAAGCAAAGCCCAAGCAACAATAAGACCCTCATTAGCAAAAAATCCCTTTTAGCTAGCATTAAGCCTATGATTCCGTTAAGGCTTTCTCAAAAAGTCGCAATCAGGCTACAGCAAAGCAAGGTCAAATTAAAAGCACCTAAACGTAAAATCCTTAAGGTGAGAGTTGGAAATAATTGTTTACAGCTTAGCCTTGGGAAGGCTTGCAGAAAGCTTAAATGCAAACTGCCTTGCCTGCTCTAAATCGCGCTTTAAGCGCGGTATATCAGCATCGTCTAAAAACCGAGTAAAAGCCTTTACCGCGATTTGTTCAAACGCAGGAATGGTATCGCGATCAAAATACTGCGATACGCCGATAGATTCCTTTAGCATACTCGCACCTTCACTCACTAAACTATCACTACTCACTTCTGACGCAGTAGAAGCAGGTATATAGCCTAAGCCTTCAGCTATTTGGGCTTGTACTTCTGCCCTTGCCATATACTTTATAAACTCTTCAGCTTGGTACACCTTCTTGGTGTGTTGAGCAATCATAAACACATCGGTGGGAGCCACCTCATAGGTGGGTAGATCATACAGCACCGGAAATGGCATAAATCCAATATCGTCTTCCAACTTAGCTGGCCACTTGGTGGCTACAAAATTACCTAACAACAAAAATGCTATCCGTTCTCGGTAAAAAATGGGTAATACTTCATCCCATGCGTAATCATGATGATCAGCATTAAAGAAGCCGAGTTTGATTAACGAGGCCCATTGTTCATAGACTGGTGTTAATCGAGGATCATAAAAAGAGACTTCCCCTCGAAGTAATTGCTGGTGAAAGCTAAGGTCGTTTATTCTCAGGTTTAAATGATCAAACCAAGCTGCGGCTGGCCAATAGTTTTTGGTACCAATACCAATGGGGGTAATACCAGCTTGTTTAAGCTGTTCGCATTGACGAACAAAATCTTCCCAAAAACGTTGCGGGCCACCATGTTTATCGATAAGTGATTTTCGATAAAAAATACCCCAGTGATAATAAGCAAAAGGCAAGGCATATACCTGCCCTTCTTCACTCACTCCACTTTGTAAATGGGCAAAACTATCAGCAAGTTTTAACTCTTGCCAAAGATGATTAATTGGCCTTATCAGGCCCTTACGAGAAAACTGAAACAAGCGTTCAGAAGCTTGCCAGTGCAGCACATCGGGTGAGTTTTCTCCCCCTTTAAGCCACTTATCGATCTCGCTTTTATAGTCTTCATCACTGCGAATAATCGTTTGAATATGAATGCCAGTTTCTTGAGTAAAGGCCTCAAATACAAAATGAAAACTATCGCGTTGCTTGGGTGTTAACAGTAAAGACACTCTAAGCGGCTGGGCAACACAACTTAAACTTAAAGAGACAATTAGCAAGACTAGCCATTTGAGCGACATAAGGTTCCTTCACTATTCGTTTGCTAACCCTCTGGCTAGGTGTAGTTATAGTGTAGTCTCAAATAGAAAATCTCGCGTTAGCGAGTCCCAGCCAATAAGTGACAAAAAAGCCAATAAAAACAAAAGCCAGTAGCTTTGTGAGCGATTAGGTATACTTAACTCAGCCTCAATCAGCGTGTTTTAAGAACCAATGACATTTAACCAACTGCCTCTCAACCCTAACTTACTTAAAAACCTTAGCGCTTTGGGCTATCAACAAGCTAGCGAGATTCAACAGCAAGCCATCCCTCTAGCGTTGGCTGGCCATGATTTAATGGCCTGTGCCCAAACCGGCACCGGCAAAACCGCAGCGTTTTGCTTGCCTATTTTGCAAGCCCTTAGCCAGCAAAAGCGTACTCACCATATCCAAGCCTTAATCATCACACCTACTCGTGAGTTGGCTCAGCAAGTGCACCAAAACCTAGAAAATTACGCTAAAGGCTGCGAGTTTAATTGTGCATTGGTGTATGGAGGTGTGAGTATAGAAAAGCAGCAATTAGCTCTTAAGCAAGCCTGCAACATAGTGGTGGCGACTCCTGGCCGAATTTTAGATCACCTAAAGCGTGGCTCCTGTGACTTAAAGCACTTACAACATTTGGTATTAGACGAAGCCGATCGCATGCTCGACCTTGGCTTTAAAGATGAATTAAGAGCCCTATTCAAGTACTTACCACAGCTGCGCCAAACCATGCTGTTCTCAGCTACGTTAGATGAGAGTATTTACCGCTTTGCTAAACCTTGGTTAAACCAAGCCAAACAACTAGATATTGCCAAAGCTCATAGCAAGGCAGTAAAAATAGAAGAACGCGTTTACAACGTGGACCAAGATAAAAAAGCCGCATTGCTTTGCCAATTAGCTAAAAAAGCCAGTTGGCAGCAAGCCTTGGTATTTTGCCGCACCAAACAAGGCGTGGATAAACTGGTTAAACAGCTAATTCAACAAGGTATAAGTGCCGCAGCTTTACATGGAGACTTAAGCCAAGCCGCCCGCGAACAAAATTTAGTTAAATTTAAGGCTTCCGAAATACGCCTCTTAGTCGCAACTGATGTAGCGGCTCGGGGGATAGATATCGAAAATATGCCCTGTGTTATCAACCTAGAGCTACCTTACAAAAACGAAGACTATACCCACCGCATTGGCCGTACTGGTCGCGCTGGGCAAAGCGGCATTGCCATCACATTGTTGAGTGTTGACGACGAACACTTACTGCATGACTTAGAAGCCCAACTCGACCGCCGATTACCTCAGCAATGGTATCCTGGCTTTGAGCCCGATTTAAGCCAGCCCGCACCCTCTAACAAACGTAATTCGCGCTCAGTGCAAAAACGTAAAGCCCGACAACGCGCTTTAGGCAATAACAAGCGACACAAATAATTCATCGATAAACATTGCCTAATTGCCAACAATGGGCAAGGATCCAGTATTACTTAAATCGGAGCAAAACATGTCTACTTCAGAAACAAATCTATCAGCCTTTAGCCAAGCAGTAATTGCTGCAGGGGAGCTTTGGGTGCTTAGCGCCGATGATGAATTTGTAGTGGTGGATTCCATCGAATTTGAAGCCACCGACGTAATGCCGCTATTTTCTAAACAAGCAAATGCGCAAGCTTTATGTATTGAAGATTGGGCGAGCTATCAGCCAGTAGCCGTTAAACTTGAAGAGTTTTTTGAAGAATGGTTACCAAGCCTTGATGAAGACAAAGTATTGGTGGCCATAGACTTAGATGAAAACTTAGTAGGCGAAGAAATCGAAGCATTTACTTTGGCCAAACAACTGGCCGCAGACGACGCCTAAGCACAAACAAAAACGCCGCTCTGCAGTGGCGTTTTCTTTTTATTGCTAGGCACTTAGCTGAGCTAGCTTAGCTGTCTCACCATTAATCGTATTTAAGAAAATGAGCTGAAATCCGTTAAATACGAAGCCAACTGTTTTTGCTCATGATACTCGTCTATTCTGCGCCGAGTACGCGAACTATTTTTGGCTTTTTTAGCGTGTTTAATCTGAGCGGCTTTGTCTTCGTCTTCCCACTCATCAATATCATCAAATCTTGAAAATCTCATCGCTGGCAACCTAATTTAACTAAAAATATAACAGGCTATATTGCGCGACAAAAAGTTAGCTAAGCTGAGCTTTTTTCGCCATTTAAATGTGCTAAAAAAACCTACTTTCGTCAATCTATTTCACAGCTAGTAAAAACCATACAAAAAAATAACCATTAACAAACAATAGCTTAAAGTAAAAATGCGTTATTCCCCTACCGAGTAAAACTTTCTTATCGTTACCATAAATATTCTTTGTTTCAACGTAAGCGAACTTACTGACATTATCGCGCGGCTTTGGATAAAGCACTGTCTATTAATCGTGTTTGTAGGTACGCCATGTTAAACAATTCTGCACACCAGCCCAGCTCAGGGATCCTTAGCCCATTGTTAGGCTTGGGCTTATTTGCGGTAGCCTCAGGCTACCTCATGAGCCTATTACCACTGGCATTAACAGCCTTAGCGCTTCCACTGTCGTTAAGTGCATGGTTGGCCAGTGCGTATTACACAGGTTTGTTACTCGGCGCCTTACAAGCGCAACGCTTAATCGCAGCTATTGGCCATCGGATGGCCTTCATCCTTTGTTTGTTAGCATTGCTCACCACAGTTTTATTGATGTTCTTGCTTCGCTATGCGAGCGCTTGGCTAGCCCTGCGCCTAGTGGCTGGTGTGGCAACCGCAGGTATTTTTGTGGTGGTTGAATCTTGGCTTTTACTCGTGGATGACGACAAACAACGAGCCGCTCGCTTAGGTATTTACATGCTGACTCTTTATGCTGGCAGCGCCGTTGGTCAGTTGTTAATTGAGCCAATCGGAACCGCGGGCTTAGTGCCCTTTTTAAGCATTGCGACTCTGCTGGCTTTAGCTATTTTGGCGCCTCTGTTTGCGCGCACTGCCAAACCCCATCCGGTTTTACATAGCGCTGTGTCTATCAAGGAGCTTTCAAGCTTAAGTAAGCCAGCTTTTATCGGCTGCATTGTATCCGGTTTGGTGCTGGGCCCAATCTACGGGCTAATGCCCAGCTATTTAAGTAGCTCAACTCAGTGGAGCAACAAGGTAGGAGTGTTAATGGCAAGCTTAGTGCTTGGTGGAATGTTGGTACAGCCCTTAAGTAGCTATTTATCGGCACGATTAAACAAAACCTTGCTACAAGCTTTCGCAGCAGCCATAGGTGTACTAGCAGCTTTGGCAATAGCCATGGCTAACTCCTGGTTAGCCTTGTCAGTAAGCTTATTTGTATTAGGAGCGGCGGCATTTTCTATTTACCCAATCGCGATATCTCAAGCTTGTGTAAATGTGCCAGCGGAGAAAATTGTCGCCATCACCGAATTAATGCTAATTAGCTATAGCATCGGCTCGATAAGCGGCCCATTGCTGGCAGAATCCGCTCAAAGCTTGGCGCTTAAACTGCCCTTATATATCGCGTTAGTCTTGGCTAGTACCAGCATGTATATGTTGATTGTGGCCAGCAAAGAAAAAACTGGCCGAGGCCACCTTCCACCTACACTTGGGGTTTGAATTTAACGGTAGTCCTGAGCGCAGTAGAGCTGGCCACTACCTGCCTCTTCATCAAGTAAAACCGGGACCAAAGCGCCCGGTAATACTGAATCTGGATGATTTGGCGCTTGCTCTCCGCCTAAGTCGGTCTGCAACCAACCAGGATCCATTAAGTTCATTAATACACCGCTGCCAGCTAAGCTGGGCAGCATGTCGCGCACATAACGATCTAAGGCAGCTTTAGAACAGCTATAAGCCATAAGCTGAGGTTGGTCGGCAATGCCAGAGGTAACATTAACTATACGTCCCTCACCTTGCTGCTTCATTTGCGGTAAAAAGGCGTCACATAAACTTGCTGGTGCAATGCAATTTACTTGAAAACTTAAGGCATAATCTGAGGCAGGAACCACGGCGTCATCTCGCCAAGGCGTCATAATTGCGGCATTGTTATATAACACCGTCAAAGATTGATGAGTTAATTGATTAACTTGACTCACTAAACTGGCTACAGCTTGGTTATCAGACAGCTCGGCTTCTACCGCAACCGCGAAGCCTTGCAGGCGGGTAATCTCATCTACCACTTTTTGCGATGCGCTCAAACTTCGACTGTGCACAATCACTTTGGCACCTTTAGCGGCTAATGCTTTGGCAATGCGTAAACCCACACCTCGACTTGCCCCAGTCACTAAGGCCCATTTACCTGCTACTTGCATACTTTGCCCACCCTTAAATACTTTGAAATCAATTCACTCTAACAATGCTTAATCTTACCCTTAGTGAAGAGCAATCCAGTTTTCAGTCTGAGTTAAATTGGCAAAAATTGAAGTACTTCAAAAGAGAGTGAAACCGAATGAAACAATGAGATAGTAACTCGCAAAATAAACCAACAAGTACCGCGTTAACTCACAGAAAAAATCAGCCAAATAAGGCCCTAATGCTGATAAACAAAACCACCATAAAGGTATTTTGTCGCTTCTGCGCCTAACACCAATACTTGGTCTCCAGGCTCTAAGGGGCAATTCTCAAGTAAACGAGCAAAGCTTAACCAAATAGCTGCTGACCCAAGATTACCGAATAGTTTTGCATCATTAATGATTTGTTCTTTTGGATAGTTAAGTGCTTTGCTCAGTAGTTTATCGATATGACCATTGGCTTGATGCGGCAAAATGTAACGAAAGTCACTAAGTTGATAACCCCGTGACAGCACTGCCTCTAAGCCTAACTCAAATAACTGTGAGCCAGTTTCCTTCACCTGAGTAATATTATGATGAAAGCGCGCCATATTGCCCTCACCAACAGTATTAGCCCCAGCATCTAAGTAAAAGCCAGGGGCTTTGTTATGCCCAATTTGCCCTAGGTAAATATCTTTAATTAATCGCTCTGGCTGGCTAGCAGGGCCAACAATAACCCCACCACAACCATCTCCCATTTGCACAAAATTCACTAACTGTTGCTGATCGACAAATTGCTTATCTAAATCGAAATACACCGAGCCCGTTTCACTGCCCACAATAGCTACTGGCGCTTGGTCTGCGGCGCATAACGCGCTAGCTAGCTGCAAACCATTGGCAAAACCGGTACAAGCTTGGCGAAGCTCGGCATAAGCGCCGTGGTATGCCAACTCATCGGCCAACCATGCTGCATTGGGCGGAACTTGGGTGTGCGGCGTACAGGTATGGCTTAACAAATACCCTAGTTGCTCAACCTGCAAATCCGCCTGCTGCAAGCACTGTTGTAGCACCTGCTTTGCCATATCCACGCCAGTTGGTAAAGCTTGACTGCGTGGCTGGGCAAAACTGCGGCTTAAAAAGCGCCGCTCCACCCCTAAACGTTTGGCAATAATTTTGGCTTTACGTGCCATGCGCCAACCACATTGCTCCGCCATGTAGCCTAACAACTGTTCATTAGCGACTGGCTGATGTGGCACAAACCAGTTAGCAGCCAATAAGTTTAATGAATGGCTTGCAAATTTTACTGCCATTTTAGCTCCAATCTTTTTTCTAGCTTATCCAAATCAACGCCTATAATTTCAAACTGATCGGCTTGCTGTTTGAGCAGCTGCATTAACGCACCAAGCACCCTCAAACGCTCTTCTGCCATGTCACTCACACTTGCCCCAAGATGCTGAGCAAAGTGCTTGCTCACATACACATGCTTGGCTTCGTCTTTTTTAATTAAGCCGCACAGCAGCGAAAAAGGATGACGACTGCCGATGCTGCCACGCTCAATCAACTGCATGAGCTGGGTTACACAGGCATCTAAACTGGCAATTCGCACAAACTGCTGCTGTAAGCTTAAACTGCGGCCTAAGCCAGCATAAAATCGCTGGGCGGTACGGCGAACCTTATGCTGTTCTGCAAGCTCCGGCAGTTGAGAAAATACCATTTGTAGCGCTTCGTCATGCCACGCTTCATCGGCTTCTACTTCATTTAAGGCTAATACTGAATCGGCGCATTGTTGCTGGCTAAATTGCAATGCTTGCTGCTGAAACACCAGCTGGGCTGATTGTTCGCCACACAACAATAGCGGCATAAGTATCGCGAGCGCCTCGGTATGTGCTGAAGAAAACTCTAATGGTAAGCCTGCATATTGCTTGCTCCAACTGGCAATAGGGTGTTGCAAGTTTAAGCTCGGAGTCGCTAGCTTGGCGGCAAAACAATTGCCCATAGCATGTCGTTTCATGGCTGCCCTCCTAGCTCTGCTGACAAACGGCTTTTAGCATGAGGTAAACACAAAGGCAGTATCAATAAGTCCACCAACAAGGCTAATAACAGGGTAAGCGCTGAGAGCAAACCCATTTGCTGAATAGGCAAAAAATCAGATAGATAAGCTAGGGCGAAACCAACTGTTAGCGCCCCAGAAGTGAGCAATAAAGCGGGAGTAATGCTAGCCATACCTTGCTGCAGCTGGGCGCCACCACGCACCGGATCAACCTTAAGTAATATGTGCAAACTATCATCAACAATAATGCCTAGCATCATGCCCATTACCACCGCACTGCCTAAGCTTAAGTGTTGGCCAAATAGTTGCCATAGAGCAAATACCCATAATAGCGGAATGGCGTTAGCCAGCAATGCTAGCAGCATTAGATACCCACTGCGTTTTAACACTAGCACCACCAAGGCCACTAACAAGAAAGCAAGGCTAAAAGACAGCAACATCGCTTGGCCATTAGCTTGGTTAAACTTAGCAAAAATGAGGTTGCTGCTATAAGCGGGTGATAATTGGATTTGCTCGGCAGCCGCCCACTGTGCCACTCGTTGCTCAAACTCAATAAGCTGGCGATTGCTTAATGGCTGTAACCATACCGTGAGTAACTCTGCCTGTTTAGCTAAATCAAGCCCACTTTGCTGCACCGTAGACATACTCATAATTGCTGTTGGGTCTTGTGCAAACCAATCTAACCAATCATGTTTGCTGTTTACTTGGCGAACTTCGGCTTGCTGATTTAAGTAGCCTAGCAATCGGCTTAATGGCTCTGAACGAGCCAAGGGATCATCGCTTTGTTCGTTAAGCTGATAACGCACACTATGTAAACCTAAAAACTGTTGCTGCAGTTTATCTCTGCTCAAAGAAAAAGCATTATCGGCTTTAAAGTAGTTCAAAGGATCATCATCAAAGCGCAGCTGACTTACCGCCCACCCCGCCACTAAGCTCACAACAAGTGCGGCCAGCAAAATAACGCGTCGATACTTAAGCAAAAGAGAAAAGTTAACTAATTTAGCGGGTTGTTTTGTGTTTATATTTTTTGAACATGTAATGCCTTTTAGCCACCAAGGCAGCAGGGAGCAACAGGCCAAGCCATTAACTAACACTGAAAATGCCACCATTAAGCCAAAATCTGCAATTGGTGGTGAAGGGCTTAGATTCAATAATAAGAAACCTGCAGCGGTGGTTAACGCCCCCCAAAGCAAAGGTGAGAACTTGTGCTCTAAAGCGCCCAATATAGCCTGATAGCTATCATTGCTCACTACTAGCTGCTCTCGCCATGCAAAATATAAATGGCTGCAATAGGCCATGATGAGACTAATGATAACCAAGGGAATAAAAGCACTAATTGCCGCCAATTTTAAACCCAACCAACCACTTAGCCCCAAAGTAAGCAGCAAGCTAAAAAAGGCGCAGCTGGCCATGGCAGCTAACCACCGCAGATTGCGAATAACCAAAGTAAATAGCAAGGCAAAACTGATGATCAGCGCTGGAGCAAACCAACTCAAATCATGCTTCAATACCTTAAGATATTGCTGACTTAGCGCTAGTTCTCCAGCATATTGATAAGAGACGCCTTCAGCTGCAAACTCTTGCAGCACAGTATCAAGCTGCGAGAAAAGCTCTGGTACAAGCTTCGCCTGTTCAGCAATATTCGGCGCTACATTTAGGCTAAGCAATACACTTAAACCATCTTCACTAACTAGCTGTTTTGCTAGTGTGGGAGGTAAGGCCGATTGCAAGGCTAAATCGGTAGTTGGGCTAACAGTTTCGACTCCCTCAAGCAGCAATAACTGCTGACTAATACTCTGGAGCAAAGCGAGTTGATTTGGGCTGGTCCAGCTTTGAGAGCCGATGAACAAAACCTGAAGATTAGCATCAGCACCAAACTGCTGTTCAAATATACTTAGAGCAACAAGCTCTGGATCATTCTTAGAGAAATAGGCTTGAATGCTGGGTTGCAAGTTGAGTTTGGGTAAGCCCATTAAGGCAACAATTAGCAGCAACAGCCAGCCAAATTTCACCCAAGCATGTTGCATGCTTAGGATAAACATTGAGGCCTTGGTTTGTTGCATAGTCCGCCTTTATATTAACTAAAAAATACTGCCTTTTTAACTAGACCAAGCAACACGCAATTTATTTTCAATAAAAATGAATCAGTTACAAAAAAATCTATTCCCAGCGCGCGTCTTGCTCAGACATTTCAAACGCTATCGCCTCTCCTTTGGCCGTTAATTGCAGCACCGCCTTGGGAGAGCCATCGCTATTTAGTTCAAGCAAACCAATGCCGGAGGCATTAAGTAAGCGCTCACCACGTGCAGCATTTTCTGGTCGATGAGGCACAATGCGCATTCGTCTGCGACGAGTAAACCAATTAAGTGGTGAGCGAGGTGAATATAGCCAGCGATTAATCCGATCTAGGGTATTAAGCAAGCCTTCAGGAAATTGGTTTTTTATGCCACTGCTAGTGATTTGCCAAATATCGGGACCACCTTCTCTGCCACGCAGTTGAATTTGATAAGCAAAAGAGTAATGCACATCACCAGACAAAATCACAAAGTGCTGTGGCGTTTTAGGGTGGCGAAATAAATTTAATAACGCGTTTGCCGAACCTGGATGCGCCATCCAGTTTTCTGCATCCACCAGCAGTGGTTTTCCTGCCAAGGTAAAAAGACGCTGAATCACTTCAATAAGCTTTACCCCAAACATCGGTGCAGGGGAAACTAATATAACGGCATCTAGCCCAATCAATTGCTGCTGTAAATCGGTAAGGGCTTCCCAATCCATCAAACCCGACGGTGAATTAAGGTTACGCTCCGAGCGCCAGCGGTGAGTTCTAGTATCCAACACTAGTAACTTAGGTTCAGTATCCCAATGGTAATGCCACTGTGGGTAGCTAAGTAGCGTATCGATCAGCGCTATATGTTGCTGACCACCGGGAGTCAACAAGCTCGCTTGTAGTTCGCCTAGCAACTTCGCTGAAAAGTTGTCTGGTGCATTGCCCCAGCCTTGGCATAGAAAGTAGGCCACTAAAGCATTGCCAATAATACGTTTAGAAAATGGATGACCGTAGGCACTTTGCTCCCAAGCTGCGGTTAAATTCCAATCGTCGGTGACATCATGGTCATCAAACATCATTGCGCAAGGCAAATGCGCCATTAAGCGCTGCACTTTAGCTAAACCCGCAACAAAGCCATCAAGGGTTTCGCGCTGCTTAACAAACTCGTCCAGTTGCTCAAAACTTAATGAGTCTGGCGGGCTCATATCCAGTTTCGACCAAGCGCTGGGTGACCACACTAACAAGTACATGGCAAGCATTTCGGCTAAAGAGATTAAATGATTGTTAGCATGATCAGAGGTGAAAATAGGTTTCTTTACCGCGCTAAATAAGGCTTTATTGGCTGCCAGTTCTACTCCCTCTTTAGGCAATAGCTCTTGGCGAGACAAATAATGCCCTTGAGCATGAAGCTGTTCACTAGCGGCTAGTTTACTGTCTTGAAAAGGCTCATTCGCCAAACCTAAACGGGCAACTAACTGGTGAATAGCGACTAGCATGGGAGTAGCAACGTCGTCGGCATATACTTGATCGCCACTTAGCATTAGCAAACTTGGCCAGTTATCTAACTCTTGTTCCGCTAGCCAAGCATCTGCTCTTACCAAACCATCGCCACTAGCAAAGTGCGGTTTACGGCATGAGCCATGTAGCATTTGCTTTACCTTATTAGGAACCACAAAGCCTGGTAAATTGTGCGGTGGATACACCAATTCAGGTGCCCAATCTCGCCACGTTAAAGGCTCCGATTCACCAGCTTTAATAAGACCTAAATCGTAGCTAACCCAAGTATCGACGGGCAAAGCCGATTTAAGCTCTAGATCTATTAAGTAATAATAAAGATGCTCACCAGCACAAATGCATTGGCTAGTTTGCATGATTTGCTGATGATCAAACAACTGTGGCGGCTTGCCCTTCGCTTGCAAGGTAAGTTGTAGTTCTACAGCTTGCGAGGTGGCAATCCACATGCTCAGCTTAGTAGTGCTGATTTGTCTTAAGATTGGGCCGACTAATACCAGTGCTAAATTTTCTTCACTCATATCAAAAGTATACAAGCGCTTAGAGAAAAGACCATTACGCTTTATTTAGATATTTTATTGGTTTCCAAGTGAGCATATTAAGGCTAGCTTTAAAACCAACAAGGAAAACAAGTTTTGAGGCATTATGGCAGCGTATTTGTTGGGACAAGTTAACATTAAAGACCCTACTCTTTGGCAACAATATGTTAAGGCTGTGGGCGAGTCGTTAACTCCTTATAAAGCCAAGGTATTGCTACGCGGTCAATGGCATAAGCAACTGGTGGGTTCTAGCCAATTTGAGCAAAGCGTGGTGATCGAATTTGGTAGTGGTGAACAACTAGAGAGTTGGTTCCACTCGCCGACTTATCAATCGCTTGTACCTCTGCGCGATAAGGCCGCAGAGGTACATATTAGTAGTTACAGTAACTAAGGTTTAGGCAAACATATCCGACAGTGAAGCTATGTCATTAGACTTTTTAGCCAGCTCACTACTACTGGTTTTAAGTTCACTCGCATGATGTTTTGTTTCTTGACTGAGTTGGCTAATCTTAGCCACATTTTCCGAAATATTGGCACTCACCACAGACTGTTGCTCGGCAGCCACTGATATGGTGGTAGATACGTCATGCACTTCATTCATCATGTTAGAAATGTCAGCTACTAATTCTGAACTACGACTTGCGGTTAGTAAGCACTGCTCAGCTTGGCCACTACTCTGCGTCATTCTGTCTTCCCAAGATGCTAAGCTATTTTGCATTTTATCCACCGATTGCTCGATTAAACTTGTGGCTTGATGGGTGCGATTAGAGAGCGCTCTCACTTCATCGGCAACCACCGAAAAACCTCTGCCCTTCTCCCCCGCTCGTGCCGCTTCAATGGCTGCATTTAAAGCTAGCAGGTTAGTTTGATAAGCAATGCCTTGGATTTCTTCCATCACCTTAGCAATACCATCAGCATCATCGGTTAGCTCTTTGGCTAAGTTTGCCGCTTGTTTTACATCCTCAGACAGGGTTTCTACTTGCTGACGCGTTTCACTCATATTGATTTGAGTTTGCTCGCAGTGTTTCTGAGTTTCACCCACTTTATCGGTAGCGGTTACCGTGGAGTTACTGATCTCTGACGCGGTCATCGACATTTGATGAATGGCCGCAGATAACTGCTCTAATTCTACAGTTTCAATATCGACAGCTTTACTGGTGGTGATAGAAATGGTGGCGAGTTCTTTGGAAAGGATCTGTAAACGCTTGGTTGAATCTGCCGTGCGACCAAGTATGGTTTTAATTCTCGCTTCCAATAAACCTATATGAAAACGAGCGACATCAAACAGTTCGGTGCCTTCGTAGATATAACGGCTAGGGCTGTCAAACGACTGCTTAAGCTTATTGAGCTTCCATGGCGTTGTGACTAACTCATTAAAATTAAGAAAAAATAAACTGGCCACAAACAGCAACTCTAGCAAAGCATAACGACTGTCTATATTCATCGACACCCAAAGTAAGCCCATCAGCAAAATAATGGCAGACGTCCATACCCTTGCTACCCTGCCACTCCATAGTGGTTCGATATGTTTACCATTGTTTAGCTTATGGTAAATCATCTCTGCTCGCTGTTTGTGTTCCGATTTTGGCGACACTCTCACCGATTGGTAACCAATGTGCTGGCCTTCCTCATAGAGCGGCGTAACGTAAGCATCTACCCAATAATAGCGACCGTCTTTGCAGCGGTTCTTTACCATGCCTCGCCACGCTTCACCCGCTTTAAGCTTCTTCCATAAATCGGCAAAAGCGGCCTTGGGCATATCTGGGTGGCGAACAATATTGTGGTGTTGCCCCAACAATTCTTCATATGAGTAACCCGCCACCTCACAAAAGGCCTCATTTGCGTAAGTGATATCACCTTGAAGGTCAGTTGTTGAGACCAGTTGCAGCGATTTATCAAAAGTAACTTCTTGATTAAGTGTTGCCATAGCACTATTACCAAAATCAACTATAGATAATATAAATAATAGCCGTATTGCTTGATCCTAGCGCTAAAAAGCCAGCATTAACTCACCTTTAAGTAACATATAAGTCAATTAGACATTTGCATTCAATAACTTAAAAACCACAAAAATCTTTAGAAAAATTGCCGAACAAGCCGCTAAAACCAAACAAGACTGCTGTCTTCGAACAAAGCGGTCAATAATCAAACAAAGTTAAAAAATATTGTATAACTACCACTTTATGGTTGCTTATCTGGTTTAAGTAAAAACTCTGATTAATCAGCGGAATATAAGCGATCGATTGAAGAAACAGCCAAAATGAAATCCTTTTCAATCACAAAACCAAGATATTTACTTGATGAATACCTCAATTTGTTCACTTTAAAGACTATTTTTTATTCGAGCGGCGTTATGGTCGCGCAACAAATGACCAATAAGAGTCATTTAACATTGGCTAACAGCTTGATATGCCTACGGCTATCACAATATAAACTCGAATAAGGAAATGACATGAACAAGGTAGTACTCCTTGGTTTGTTAACGGCCTCCCTTTCTGCTCAAGCAGAATGGGAGTTCCGTGGCACGCCAAATGGCTGGCAAACCACCGCCATGGATCAGGTATCTAGTACAGAATTTCAAACCTGCCAAACCTTTGGCAATAACGACCCACGTTTTAAAATTGACCGTTGGGGCAATTGGCAAGAAGCCTACCCTAACCAAGACTACCGCGTATCGGCCGGTAGCCATCAGATTACTTTTTACAGCGACAGCAAAAATATCGACGTAGTATCGGTAGCAAACTGTGATAGTAACCAAGCGCCAACTGCTGTTATCTCACCAGCAAATGCGCAAACTGTAGATGCTGGCACTAGCATCACCTTCTCGGCCAGTGGCTCTAGCGACAGCGATGGAAACATTGCTAGCTACTCGTGGAGCACTGGTGAAACCACTGAAACGATTAGTGTTACATTTACTCAAAGCGACACCGTTACCTTACAAGTAACCGACAACCAAGGTGCAGTGAGCAATACCGCCAGTGTAGACATTACCGTTGCGGGCGAAGAACCGCCGGTATGGTGTTTCCGCGGCACACCAAATGGTTGGGGCCAAACAGCAATGGTACGCGACGCGGCCAGCGGCTTATACACACTAACTCAAGCCTTTGCTGGAGAAGAAAGCCCAGCACGCTTTAAAGTTGCCGCTTGTTCAGATAACGGTAGCTGGGGTGAGAACTACCCTAACCAAGATTTCCAAGTAGAAGACAATACTAACTACAACATCAGTTTTGATGCTTCAAGCAAAGCCATTACCGCTGACATAGTGATTAATGAAACGAAGCCTGAGTTAACAGTAAGCCCTAACAGCAGCGATTTTAGCACCGACACACTAGCGGTAACGTTAAGCTATAAAGGTGAAAACGTTACTGATAGCACCTACCAACTAAGCACTACTGGTGGTACCCAAGGTGTAAGCTTTAACAATGGCGACATCATCAATATTGGTGGCGAGCTGGCTGTAGGTGAATCCGTTGAGTTACAAGTATTTGTAGCCAATGCTCAAGGTTCGGTTATTCAAACTTATACCTACAACAAGATTGCAGCGCCTGAAACTGGCTTTACCGTTTATCTAAATGCGCCAGGAGATTGGACGCCGTCTATTCACCACTGGGATGCACTTCCAGCTGGTTCTGAGCCCGATACTGCGTGGCCTGGTGATGCCATGGTGAAACGCGGTGATATCTGGCATGAGTTTAAGTTTGAGAACAGCGATTCAAGTAAACTAATCTTTAGCAATCAAGGCAATAGCCAAACGGAAGATCTATTCCGCGATAAAGATGGCTGTTACACCATTGAAACTCAGAGTTGGACAGATACTTGTGATGTAAATGATGATGCTAATGTGAGCATAGATCCTGCAGTAAGCACTTTCTGGACTAACGAAGTAAGCATTACCTTAGGTGCTACTGGTGATGACGTTACCGGTGGTTTGTACACTACCGACGGTAGCGATCCGGTAAACGGTATTGCGTATAGTAATGGCGAAACTATTTCGGTTGGCAGCAACTTGGCCATTGGTGAGTCTCTACAACTCTGTTTATATGCAGAGAACGCTAACAGCAGCGCTAACAAATGTTTCACCATTACCAAAGTTGAGCAGCCTACAGCATCTGATTTCACATGGGACAACGCCAACGTTTACTTCGTTATTACCGACCGTTTTAACGATGGTAACTCAAGCAATAACAACTCTTATGGTCGCCCAAGTGTTGATGCCACAGGCAAAAACATTGGTACTTTCCATGGTGGTGATATTGCCGGCTTAACCGCTAAATTGGATGAAGGCTACTTCACCGATCTTGGTATTAACGCTATTTGGTTAACGGCACCTTACGAACAAGCTCATGGCTTTGTAGGCGGCGGCAGCGACGGTGACTTTGCTCACTACGCTTACCACGGTTACTACGTGCAAGATTACACCAACCTTGATGCCAACATGGGCACACCTGCAGAGTTTAAAGCCTTTGTAGACAAAGCGCATAGCCAAGGCATTCGTGTTGTTATGGATGTGGTAATGAACCACGCAGGTTACAACACCCTAAAAGACATGGATGAGTTTAACTACGGCTCTGATACTGCCGGTCCAAATTGGACACCAAGCAATGGTCAAAACTGGTTCGGCTACCATGATTTCATCAACTACAATGGCGATGAGAACCTATGGTTGAACTGGTGGGGTAAAGATTGGATACGTGTAGGTTTACCTGGCTACGACGGTTGTGGCGGTGACGACTTAACTAAGTGTTTAGCCTTCTTGCCAGACTTTAAAACCGAGTCAACTCAACAAGTAGGTATTCCTCCGTTCTTAGCCAACAAATCTACCTTTGGTCAAGGCTACCTAAGTAACTACCAAGCCCAAGGTACTAAGCGTGTTCGCGATTGGATTACTGAGTGGTTAGTGCAATATGTGCGTGACTACGGTATTGATGGTTTCCGTGTTGATACTGCAAAACACGTAACTAACGACCACTGGGCTTACTTAATCAGCGAGTCAAAAGCTGCATTAAGCGAGTGGCGTGCTAACAACCCAGATGCACCGGGTGCAAATTGGAACGATGAGTTTTGGGCAACAGCCGAAGTATTTGGCCATGGCTTTAACCAGTCTAACTACCATACCGATGGTGGCTTTGATTCTGTAATTAACTTTAGTTTCAAAAACACTGTTAATGGCATGATTTCTAGCACCGACACCATGCTAAATGAGTTTGCTAACTACGCTAGTCAAGTTAACAGCTCTAGCGATTGGAACTCACTAAGCTACATCTCTAGCCACGATACTGGCGCGGTGTTCTACAACGGTGACGACAATCGTCAGAAACGTGCGGGTACCGCCTTGTTGCTACTACCAGGTGGTGTGCAAGTGTTCTACGGTGATGAACTTGGCCGCGTAAATGGCGATGGTGGCTCAGATGCCGACCAAGGTAGCCGTTCAAGTATTGATTGGAACAAAGCGGGTAACAGCGTTCACCAACACTGGCAAAAAGTGGGTCAATTCCGTCGTGACAATCCAGCAGTAGGTGCCGGCCAACACGTTGCTGTTAGCCAGTCTAATGGTAAAGCTTTTGCACGTACTTGGACTAACCCAGTATCGGGTGAAAGCAACAATGTTGTTGTAGTGGTAGATGGCTCAGGCACAGTATCTGTGAATGTTGCTGGCTACTTCGACAACGGCAGCAGCGTGCGCAACGCTTACACTGGCTCTATTGCCACTGTAAGCAATGGCACTGTTAGCTTTGATGCGGGCAGCGAAGGGCTGATCTTAATCGAAGCAATGTAATCCAATAGCCTTTTATATCCTTTGCCGCTCAAGCAATTGAGCGGCCTTTTTGTTTCTGCGGCTAGATTTTCGATGCTCATCAATCAAAGCTAGCCTCTTAAAAGCATTCAATATGCTTCCATAAAAAACTTAACTGCTTTATCAACTCAACATTATTATGGATAAAAATGACCATAATAATTGGAGAGTTCGCCACTGTTTCTTCAAAACAGATCCTCGTAAGATGCGCCTACCTAAACAAGCTTAGCGAGGACTTACTCCATGTCTCACCCAATTATTAACGATCTAAATAGCCGCTACACCGCTAAAAAATATGATGCATCAAAGCGCATTTCAGCAGAAGACATGACGGTGATAAAAGAAGCTATTCGTTTATCGGCTTCTTCAATTAACTCGCAGCCTTGGAAGTTTATTGTTATTGAAAGCGACACTGCTAAGCAGCGCTTCCACGATAGTTTTGCCAACATGCATCAGTTTAATCAACCACATGCAAAAGAAGCGTCTCATATCATTTTGTTTGCTCACAATCCCAACTTCACCAAAGATGATTACCGTAAAGTTGTAGATGTTGAAGTAAGCTCTGGTCACTTACCCGCCGACATGTACGACGCCATGCTTAATGGCGGATTCAGCTTTGCCGAAGCTAATACTGACGAAACCGGCTTTAACGGCAATTGGACCAAGGCGCAAACCTATATTGCATTAGGCAACACCTTGCACGTATTGGCGCGTTTAGGCATAGCCTCTACCCCAATGGAAGGCGTGGACTCGGCGCTAATTGGCGAGATATTCGAGCAAGAACTTGATGGCCATGTTTGCCACTTTGCCTTAGCTCTGGGCTACCACCTAGACGGCGAAGACTACAACTACGGCTTACCAAAGGCACGCCTGCCGGAACAAGATGTAATTACCGTTTTATAAGGTTTGGCTGGGGAAGCACAAAGCGTGCTTCCCCAATTTGACAGACACTAAGCTTTACCACTACATTTGCCCTCTCAAGCTAAGCATTCAGCAAGTTAGCAAGGCTTAGCCATTAACAGCGACATATACAGAGGACATCTCATGCCAAGAGCAAGCGCACGCCACATTCTGGTAGATACCGAGCAACAATGTTTAGACCTAAAAGCACAAATTGAAGGCGGAGCCGCATTTACCGATATCGCCAAGCAGCATTCTAACTGCCCATCTGGCGCAAATGGCGGCGAATTAGGTGAGTTTAATAAAGGCGATATGGTGCCAGAGTTTGATACAGTGGTATTTAATGAAGCGCTAAATACTGTGCATGGCCCTGTGAAAACTCAGTTTGGCTATCACTTGCTAGAAGTCACTAGCCGTAGCTAATAAACGTTAGTTAGGCACTGTAAGTTAGTGCCTAACTTTATTACTTCCAACCTTGCTGCCAATGGCTGCGATCTTTTAACTCTCGCCAATCAATCTCAAAGTCTTGCTGGTTATAAACCGCTTGAATCACGCAGCGCTGCACCGCTTGTAAGTCATCAATCTCTAGCTCAGTCACAATAAAGTGTTTTTGCTTGTTCACTACCGCTTGTTTAGTCCATTTACTATTCAGTAAGCGTTTCGGATTTATTTGATTTTTCATGCTCAGGCCTACCGTTCCTTACATCTCCGGCTCCAATCCAATATTAATGCTTACTAGGCAGGTGATGATTTAGATCATCAAGGGGTGACTTTTCAGTTTTCAAGCACTGCAACTAAAGGCCCATTTGCTGATATACTTAGTCCAACTAAGTTTTATCGTGAGAGCCACCATGTTAGATAATTTAAACATTCCAGAAGGCATCGAAAAAGAGCCCGAGCTTCCAGTTCCATCAATGGAAGAGCAAAAGCTTATTGTTGCGGAGCTAAAGCGCCTAGAAGAAGCCGGTGAATTGACTCCAGAAATTCTAGAAGAATTTATGACAGGTAAGCGCAAGCCTGAATAAAACACATCTAAGGTAGAGCAGTGCTCTACCTTTTTTGTTTACTTACCAATGGCGTAATTTACCAAGCGGGACTCTAAAACCCAATGATGCTATCCAATCATCCGGGGTTACCACAGCTTCAGCGGTGAGCGCGAATCCGATATATCTACCGTTAAAGTATTTAGAAACTCGAATAGGAATACCATAGCTATCACTTGTTAAGGTTTTCCAATTTGCTCCGTCGTAATGATCGGTAGACACAGAGAGTTTAGCGATCCCCGTTTCAGCTAAAAACTCATACTTACCAGGATAAAAATACTTACCAACCATCAACCTAGTAGAACTATAATTGTCTTTTCCTTCCTCATATTCACAAAATAACTGACAACCATCATCATTACCGCCCAACACTCCTAAAGAAATAGTGTAATTAGAATAGCTATAGTAAAAATCTGCGGCCAAACTAGTACCTGGCCGGCCGAATGAAAAACCGGGCTCTAACCAAAGGTAATGCTGTTGCTCTACTGCGCTTTGTTCTTCTGCTTGTAGAGGATTTATTGCTGCGCAAAACAATAAAACCAATAAACTTACTTTTTTCATCTCTTCCCTTAGCTGTACAACTAATCCTTTATTGGATTTTTAATAGCAAACTTGCAGGCGCATTAAATCATATAAAAAACATATATATACAAAATAGTATTGAGTTTGTGAACCAGCTATTGATAAATCAAACCATATGATAAAACTAAAAAATCCAGCAACATGGGCGTTGCTGGATTTTTGTTAATAACATTAATTATACCTTTGCTTGGACCTATGAGGAACTAAGGACTTAGCTCACCTTGTTATAGCTTAATTGCACTCTAAGCTTACACCCGGTTGCTTATAACTTAAGGCAAAACCTAACTTACCTAAGCGGCCTTTTTTCGAACCGCAAACCAGCTGCTGTAGAGTTTTATCACTGTTATTGTCCCAGGCCGCCTTTTGCCCTAGCTGCTTAGCGCTTCTGCCGCTGCTGGCAATAGCTTGCTCGGGAGCATACGCTAGCATTTGCTTAGCAACTTCTTCTATTTTGCTTAAATAGTAAGCCTGCTCAACTAAGCGCTGTTCATCTACAGAGATGCTTTTAGCCAACTCATAACCCCAATGAAACTCTAAAAAGTTAATCGCTTCGGCCTGCTTTTTCACCCAGCTAATATCACGCGCGAAATAAACTAGTGCTCTAAAAGCTTGGTTGGCTAAAGAATCCTGCCCAAGTGTAGTCGGCATGTTTACATAAGAAATGGCTTCGCCACTGGCGGTAAATTGCCAGCTATTATTAGTTTGTGCCAAGCGCTGCCAAAACTGCGACATTGCTTGCTCGATGGTATCACTCTCGCTCGCTGACCAATTATCTTGAATTTTAATCAGCACCGGCATTTGTGCCCCACCATTCTCCATATCGATAAAAGTCGAGAAGGTATGGTGGCCGTCGGTTAGATATAAGTGACCATCGGGTCCTACAATGGCGGTTTTCATCTCTGCAGCTTCGCTACCAATTGCCAAGGGGCAGTTAAAGCTTCCCGGCTTTAATGGAGAAGACTGCTCGCTCCACTTAACCTTTTTTTCACCAGCACCGTAGGACTCACAAATTTCTTCATACATCTTTTTGGGCTCGGCTTGGTAGCGGCCAAGTTTATAATTTACTTGGTCATAACCAATCAAAGCTTGGGTTGGGCGTAAATCTCCAACCTTTGCCCAACGAAGCTCACCTTTGCTAAAGGTTAAAGGGCTGGCATTAAGGTCACTGTTTATTGCACTTAAGTAATCAATATTTTCTGCTTGGGCAGAAAACCCTATTAGGCCAGCGGAAATACACAGCCCCAGAACCGCTGTTTTGACCGTTTTTAAAGCTTTAAAAATCACTACACTTCCTCATTAAAACTGTTGAATTAAGCCACGGAGCCACGCCATTGGCGCCCCGTGGCTAATGCTTATTTATTGATTAAGGCTAGCTCTACATCTTGCTGCGCAATCATCCACCAGCGTCCACCATATTGGCTGTCGTAGCCAACTAGGGGTTGGTCACTACAGCTGGTAATACGTGCAGGCGGGTTAGTTAAGTAGTCTTCATCCCATGGCAAATCAAGCACACACTCAGATGCCGCTACCGCTTGCCATTCACCGTCGGCTTTCCAAGCAAGGTTTAAGTTCTCTGCCTGTGCCAAATTCTCGGTTGTAAACTCAATGCCATATGGATCAGCAATGATCTGTTCTACATCCCAAGCTTGAGTTGCATAACTTGGTAAATCGACCACCGGTTGCTTAGCCGTTCCATCGGGTTGCGAGCCAGGCTGGCCAGCTATGGTGCGAATATCAACTTCACCGCCGTAGGCATTTTGATAAACCCCACCATGCACTTGGGTACCACTCACTAGCAACACGTCAGAAACCGTAGCGGCCTCTTTCGGCATCCAACTCAAAGTGAGGTGCTTTTTCATGTCGATGGTGGTGGCAGGTAGCACTACATGGCCAGTTTCTGCGCCAGACTCATCAGGTTGAATTGAATCGTAATTAGGCACTACTCGGTTATTACCATTTAAATTTACATCCCAAGAAGAATGCTTAGTAAATAAGAACTGGTAGCTTAAACGCATCATGTCGTTCATGCTTTCGGCGCGGTTAAAGCCTGCCGTATACCCCATGGTTCGTTCGGTGGTGTCTACCCGATTAAAGGTATTGTTTGTGCCGCCTAACAGCTTGGCCGTACTTTGGTCATCGGCCACACAGGAAGCAGTTTTGTATTCAACAATATGGTTAAGAATTGGGCGTTGATCATCGGGTATCGAGTTTGGATAGATCAATGATTCACAACGGTTGGAGCTGCGGCTAAAGCTGTCCATTAAGGTCCAATTAGGCTCAAGCAATTCTTTAGGGCCATCACTGTTGGCCTTAATGGTATGAGGCGCCGAATAAGCGCGGTAATCGACTCTAGAACCATCAAAATGTAACATTGCGGCGTTGGCATCGTAATGCTCCGAGCCATTGCTCATGCTATCCATTTTATGTTGAATCACATCTTGAATCAGCTCGCGTTCGCCATAACGGTATTCATAACCCTTGTAAGAAGCATTGCCACTAACAATTTGGGTATAAGATGGCATACGGTAATTACCACCACTAGGGGTAGATGCCAACGGTTCGGCATTGCGCCCACCAGGATCATTAGAACCTAATACCCGTGCATGCACTTGCGAGCGCTGATACATGTGCTCGTGTCCTTGCACCCAAATTACATCTTTTTCGGCAAATAACTCTCGGATCTCTTTATGAATATCAAACAGGCGATTGTCATCTTTAGTGCCCTGTACAATTTGCTCACGGGTTTGCCCATACTTAGCGCCAATCAAACCATCGTGGCTGGCAATTACCACATGTTCAAACTTACCTTCATGTTCTGCAACTACATCTTTAATCCAACCAAAGGCAATCGGTAGGTTGTAATAAGCAAGGCCAATCACCAATACGTTTTCACGAATAATGTAATAGTTAAGCCACTCGGCACTAGGCATGTGAACTGCGTCTTCAGGAATGTAGTGACGCATGTTTTCAATCCATTCTACCGTGTAAGCCCAGCTGGTTTCGTGGTTGCCCATTACTGGCAAAAACTCCATGCCCGCTTCACGGTACTTCTCAGCAACCTCTCGCCACTCTGCCCATTCTTTGGTTGAACCGTGATTGGTTAAATCACCTACCGGAATAACCAAATCAACGCCATGTGCTTGGTGCTTAGCCAACACTGCTTCCATGGGGTGTTGCGCTACTTCCCAACCATTTCCTTGGGTATCAGGTAACAGACCAATAGACAGCGATGCCGGTACAATTGGGCTTGAAGTATCTTGGTCATTATTGCTATCACTGTTACAAGCACTAAGTAGTGCGCTCACTGTCGCAGCGCACAAAGTAGCGCGAAACACTGATTTAGTTGAAGTCGGCATTAGGTAATATCTCCATTTCGCCAGTTATCTAGTTGATTTGGCTGAGGATGCTGAATTCAAAATATGACACTAAGATTTCATTTTTATTAATTAAAGCAATTACTAAAATTAAGTACTAACCGTAATATTTATTTAATAATTGACCTCTATAACGCTGCCTTATTCTTATTAAAACCTCTTGTTCAAGGCTAATTACATGACCTTTCGCCAATTACTTTTAGTCGCTTTTAGCGCGGGCCTAGCACTTACCGTCCAAGCCAAAGAGCTACCACCTCAAGCTGCAGAAATGATGTTTGAACTTAACGAAGCGGCAGCATGCATGGCAGCCGCAAAACACTTAAAAAACCATGCGCGGGTAGCGGTACACCAACAAGATTACCAAGCACTCATCGCTGAATATCAGGTACCTAGCGAGCTAGCTAACTCTGTAAGGCAGTTAAACCATCGCCAATACTTAAACTTTAGTGAGCGTTACGACCAACGTTATCCAGACCTAGATAAGCATAAAGCCCTAACCTCTGCTTATACCCACCGCTGCTACTTTATGAATGAACATGAAACTCGCCGGGCCGCAGCCTTACATGCATTAAGCAACAACGATTAAGCTAACAGCCTGCCTAAGGTACTCATTTGCTTTAGGCTTTTTCTATCTATGCCGCATTTAGCGCAATTTCTGCTCCTCAATTAACTACCAAGTGCTTACACTTAAAAAACTCAGTTATACCCAAGCCAAATAGGCTGTAATATTTGACTAAGTGCTAAGGTCTAAATACTAGAACCAAACCACCAACAGATTTCATCAGCCACCAGTAATGTGGCGAAAGGATGCCGATGAGAAACATAGTCACCAGCCTAACTCTAATAATTCTCAGCTTTTCGAGCCTTGCCAATTCAAGTTTTAGCTATCAGCTAAGTCTCAGCCAACCCGATGGCAGCCCCGCCGCCAATGTGGTGGTTTACCTCGAGCCACAAGGCCATCAACTCAAGCAGATAAACCAGCAAACGGTGGTTATTGGCCAACGAGATAAAGCCTTTGTTCCCTATATCAGCGTTGCGCAACGTGGCAACCAAGTCGATTTTAATAATGACGACAACATTACTCACCACATATATTCGGCTGCCGGTGATAATAAGTTTTCATTTCAAATCAAGTCGGGAGAGACCCACAGCAAACATGACTTCGACCACAGCGGCGTGGTACCCATGGGCTGTAATATTCATGATTGGATGGGCGCATATTTATTATTGGTTGATACCCCTTTGTTTAACAAAACCGATGCCCAAGGAATGGTTAAATTTACTGCTGTGCCAGCGGGAGACTACCAACTGGTGGTTTGGCATCCAGAGCTTAAAACAGCTAACCAGCAACTTAGCCAAAAGCTAAACGTTAATAACGATGGTAAACTAGCACTTAGCTTGCCCAACGCTTTAGAAGATGAAGAACTAGAACAGCAAAATCCGGATGATTTTGATTTTCTCTCAGAGTACTAATTGGCAGGAGCGCCGATGAAAAGCATAAAGACCAAAATACTACTGCTGATAGTATCGCTATTGTTACTGCTTCAAGCGATCTCATTTTGGTCTACCTACGACTCCTTAAGGCTGAAAGAAAAATTAGCCATCGACTCGCAGCTAAGCAAAGCTAACGCTCTATTTCAAAGTGAGTTTAATCGCCGAGGATTTTACTTAAGCAGCTTTGCCGAAACCGTCACCAACGATTACGGATTAAAAAGTGTATTTGGTGAAGACAAACGCAGTGTTGCGATTGCCCTGCACAATCATGGTAAGCGCATAAATGCAGACCTCTCCATGGTAGTTACGCCTTCAGGCATGATTGAGCTGCAATTAGTAAATAGCCAACAAGGAAATCAAAACCCCAAAGTAGTAAGAGGTGAACAACAAGGCCAAACTTTTGCCTTTATGCCAGCCTTACAACAAAACCAACTACCTCCCTACTACGCTATTGGCAACCAACTTTACCAACTGCACCTTTCAGCGATAAAAAGTGGTCCAGCGATTATTGGTTGGGTCGGTTTTGGTTACGAAATTGGCCCCTCCTTGGCAGAAAGCTTTTTAAGCCAAACCGGCTTGCAAACAGACTTTATCCTAGAGCAACAGCAAACATGGTCTTTGTTGGGCTCAAGTAATCCCGATGCCAATGTTGCTAGCGCTAAAGCCTTACTAAGCCAAACCAACAGTGATGTAATTGCTCTGCACCAACAATTTAGCGTAGCGGGTGAAGGCGCTTTTTATGTCGTGCTGCATAGCTCTAGAGACAACCTAGTGGCAGTGATTCAGCAAAGTTGGGTGCAAATTTTACTGCTCACGGCACTCACACTGTTCTGTTCGATGATAGCGGCTTACCTAATTGCTGATGACATTACCCGGCCAATTAAGCTGCTGGTGAAACAAGCTAAGCGGCTAGCCGCTGGTGACTATCAAACGCCGGTATCGATTAACGACAGAACCGAGCTTGGCCAACTAGCCAGCGAATTTAACAACATGCAAGAACAGGTGCTCAGTCGTGAACAAGCCATTAACCACCGTTTAAACCACGATCCTCTTACCGAGTTACCCAATCGCAACTGGCTGGCCAATAAACTTACTCAACTTACAGCAGACAGCAAACAGCCCTTTGCGATGTTCCACTTAAACATTTGTCGTCTAAAACAAGTAAACGATACCTTAGGCCACCAAGCTGGCGACCAGCTAATTAAAGAAGCCGGCAAACGCCTAAGCACACTAAAAAGCGAACACTACCTGTGTCACATTGGTGCCGATGAATTTATTGTATTGCTGCCAAATGTAACCCGAGACAACGTACAACAACATTTGCAGCTTATTAGTATGCAAATGCACGAAGGCTGTAATTTTCAAGATATGCATCTACAGCTGCAAACGCATGTAGGTGTAGCCTTATTTCCAGAGCATGGTCAAAATCCGCAAGAGTTACTGCAAAAAGCAGATGCGGCCTTAAATCACTGTCGAGAAGCACGCAGCCATTGTTACATCTACGACCCAAGTGCCGATACCAATACTGTTGAACGTTTAAGCCTAATTAACGATCTTAAAAAGGCCATTCAAAATAACCAGCTCACCCTGCACTACCAGCCAAAGTTTAGCTTTGCCGCTAACAGAATCACCCATGTAGAAGCTTTAGTACGTTGGCAACACCCAGAGTTAGGCATGGTTCCACCCGATGCATTTATCGAAATTGCCGAACATACTGGTCAAATTAACCCGCTCACTCGCTGGGTATTTTTAGAAGCCTTATCACAAAGCCTGGCTTGGAAAGTTAAAGGCGTCGACGTCAACATCGCGATCAATATCTCTGGCGAAAACCTAAAAGACGATAGCTTTTATAGCTTCATTTGCCAGAATATCGAAAACAAGCAACTAGCAGCAGAATCCTTCACTTTAGAAGTCACAGAAAGCGCGTTAGTTGACGACCCTGAAACGGCGATAGCCTTGCTGGCTCGCTTTAAAAAACGTGGCTTTAAATTGTCTATTGATGACTACGGCACTGGTTACTCGTCCCTTGCTCAGTTAAAACGCCTACCGGTGCATGAGCTCAAAATTGATAAGTCTTTTGTACAAAAGCTCGCCATTGATGCCGACGATGCCATTATTGTGAAGTCGACCATTGAGCTGGCGCACAACATGGGCTTAAGTGTAGTAGCAGAGGGTATTGAAGATATCGAGAGCTTGCGTTGGCTGGAAAAAGCCAAGTGCAATTTGGCTCAAGGCTACTTTATTAGTCGCCCAAAACCCGCTAAAGAATTGTATGAATTACTCGCTCAGGAGAGCATCGAGTTTGCCGAATAAGGGAATTATTTTCAGCATCTGTTTGATGCTAACAGCTACGCTAAACCCCACCAAGGCTGCGGAATATAGCGCAAGAGGGGTCCTCGATTTACGCGCTAGCCATGTAGATAGCAGCGACAGCTATGTAAAAGGTGGCTACGGCAAATTTGGCTACTCTGATGGAAGCCAACTTTCTATTGCTCAAGCAGGCTTAGATTTAAGCGCTCACTGGGATAACGGCTTCTCTGGCAAACTGGTTTTAAATAGCTGGCTCGATCAAGAAGATAGTGCGCTAGGTTTTACTGAGGCTTTTTTTAGTTATAAAGGTCTCCCCTCAGAGAGTGGCCTTCGCTGGTCGGGCCGAGCGGGCATTATGTATCCGAGTATTTCCTTAGAAAACACCGCCACCGCCTGGGCCACGCCTTATACGTTAAACGCCTCCACACTTAACACTTGGGTTGGAGAAGAAATTCGCACCACCGGCATCGAGGCCAAACTAGAGCGCTTAGGTAAATTCTCTAACTCCCAACACAACTTGTCACTAAGCGGCACGCTGTTTGTGGCCAACGACCCAGCAGGGGCCTTATTAGCTTGGCACGGCTGGACCAGTAGCTCGAGACAAACTTTATGGGGGGAAACTCGCCCGTTCCCCGAACCGTTGCAACCCGCATTAGCCGATCAAACCCGCCGTTCAAACCCATTTAAAGAAATAGATCATCGCCCCGGCTTTCATACTAACTTGGACTGGAGCATAAGACGCCATGGCCTGTTTAGAGTGGGATACTACGATAACCTGGCTAAACCTTACTTAATTGATGGTGGCGACTACGCGTGGCGAACCCGCTTTGCTCACTTAGGTGGAAAATGGCGGATAAACAAGCAGTGGCAACTATTGTGGCAATACATGAACGGCTCAACCTTGATGCAATCGCTCGATCGCCAAGATGCTGTAAAGATGGACTTTGCCAATGGTTTTGCCATGCTCACCCACAACTTTAAAAAGAAGCACCGAGTGAGCCTGCGGGTAGAAGCCTTTGAAAACATCGACCGCGACAACACTCCCTTGGATGACAATAACGAGCGCGGTAAAGGCCTTACCTTCGCCTACCAATATAGGTTAAACAAAAACTGGTTTATAGGTGGCGAATACCAATGGCTAAACAGCCAACGGCCACAGCGCGCCTTGCACGGGCTAGAAGCAGACACCAACGAACAACTATTCCAGTTAGCTGCCCGTTATTTCTTTAGTGCTATTTAGCCAGAGCAACTACGCACTTCTCACTGATTATCAAAAATAAATTGAAAGTGATTTAATCGCAGCTGTGTTTTTCCTATAGCTAAACTCTACTACACTGAGTTATCTGGATTTTCGCCCTAATGGAGCCACCAATGAAAGCTGTAGCCTACCAACAAGCACTAGCAATTAGTGAAGACTTATCACTGCAAGATATTGAGCTGCCAAAGCCTAACGCCAGTGCTAAAGACTTATTAATAAAAGTTGAAGCCATCTCTGTAAACCCTGTTGATACTAAAATTCGCGCCAATGTCTCCGCCGAACAAGGCCAATGGAAAGTAATCGGTTGGGATGCAGTAGGCACTGTGGAGCAAGTTGGCGACCAAGCCCAGCTTTTCAAGGTAGGTGACAAAGTCTGGTATGCCGGTGACTTAACTCGCGCTGGCAGCAATGCAGAATACCAACTGGTAGATGAGCGCATAGTTAGCTTAGCGCCAACTAGCATTCCAGCAGCAAATGCGGCCGCCTTGCCTCTCACTGCACTAACCGCGTGGGAAATGCTATTCGACCGCTTGCAAGTGAGCAAAACTGAGCCAAAGTCTATTTTAATCATTGGTGCCGCTGGCGGCGTAGGCTCGATAATGGTTCAGCTGGTTAAACAGCTCACCAATCTTAAGGTTATTGCCACTGCCTCTCGCCCTGAAACCCAGGCTTGGTTAAAAGAATTGGGGGCCGACCAAATTATTAATCACCGCACTCCTTTAAGTGAAGAGTTAGCCGAGCAAAACAACATCGACTACGTAGTGAGCTTAAACAATACCGACGAACATATGGCCGAGATTGTTAAGGTTATTAAGCCACAAGGAAAGTTTGGGTTAATTGATGACCCAGCTGAGTTAGATGTAAAACTACTGAAGCTAAAAAGTATCTCGTTACACTGGGAGTTTATGTACACCCGCTCAATGTTCCAAACCGAGGACATGATTAAACAGCATGAGTTACTCAGCGAAGTGGCCACTCTCATTGATAAAGGGAAGATAAAAAGTACCTTAGGTGAACACTTTGGCCAAATAAATGCCGACAACCTCAAACAAGCTCACGCCTTTATCGAGTCGCAAAAAGCTAAAGGAAAAATTGTGTTGGAAGGGTTTTAAATCCACAAAAGAAGGGGGGAAGCTCTTAAGGCTTCCCGTGCACAATTAGAACTTTTCAAAAATTAAATTAAACTTGTTGTCTCTTGAATCGACGTAATAACAAAACAATCATACTTAACACAAAAATCACAAGCGTAGAAGGCTCTGGAACTTCATGCTTGGCTTGGCTGAATTGAAAGTTATCCCATGTTAATTGGTGGTCAGTATGGATAAATCGTAGTTTGTGTATGTTCATAAAATTAGGCGTAAGAAAAGAGGCCGTGCTTTGACTAACGCTGTATACCTCCGATTGAATAACATTTCCGCTCACATCTAAACCTTGCATAGTAACGGTTTTGGCACTCTCCCAAGCAGCGGCAAAAAATGCACTATCAAAACTCCAAAGACTGTTATCTGTCATCCATATATCAGTGGCGGTATTCGCTTGCCCAAATGCTACATAATCACCCGATTGGAGAACTGTGTTATATCCCGCATTGGACGTAGGATATGGGTTAGCAAATAAGTCAATTACATTGATAGTGCTAAATCCAAAATCAGAAAACCTCTCATTATCTTCAAACGTTATCAACCCAGCATTAGCAAAACCGCTAAAAAATATGATTAAAACAACTGAAGCAGCATTCATTAAATTCATTTTTCTTTCTGTTCCTTTCTATAAGTTTTGATCAGTAATGGTTATAAGATCTACATATTGACATTAATGACAATATGCAGGATATGCACCAGAACAAAAATGACAATTAAATCAGTAGAGTAGTGAAACACAGCTATATGAGTTGATTGAAAATGTAAACTAACTTGACGCGAGAATGTAAAACAAGCTATTGGTTTATAAACATAATTATCCATAAAGTTATTTGTATAATATTGACTGTGAAAGCGGCATTCAGCACTTGAAACAAGCTTTAGTCACTACACACTCTTTACTTTACACTTCTTTACCCTAGCTTTACCTAACTAAAGACTGGCCTTTTTATACTTGTTACCAAAGGATGAGTAAGGCCGAATCATGCGTAAAACAACTGCAACTATAATGCTGCTCTTAGCCGCCATTACTGGATTATGGCTACAAGCAGAACCCAACCTGTTTTCTTCAGATAACTTTTTTCAATGGCGTTCGGCGCTAATTCAGTACAGCGGCATGTTAGCCGTGGGCTTAATGAGTATTGCTATGCTTTTGGCCTTACGCTTACCCTTTATCGAATGGCTGACCAAGGGCTTAGACAAATCCTATCGTTTGCACAAACACCTCGGCATCGCCTCGGTATTAGTAGCAGCGGTGCATTGGCTACTGGCGATTATTCCTAAGCAACTAGTAAGAGCGGGGATACTAGACAAACCGGTTAGAGGCACTGGTCCCAATAATTCCGATTCGCTATATGCGCTGGTGCGTCCTTTACGCGGACTGGCTGAACAAGTAGGCGAAGTAGCCTTTTACAGCTTTGTAGTGCTAGCAATTGTCGCCTTAGTGGGGGTGATTAGGTACAAAGGGTTTCGTTACTCGCACAAACTCATGTCGCTAGCATTTTTAGCCATTGCCTTTCACTCAGTGATTTTAATTAAACATAGCTATTGGCCTTACCCCATAACATATGCCTGTTTAGCGTTAATTTGGGTGGGCAGTGTTGCTGCGGTATATAGTTTGTTTGGCCGTATTGGTAAAACTAAGCAGCACACCGCCACAGTGGCTAACTTTAGATTTCTACCCCAAGATAAAGTCGTTGATTTACGCCTAAGCGTGCCCAACTGGCATGGTCACAATAGTGGGCAATTTGCGTTTATTGGTTTTCCGGGTGAAGAACCACACCCCTTTACCATTGCATCAACTAATACCGGCACTGGTCACGTGCGCTTCCTGATAAAAGAGCTAGGTGATTTTACCGCCAACCTAAAAAGCCGCCTTAACATCGGCCAAGAGCTAAAAGTAGAAGGCCCCTACGGTAACTTTGATTTTAATGATTCGGCACCGCAATTATGGATTGCCGGAGGCATCGGTATAGCGGCTTTCACGGCCATTTTACAACAACGTCAAACCATGAATAATCCACCTAAGGCGACCCTGTATTACTGCAGTGAAACCTTAGAACCCAAGTTAATTGAAGAGCTACAGCAGCTCTCTTCGAGCAGTCAGGTGGAGTTAAGAATTATCGACAACAGCCGCCAAGCTTTATTAAGCGCTGAGCAATTGGTAAACGAAGTTGAAGATTTAATGCAACGTAAGATTTGGTTTTGTGGACCCGTTGCATTCTCTAGTAACTTACAACAACAACTGGCTCACTTCGGCTACCCACTTAAGCATTTTCACAGCGAACTGTTTGAACTACGCTAAGGCAACAATTTACAGCGTGATTACAGACAGCTCGCTAAGCATTACCGAAGTAGCCCATCAACTGAGTTATAAACACTAAGCCAACTTTAGCCGAGCGATTAAAGACAGGCTAGGAGTAAGCCCTAAGGCACTTAGGGTTTTGGCCAAAAAGCCCAAACCCTAGCTTTGCTAATTTGCTTTAAAACCAAAAGCTGTATAAATAACCTGCGCCAATGGCCATCCCAATAATTACCAGTAAAAACGCTGCAATCATCTGATTTTTAAAGATGGATTTAAGCAATATCACTTCGGTCAAACTTGCCCCAGCGCTGCCTATAATCAGTGCCATTACCGCCCCTAAACTCATACCTTTTGCCGCCAAAGCGGCACTTAAAGGAATTACCGCTTCAGCACGAATGTACAAAGGAATACCAATAACAGCCGCTACAGGCACCGCTAATGGGTTATCTTTGCTCGCAAATTGGGCAATCAACTCACTTGGCATAAAGCCGTAAATCAACGAGCCAACTGCAATACCGCCAATTAAGTAAGGCAATACCTTTTTAAAATCCAGCCAAGTACTGTCCCAAATTTTCAACCACTTGCTGCGCTCTACTGCGGGCTTGCCTGAACAAGAAGAACCACATTTTTTGGCTTCTGGCTCAAGATAAGATTCTGCTTTTACGTACTTTTCAAACCCTAATTTCTCTAACAAATATCCAGCGACTACCGATACACCCATGGCAATAGCAAAGTAAAACACACTCACTTTCCAGCCAAAAGTTACCGCAAACAAACCAATAATTATCGGGTTAAGCAATGGGCTGGCAAACAGGAATACCATCATGGTGCCAAATCCCGCTCTAGCGCGTAATAAGCCCTTTAAAAAAGGAATGGTTGAACAAGAGCAAAATGGTGTTATTGCCCCCAAAAAGCCCGCCACGATATAACCCGAACCATTTTTAGCACTCAAGATACGTTGGATTTTTTGTGGCGGTATATACAGCTGCAATACCCCAACCAAGTAGCTTATAACTAAAAACAACAAGGTTAACTCTACCGCTAGAAAGCCAAACATATTTAAGGCCTGCCAGGCCATTTCATTATTTATGTTAAACATCAAATTAATTCCAAATTTCTAGATTATTCGAAATATATACTTGAGCATTGGAAAAAACAAGATATTTCCAGTAATATCGAAATATACTTTTACAGAGAGCCCCCTATGAATACTGAAAGCATCGCTAAAGCCCTAAAAGAACTGGGCCACCCTACTCGCCTAAGCATTTACCGTAGTGTTGTAAGGGCGGGCTACAGCGGTATCGCAGTAGGCGGATTACAAGAAAAGTTGGCCATTCCTGGCTCAACCTTGTCGCATCACATATCCAGCTTGGTATCTGCAGGCTTGCTTAGCCAGCGCAGGGAAGGACGAACACTTTATTGCGTGGCAGAGTTTGAATGCCTGCAAACGGTAATTAGTTTTTTACAAGACGAATGTTGTGCCGACGAACAAACTGCCAATAACTGATTTAGAAACTTTAACACCAAGAGTTTGAACTACACTTATTCCATTCAAGCACTCTGTTCACTCTAAGTTAAAACCGCTGGTATTTGCGCTAATTGTTGTTCACTTTACCCTTAGTCAGGCGGTAGCTTCGAGCTCGCCGATTAAGTTTATTACCGTAAATGAACCACCTGCCAGCTACTTAGATGAAGATGGCCAGATTCAAGGCTATGTGGTTGATATTGTTTATTCTCTAGCGAAACGTTTAAACATTAACGCCAAGCTAGAAATCGTACCTGAAGCACGAGCATTAAAAACCGCTTACCATAACCACAACACCATGGTGTTTTCCTTTAGCCGTAACGCTGAGCGCGATCAAAAGCTCAATTGGATTGGACCGGTTCTAATTAAAACATGGGGCTTGTATGGCTTAAAAAGCAACCCAAACACCTATGAAAAGCTAGCCGATTACCCAACTATTGGCGTGGCTAACGGTGATATTCGCCACGAATGGCTTGCCCAGCAAGGCTTAAACAACTTATCGGTAAACAGTAGCCATAAGCTCAACATCCAATTGTTAGCGAGAAAACGAATTAAAACTATTGCTTATGAGAGTGCCGGTTTACAGATTGTTGCCAGTGAACTTGGCATAGACCCCAGTAGCTTTATTTTACTTAGAGAGCTCAAACAGCAAGCAGTGTATATTGCGATGTCTAATCAGTTTAACGACACAGAGCAATGGCAACAGGCATTTAAGGACATGCAAGCGGAAGGAGAACTGCAGCAAATAGCCACAAAGTGGCGCCAAAAAATCAAACAAGAACACAATATAAATGCCCAACTCAACAACGGTATTCTAATGCTTAAATAATAATGAGTACCCAATACGGTATAAGCTGTAGCCTTTTATACCTGCTTAAATATCATTCAAAATTTATTTGCTAAATGTGATTTATCCCAGCACTCAAGCCAGTATCAACAGCAAACATTCCACTCTTACCCCTCTTTTATTGATTCTTTTGCCAACAAAATGTGATTAGTGACAACATAATCAATTACCAATGAAACTCACTAAAGTTTTGCTTCAGCAGATTTCTGGAATCGCGCAATAAGCTCAACTACGTTCCTTAATTAACTCAACAATCATTACGGAAGTGAGTAGTCGTAGTTATTTGAGCTTTACCAAGGTTGAAAACTATAACAAACAGCCTTGATAACAGTAGGTTGCGCGCTGGCTTCAAGCTGGTGTTCATTCCACTCACAACAAAAGGGAATAACATGACTAACAAGCTAATATTTTCATTATGTCTACTAGGAACCAGCCAAGCATTTGCGCATGGTTTAATCGTAGATCCACCATCACGAAATGCGCTGTGTGGCTTAACAGAAAAACCTGATCAAGCTAGCAGTGCGCATTGTATTGACGCTTTTGAAAATGACCCACAAGGTGGCTACAAGTTTATGAGTGTGCTCACTCATACCGAAGGCCGCGCAGTGGTTTCACCACTGCCCAACAATGTATGTGGTTTCGACAGCGAAACATGGCAGGGTGGAGCAACACCATGGGATGTAGCCACAAGCTGGCCAGGGCAAGCTGCTCAAGCAGGTCCTTTAGACATAACGTGGAACATTCAATGGGGAAACCACTTCTCTGATACCCGTGAATTTCATTACTGGATAACTAAACCAGGCTTTGTATTTGACCCAAGCAAAGCTTTAACATGGGATGATTTTGAGGCAGAGCCCTTCTGTGTTTTGCCCTACGATGATAGCCAACCTAATGCTAATCCTGCGGTAGTGGCGAATAAAGAGGCGGTGACCTTTACCACCACCTGTACCCTGCCTGAACGCAGTGGTCACCAAGTGATCTATGGCGAATGGGGCCGCAACTCTTGGACCTATGAGCGCTTCCATGGCTGTATTGATTTAGCTTACTCCGAAGATACGTTGGGTACGCCAATAGCCACTCCGCAACAAATTTCCACTCCCCAGGATACGCCCGTTAGCATAACCTTAAGTGGCAGCGATACCGGTGGAGAAATTACTAGCTATCAAATACTTAGTCAGCCAATCAATGGTACTTTAAGCGGTACGCCCCCCGTTTTAAGCTACACCCCAACAGCGGATTTTGTTGGCACCGACAACTTTAGCTTTAGCGTAACCGACAACGAAGCACTAGAATCCGCCCCAGCGCTAGTGAGTATTGACGTTAAGTCCACCGCCAACACCGCGCCTATAGCCAGCTTTGATGCAAGCAGCCAAGGTTTAACCGCCAGCTTCGACGCTAGCAGCTCTAGCGATGCAGAAAACGATACTCTTAGTTATCAATGGGACTTTGGTGATGGTTATACAGCCACTGGCGTTACTGCTAATCACGACTATGAAGCGGCCGGTAGCTACGCGGTTGTGCTCACTGTGTCTGATGGCTTGTTAGAAACCAGCAGTAACCAAGAACTGGTAATTACTGCACTACCGCCAAGCCAAGCAGGTTGTGAGTACGTAATTGTTGACCAATGGGGATCGGGCTTTAACGCCGAAGTTCGCATCATCAACACTGGTGAGCAAGCGATTAACGGTTGGCAAGTAACTTGGGCCTATAGCGATGGCAGTAGCATTACCCAACTATGGAATGGAGTGCTTTCTGGCGACGGCCCTTACACAGTAAGCAATGCAGCTTGGAATGCCAAAGTAGAACCTGGCCAGACAGTGAGCTTTGGTTTCCAAGGCAGTAGCAATGGAAGCTCAGAGGTACCTGTATTAACAGGAGATATCTGCCAATAATATTAGGCATTAGGCACTAATCAGCAGTAGCCATAAGGCTACTGCTGATTAACATGGACCAGTAACTCAACTTAGCGACTTTACTTCGCAACTATAGAAACCCAGCAAACCATGGCATTCTGGCAAATTTAGCCGTTGAACAACTTGCGGCCTGCATCCAAGCCTTAAAGAACCAAGATCGGGGCACCAAGTAAGAAAGGGTTATTATTCACCTTCAAAAGCTAAGTTTTTGTAATAAAACTGCTTATCGCGCTCACTAATTTCACGTAATACTTTACAAGGGTTACCCACTGCCACCACGTTAGCGGGAATGTCTTTGGTCACCACACTGCCCGCCCCTATAACGCTATTTTCTCCAATCGAAATCCCCGGCAATACCACCGAATTAGCACCAATCCATACATTACACCCAATAGTAATAGGCACATTAAACTGAGCCGCTTGCTGGCGAGGTTTAGGGTTTATTGGGTGACCGGCTGTTGCCAAGGTGACATTCGGGCCAATCATGGTGCAGTCACCAATGTAGATGTGGGTATCGTCCACGAGGGTGAGATTAAAGTTAGCATAAACCTTATTACCTAAGTGAGTATGCTTTCCCCAGTTGGCCTTTAATGGCGGCTCTATCATGCAATCTTCGCCCACTTCAGCAAAAATCTGTTTAAGCAACTTAGCACGTCGTTCTATTTCGGAAGGCCGACTATGGTTGTAATCGTAAATCACTTCTTGGCATTGGGTTTGCTCTGCAAAAGTAGCGTCATCGAAATAGTAAATTTGTTGCGAATGTTTTTTATCTACTTGCGCCATATTACAACTACCTTTCAGCTTGAAATGAATACCTGTCTACGTGCAGCACTGTAGCAATATGAAACGCCGTAAACTTAGTGCGAGTTCAAAATAAAGCAGCCAGCTTAACCCGGCAAGACCTCCGCTAAGTCTAATAAGGAGGTGATAGTAACGGTGGGTGCTAGCTCCCAGGGGTCAAACAACGCAGTTGGCGACCGTTGTACCCATGCAGCCTGCCAACCTGCAGATACCGCACCAGTAACATCAAAGGGATTAGAAGAAACCAACCAAGTATCCTTGGCTTGGCTTTGAGTTTTATTAAGAAAATGCTGGTAAACCGCTGGATCAGGTTTGAAACTTTTTACCTCATCAACACTAACCACTGCACTAAAAAATGGCCGGATCTCAGCAGTTTCTAATAACAGTTCAACTGCAGCTTGCTCACCGTTAGAAAAAGCATAAAGCCTAAAGCCCGCTTGTTGTAAGCCTGCTAAAGCTTGTTTTGCTTCAGGATGAGCGGGCAATACTTTGTAAATAGCCAACAAGCTCTGCTTTTGTTGCTCAGTGAGTGGCACCCGAAACACTTGGCAGCAATAGTCCAAAGCTTGCGCGGTACACAAGGCGAAGTTTTGGTAGTTTTGCATTAAGCCTCGGCGAAACGAATATTCTAATTGCTTATCTCGCCAAGCTTGTGAAAAAGGCGCGGCCTGCTCGCCCATATATTCGCGCAGTTTATTTAGAACACCTTGGGTGTCGATAAGGGTGCCATAAACATCAAAAGCCAGTGTTGTTGCCATCATACTTACTCCCCTCAAAATTGCAGAATAACAAAACAAGGCCGTAGTGTTTTGACCCCATCAACAAAAATAGTCAATTACTTTGCGCTTAACTAGGCTTTCGAATGAACCTGCTTAATTGTCTCGGCAACAGCGGACTTAACATCAATATCCCAGCTCCAAGCACAGCCAATTGATTAGGAACTTCGCCAAAACAAAAATATCCTAGGCAAATAGCATAAATCATTTTTACATACTCGATATTGGATACCACATTGGCTTCTCCATACTTATATGCGGTTACGCCAAACCACTGTGCAATTGATGACAAAATACCTACCGCCAATAACAGCATTAACTCGTACAAAGAAGGAGTAAGCCAATTAAACCAAGCACCAATGGCAGCCAATACGCCAACAAATACCGCTTGATAGGCCAATATATTAGTGGTGGAATCTTTCCCCGTTAACTTCTTAACACAAATTACTGCGATAGCAGCTCCCAATGCTGAGAGCAAACCAAGCACAATGTAGTTTAAAGAGCTGCTTGCAAAGCTAGGTTGAATAACCAGCAGTACGCCTACAAAGCCCACGGCGATAACCACAACCCGCTGCCAGTTAACCTGCTCGCCCAGCAGCAATCTAGAAATTAGCGCCACAAATATTACCTGTGTAAAACCCAAGGCAGTGGCGTCGGCTAAGGGGATATTAGCCACCACCAGAAAGCTCAAACTTAAAGCAACAAATGCCCCGACAATTCGGGCCGAATGCCACGCTAAGTATTGCGGCCTAATAAGGCTTTGCCAGTGAGTAAAAATGGCTGGACTAAGTATCACCAGAAATACTAGCTGTCTAAACAACAAAATTTCGAACACATGAATACGTTCACTCAATACCCGCACTAACGCGCCCACTACAACAAATAGCGCCGTAGAAACTAGCGCTAAAGCAATGCCTTTATGCTTGTTACTTGGAATGTGAAAGCCTTGACCAAACAGAATATTTTCTAACATGCTAACTCGCTTATCGATGTAAGGTGCGCATTGTAAAGGCTATACTTATAGACGGGTCAAGCTATTGAGAAAAAACATGCTAAACATTAGTGCGCTAGCCAAAAAGTACGGCTTATCAAGAACTACCCTTCTTTATTACGAGCGGCAGCAGCTGCTAAACCCCGCTTACCGTTCCAGCAATGGCTATCGTTGGTATGGTCAACCAGAGCAAGCTCGGCTGGAAAAAATTATCGCACTACGAGCCTTTGGCATGCCGATAAAACAAATAGCTCAGCAGTTAGATAACGAAGAGAGTCTCGTTGAACATCAAATTCTAAATGGCTTATTAGGTGAGCACTTCCAACAATTAGAATTGCAGGTTCAAAAGTTACGCGTACAACAAAAAGCAGTTCTGTTGCTATTGGATAAAGCCAAGCGTTTAAAGCAGAATGAGGTGAGTAAAGATGATTGGGTGGCAGTGATGCAAGCCGCCGGCTTAAGTGAACAAGATATGACCGATTGGCATACTCAGTTTGAACGCCTGCGGCCCGAACAACACCAACAATTTTTAGAGCTACTGGGGTTAACTCGACAAGAGATCAACAACATTCGTAGAACAGAATAAAGCTAAATAAACATTAAAAAGACAAACTAACACTGCTTTAGCTTAGAACCACTAGCTGTACATATTATCTTCTATCGAGGAAACTTTGCAGCTAACGTCAGCGATTATTCAACTTTACGTTGTTAAGTTGCGCCACCACACATAATTGGATTAGACACTAAACGAACAAAAAACAACCGTGTTAGCCTTTTGCTGGGATTAAAAAGATCCATAGAGATCTCAATAAAAACAAAAGGAAGGTTAATGAATATACCACAACAGCAAATTGCTAAAACTTGGCGCTTAGCGTTTGGATTAGCAACGTTATTAAGCATCTCAGCAGCCAGCGCCCATACTTGGCAATTTAGAGGTACACCAAACAATTGGCAAAACACTGCGCTTACTCAAATAACCAGTCAGCAATACCAAACTTGCCAGACTTTTTCGACAACCAATCCGCGGTTCAAAATAGATCGCTACGGCGATTGGAGTGAAAGCTATCCAGCGCAAGACTATCTAATTTCGCAAACAGGTAGTTACCAAATCAGCTTTAACAGCCAAAGCCATGCTATTTCGCTACAAGCTGTTAGCCATTGTGACCACTCAGAAACCACCTCAAACAGTGAATTTCGGCTCTACTTTGATGCCCAAGACTTCAGTAATCCACCTAGTATTTGGGCATGGATTTCCAACGGTAGTGCTATCTCAGAACTGCAAGGACACACTTGGAATAACCAACCCAACCTAGCCATTGATCCCAACAGTGGTTACTACTACTGGGATCTACCTAGCCAATATCAAAGTGAACTAGCTAGCGGCTTAAAACTGAATTTCATCCTCAATAAAAATGATGAATTTAGTCGCAATGAACCTGGTTGTTATAGCGGTCATCAGTGGTACCCAAATCTCGAAGACTGTATAAATAAACCATTTAAGCCCTATATTGGGCCTTACCTTAGTTTACTCACACCAAGTAAGAGCGGTGATTACAATACCGCTACTGTGCTAGACCCAGCCACTAATATGGTGGTCAATTACGAGCTAGCCCAAGCTAACAGCAACTTCACCGCCGTGGTGTACTATCGATCGGCGGGCACTAACCAATGGCTTGAACAAACAGAAGACCAAGTAGCGCCTCTAGCTGATGACCTGGGAAAAGTTCACCATATTACCCTTACTCAACTCACTCCCAATACCGAGTATCAGTACAAGGTGCTAGGGCCAAATGCACAATTATCACAGCAGTACAGTTTTACAACGGCTAAAACAACGATGAATTACAGTCGTTTTTTGGTAATTGGAGATATGCAAGATGAGCAAGGAGAACAGCGTTGGCACGACATTGCACAAGCTATTGCCGCCGATCACATGGATGACTTCGACTTTATTATTACTGTAGGCGACATGGTAAAAGACGATGTTAGCCATAGTGATGAGCGCTTTTATTGGTGGAAGGTATTTTTTGATAAAGGCCAACAATTATTTTCCTCTAAACCGATACTACCAGCCATGGGGAATCACGATACGCCAGGTAACCACAATGTGAGTGATTCAGAACAGTATTGGAGCAACCCAGAAGATACTCGTTCGTTTAGAAAATACTTCTACTTATCACCAGATATGAGTGACCCTGACTATTACAGCTTCCAATATGGTAGCGCCTGTTTCATTAGTGTTAACTCAGAGATCCCAGTGTTTTATGGGCGCCATCCCGAGCGCGACAACGCCAACAACGCTGCTACTCAAGCTAGTTGGTTGGAGCAAGAAGTAAATAAAGCACAAGCCTGTCCGTGGAGTTTCGCATATTGGCATGTTCCTGCTATCAACCCTGCTGGAGGAAAAAGCGAAGTTGAATTTGTGCGCCCCTATACCGATTACTTTAACCAAAAATTGGACTGGTCAATTACTGGGCACGTACATGAATACCAGCGCTTAAAGCCTGTTTACGCCACTCAGCAAAGCCTAGACTTTAACAAAACTGGGTACGGCCGGGCAGCCAACCAAGGTGTAGGTTATATGATTGCGGCACCAGCTGGACAATGGCCACGTAATACTACTAGCAACAATATGAACCAATTGGCTTTTTACCCTCACAATAGTAACGGAACAGCCTACGAAATAGGTTTTACCATCATAAATGTTTCAGCCAACAACTTTGAGCTAAAAACTTACGGCATGGGCAGTGTGGGTAATAAAGTTCAACCCGCTGGTTACCGCCCTGGAGATGACCGCAGCAAACAATTACTCGACGCGCATAGCTATAGCAAACCGGCCTTAACTGCCGATGCTGGCGCTGACATTCAGCTTAAACTAGGTGACAGTGTTACTTTTAACGCAAGTGGCTCTCAAGCTTTTGCCGGTGAAATAGTTAGTTATCAGTGGTCGAATGGTTTATCGGGTCAATCGGCCACCACAATGTATACCGAGCCAGGTAGCTTTGCCATTACCTTAACTATTACCGATTCTTTAGGTAATCAAGCCAACGATACACTAATTGTAACGGTGCATGATCCGCAAACCAGCTTTGGTAAAGACTTCAATGGGGTAGATTTTCGCGGCACAGCAAATGGCTGGGGAAATAGTGCCATGAGCTTAATTGCCGACAACACTTGGCAGATTTTGGTAAATATTGAAGACACAAACAATAATCCGCGTTTCAAGTTCTACGCAAACGACAAGTGGTATGGCGACAGCAATAATGACGGTGAAACCCACAGCAACGAGAGTAGCAGTATCAAGCTCACTCAAGGTGCTGGGCTTTACCAAATCACGCTAACTGACAATACCCGCAAATATCAAATCAACAAGCTATAAACCCACCATAAAAAACCCAGAGCACTGCTCTGGGTTTGATTAAATCAATTGGTAAGTTCGCTCAATAAACTAACGCTGCGCGCCAAAAACTTGAGTCCAATAAATGCCATAACTGCTGCTGGCATTTTCGGCCTTTGCGGCGCCTAACTCAGTGTAGTTAGCATTCATGATGTTGGCGCAATGGCCACTGCTTTGAAGCCAACCATTCATTGCAGCCTCTACCGAGCGCTGCCCAGCGGCGATGTTTTCTCCCACATAAGACCAACTGTAACCCTGAGCACTAGCTCGAGTAGCGGAGCTTGAGCCATCTAAGCCTGTGTGAGAAAAGAAGTCATAGTTAGCCATGTTGTTAGAGTGTTCTTCAGCAGCCAATTGCAAAGACAGGTTCGAGCTTAAAGGCGCAACGGCTGGGTAAAATGTACTACCACAATTACGGCCTTCACCACGAGCTTCATTAACTAAGCGCAGCATACTGGCTTGTAATGAATTATTTACCGGTTCTCTCGGGTCTGGATCAACCGGCTCATTGGGCTCCGGTTCTGTTGGCTCAACAGGGTTGACCGGAGTCACCTCATCATCCGACTGAGGTTCTGGCGAATCGCTTGAGCCTCCGCAGCCACTAAGTGCGAGTAACAACAACCAAGACAAAGGTAATACTTTAGAGAAATACATCTACAAACCTATAAGATGAGGAAGCGAACATCGCTAAAAAACTGAACAGCTCAATTCGCTAAAGCTTAATTAAAACCATGCTTTACGCTCATTTGAACGGAAAACCACTAAATTTGTAGTATCTTCATAACAAGTTACAAGTGCGCTAAATGCATGCCAAATAGATAGTACAAATTCATAAATAACATACGCTTAGACTAACATCTGCAGAGATAATCAATCAAAAAATTATCATTAACAGCACTTGCCGCACCTGACTCATTCGCTAACTAAGTGGGCTTATATCTACCTCAAACAAAGGGTGGGGTTTGTTTAAAACAAAATTCTGCCAAACCTGTTGATACACTTCTCGCTGATTAGGAAAAGGCACTAAGTCACAGGCTTCTTGCAAACTACACCAGCGAAATTCACTATGCTCATGGTTCAACACTACCGCCTGCTCAGCCGGGCAAAACACCACAAATACCGGAATAATTTGCATCACGTTTACATTAGCTTCAAAAAACTGCTCAAGAATTTGGCCGTTATATAGCTGTTTCACCTCAATTTGGGTTTCTTCGTTAAACTCTCGAATTATCGCCTGCCAAGCTTTTTCATCCCCTTCAATATGCCCCGCTACATGGCACCAATAATTGCCCTTGGTTCGCTTCATAAGCAACATTTTGGTTTCACCGTCGATTTGCGACAAAGCCACGCCAGCCACTATCGAAGTATTCAAAGGGATCATGATCATTTCCTGTAGTAAAAGAAAAACTAAGCAGCCAAACACTCGCCAGATTAAACTGAATAACAAGCAGATACGTAAACTAGTTTATTCGCCACTAATTTTGGGAAGCAAGAATGCGACTAGGGCTGTTTATTTTCGATAACGATTGTAGAGTGCAAGACAACCCTGCACTTAAGCAACTCGCGCGGCAAGTTGACCAGCTCATTTGCGTTTACATAAACCAAGCCACTAGCCCCTTTGTGCAGCACTTCAGCCAAACCAAGGTAAGCTTGGCCAAACAGACCTACTTAAACCAGACCTTAAGTGAACTCAATTTTAGCTTAAATCAACTTGGCCAACAGCTGTTTATCGAACATGGTCATTTTGAGCAGCAAGTCGCCCTTTACATTCAACACTATCGCATCACCGATATTGGCAGAAGTGTGCACCCAGGCAGTGACGAAGCCAAACAATGGCTCGCCCTGCAGCTTGCCTATCCGCAGATCCGCTTTCACTCTGCCAGCAGCAACAGCTTATTCGAGCAACAGCAATTACCTTTTGATGTAAGCAACTTACCTACAAGCTTCACACCCTTTCGTAAGCAAGTAGAAGAGCTTGCGATAGCAGAGCCCTTAGCCATCTTACATCAGCTACCTAAAGCGCCAAGTAACTTAAGCCCTGCACCGCTAATTAAACTGCCAGAACATCATTCAAGCGATTTTCAAGCAGGTGAGCAAGCAGCTTGTAATCATCTTGAGCATTACTTTTCAACCACTGCTGCAAGCCACTACAAACAAACCCGTAACGCCCTAAGCGGCGAGCTGTTCTCAACTGGCTTATCGCCGTTTCTCGCCCATGGTGCTGTTAGCCCTAGGCAGGTTTTACAGGCTTTAGGTAATTACGAAGCAAAGCACGGCGCTAATGAATCCAGCTATTGGATTTACTTTGAACTGCTTTGGCGCGAGTACTTTTATTGGTATGCCCGTGCGCATGGCAGCAAGCTGTTTAGTTTTTCTGGGGTTAACGGTAAAACCTTACATACCAGTTTTTACGCCCAGCGCTTTAAGCAATGGTGCGAGGGCAATACGGCCTACCCTTTGGTGAATGCGCTAATGCATCAACTAAACAGCAGTGGATGGATGTCGAACCGAGGCCGGCAAATTGTCGCTAGCTGCCTAGTAAACGAACTGCAAGTAGACTGGCGCTACGGCGCGGCCTACTTTGAACAAGGCTTGATTGATTACGATGTAGCTAGCAACTGGGGGAATTGGCAATACATTGCAGGAGTAGGTGCAGACCCACGTGGTGGTCGCCACTTCGACATCGATAAACAAAGCAAAATGTTTGACCCAAATAAACAATTTATTAAACGTTGGCAGGGCGAGCTAGGCAGCTTACCAAGCGACCATACCAACATGGTTGACTGGCCAGTTTAGCCACCGACATAAAACTAACAAAAATAGTTCATCTATGGTTCATCTAAACTCTCTAGTGTTTAGAGTTTTCTATCTAAACGGAGTTAGTAAAGATGAATTTTCGCAAGGAATGGTTAGCCCTTCTTCCCCTTAGTGTTGCTTTAGTTGCCTGTAATGACGACGACAGTACTCCAAGCCCTCAGCCACTTAGCATTAACGTACTGCATATCAACGATCACCACTCTCATTTACAAGCTGATAGCGGTATAGACTTAAACTTAGCGGGCGAAGCAACTCGAGTTTCGGTAGGCGGTTTTCCAAAAGTTGTAGCGAAAATCAATGATCTAGCCGCAAGTAAAGACAATGTATTAAAGCTGCACGCGGGTGACGCAATTACTGGCGATCTTTACTACACCCTATTTAAAGGCGAAGCCGATGCAGCCTTAATGAACGAAGTGTGTTTTGACGCTTTCGCTTTAGGTAATCACGAATTTGATGGCGGCGATGCTGGCCTAAAAACTTTCTTAGAGTTTTTATATAGCCCAACTTGCCAAACCCAAGTATTGGCTGCCAACGTGGAACCTGAAGTTGGCGTATCGCCGCTTGCGCCTACTACCCGTTGGGATTACTTCCAGCCATACATGATTAAGTCATTTGGCGATGCCAAGGTGGGTATTATCGGCATCGACATTGCCACTAAAACTAAAAACTCTTCAAGCCCTGATGCCACCACTCAGTTTCATGATGAAACCAGCACGGCGCAAATGTACATCGATGAGCTAAAAGAAAAAGGCGTTAACAACATCATTTTGTTAACTCACTATCAGTACAAAAACGACCTAGAGCTAGCCGCAAAACTTACCGATGTAGATGTGATCATTGGTGGCGACTCACACACCCTATTAGGTGACTTTGAAGAGCTAGGCCTAAACAGTGCAGGTGATTACCCAACCATGGTAAGCAACTTAGACGGCGACCCAGTATGTGTTGCCCAAGCTTGGCAATACTCAGCGGTAGTGGGTGATTTAGCTGTTACCTTCGATGGCAACGGCAAGCTAGAAAGCTGTGCAGGTACCCCTCACCTATTGCTAGCAGACAGCTTTATGCGCAAAGACACTAACGGTGACCGCGTTGAGCTTACCGGTGCAACTCGCACTGCAGTTACCGACGCAGTAGCCGCCAACCCTAACTTATCGATTGTTACAGCCGACGCTAATGCTGCAGATTTACTAGCGGTTTATGCCGAAGAAGTTGACGTGCTAAAACAATCAGTAGTAGGCGACGTGGCACAAAACCTATGCTTTGAGCGCATCCCAGGCCAAGGCCGTAGCACCTTGTGTGATGTATCGGCCACCAGCGCTAATGGTTCAGATATTTCAAACCTTGTAGCTCAAGCCTTTTTGGAGCAAGCCATACGTGGTGACGTAGCCATTCAAAATGCCGGCGGCGTACGTAACGACGTACCACAAGGCGATTACACCATTGGCGATGCCTACACCTTACTGCCTTTCGCGAATACCTTGGTTTACTTGGAAATGACTGGCGCAGAAATCAAAACGGTACTTAACGAAGCTGTAGATTACTCGCTAGATCCAGAAGGCTCTACTGGCGCTTACCCTTACGCTGCTGGTTTACGTTACAAGGTGGATATGTCGCAAGCTGCTGGCTCTCGTTTATACGACGTAGAAGTAAAAGCCAAAGGCACCACCGATTGGATAGCCTTGGCCGATAGTGACAGCTTCACAGTGGTAACCAACAACTACATTGCTGGCGGCCGCGATGGATACTTTAGCTTTGCCGACATCTCTGCCGATGAGAGTAAGTTTGAAGATAGCTTCTTAGACTACGCGCAATCATTTGTTGATTACGTAGAACGTAATGGCACCATCGACAAACTGCCGCTAGAAAGCTACAGCACCCAAATGTTCTACGATACCGATGGCAACCTGCAAAACTAAGCTAAGCGCCTTCTAGTTAAATAAAGCCCGCTACTTAGCGGGCTTTTTGTTACCTTAGCTGCTTAACACTACAATAAACCAACGCTGGCTCTAGCCCTTAACAACAATCGCTAGCAACAAGCCACTAAGTACTCAGCTAAATAATCCATCAATACACGGATTTTTTTGTTGTGCTGAACATCCCGATGACACACCAAATACACCGGTAAAGCAGGTAGTTCGAAGCCCAATTCAATCTCGATTAAACCGGCAGCTTCTGCCAAGCATTTGTGGGTAACCGTTATGCCTGCATGTTGCTTGGCCAGCTCAAGCTGCAGAGGCAAAAAGTCGGTTCGCAACAAAAATTGTTCGTTTTTGATGTTCATGCCTAACTGGCGCGCCCCCACTTCAAACTGCGGGTCGCGGTCATAACCCAGTACCCTATGGCTAAACAAACTAGTTTGATCCTTTGGCATACCGTGTTTTGCCAAATACTCTGAGCTGGCGTAAAAGCCTAGAGGGATATCAGACACTTTGCGGCATAACAAATCTAACTGCGTCGGCGGAAACATTCTAATCGCCACATCGGCATCACGTTTATCTAGGTTACTGGCGCTGTTGCTCACTTCAATTTCTAAGGAAACCTCTGAGTAGGTTTCCATAAAACGAGGCATTATTTGAGGCAGGTAATACAAAGCCACTAGTTCGTTAGCAGCTAGGCGCACTCTGCCAGTTAAAGTTTGGGTTTGACCCGCAGCTAAGCGCTGCAGCCGCTCGGCACTACTTTGCATGTTCTGACACTCTTCCAACATGCTTTGACCAAACAAAGTAAGGCTTAAGCCCTGAGTACTACGGTCGAATAAGGGCTGGCCAAGTTGCTGCTCCATTGCCTGTAACTGCCGGCTTAAAGTGGGCTGCGATACCCCGAGGTGTTGCGCAGCCTTACTCAAGCTTCCCTGCTGAGCAATACCAAGAAAATACTGCCACCATTGCCAGTTATCGCTATTCATATATGCATACCCATTAGCAGATTTATGCCATTCCCTATCTGATTATGAATTATACAATTTAGTTATCAAGACAAACAAAGGAAACAGGCATCATGAAAACAGCACTAATACTGGGTATAAATGGCAACTTTGGCTTAGAGATGGCTTTAGCTTTAAGCAAGGCTGGCTGGTCGATTAAAGCGCTAGTTAGAGATCCGAATAAAGTCCCCTCATTCGTAGAGGCGAAACTGATTGTGGGCGATGCACTTAAGCAACAACAAGTAATGGTCGCTGCTCAGGGCGTAGATTTGATCGTTTACGCTTTAAATCCGCCTTACCACCGCTGGCAACAACAAGCCTTGCCACTGTTAGAGCCTTGCTTACAAGTGGCGGAGCAACTTGGCTTACGCGTTTTGTTTCCCGGTAACGTGTACAACTTTAACCCACAAGCCAGTTTGATTGACGAAAATCAAGCAATGCACCCGCCCAGTGAGAAAGGACAAGTACGGGTAAAAATGGAGCAACGTTTAAAACAAGCCAGTGAGAATGGCGCAAAAGTTACCATTGTTCGAGCCGGCGATTTTATTGGCCCACACACCCATCTAAGCTGGGTAAGCACCATGGTTAAACATAGAAAATCTCGCTACCAAGTTGCCTTTCCTCACAACCAAGAACATGTACACTTTTGGTCTTACTTGCCCGACTTATGCGCCAATACCGTCCAGCTGCTAGAACAAAGCCAAGCAGACTTTGAAGTTTGGCACGACCCAGGCCTAGCACTCAGCCGAAAAGACTGGCAACAGGCCTTTGCTAGTAATGGCACCAATATAAAAAGTACAAACCTCGCCTGGTGGGGGTTTTCGATAATTGCACCTTTTGTGCCGATGCTAAAAGAAGTATTGAAGATGCGTTATCTCTGGCAGCAACCGGTTATTTTAGATGGCAGTAAAATGCGCCAAGCCTTGCAAAAAAGCTATCAAAGCACCCCGCTTAGCCAGGTTTTACAACAACTTAAACTTAACTAGGCTCGATAAGCTTGAGCGCTAACTTAGCTGCTCAAGCTTATTAGGCATTAATCACAGCTCTCTTGTTGTTGCACCAGATATTGACGATTTTTCGGGTTAAAACTAAATAAGTAACAGCCACCACTAGCCGCCCTTAAACGGATATTTTCGCCATCAATATCGCCAATACCGTTACGACTATTATCTCCCCAGTTGCGCCCCCACAATGGCTGACCATTCACTTCAAACTTATATTGATAACGGCCTTTTTGCAGCTTTAGCTTAACTTGCCAAAGGCCGTTTTCACCTAAAGCCATTGGTAAACTGCCATCCCAGCCATTCATATCACCACGCAAATACAAACTATTTAAGGCAATGGCGCTTGGCACTAACGCCGTGGTAGGTGCAACGACCTTATCTGGATAGCTTGCCACCAAGCTTGCTTGCTGCTCTCCTAAATAGAGCACCGTTACACTCTCTGCTGGTAGTTGTTCCAGTTGATAGCTAGCAGCACCAGCCAAAGCCTCTCGGCGTTTTTGCACAGGCTCTCCTAAAACAGGCGATAAGCGATAATCTTGATGAGTACTTAAAGCGCTTACTTGCGCCATATTAAGCTGCGCTCGACTGGGGGCTTTATTGGTATTAATAAGCACCACCAGCGCCTGCTGCTGGGTGGCTAAGGCATAGGCAAACACCTTGTCGCTATGGGTATCTAAAAATTGCAACGAAGCCTCACTAATAAAGGAGTGCTCGCGGCGTATCTTAAGTAGGTGTCGATATTGGTTTAACAAGGAGTTTGGCAAGGCTAACTGCCGTTCTACATCTTGCCAATTAAACAAACCACGCAGCTGCGCATCGGGTTGATGTTCTCCCAACATACCTAGCTCATTACCATAAAAAATGAACGGCGTAGCGCTACTCAGTAACTGTAAAGCCGCGGCTTGCAACGCTTGATTAGCATTGCCCTTATATACTGTCATTGGTCTAGAAATGTAACTGTCGTGGTTACTTAAAAATGCTGCCGTTTGATAACCAGACGGATAATCTTGGGTTTGCTGCTCATGCAAGTTGCGCAAACCTTGATCATTACCGCGTTTAATCGCACCGGGAATTTGCCAAGCAAAGTCAAAATCAAAGCCCATATGAATTTGATCGTGGCCATTACCAAAGTACTTCGACACAAGTTCAGAAGGTCGCCAAGTTTCGGCGATTAGCACTTTGCCTTGCTCATAGCTGTCGGCAATGGCTCGATACTCGCGCAATATTTGGAAGGTTTCAGGCCGGTCAGCCTGTTTGCCTGGGCCGTCTTCAATTAAATAGGGAGCGCCGTCAATTCTGGCACCATCAAAACCGAAATCGAACCAATATTTTAATACTTCCTCCAGAGCTTGGCGCACTTGAGGGTTATGCAAGTTTAAATCGGCAATCTCGCTGCTTTGAAAATAACTATAAAAATAGCTATTGCCATGGGCTTTCCAAACATCTTGCCAACTGCCTCCCCCCCATGCGGCTTGCCACTGAGAAGAGGGCTGCTTGTCCCACACATACCAATCGCGCTTGTCGCCGCCATTAGCAGAGTTAATAAACCAAGGATGTTTTATCGAGGTGTAAGCCGGGACAAAATCAAACAGCACTTTTACCCCGCGGCTATGGGCCAAGTCTATCAATTGCTTAAGATCAGCCTTATCACCAAACACTGGATTAACTTGGTAATAGTCCACCACGTCATAACCATGAATATTATCTAAGGGGTCTTCGGAGCTACGTGCACTAAGGTAAAAAGGCGAAAGCAAAATGGCATCTACTTCCAGATCCTTCCCCGCATTGGCCTGGCCATCATTTAAGTAATCGAAGCGCTGAATAATGCCCTGAATGTCACCAACCTCATGCTGTTGATGAGAGGCGGCAAAAGACTTAAGCCAGATATGATAAAAACTGGCCGAGCGATACCAGTTTTGCACTTCAGCAGAATATAAGCCCTGATTCCACAGCAAACCGAGCAAGATAAAAAACAAACGTAACACCAGCCATTCCCCCACTGTAAAAACAATTAGCATAGCTTCATCTTCGGATAGTTTGGGTGAGCAAACGCTTTATTTTGAGCAAAGCCAGCAGCAATACATAAGCAAGGTTCAAGGATGGTGAAGCAGAAACTCCACCTGCCAGTACCGATAAAATGAGGCTCTTATTGAATTACCAGCTTAGGCCCAGACACCTAAAGGTTCTGCGGCTTAGCTCCTTACTGAGTCCTAACAAACTTTTGGACACAAATGAGTTAGGAATTCAGCCTTAAACATTCATACCTTCGACACCATGTATGAATCAATTGTCGCTAGATAAGTGCTAGGGTTTCAGTTTCAAGCCGGTCTTCAATCTCGATGTGCCTGCGCGTTGTAAACGCGTTCTGTATAGTGCTTGAGCCCCTTTTTGAAGCGACACCTAGTTAGTGGTACACAGGCGATATAGCCTTGGCAAGACAGCCATCATCAAGTTTATTGCTATGTTTAATGAGGACTTTACGTGCTACCAGTCGTCGCTTTAGCCGAGGGTTTTCTGAAAAAGCAGAGGCAGCGACTACGGGCCGGTTCCCTTAGTTACCCACTAAGCTGGGTAACTAAGGGATAGGGCCAACACCAAGAGTGAAGCAGCCGCGATCCAAGATCCCATGACTCTCACCGCAATTTTTTGCCATGTTAAGCTGTTGAAGTATTCAGAAATCAAAGTGGCAATGCAAAACGCAATAAATATACCAAGCCCAGTACCAATCATCGCTACCAATTTAGCGATACCAACCAAGCTTTCCTGTGGTGAGTCATATGCTACAAGAAAACCCGCGACTGCAGCCGTAGTTACGCTCAAATATCGTATAGCAGTTAGCTTACTGGCAACGAAGAGTCCCACAATCGCGCCCGCAGCTAAAAGCGTAGGCTCGAGCCCTGGTTGCACAAAAAAGCTGGCACCAACTAAGCCCGATATCAAAGCAAGCACAAAAGCTAAGACGCTCGCTTTGCTTTTTTCGATTCCTGATTGACCTGCATACAAGCCAAGCGCAATGATAAGTAGCAAATGCGCTGGTACACCAAGGGGATGCAATAACCCACCATAAAAAACGCCTGCGCCCTCAAATGGACTATGCGCTAAGGCTGGCCTTGGCAAGGAAAGTAAAAGTAATACAACCCTTCCCATTGTGGTTAAGCTCACCAAACAAGGATCCAAACACCAGCCGTAGCAATCACGCCGCCCGTCGCCTGAATGAGCACCCTTCCGGCTGGTGCACGTACAAGCTGGCCAAACACAATACCGCACAGGTGCAACAACCCCGTGGATATTACAAACCCTATGCTATACGCCAAGGGAGTCGCTGATTGTGGCAACTCTGTACCATGAGCATGCCCATGAAAAATAGCAAATATGGCAACGACGATGGCCGCAACCAGCAAGTGAGGCTTCAAGGCAAAAGCAATCATCCCCCCCAACACAACTGCTGAAGTTGCGATGCCAGTCTCCACGGCGGGGATGGGGAGGCCGATGATCCCTAAAACACCACCAAAAGCCATCACTAACGGAAATACCACAGGCAATACCCAAAGAGCTGGGGCACCGAGCAATGCTCCCCAAAGCCCAACGGCAATCATAGCCACGACATGGTCTACACCAAGAACGGGGTGCACAAAACCACTTACGAATCCGCCCCCAAAGCCGGTTACTTCATGTGCACTGGCATTAAATGACAGCAGCAACATAGCCGCGAGTATGGATAGTAATTGATTCGTTTTCATGAAATTCCTTTTATTCTTTGAAACGGATATTGATTAGACTGTGTTTTTTTAGCTCGGTTACAACAATTCTGTTTGGCAAAGCTAAGAAAGTTAAACTGGTGAACCAAGCATTGCTACCCGCGTCAAGAGCCAATAGGCTGAGAGCCCTCCAAGGCAATATACGGGTAACACTCGAATATGGTTTGGTATGGCTAGGTTTAGCTTTCGACCGAATAACGCCACCAACAATACGGTAAAGACAAAGATTAACTGGCCAAGCTCGACACCCACATTGAAAAATAATAATGCCAGTGGGATCTCACTCTGGGCTAGTCCAATCTCTGATAAAGCCCCCGCAAAGCCCAGACCATGCAGCAGACCAAAAGCAAATGCGACGACCCATGGATATCGATGAGTCAAGCCTGTTTGCCCCTCACGCGCCCGCATGATCTCGACCGCGAGAAATACGATACTTAGTGCGATACAGGTTTCAACGGGTGCCGAACGAAGGGTTAAATAATCAAAGGTAGCTAGTCCAAGGGTAATACTATGAGCCAGAGTAAAAGCTGTAATGGTTTTAACCAGGGCTGCAGATCCTCGAACGATCCAGAGCAAACCCAGTACAAACAACAGATGATCTACTCCTAGTAGGATGTGCTCAACTCCCAAAAACAAATAGCGCTGTGCTGCATCTTGCCAACTACCAGAGGTGGCCTTTAATTGCGCCATAGACAAGGTGATCGCACCGGCTTGATTTTTAAACAATCGACTGACTTGGCTACCATCTCCCCAGTAAGTGGTCACCATCAGACCATCTCGTTCCCAAGCAAGCCTAATCTCATCCCCTGCTCTCAGTGCACGCTCCGCTGAAAACTCAAAGACCTTCCACTGCCCCTGCTGACTGCCTCGTGGGTTTGCAGTAAATTCAAAGCCTTCCGGCAGCTGCGGTGACGAAAAGCGGGCCGCCATCATTGCTGGAGCATGAACTCGAAGCTGGTACTGGTTGTTAGAACCCTCGACGAGTTCAGCCTTGGACACACCAATATCGTGTGCAAATACACTTGCGGTAACAAAAAAAAGCGCAATAGCTAGCATCCATGACTGAACCGCCTGTGTCATTGAGTGCGCTCCACCACGATGCTGTAGTTCTCACGCACACTATCAAGCTCAGCATCAATTAACTTGCGGGCCTCAGCCGCTTGCCAGTCCATTGGCAGATAAGGTGCTACCTGTTCAAAAGCCGCAACTTTTGGCGGGGTTATTCCGGATCGTTTAACAAAGTGGATCCCTTGAGCTGATGAGAATGGTCCCATCCAATGGTCAGAGTCAGTCTCTACGATGTAACGAGAAGCTTGTTCGCCGAACAAAGACGCTAGTTCACTGCGGGGACTATTAATTGAAGACTGGCCATAGGTCTGAAAATAAGACTCAGACAAGGATCGAAAATCTGCCCCTTGATTGAGCTCATCGAGCAGACCAGTTGAGACACTGCTTTCATCTTTAAAATAAACATGATCGACCTGAAACTGCTCAGGGCCAGTGTAGCGTTCGAGGTTATTTTGGTAGAAATCTTTTAGTTGAGCTTCGGAGGGCTCCTTCACCTTAGCGATCATCAATCCCCTGAGTTTGAGGATCATATTGCGGCGCATGCGTGTGTCTCCTTGGTTCAATCCACGCTTGTACGCCTCTCTATAAAGGATTTCGTCTTCAATGTAGGCCGCAATTAACTGTTCAATGTCTTCATCGCTGTAAGTACGCAGCGATAGCCTTTCCTGCTGCTTGACCAAATAGTCGATACTGCTTTGGTCAACGAAGATTTGTTCCTTGCGATCACTTGCCAACAATGCATCGGCGAGAAAAATCAACCCTCCCAAAAACAGGAAATGTAACAATGGTTCTTTCAGGAAAGCGTGCTTCATGTCCATATATTGCCCTGAATCCATTCAGCGTATACAAGGCCGGATACCCGGCCTCTTGTTCGGAGAGATGTTATTGATCAGCGTGGTTGATACGTTCAGGGTCGTAATACATTGGGTCTGTTATTCCTTCTCTACGCCCCTGAATTCCGCCGAGTAGCGAACGGATTAGGCGATCCATCAGAATGCCTGTTGTTTGATGAGCATCGTCCAAAAGTGGGTTGTACTCATTAAATTCAGCAGCGACGATTTCGTTTTGAATGCCCAAAGCCCGCACCAGTTGGATCGCCTGGCCTGCCGTTAGGCCGTCAGGATCTTGCGTACCCACACCAGGTGCATATGCTGGGTCAACTCCATCCATATCAAAGGTTATGTATACCTTGCGGCCTTTGACCTCTGAAAGCAGCTTAGCTAGCACCGCATCCCACCCATTTTTCTCGATTTCAGCCTGGAAGTGAAAATTCAACTTGTTTTCACGCATCCAGTTTAGATCGTAAGCCCCCGGCGTTTGGCCGCGCAAGCCAACTTGATGGATGTCACTGCCCTTTACGACTCCCTTCTCGACAGCCAGTTTGAAAAAAGACCCATTGTGAACGAAACGACCTGCACCCGCTTTATAGGCGTCGTAGTGCGCATCTACGTGAACGATAGCCACTTCACCGGGACCATACTTCTCAGCTAGCGCTGTCATAAATCCGTAACTTTGAATATGGGTGCCAGCAATACCAACAGGAATCGCATCGGCACTTAAGATTTCACTGACAATTTTATGCACCTCATCAAGGTTGACCTGATTATCCGCCATCCAGTTAGCGGCAGCGTTACCGTAATCAACCATGACCAGCTTGCCGATATCAACACCAATAAACTGATCTGTCCCCTGAGCAGGGTACGACATGTAGTCAATCAGTGACCGCATCTGCTGGGCACCAAATCTACCGCCTGGCAACATCTGATCACCAATCGTCATACCGAACATGGCGATGTCAACTTTAGCCGCTTTTAGGTCTTCTGGTGTCTGGGCAATCGGCGCACCCAAAAAGGTCGGTATTGCCGACCAGTTCGGGCCGAAGGTATAGCGATTTGGATAGAATAATCCGGGCTCACGCTTGGCACCCATTGACTGATCCCGGCGTTCAAACAAGACATCTTTCTCGTCAGTCATCTTGAGTACCATTGGATTCTCAGGATCTTTCCATGGAGCCCACTTGTAGGGAATTCCGCCATCGCTTTCTGAAGCGGAAGTATTAAACGTAACTGCGATACCAACGGTTAATAATACGCGGGTAAGGAAAGTATTCATTCTCCATGCTCCATGCTGTTGCTGTTGCTGTTGCTGTTGCTGTTGAATAATTCTTCATAAACAAAAGCCTAGCACACGCAGGTATGGGTCGCCATCAACACATTTCCTATTATCGCTCACAATGTCCTCTTTGAGCATCTTTAACGTTCAATCAGTTACGCTAGCTCACTTTGGGGCATAAACGATTTACAACAGCCCAACACCTAAAACACAAATAACAACTTACAAGCTAATTAAAAAGCCCGCTACTTATCGGGCTTTTTTTTGATTATAGCTTAGGGCATCGGCTAGCCGTTTAAAGTAACGGTATCAGGGAACCAGTGCGACCACACCATCCAGAATAAGCCGTTATGAGTAGGTAACTGTTCTCCTTCTCCATCGACTAAGTAGGCAAAGTCATGTTCGCTATTGTATTTAATGCTTAAGGTTTGGCCGTTCACTTCAAAGGTTTCATCAGCAAAAGTTCGCGCGTCATCAATGCTAAAAGCAAACTGGAAGTCTCCACCATCGTAACCATAAATCAGCTCTTTTTGGTTGTAGCGTTTATCGTCTAGGCGCAGTGTAGGAAACGCAGCTTCATCTTCTCTCGTTTTATCAAATTGAACATCTAAAGCATCTTGAAAAGCGGTATTGATCATCTTGTCTAGTAAACGGTCATAGTGGTAAATAAACACCTGGCCATTAGGGTATAACTCACGCGCTGCAGCCCACGACATTAAAGTATTTGGAACTTGTTTTGGTTTGTGGTCGGTAAACTCCGATTCCATAGTAATTTGCTGAAGAAAAACATCGTTTTTGGTGTCTTTAAAAATCAGATTGTTATGTGTTTGAATCGATACGTTTAAGTCAGACTCGCCTAAACCGTAGTCGGCTTCAATCACTACCGGCAAATTAGACAAGCCACAAAAGGTCATGGTGTAGTCGGTGCCATCTACGTTCCAACCTGCAATATGGGGAATTTGTAAATGCTCACGCGGGAACATGCGTACGTCGTCACCAACTTGCACTACATACATTACTTGGTCATCTGGTAACACGGTATCGGCGTAACTTACGTCGTAATATTCAGCGTTATGCTGCTTTGAAGGAAACACCGTTTGAGTAGCGTAGTTACTGCACCAAATACCCAGCGCAACTAGGCCTGAACACACCGCCATTATTGAACGTGGCCAAATTTGGGCTCTTCGATTAAGCACAACTAAACCGATCATCATGAGTATATTGATTACTGCAACTAATACTCGATGCTCTAGCAGCCAAATTACTACAGCCCTGTCGGTGCCAAACTTTTGCCCCGGTTCGGTTACCCCTACTGCCGAGCCGACGCTGACAATAACAATCAATAAAGCCAAGCTATAAAAAAGTGCTTTTAAGGTTGTTCTATTCATGTGTATTACCTTTAGTTAGGAATCAAATGCCAATATCACAAGCCCACTAATTTGCTTTGCTACCGCCCCACCACGTTTACTTATCGCCGAAGGCTTAACTTGCTTGAGATTGGCTAAATTCTGGACTCCCTACTAATCTGAGAGTCCGCGCAATTAGCACCCTGCTAATTCATGCAACAAAGCTTATCGAGAGAGTTAAACAAGAGTAAGTGGCAGCAGCGGGAAGCATTATTTCGAAGAATGGAACAATAAACCCAGTAACTTACTCCGCTACTGAGTAACAACGAGTAAGACACTGTGCCAAAGCTGTCGAAATTTTTACTCTGAGTTAAATCCGACTATTCGCCCTACTTTTTCACTCTTGAGCACCTTCAAGGGTTGAACGCACAGGCGATAGTTTTTGAATAACTCTGGAGGTACAAATGAAAGAATTTAAACCCTGGTATATTGCGCAAATGTCCAATGGGGTTGTGCAATGGGTAGGCTTAGCGCTATTAGTTACACCATTGATTATTGAGCGGACAGGCAGCGGCACGTTAATGGGCTCGGTCATGTCGCTCATTGGCATTTTTGGCATTAGCGCGCCACTTATTGGCTGGCTGGCCGACAAATATTCTATTCATCGACAGCTACAAAAAGTGGCGCTGTTTTCTCATCTACTGTCGCTAATACTGCTCTACTTTGCGACAACCCAAAGCTACATGTATTTACTGGTTGGATTAAGTATTGGCATAGGCACCGTGTCTCAGCTGGTGTTAAACCCCACTTTTGTGATCAATTCTCTGCCTGCTAATCAGCATAGTAGGGGCTTAAGTCGCTTATTTCAGTTTCAGTTTTTGGGCATTGTTATCGCAGGTACATTACTAGGTTTAGTGAGCCTCTTGAATTGGACCAGCGAACAACAACTCATCTTGATGATGGCTTTAGTTAGCATTTCTATAGTCACTGTATTTATAGCTCCACCACCTAAGGTGATTTTAGACAATCAAGAGCACGAACAAGCTGATGAACTAAGCAGTAAGCCTGCTTTCTCCCATCGAGGGAAGGCAGCCTTTTGCGCTTTTTTAGCCACGATTTTTCTTTCGATGCTTACCTCTACCAATTTAATGGAAACCGGCCCGCTGATTATTAAGCAGGTATTTTCTGTAGATTTAGGCCACTCAGCTTTTGGTTTAGCAGCCTCAGCAGTTCTCACCATCGCCTTACTAGAACCTGCTGGACGTTGGGCTGAAAAAAGTGGGCCTTACGTAGTGTGGATAACCGGACTCTGTTGCTATGCGATTACTGCTATTGGTTTATGGCTGGCTGTGGGAACACAGATACCTAGCGCAATACCTGTTCTGTTGATTGTATTGCTGATGCAAGCAATCTCATGGTTTGACATGGTGATTCCCGCCATAGCTGAACAGCTAAGTCCATTTTCTCCGGCACTAACCCAAGGTGTTTTATTGTTTGCCATGTCTTTTGGTTTTGGTACTGGAGCACTTATAGCTGGCGAGCTCATCGACAGCGACGGCTTTGTAGCGGTTGTAGATTTTTGCGCTATTAGCATGCTAATTACTTTAGCCATTGCAGTGCTTACCTTAGGCCTAAAACCGCGCTCAAATTAAAGCATTTGCTATGCAAGTTAAATACGCTAACTTGCATAGCTTTAATGTAGTTATTGCTTGTATCACTAGCCAAACATCCAAACTATCAAGTCTTATGTTTCGCAAAATGCAAACTGAGAATAATCTTTCTTTTTCAACTAACCATGTTAAACAAAAAACCGTCTAAGTATATGTAAGTAAACCTTTAAAAATTTTTGGCTTAATCCCTGCTTAGTGGTTACTGCATCCAATAAACATAGGGAATAGTTATGAATAGACTGTTAGGTATATTTGCAGTAGGCGCGATGTTGCTGGCTTCAAATTTAGCCTCTGCAACCATTATCGGCGATGAGGTGTATTTATCCTGCCAGCAAAGTTCTGGATCTGCACACCAACTGTGTGAGGGTAATGGCGCATTAGCGGCTACCGTAAGTGATGAAATTGAATACCCAGATTATTTCAATTTCGAAAACTCACTAAGCATCGATGTTCTAGCCAACGCACTAAGGGTTGATTTTGATAATGGTCCTTACTGCGGATGGTTTACCTGCGATGGACAGGGCTTATTAAGCTTTGTGCTGTCCGATCTCGATTGGCTAGGTACGCCCAATAAAATGCTCACTGGTCTTGATGTAAGTACCAATATGACAGGGGTACAAACCGACTTTACCGCAGACAGTGTTTCTTTTGCGTTACCTGAAACCTCGGTAACCAGCGATATGTTCCTGCAAATAGATTTTTTAACTAATGCCCCAGCCAGCGTTATTGAGCCAAGCAGCCTTATGGTTTTCGCTTTAGCCGTATTTGGTTTAGCTGCTAGAAAGCTTAGAAATAGCAAACTGAGAAGCAATACTCAGTAATCTCGAATAGACTACATTGCCAGCTTCTGTAGCGGTATCATGCAACACCTGTTGGCATTAGTAGTCTGTTAAACATTATCCGCCGAGTGACCCCAATAGCTCGGCTTTTTTCTCCTTTCTGAACTTAAAATCATTTGCTACTGCTAGTCGTTTCCACCTAAAGTGTAACAACACAGCTAGGTATAGATTCTCGATAATAAGGAGACTTGTTGTGGCTGAATTTTTTTGTTGCTTTAAGCGTTCAAATTAAAACAACCACAACGGTTTTATGTAGCAAAACCATCCCTATATCCATATAGGTAGCACCTAAACAGATAAGGAAACACAATGACAAACCAATACACGCCACCAAAAGTTTGGACTATGGACAGCGAAAGTGGTGGTCAGTGGGCAAGCATTAATCGGCCCGATTCTGGCGCACGGCATGAGAAAACCCTTGCTGTGGGCGCCAACCCTTTACAGTTGCATTCGTTAGCTACGCCAAATGGGCAAAAAGTAACGATAATGCTGGAAGAGTTGCTGGCACTAGGCGTTAAAGAGGCAGAGTACGACGCCTACTTAATTAACATTGGTGAAGGCGACCAATTTTCCTCTGGCTTTGTGGATATTAATCCTAATTCTAAGATTCCGGCTTTAAGCGACCATTCTAGTGACACTCCTATTCGGGTATTTGAGTCGGGGGCTATTTTGCTCTACTTGGCCGAAAAGTTTGGCCACCTGCTGCCTAAAGACCTCGTCACTCGTACCGAAACCATGAACTGGCTATTTTGGCTACAAGGTTCTGCTCCGTATTTAGGTGGTGGCTTTGGACATTTTTATGCGTACGCACCAGAAAAATACGAATACCCTATTAACCGCTTCACCATGGAAACCAAACGTCAGCTCGATGTATTAGATAAACGCCTCGCCAATAATCAGTATTTAGGTGGCAGCGAATATAGCATCGCAGATATTGCTACCTGGCCTTGGTATGGCAACGTTGTGCTTAACACGGTGTATGAAGCCGCAGAGTTTTTAGACGCTGCAAGCTACACCAACGTAATGCGCTGGGCTAAAGAAATAGAGCAACGCCCTACTGTGCAACGTGGCCGTATTGTTAATCGGGTATGGGGCGAAGAATGGGAGCAATTAGCCGAGCGCCACAGCGCCGCAGATATTGATGCGGTATTAAGTAAAAAGCCTTAGGCTCAATTACCCACTAAAAAAGCACCCTAGGGTGCTTTTTCTGTTACCGAGATAAAACTGGCTTAATAATCTAGCGCCCATGCAAGAGCACTCGCATTGCCAATTAAGCTTTACGTTTACGGGAAACACCAAGGCCACATAGTGCTAAACCTAGCATCAGTATTGAAGCAGGTTCAGGCACTGTTACTGCCCCTACGATCGACACCTCAGAACCAAAACCAGCTACGTTAGTTGGAGCGTAAGTACCAAAACGCTGGCTACCGTCAGAAAAAATAGCTAAGGCCGTCGCGCCAAAAAACTGATCGCCATTCAAACCAACTGCATCGGGATCACTTAAGAAATCAGTATCGACACCAAAGGTAAAAAACTCACCCGCATCAAAGTCAGTAAACGAGATGGTTAAAATGCTCGAGCCATTCAAGGCATTGTTGGTAGGGAAAATATGACCTACAGAAGAAGAGGCTCCTAATGTAAGTGGGCTGCTGCTCAAACCAGGGCTCGTATCGGTTGAGTCAAAGAAAGCACCAATTGGGCTTAAGTCCCAAGTTATCGAGGTGATTTTCTCACCCTCTGTAGAATCATTAAAAAACTGAAAAGCATTGTTGCTAGAAAAGGTGGTCCCCTCAATGATCAATCCGCTTGAAATTGGGGTGGCTTGTGCTGCAGTGCTAAATAAAAGCACGCTGATTAAACTAATTAACTTTTTCAAAGTCTGTCCTTAAGTTTTGAAAGTGGAAGTTAGTTGACTAAATTGTCACTCTGGCATCCATAAGCACAAATTAGACCAGTCCAGTAACCAGTTGATATTTATAAAAATATTTTATTACGAAGATTACATTAAGTTCCAAGATGTAAAATAAACTGACAGTTATATCAAATATAATCACTTTAAGTTCATAAGCTTAACTAAATTATTTAGGCCTAAGTCGCTAAAACAGGCTATTTGTTTGCAACAGCTTACTAACTACAAGTTTTCGCTATTTACCTAAAGTATTAAAGCCCAGTGCACTTGGGTAAACTTGCTGCAAGATAGCCTATTTAACAACAAAATCTAGCTTGTCATATTCAACTAAGCACTTCAGCCTTTAGGGCATCAATATGCGCAGGCCCTATTGGCCGCACGCCAGAAGGATTTAAAGCCTTAATCGAATAATATCCGCGAGTAATATGGTCAATACTCACCGTCTCAGCCACACCAGGTATGGCTAGTATTCGCTGCATGTACGCTGATAACTTGGAGTAATCGGCAACTTGTTTGCGATTAGTTTTAAAGAGGCCGTAATAGGCGACATCGAAACGTATTAACGTTACAAAGGTGCGAATGTCCGTTTCGGTAAGCGTGTCCCCGATTAAATATTGTTGCTTTGCTAGCATTTGCTCCAGTTCCTCTAATACTTCAAATACCCCGTTTACCGCTTCTTGGTAAGCAGCTTGCGACTGAGTAAAGCCTGCTTTATAAACGCCGTTATTAAACTGGTGATAAATTCGCGTATTTAGGGCATCAATTTCTTCACTATGTTGCTCTGGATAAAGCCGAATTTTAGAGGGTACTAACTCCTCAAACGCACTATCGAACATGCGCAGAATCTCAGCACTTTCGTTATTCACTATCACATTTTTCTGCATGTCCCAGAGCACTGGCACGGTAGCTCTTCCGGTAAAGTTAGGATCAGCCTGCGTATAAATTTGGTGTAGGTAATTAGCAGAGAACAACGGGTCTTGATCTGCACCTTGGTAGCCGCCAAAACGCCAACCTTGCGGGGTTAAACTAGGGTTAAGCACCGTAACAGGGATTAGCGCTTCTAAGCCTTTTAGCTTACGTGCAATCAGTGTCCGTGATGCCCAAGGGCAAATTAAAGCCACGTATAATCTGTAACGCCCTGCTTCGGCTTTAAAGCCACCCTCACCTGTTGGACCAGGGCTGCCGTCGGCGGTGATCCAATGGCGGAATCCGGAAGTTTGCCTTACAAAACGCCCTTGTTCATCCACTTTTTGTAAAGGCTGCCAGTCTTCCGTCCATACTCCATTTACTAACATAAGTGACTCCTGTTTAAACTTGATGAAAAACAAATGAGCGCATGGATAATGCGCCAAGATCAAAACCTTCGCTTACCATGCTTAGGTAATCGTTATTGTTAGCTGCGCCGGCAACCACAATAGCCGGTATATAGTGCTCTAAACTTGGGTTAGCCATGCGCATTAAACCGCCCATGACTGCTGGGTTGACTAAGTCAGAAAAATTTCGTTGCGCTAAGCGTTTAGCAAAAAAGGCATCAAACTCTTCTGCCCAGTCATAAGGTTGGGAGCTGTGCTTTAGCGCCGCTAGATTATGTACAACATTGCCCGAGCCAATAATCATCACGCCTTCGCGACGCAGCACTGACAAGCTGCGGCCTAGGGCGAAATGCCAACTCAAGTTTTGTGATACATCGATAGAGAGCTGAAATACCGGAACATCCGCTGCTGGATACATCCATTTCAATACCGACCAAGCGCCATGATCAAGCCCCCAACTGCTATCGGTTTGAAGTTGATGATCACTTAACAGTTCAGTAAGCTGCTGCGCCAACAAGGGGTTACCACTGGCTGGATAGCGCTCGGCAAATAAAGCCTCTGGAAAGCCGTAAAAATCGTGAATGGTTTGAGGCTTGGCGGAACTATCTACTAGGCTTACACCGGGTGTCATCCAGTGAGCGGAAACCATCAATATTGCCTGCGGCCTAATTAAAGTTTGACCAAGCTGCGACCAACTTTGGGTAAAGCGATTTTCCTCTAGGGCATTCATAGGATTGCCATGGCCAATAAACACCACCGGCATGGGCGGCGTTGTAGCATTCGCGCCAAGAATATTTAAGCCTTGCTGAGTCGCCATCTCGCCTCTTTCTCCCTTCGGCCCAGTGCCGTTTGGCCTGAGCGAAGCATTAAACGGTAATGCAGCAATTATCAGCCTAAGAGATTCACCTCACAATGGAGAAGATATAGAATGACTATCTCCAATTTGTTCTTAATGGGTAATTAGCATGGACTTGATTGACGGCTTAAAGGCATTTGTTGCTACAGCGCAAACCGGTTCATTTACCGAAGCAGCAAAACGCTTAGGTGTATCCAACCGACTCACCTCAAAATACGTAGCGGAATTAGAAACCAAGCTTGGCGCTCGCCTGTTGCAACGCACTACAAGAAAAGTGGGGCTTACACCTTCGGGTCAGCAGCTACTTAATCGGGCCCCCGCCCTGTTGAACGAATTTGATGATTTGCTGGCGAACATTAATGAGGAAGCCACAAGCTTACACGGTACGTTGCGCATCGCTGCACCAGTGACTCTTGGCGAAATCTACATACAAGGTTTAGTGAGCCGTTTCGCCGCTATCCATCCTGAGCTAAGCATCGACTTGCGTTTAAGCGATCAGCATGTAGATCTGGCAAGCGATGGTTTCGACCTCGCTTTTCGCGTTGGCACTCCCGACGTTTCTACTTTAAAAGCACGTAAGCTATTTGAATTTACCAGCCACTTGGTGGCATCACCCGGCTACTTAAAGCTTAAAGGCACTCCGCTTAGCCCCGGTGACTTAGATACTCACACTTGCATCATCGACACCAATAGGCGCAATGCCAATCGTTGGGTCTCTCAGCAAAACGGCCAAGAATATACCTTTCACCCCACTAGAAACTTGATGGTGAATAGTGCCAATATTGCTCGGGATTGGGCAGCAGAGGGCTGCGGTGTGGCGCTATGTCCCAACTTCGTTTTACATAAACAGTTGAGTGAAGGAAAACTGGTGCGGCTGCTGGAAGACTATCAACTGCCAATGCATCCTCTGTATGCCGTTTACCTAGAAGGCAATGTGCTGCCTCGTAAGGTAAGGGCGCTGATAGATTTTGCGCTTGAAGATGTGCAGAACAACGATATTGTCACCCTCCCCGCGGCTTAGCGCAGAGAGAGTAACTATTTTAGATTAACTAAACCAATGGCGAGTGCGATTGGCAAACCATACCAAAGAGAGCATTACTGGCACTTCAACCAATACACCAACTACGGTGGCTAGCGCAGCACCAGAGTGCAAACCAAATAGCGATATGGCAACCGCTACTGCTAGCTCGAAAAAGTTAGAGGTGCCAATCATGCAAGCTGGGGCAGCAATGTTATGTGGCAAACGCATGCGCTTGGCTAACCAATAAGCCAGCGCAAAAATGCCATAGGTTTGAATAAGCAAAGGAATAGCGATAAGAACAATGGCTTCAGGCTTGGCTAATATTGTTTCCGATTGAAAGCCAAACAACAACACTACAGTGGCCAGCAAACCAATAATCGACCAAGGCTTCATAGTGGCCAAAAACTGATTTAGCCGTGAGTGGTCATTGCTTTTATCTAGCTTTTTACGGGTAATAGCCCCTGCTATTAGTGGTACGACAACGTACAATACCACCGACAATAGCAAGGTATTCCAAGGTACTGTGATATCACTCACCCCAAGCAAAAAGCCGGCTATTGGCGCAAAGGCAAAGATCATAATTACGTCGTTAATCGAAACCTGCACTAAGGTATAATTAGCGTCGCCTTTGGTCAGCTGGCTCCATACAAATACCATCGCGGTACACGGTGCTACGCCAAGCAAGATCATGCCAGCGATATATTCAGTCGCGGTGCTTGGGTCTACCCAATCGGCAAATATACCTTTAAAAAACAACCAGCCTAGCAACGCCATGCTAAAGGGTTTAATCAGCCAATTAATCACAATGGTAAGCAGCAAACCTTTTGGTTTTTTACCCACATCTTTAATCGATGAGAAATCAATTTGCACCATCATCGGGTAAATCATTAGCCAAATAAGTAAGGCAATCACCAAATTAACATGTGCAAACTCAAGGCCAGCCACTACCGCAAATACCTCGGGCACTAGGCTGCCCGCAGCAATGCCAACAACAATGGCTAAACCTACCCATACTGTTAAATATCGTTCAAATAATCCCATTTTGTTACCTTCTTCCCCAGCTAGCTGTGAGGGTGAGTTCTGTGATCAATCCACTAGCAAAGCTGTTGTTTATTCGCTTCAAAGCGCGCTAACTCTGCTTGGTAGTAGTCTTTGTTATTGGCTTGAGTCTCGCGCAACACCCGTTCGGCCCAGCTTGGTAATTCAGGGTGTAATTGGTAATACACCCACTTACCGCGCCGCTGATCGAGCAATACTTGGCATTTGCGTAACTGCGCTAAATGGCGAGAAGTCTTTGGTTGGTCGAGCTGCAAAGCTTGCATCAAATCACAGACACAAGCCTCACCAGCCTCGGCAATAATCATCAAGGCTTTTAGGCGAACATCATCAGCGAGGCATTTATAAAATAATTGAGGGTTCATCGTTCATATGCATTAATTTACATATGTAATATTTTGCATATGTTTGTTTTTTTGTCAACGTTAAAACAAAAAAACCGAGCCTAGTGGCTCGGTAAAAACAACTAAAGTTGTGCTTAAATAGTTGGAGTTAACTACCCAATTGATGGGCAGTTAATATTGCCGACAGTACCGATTGAGCGGTAACAGGGAACGGCATGTTGTGAATGGTTTCGCCCTCTGCGCACGATACTTCGGCTACATTAAGCAACTTATCGCGATCAATCTCTTTAACTCCCATATCGTGCAGGTTAGTAGGCAAACCAATTGATTTACAGAACGCAATCACCTGATTAATTTCCTCTAAAGGTGCATTCTCCAACACCAATTGAGTGAGCGTACCAAAAGCAACCTTTTCACCATGTAGTAAATGGTGACACTCTTCAAGCTTGGTTAAACCATTATGAATAGCGTGCGCTGCAGCTAAACCTGAGCTTTCAAAGCCAATGCCACTTAAATAGGTATTGGCTTCAATAATGTTTTCGACGGCTTTAGTGCTTACCTTGTTCTCTACGGCCACTTTGGCTTTCAGGCCATCGGCCATTAAAGTTTCAAAACACAACTTAGCCAAAGCTTGTGCAGCGCGGGTTGGCGCGCCGCCTGCCATGGTTGTTTTACCCGAGGTCATATTGGCGCGCGCTTCAAACCAGGTAGACAAGGCATCGCCCATGCCGGCAACAATTAAGCGCACTGGTGCTGCGGCAATAATAGCGGTGTCCATAATCACCATATTGGGATTAGAAGGGAATAGTAAGTACTCGCTAAACTCACCTTCTGGGGTGTAAATAACCGCTAAAGCACTGGTCGGTGCGTCGGTAGAAGCAATGGTTGGCACAATCACCACTGGCAACTTGCAATAATAAGCAACAGCCTTAGCGGTATCTAGCGTTTTACCGCCACCAATACCAATAATCACGTCCGCTTTTACCGAATCAGTTTTGTCGATTAAGCGGTTAATTTCTTCTCGCGAGCATTCGCCATTAAAAGTATCAAATTCAACAAGCTGTTCTTTAAAACTCGCTTCAACAGTGCCTTTGGTTAAGCCCATTACAAAATCATCGGCAATCACCAATGGCTGCATACCATAAGTAGCAACATACTCACCAATATTAGCTAATGCTCCTTCGCCCTGAATGTATTTGCTAGGTGAAATAATAATCTTGTCCATGTTCATCTCCCTACTTCGATAATGATTCAAATACTTTTTCAACAGCGAATGCACCAGGGTCTTTTACCCCATTTAAGGTGTCGCTGTTTAAATAAGACGAGCGCCCAGCGTTTGCTTTAGTCATCGTTAGCGTGCTCTCTGCCCCTGCTTTAGCCGCCAGTACTCCCGCAGCAAAACCGTCTTTCTTCCAGGCTTCAAAAGCCGGGAATAAAGCATCGATCATGGTTCTATCGCCTACTGCAGCGCCGCCGTAATGCATCATTCTGGCTAAGCCAGCTTGCAGGGCAGCGACTAAATCATCACTGCCAGCTAACTCTCGACCAGCAGCGGTAAAGAAGATAGACAGCAATACACCCGATGAGCCGCCCATTACCGTAGTTAACTGTTGGCCAATCAAGGTCATCAGCAGTGCAGGCTCGTTTAAAGGCAATTGATTAGCGTCTAATTCGGCAAGCACCTTACGTGCGCCAGAGGCAAAGGTTGAACCGGTATCTCCATCGCCCACGATGGCATCGAGGTGGTTTAGTGCACTTTCGTTATCGATAATGGTGTTACACGCAGTGCGTAAAGCGCTGGCCACTTCATCATTTTGCGAAGCCGCAAATTTAACGGTCGAAGACTGTGACTCACAGGGAGTGAACGCTAAAGGCTGCTTAGTGCTAACGCCAGGCCATGCACTTGTTTGGCTATCAGCAAACAAGGCGGCACGTTTAAGCTCGTCTAGCTTTAACATTGAGATCGAGAAGCCTTTCATATCGATGGCGGTCATCAACGGTGCCGGGCCAATAAAATATTCGGCATTTTCACCCAGCGCAGACTCAACAACATCTTTTGCTACTACGTTCATCTCAATAGGTGATAGGCCGCCTAAGTTGTTAATCAGCACAGCATGGCTGTTGCTAGGGCAAGCGGTTAATAGCTTATCCGCCATTATGCGCACCAACTCTTTACACTGGCTTAGGTCGATAGTTTCTATGCCTGCTTCACCATGAATCCCCAAACCTAACTCAGCTTTACCTTTGGCAATGCGCTCTTCACTGTTATCACTTGGTAAGGTACAACTCTGTAAGGCAATGCCAATGCTTGCCGTTGCATCAATGGTGTCTTGTGCGGCTTTGGTTACGGCGGCTAGATCTTCGCCTTGCTCGGCGACATAACCGGCAACTTTATGCACAAATAAAGTGCCAGCAATACCACGAGGTTTAGGGTTATCCGGAATGGAGATATCATCGCTTACAATTACCATCTCTACCTTGCGGCCCATTTCTTTGGCTTTCTCGCAAGCAAGCCCAAAGTTAAGTCGATCGCCAGTATAATTCTTAATAATCACCAAGCAGCCAGCGTCGCCGGTAACATGCAATATTGCGTTAAGCACTGCGTCTACACTTGGGGCGGCAAACAAATCACCACACACCGCTGCGGTTAACATGCCCTTGCCAACAAAACCGGCATGAGCAGGTTCGTGGCCCGAGCCACCGCCACATATAATTGCCACTTTGTCTTTACGCCAATCTGATCGGGCAATAACTTTAATGTCATTGCCAAAATCTAAGCGGCTAAGGTTATTGTGTTGTTGGGTATATAAGGTTCCATCAATCGAGTCATTTACCCACGATTCTCTGTCATTAATCACTAAATCGGCCATGTAAAAAAACCTCCGTTATTTACTGCTAGTTACTAACTTCTTTAATGCCTTTGCTAGTGCCTTGTTGTTTAATCCGCGTTTCTTATTGTGCTTACACTGTGCAACAAAGCATGCGTAGCAAAACCCACCTCGTTGACTTTTATAGCCATGAACACGGAAATGGAAACGTTTACACACAAAAACAAGAAAACACTGTATTTAGCTTTTAAGGCATAGTGGAGCAAGTAATGAAGAAGCCGCTGCTAAAACACCACAACTGCTAAGCAGTGCGTTAATAACAGTGGAAACTCTATAACAGCTACATTTGGGGTTTAAAAACCAACCAATTGGCAGTGCAACATTTCTGATGTTAATGTGTTCCTCTATAAAAAATAAATCAAGAGAACAAGTGTAAACGTTTACAAAAATGAGATGTACGACATAATTTAGTCGGTAAATAACTGCAAATAATGAAATGATTAGCTGAGGCCAACTAAGCGAGATAGTCGGCCACAGTTGGCACAAAGCTAAGCTTTAGTTAGCGCTATGCAGAGCTAAGTACTTCGCTGTTTAGTTTGCCAATCAGGGGCTATCCAAGTGCTTGCCGTTGAAGGAGCAAGCGGTGGTTTTCCTAAAACAGAGTCCGCTATTTTCTCCGCCACCATAATGGTAGGGGCGTTAAGATTACCATTAGGAATAGTAGGAAATACCGAGGAATCAATCACCCGTAAGCCAGTAATGCCTTTTACTTGGCACTGGCTATTTACCACGGCCATTGGGTCATCATCACCGCCCATTTTACAACTGCACGAAGGGTGATAAGCACTTTCTACATTTTGCCTTACCCACGCATCTATCGCTTCATCGCTGTTAATATTAGCGCCGGGTTGAATCTCTTCGCCGCGATAACCATCCATGGCTGGCTGCGCCAAAATCTCTCGACTTAAACGAATACAGTCACGCCAGTCTTGCTTGTCTTGCTCGGTGCTAATGTAGTTAAACTGAATATTAGGTTTGGCATGAGGATCGGCCGAGCTAATCCACACTCGCCCTCGGCTTTGGGGTTTATTAGGCCCAACATGAACCTGAAAACCATGCCCACTAAAAGCAGCTTGGCCGTCGTAACGCATCGCTGCGGGTAAAAAGTGATATTGAATATTCGGCCATTTCAGTCCAGCCCGCGAGCGAATAAACGCGCAAGATTCAAAATGATTAGTTGCGCCTAAACCATCTTTTCGTAATAACCAACGCGCGCCAATCAAGCCTTTGCTAATTAGCCCTAACTTACTGTTAAGGGTTATCGGCTGGCGACAGGCATATTGAAAATACACTTCTAAGTGATCTTGCAGGTTTTCCCCCACACCTGGCAAATCTTGAACCAGCTCAACACCTGCATCTTTTAAAACGGCTTTCGGCCCAATGCCCGATAACTGCAATAACTGCGGCGAACCTATAGAGCCTGCAGCCAGCAGCACTTCTTTGTTGGTAAACAGCTTTTCTACTTGGCCAGTTCGCTCAATTTCTACCCCAATGGCATGTTGGTCTTTAATTAGTACCTTGCGGGTAAGCACACCTTTTAGCAAGGTGAGGTTGCTGCGCTTAAGGGCTCGGCGTAAGTAAGCGTTTGATGTTGAAGCGCGCACGCCTTTGTCTACGGTCATATGCATGGGGCCAAATCCCTCTTGCTGGTAACCGTTGTAATCACTGGTTGTTGGGTAACCCGCTTGCTGACCAGCATCAATAAAGGCCTGATAAAGCGGGTTTAAGTTCATATTATTACCAGCGCAGGTAGCCAGTGGGCCATCGCCCCCTCGGTAATCATCGGCGCCATCAATCCATGACTCAGCTCGGCGAAAATAGGGCAAGCATTCTTGATAACTCCACCCCTGTGCGCCCTGCTCTGCCCATTCATCAAAGTCGCAAGCATGACCACGCACATACACCATGCCATTAATCGAAGAACTGCCACCGAGCACTCGCCCTCTTGGGCAATGCAAACGGCGATTATCAATACCCGGCTCTGGCTGGCTTTCAAACTGCCATGCATACTTTTTGCTATTCATGGGGTAAGACAAAGCAGTAGGCATTTGAATAAATATACTTTTGTCGCTGCCGCCCGCCTCAAGCAATAAAACCGTATGTTTACCACAAGCACTTAAGCGGTCGGCTAATACACAACCTGCAGAGCCTGCGCCAACAATAATATAATCGTAATTGGTGTTCATCTTATTCCCTGTTTGGCCAACCCAGCCTTAGCAGTGGTTAGTGCTGAATGGCTTATTCGTAAGGGCTTTCTAAGTCACCTAACTCAATCATTACACTCTTATTTTGAGTGTAGTGATTAAGCGTTTCTATGCCATTCTCTCGGCCGATGCCCGACTGTTTATAACCGCCTACGGGCATTTCTGCTGGCGAGCCGCCCCAGGTATTTACCCAGCAAATACCGGCTTCTATTTGTGCAATAACCCGATGAGCACGCGATAAGTTTTGGGTGAACAAACCCGCCGCCAAACCATACTCGGTAGCGTTAGCACGTTTAATCACTTCATCTTCATCATTAAAACGGAGAATCGACATTACCGGGCCAAAAATTTCATGCTTAACTTGCGGCATATCGTCGCTACAATCTGCAAAAATGGTGGGTTGCACGAAGTAACCTTTATCTAAGCCATTGGCCGTTTCACGCTGGCCACCACATAGTAAACGTGCGCCAGAGGCTTTTGCTGCTTCAATAAAACCCAGCACCTTCTCTAAATGCTCGCGCGAGATAAGCGCGCCAATTTGTGTCTCCGTATCACTTGGGTCACCCACCTTTAGCTTGCGTGTTCGATGGGTAATTTTCTCTACAAACTCATCGTAAATGGCATCATGCACAAACACCCGTGTACCGTGAGTACACACCTCTCCTTGGGTATAAAAATTAGCTAGCATGGCTGCCGACACCGCGTTATTTAGCTTGGCATCGTCAAATACAATGAGAGGTGACTTACCGCCCAGCTCCATAGTGATGTCTTTGAGCGTGCCAGCAGCATCGGCCATTACCTTCTTGCCGGTGCCTGATTCACCAGTAAACGAAACCTTGGCGATATCAGGGTGGCGCGACAGCATTTGCCCAACTCGATAATCACCTTGCACCACGTTAAAGACACCTTCAGGCACGCCAGCCTCGCTAAAGATCTCTGCCAATTTGAGTACAGACAAAGGGGTTTCTTCCGAAGGTTTAAACACCATGGCGTTGCCTGCCGCTATGGCAGGGGCAGATTTCCACATGGCAATTTGAATGGGGTAGTTCCATGCGCCTATTCCGGCACATACACCTAAGGGTTCGCGACGCGTATAAAAAAACTGACCGTGGCCTAGGTCTTGTTGCTGGCCTTGAATAGCCGCTGCCAAACCCGCGTAATACTCAATCACATCGGCACCAGTAACAATGTCTACCGCTATCGCTTCTTGAATCGGCTTACCGGTGTCTTTCACTTCTAACTCTGCCAGCTCGTCATTACGTTCACGTAATATGGCAACAGCTCGCATCATAATGCGACCTCGCTCAGCGCCACTCATAGCTGACCACACTTTAAAGCCCTTCTGTGCAGAGGCCACAGCGCGGTCTACATCCTCGGCAGAGGCCTGAGTAATTTCAGCTAGCGCCTCGCCGGTGGCCGGGTTAGTTGTGATAAACGTATCCGCCGAAGAGCCTTCAAGGGCTTCCCCATGGATAAAAAGAGACTTCATTGTCATCAAAATGCCTTAGTAGTTAGCTGTTGTTGCTTAGTTAAAACTTAGCCTAAATAGGGAGCGAGTTGTTTTTCTAGGTAATCTGCTACCAGCTTTTGCGCATAATCAGCAGAAATACCCTCGGGATTAAGTGCCCCGCGCAGCCAAATACCGTCGATAAGTGCTGCTATACCTTGGGCAACAAAAGCGGCTTGTTCGGCAGGTAAAATGTGTTTGAGTTCAAAACGAAGGTGCGACAATAAGCGGCGCTCATTCACACGTTGCAAGCGATGTAAATCTTGGTCGTGCATCGCCTGCGCCCAAAATGCTAACCAGGTTTTAACTACCTTGCCTTCTACTTGGTAGCCATCAAAATTGGCAGCAACAATCGCTTTAACCCTAGCCATTACATCGTTGGGCTCAACGGCTTGCAAATGCGCAATGGAAGCGGCAGATAACTTACGTAACACAGTACGCATAGTTTCTTCTAATAGGCCGTGTTTACCACCAAAATAATGATGAATAATGCCCGAAGACACACCGGCTTTTTTACTAATTAAAGTCACGCTTGCGCCCGACAAACCTACTTCGTTTATTACCGCCATAGTAGCCTCTACCAGCTGCGGTTTACGTATTTCAGGCATCCCTACCTTTGGCATAAGTGTCACTCAAATTTTTATTAATTGAACGTCCAATTAAAAATAAACTACAGTATTTCGAAGGTAAGTTAAAGATTATTCAGAATCGTTTCTGAGATATGAGTTGAGGGAAGGTGTTAAGAAGAAGGCGACAATTAGCTATTTAAATTAAGCAAACCTACGCCTTTATTCATTGGAGCTATATTTGATGCAAATATCTTATACAGTCTTTTTCATCGGCAGACGTCCAACCACTTTCCATTGATTGAATTAAGTAGCTTTTTAAAGATTGATGAAGAGATAAGGCTTGCTTTACCAGCGGGAAGTCACCACTTTTTACCAATTTGGTGTAGTACATTGCAACATCGTCAGCATCAGTTGAATACTTGTCATTTAACTCAACAAAAACACTGAACACTTTATCGAGTTCGTAAGAACACTCTTTCACTAAGGCTGAAGCCATTTGACTTTCTTTAGTAGAGAAAGCATTCGTGAACCTTGGGATAAATGCTTTAGCAAAATCTCCGTCAGGTCCAGCTAACTCAACATACACTTGATCAGAAAGAACTGAACCCAATACACCACCAACGACAACTCCAATTGCCACTCCAATAGGTCCACACCATATGCCTGCTACAGCTCCACCTGCAGCACCGCCAGCGAAACCACCACCAACGTTAGCCGCCTCCCTGCCAGTAGCTTTGAGCTTATTGCTGGCATTACTAATGTTATATACAGCTATACAAGCAGATAGCACCCAAAGAGCGCGCCCCGCTCTGCCTAAGTTGCTCGCTCTCACACTAACTTTAGGGTTGGCTCTTCCTGCACTAGACACGATATTCTTGTAGATAGTTGCAGCTTCAGGCTCAGTTAAATCACTAAAAGCTTTTCCAAAATGCTTATTCGAATATTTATTTAACAGCGTTTCAAGATCTAGCCCCCTAGCCTTAAGCTTTACTACCTTTGCTCGGCCGATATCGCTTGTTTTACTTCGAGCAAAATCCATAATCTCATTGCGCATCTGGTTTGCTGATAACGCTGCTTGCTTTGGTGTAATATGCCCTGATTTGTATGCAGCCTTCAACTCTGTTGCCATGGACTTAGTTTGAGCCATGTATAGAGCACGCACTTTTGAATCATTAATAAAGCGGCTACCAAAGTTAATCGCTGCAACCTCCATTTGCTGGATACAGCTCTCGATATCTTTATCGTTTAAATAAGCATCCATTCTTAATGCCTTACTTCGAAATAGTTAAGTAGCTAGCCTCAAATTTATTTGAGTAATGACAGCCAGCTTGAGGAAAGAAACGAGAAAAACGCAATTTCTTTTGATTTTCTATGGTTACTTGGTGAAAAACGCCTTGCCAAAACTCAAATTGAATAGAGTTATCATTAGCTACAACATCCTTTAGAACACCGGGGGTGTATGGTTTATACAACTCAACTTGCTCAATGAGCTTTAAGTCTTTATCAACTAAACTTATGTGTAGCGTTTCCTCATAAGGCGAATCATCGCTAGTCAACCAAAGAGTACCAATTGCTGGAACGCTAAAACCATGTTCCACAACAACACCTCTTAAGCTAATCTTTTCGCTGGTATCAGATAAAGAAACAACTAAGTTGTCATCTCCAACATCAACGATGAAATCCTTTATCTCTTCCATGTGTACAGTGTTTCCCTTCATACAATATAAAACTCAATCATCAGAAGATAATTAGAGCCCAATAACAATGCTACGAGTACATAGCGATATTACCACTAGTAACACAACAATCAATAAAGTAATTTCAGATTCAGTAAATCAAATAATCGCATTTACCGTTAGTAGATAAGGCTACCTTGTCCGCTTGTTACTTTTAGCACTTCTGCTAGAGCTTTTCCCACTGCGGCTTCCTCGCCCTTTAGATTTACCTTTGTAATCCGCGACAGGGTCTGGCTCAAAATTGCCATACACATCGTCGTCATCACAAGGCGGTTCTGGCTGTTTTTGAGTAGGAGCAAAGCGCGGGATAACATCCAATGTAAACTGGCGGCCAATCAGTCGTTCTATTGCCTTTAGCTGTTTAGACTCATCTTCACTAAACAATGAAATCGCCAAGCCAGAGGCTCCAGCACGCCCGGTGCGGCCAATACGATGCACGTAGTCCTCTGCAACATAAGGTAAATCAACATTAATCACACATGGCAGTTGGCTAACATCAATGCCTCGCGAAGCAATATCGGTAGCCACCAGCACTTTTATGCTGCCACCTTTAAAGCCCTCTAGAGCATTGGTTCGCGCATGTTGGGTACGGTTTGCATGAATAGAAGCAGCCGTAATCCCCACATTCGCTAACTGAGAGACCAAAGCATCGGCACCGCGTTTAGTGCGACTAAACACCAGCACTTGCGTCCATTTATGCTTTTTAAGCAGGTAGATTAACAAGGCGCTTTTACGTGCTTTATCCACTGGGTGAATACGCTGTTTAACCGTATCAACGGTGCTATTTACTGCGGTTACTTCAATAAGCTTGGGGTTATTAAGCATGCCCCTGGCTAGCGCCTTAATCGGTTGAGAAAAGGTGGCAGAGAACAGTAAAGTTTGGCGCTGTTTAGGCAGTAAGCTTTGAATACTGCGAATATCGTCGATAAAGCCTAAATCTAACATCCGGTCTGCTTCATCAAACACTAAAATCTCAAGCTGCTCAAACTTAACAGCCTGTTGTTTATAAAGATCAAGCAATCTACCCGGTGTTGCCACCAGCACGTCTACTCCATCTCGCAGCTGAGCGATTTGCGGCTCAATCCTCACCCCACCAAATACCGCAGCAGTGCTAATGTTCATCTTGTTGCTGTAGTTTTTAACACTTTCGGCAACTTGTGCAGCCAGCTCTCGAGTTGGGGCAATCACTAATGCCCGCACCGCTAAGGCCTGCGGCTTGTTCCCACCCGCTAACAGCTGCACCATTGGCAAGGTAAAAGCGGCCGTTTTACCGGTGCCAGTTTGTGCTGCCGCCATAACATCACGCTGGCTTAACACAGCTGGAATCGCTTCAAGCTGTATTGATGATGGAGTGGCATAACCCTGCTCTGCAACGGCTTTTAGCAAAACATCACACAAACCTAACGCACTAAACGACATAAACAAGCCTTATAAAACAAGGTGCTTTAATAAAAGCACTGTAATACTGGGAGTAAATACTCACCAGCTAAGCGGCTTAGTGTAACCGCCAAGGCCGTAAATACCACGCTAAAACCGTCGCCTTTATCGCAAGTAAATATAAAAACATCACTCCCACTATTATCAACGCCAGCCACTTCTCAGTAATGATCCAAACTACTATTTTCAAAAACCTCACCAATTGATTTTCTATAGATAATACAGCAGTATAAATACTCTAATTGATAGAGAGCGGCTTAGAGTATGACAGTAAATTTCGCTAGCAAAATTCTCGGTACTCGGCCCTACCCAGCTAAGCCAGATCTTAATGCCGACCTAAAGAAGTTTGAAAGCGACCGAGGCCGAATAATTAACAGCGCTGCAGTTAGGCGCTTGCAGCAAAAGACCCAAGTTTTCCCCTTAGAGCGCAACGCCGCAGTGCGCAGTCGCCTTACTCACTCTTTAGAAGTACAGCAGGTGGGGCGTTATATTTCGCAGCTCATTTGCGAAGCCTTAGTAGATGAACAAAACAGCCACCAACTTAAAGGCTTAGAGCGCCAGTTAGAAAGCATTGTTGAAATGTCCTGTTTAATGCACGACATTGGCAACCCGCCCTTTGGTCACTTTGGTGAAGAAGCCTTAATTGATTGGCTAAGTGAAAACCTCAATAGCCTTTACCAAAGCTCGCAAGCAACAGAGCTAGATGAAGACCAGAACGAAAAACCGAAACAAACTCTGCCAGAAGCCATCCACCGAGACTTAGTCAGCTTTGAGGGCAACGCCCAAGGCATTCGGCTTATTCACTCATTATTAAAGCTCAACCTCACCTACTCGCAAGCCTCTGGCATACTCAAATACACTCGCTGCGGAACAGAAGCCAAGCCAGATAAAAGCGCACCGTTTAGTTACTTAAAAAAGAAAGTGGGCTATTACCTTAGCGAGCAAAGTTATGTTGAGGAACTTCGCAACAGCCTAGACATAGACCAATACTGTCGCTCGCCCTTCTCTTACATTATGGAAGCGGCCGATGATGTGTCTTACGGCATCGCCGACTTAGAAGACGCAATAGAAAAAGGCGTGCTGAGCATTAAAGAACTAAAGCACGCGCTATTAGCCACCTTTGCCAAGCTAAGCAGTGAACACGGCTGCTGCAAACCAAAAGAAATGGAAACCATTCTCGAATTTGCTCACCAAAGCAAAAAACAACAGCTAAGTGATGAAGAAAGAGACTCGATGTTTTTTGTTTACCTACGCGTAGCAGTAAACCAACGCTTGCCCGAACATGCCAAAAATCAGTTTGTAGAAAACTTAGAAGCGGTTTATCAAGGCAACTTAAACCGCGCGCTTATCGAAGATGGCAGCGTAAACCACCTGATTGTAGAAACCTTTAAAAGCGTCGCGCTAGAGCGTTGCTTTTGCCACCCAGAGGTAGAAGCCCGCGAACTACAAGGCTACCAAATTATCTCTGGCTTAATGGCCTGCTACCAACCACTACTAGCGCTAAGCCAAGGCCAATTTGAATACTTAGTCGATAACACCAAGCCCAAAGCAAAAATCTCTGCTTACATAAAGCGCCTATTCAAAAAGCTGCCAGCTAAGCATTTGGCGGCCTATCAAAAGGCTACGGGCGAAGCACCAGTAAATGATGCGTTTGGCAACGAACAATGTCGCGAGTTTTACTATCGCACAAGGCTGATTATCGACTACATCAGCGGCATGACCGATCAATACGCCTACGACGAATATAGAGCGTTTAATGTGATAAGTGATTTTTAAAGTTAAGAGACCAAGGCTTTAAAGGTGCAGTTCTTTAAAACTTATAACGGGGTGGCCAAATTTAGTTGACCAGTACACTAATTATGCCAACGACTATAAGAATTTGGGGTGAAAAATGAGATTCTTAGTTATCAGAAAAATTTTGTTAGTTTTAATGGTGACTTTAAGTGCTAATGGATACTCTGGTGAAAGTTTAGAGAAAAAGGCTTTTGAACTTGTCAATAGAAAAGCACTTGAAAGCGAAGGAGTTACTGTACTACTTTTACCTCAAAAAGAGTATGGCGAAAGTGATCTTAGTGTAGATTATTTAAAAAGTGTAGAGTGGTTGAGCCTCGGTGTACTTACTATAGGTTATGTTCGAAGTGATCTCGTTGAAATCGAAGCCATTTCTTACTCAAATAAAGAAAGTATGCAGCGACTCTTTGATGCGAGGGGAAACAAATATCATTTCAATACGAAGAGGGTTCTCAGCAGGAACCTCACTTTCAATTCAGCTTCAATAAGTACACTACCTTATCTATTCGAGAGGGACTGTGATTTGGTGATTGATTCCGTTTCTACAGATAGAACTCGTGTTTTCATAGTGTCAGGATCTATAGAGATACCTGCTAGAGATTATTGCCTTGATATATGGCCGAATATTTTTGCTGCTGGCCGCACCAGAATTAAACTTGATGAAAGTATGAAAAACGATAATGCGGACAACGGGAATGTCATAATAGTGGATTCAAAATAAAAAATTTAGGGCCTCCATAAATAAGAAAATAACAACCAAGGTATAAAAGGGGTCAGAGTAACTATAAATTCAACTGCTCAAACTCTATTACCACAAAGAAAAAAAGCGAAGCATCGCTGCTTCGCCTATCCTCTTAATCCATATCTTTGAATGTGCAAACAGGCTCACCAATCGTGGTTTCACTAATGGGTATACGACAATCCAAATAATAAGAGATTAAATCCAAGGTCACTTCTAAACCATCTGCTGTAAATACTGGAGAAAGGTAATCTACGGCCGCAACGTCTGTTGTTACGTCTACGGTATTACCTTGTTGGTCGGTGTAATTACATAGCGTTTTAGAAACATCTGCATTCTCTAGCCGCAGATAAACACTACCGTTATCAGGCTAACTCGATTAAGCATTGAAACATTCTCTCCAACCAAATGATTGGCTTAAGTGCTTACTGAGATAGAAAGCTAACGTTGAAGAAAGAACACTGGCAGCAAGCTATTGATATGCTTAGAATACTAATAACTAGCCTCGTTGAAAACGAGGCTGGAAAGGCATGAATAAATTTGTGGGGTTCCCTCAGACTCTGCCCCACCTTTATTTACAATGCTAAAGGAGATATCACCTATAAATAATCTAGCTTCGTAATTAGAAAATGGCTCAATTGAGGGTTTTTCTAGATCTTTATTTCTTATTAGGGATATTAAATCATTTAATTTGGTAATTCTTCATTATTTATTAGCTTAAGATTTGAAAATCTAAACAACCAAAAACCCATGAAAGCAAGTATTAATAATAAAACACTTTTCGGTTCTTGCACACTAACTGGTTGTAGTAACTTTATCTCTCCGGAAAACCCATCGGTAAGCTTTAATTGTGTCTCAAATGCCTCTCCATTTTCGAGCACCCCAGTTAATGAATATATGTCTCGTCCAAAATGATCATCCCGACCAATTAGATTGTAATCTAGATTACTCCCTATCACATTTAAAATAGATGCATCAGATAAAGTAATACCTACATCAATGTGCCCCCCCCTGTATGTGATAGAAGAGTTGCCAAAAGCATGGGCATGTCTAACATTACCTGAGTTTATGTTAAGACTGGATGTGTCTCGAGTAAAAGCTGCAAATTCAATATTCCCCCCATCAACGTTTATTATCGAGTCTCTATAACTTGCTACGTTGGCATTAGTTGCGCCACCAATGAAATTGAACTCACTATTATCCCAAAAGTGTAAACGAGAAAAATCCCACTTCCCACTTTGCCAATTTAGTGCAGAATTACCATAAAAGTTGGGATAATCCCAATATGGGTCTTCCCAGATAAAAGGGTTAATGTCTGCATCTAAATCAACATTGATATCAGTGTTGGTAAACGGGTAACTATAAGCTTGTAGTGAAAGTAGAAGAAGACTAAATATGAGTCCTTTCATATAAAACATAATCTTTCCTTAGATTATAAAGTAGTATTTTCAATATTATCATATACTTATGTGATAATCGAGGGCTGAGAAATCTTAAAGTAGGTTAATTATGTAACGATTTTGGTTATATCCTGTGAAGATGAACGAATAAAAACGGCCAGAGTAACTTTAAGCTCAACTAGTTACCCTCACTATACGCACACACAAAGAAGCGAAGCATCGCTGCTTCGCCTATCCTCTTAATCCATATCTTTGAATGTGCAAACAGGCTCACCAATCGTCGATTCGGTAAGTGAAATACGGCAATCCAAGTAATAAGAGATTAAATCTAAAATCACTTCTAAACCATCAGCGGTAAATGTTGGAGAAAGGTAGTCTACAGCCGCAACATCTGTTCTTACATCTACGGTATTACCTTGTTGATCGGTGTACTTACATAGCGTTTTAGAAACATCTGCATTCTCTAGCCACAAAGTGATGCAAGGTTGTTCTTCGGTGTTATATCTCATATAGGTTACGGTTTCACCGCCGACAACACCAACAACTTCATCCCTTACTTGCAAAGATTTATTGTCTTGGGTACAAGCCGCGCCAGAAAGCAATACTAAGCTAAGCGTTATAGCTTTAAATAAGGTCAGTTGACAGCTTGCCCCAATGTAAACTAGCTTTTGTTTTAGCCAATTAGTTATCATATTGCTGGTCTATTATTCGCTCAACAATAGAACCAATACTAATCGATTCACATTCCTCTTTGCTGTACACGTTTCGCTTATGTTTATTTATTTCTAAATAACTTCCATTTATGTACTGTAGTGACTTTGATTCAAAATGACTTTTCGAGCCTTCAAAAGTAAAGAACAAATGAGAAGAACTGCTATCCGCAAGTTTTGGGGAACCAAAACTAAAAAATAGTTCCCGCCAGATTTCCAATTCCTTCGCATTCTCCCCTTCAATTTTTTGTTGAGGATTCTTTAAAAAAGGCCAAACTTCAGACCAGTCCGCCTTATCAGAGTCGTACCAGTTAAATCTGTAATAATAACCATCGACAAACCAGAGACTTTGGCTATCAACCTTAGGACTTAAACTATCGACATAATCACATGAATAGTTTTTCTCATTCGCAGGCATAAATAACCGGCCAATTCGAGTATCAATAAATTCAGTATCAAAACCGGCAAATACTGATGTAGCAAATAGCGACAAAAGATATAAAGCAAAAAATTTCAATCTAGTCACCTATGTCTAACCCTGTGGCAGATAAAACAAAAAAAGCGAAGCATCGCTGCTTCGCTTTAATCATAACACACTGAAAATCTTTTGATTTTTACTCTTGATACGCTTCCATCGGAAGGCACGCACAGAATAAATTCCTGTCCCCATACACATCATCAATGCGGTTTACTGTAGGCCAGAATTTGTTTTGCTTAACTGCGTCACATGGGAACACGGCTAGCTCGCGGCTGTAGTTATGGGTCCACTGGGCGTCGGTTAGGTCGTCTAGGGTGTGCGGGGCAAATACTAGCGGATTGTCTTGTAGCGTCCACTCGCCGGTTTCTACTTTGGCGATCTCGGCACGTATCGATAGCATCGCATCAATGAAGCGGTCGATTTCGGCTAGTGATTCCGACTCAGTAGGCTCTACCATTAGGGTGCCCGCTACTGGGAAGCTCATGGTTGGCGCGTGGAAGCCGTAGTCGTTTAAGCGCTTGGCTACGTCCATTTCGGTAATACCGGTCGCTTCTTTAAGTGGGCGCATATCAATAATACATTCGTGGGCGACTCGGCCGTTTTGTCCGCTATATAAAATAGGGAAGCCTTGGCTTAAACGACTGGCTAGGTAGTTGGCGTTTAGAATGGCTATTTCTGATGATTGGCGCAGCCCTTGGTTACCCAACATAGCTACGTACATCCAACTAATTGGCAAAATAGAGGCACTGCCATAAGGCGCAGCCGATACCGCGGCATTGGCGTGGCTAGCTTTACCATTGCTTACTACGCTGTGGCCTGCCACAAACGGTGCCAAGTGGGCTTTAACACCAATTGGCCCCATACCTGGGCCACCGCCACCGTGTGGAATAGCAAAGGTTTTGTGTAGGTTTAAGTGGCTTACGTCGGAGCCAATAAAGCCCGGTGAAGTAATGCCTACTTGGGCGTTCATGTTGGCGCCGTCCATATACACTTGGCCGCCGTTGTCATGAACAATGTCGCAAATCTCTTTAATGGTTTCTTCGTATACACCGTGAGTACTTGGGTAGGTGATCATCACACATGACAACTGCTCGGCTAGCTCTTCCGCTTTGCTACGCATGTCGTCCATGTCTACGTTGCCCTCTTTATCACAGGCCACTACCACTACTTTTAAGTTAGCCATTTGTGCAGAAGCTGGGTTGGTACCGTGCGCCGAGCTAGGAATTAAACAAATGTTGCGGTGATGGTCGCCGCGGCTAGCGTGGTATTTTTGAATCGCCAATAAGCCCGCATATTCACCCTGCGCGCCAGAATTTGGCTGCATACAAATTGAATCGTAACCGGTAATATTTACTAGCCAGTCTTCTAGCTGGCTAATCATGGCGTGGTAACCCTGCGCTTGGTCACTTGGGCAGAAGGGGTGCATGCTGGAAAACTCTGGCCAAGTTACTGGGATCATCTCGGCGGTGGCGTTTAGCTTCATGGTGCAAGAACCTAGCGAGATCATCGAGTGGTTTAGCGCTAAGTCTTTACCTTCTAACTTGCGAATATAACGCAGTACATCGGTTTCGCTGCGGTAGCGGTTAAATACTTCGTGCTCCAAAATTGGCGTATCGCGTAAAAGCGTTTCTGGTATGCAGGTTTCGCCTTTCACAATATCATCTAAACGCGCGGCGTCTAAGCCGTGATCTTCGCCCAGCAATACCGTGAATAAGTCATTTACGTCGCTTGCTGTGGTGGTTTCATCTAGGCTAAGCGCTACGCTGCCGTCTAAATCCATACGCAAGTTAATACCTAATGCTTCGCTGCGTGCTTTAATCGCCTCTTTATCGCTTACTTTAATGCTTAGGGTATCAAAGTATTGGGCGTGCTCTGGGCTTAGGCCTTTGGCCTCTAGGCCGTGAGCAAGAATAGCGGTTAAGCGGTGAATACGCTGGGCAATAGTGCGCAGGCCGTCTGGGCCATGAAATACCGCATAAAACGAGGCCATGTTGGCTAGCAATACTTGGGCAGTACAAATGTTTGAATTAGCTTTTTCGCGGCGAATATGTTGCTCGCGGGTTTGCAAGGCCATACGCAAAGCAGGCTTACCGCGCCTGTCTTTAGATACACCAATAATACGACCCGGTAAGGAGCGTTTGTAAGCGTCTCGGGTTGCAAAAAATGCTGCATGTGGTCCGCCGTAACCCATAGGTACACCAAAGCGTTGAGCGCAGCCTAGTACTACGTCGGCACCCATGGCACCTGGCGATTTAAGCATTACCAAGGCCATAATATCGGCCGCTACAGCCACAATGCCTTTGTTGCTATGCACTTGTTCGATTAGCTCGCTTAAGTCGCGCACTCGGCCGGTAGTGCCGGGGTATTGTAGCAGCGCGCCAAACACATTGTGCTCAACCACGCTTTCGGCTGGGCCTACTTCAACGTCGAAGCCAAAGAAATCGGCACGCTCTTTTACTACGTCGATGGTTTGTGGGTGCACATCGTCGGCAATAAAGTACAGGTTACATTTTTTATTTTTAGACACACGCTTGGCTAGTGCCATGGCCTCGGCTGCGGCGGTAGCTTCATCCAATAACGAAGCACTAGCTAGCTCTAAGCCAGTTAAATCTAGGGTTAACTGTTGGAAGTTAAGCAGCGCTTCTAAGCGGCCTTGGGCAATCTCTGGTTGGTAAGGCGTATAGGCGGTGTACCAACCAGGGTTTTCAAATACATTACGTAAAATAACGTGCGGTACATGGGTATTGTGGTAGCCCATACCAATGTAGCTACGGTAAACCTTGTTTTGCTTAGCTAGCTTACGTAATGCAGCAAGCGCTTGTTGCTCTGTGAGGCTATCGCCAATACTTAGGTCTTGGTTTAAACGAATTTGCTGAGGCACCGTTTGCTCAATAAGTTGCTCTACAGAGCTTAAGCCAAGCTGTTTAAGCATGGTGTTAACTTCGGCTTGATCGGGGCCAATATGGCGGCGAATAAAGTCTTGGTTTTGCTCTAGTTCGGTTAACGGCAAAGACGGGTTCATTAAACTATTCCTGTATTACTGAAACAAAATGCGTTGCGTTTAGTCGGGTTTATTATTGTGTTACGGATAAAAAAAGCGCCCCGACTAGCGGAGCGCATTTTTGATCAAAGCTTATTCATCTTCTTCGATAGTGGCGGCGTAATCTTCGGCCGAGAGTAAGTTCTCTAGCTCGCTTTCGTCGCTCACTTTAACTTTAAACATCCAACCATCGCCGTAAGCATCGCTGTTTACTTGCTCGGGTGAATCTTCTAGTTCTTCATTAATCTCTACTACTTCACCGCTTAGTGGCGCGTAGATGTCTGAGGCAGCTTTAACCGACTCCGCTACTGCGCAGTCATCGCCTGCGTCTATATCGTCGCCTACGTCTGGTAAGTCAATAAACACCATGTCGCCAAGTAGCTCTTGCGCGTGCTCACTAATGCCAACGGTGTATACGCCATCGCCTTCTGAACGTACCCACTCGTGAGTACTGGCATAACGCAGTTCGGCAGGGATATTAGCCATAATTCCTTTCCTCTATAAGTTCTTACTTAAGGTTTTAATTTAAAGTTAAATCTACAAACAAAATTCGATTATTTGGGCTTACACTTTGGCGCCATTACGCACAAATACAGGTTTTACTACTTTCACTTTAACCTGTTTTTTGCGCATTTCCACTAAGGCTTCTTCTACATCGCAATTGGCGATACGAGCCAAGGCAATACTTTGACCCAAAGTAGGAGAAAAAGTGCCGCTGGTGACAACACCAGGTAACGCTTCGCCATACTCATTCACTACCGTAACCGCTTGGCCTGCACGCATTACGCCTTTGGTTTCCATGACTAAACCAACCAGCTTGTCGGTGCCTTCGGCTTTTTGAGCTTCTAAGGCTTGGCGGCCAATAAAGTCGCGCTCTTGCGGCTCCCATGCAATGGTCCAGCCCATGTTGGCCGCTAGCGGTGATACGCTCTCGTCCATGTCTTGACCATATAAATTCATACCTGCTTCTAGACGCAGGGTATCGCGCGCGCCTAAACCACAAGGTTGTACACCTTGCGCTTCTAGTGCTTTCCAAAGAGCTACCGCTTTATCTTGCGGTACCACAATTTCGTAGCCTTGCTCGCCGGTATAACCAGTGGTAGCAATAAATAAGTCGCCAGCTTGTACACCAAAGAACGGCTTCATGCCTTCTATCGCGAGGTTTTGGTCGTTGTCTAATACTGCAGAAGTCAGCTTTTTAGCCTGTGGGCCTTGTACCGCAATCATCGCTAGCTCTGGGCGCTCGGTAATACTTACTGCAAAATCGCTGGCTTGTTGGTTGATCCACGCTAGATCTTTTTCGCGCGTAGCCGAGTTAACCACTAAGCGGTAATCGGTTTCGCTAAAGTAATAGGTAATAAGGTCGTCAATCACGCCGCCTTCATGGTTTAACATGCCGCCGTAAAGCGCTTTACCTTTAACGGTAAGTTTGGCTACGTCGTTAGCTAATAGTTTTCGAAGGAAGGCTTGGGCTTGCTCGCCCTGCACATCAACAATGGTCATATGGGATACATCAAACATGCCGGCGGCTTGGCGAACAGCGTGGTGCTCTTCTATTTGTGAGCCGTAGTTAATCGGCATTTCCCAGCCGTGAAAATCCACTAACTTTGCGCCTGCGTCGAGGTGCGCTTGATGAAGTACCGTTTGCTGTGTCATGTGCTGATCCCTTTATTATGAGGACGCGAAGGATAAACTCCCCCTGCCAATGCTGAACAATTATAGCGAGATGTGCGCAACAAGAAAGCACCAATCACAAGCTGAGCTAATCTATAAGCTGCACAATTTGCTTACATCCCTTCAACAGCGTGGTGACAAGCTTTAGCTAAAAATGCCCAAAAACAGCAAAAAACACCAACAAACCAAGCCAATTCTTAGTTATTCACTAATTATTGCTAGTCTGCGCAAACATAACCACAATTTAAAAGGCTGACCTAAAACCACAAACCATTAGTTAAACTAATCCACAAGAAAAAACTTAATAAAAATAAATCACCTGTTTGAGCGCATCCAGTTAGACATTTTGGGGATGTAAATCCCTCCAATAACGAATCAGTTATTTCGCTTAGCTTAATACAAGCTAGCTTTACGACACGAAGAGCCTAGCCAAATACAGGCGCAGCCTGTATTAAGTATTTACTGCTCTTCAAAGTAGTAAACGTTAGCGTTGTAACCACTAAATAATAGCCAATTCAAAGCAATAAATAGACATTAAATAAAACTCAGCTGGTTATTCATGAAAGGCCAAGCTTTTATGTGACATCTGTAATAACTAAAAATAACCACCAAAAAAACATCAGCTTTTACTGATTAAGATCAATAATAATAAACATATTTATCATCTAACCTGTAAGTGAATGAATTATGAAGGGATCTCAAATGAATTCACTTAATGAGTTAAAAGGTAAGCTACGATTAATATTTAAATCACCTAACTTAAACATTTCCTTAAAATACAGTCTTGCAAAAAATGAAGGACCTTTTTTTAGCGAGTTCACACGATCATTTTATAAAGAAGTAACAAGACGACATCCTAAAATGCCGATATTTGGCCGAATGACCCGTGGAGTAGCGGTTTGTACGTTGGGTGCCGACTACGATTCATATTTTAACTCTCTAGAAAGTTCAGCTCGAAGAAACGTAAGAAAAGCATTGCGCATGGGTTATGTATTCGAACCTATCATTTACAATGACTACCTTGATGAGATTTACGAAATTCGCTGCTCGACTAGCGTTCGCCAAGGGGCAATGGACGCAGAAATGTTGAATAACAAGCCAAAGCCTAACACTGATAAAAAATCTAAGAGTGGCACCCATAACTATCCATACTTTGGAGTATTTGATAGCAACAGAAAACTAGTCGCTTATGCGGGCTGCATAGTCGCCGGAGAACTTCTTGAGCTTTCACATTTTTTTGGGCACAAAGATTACCAAAAAGATGGAATCGTCCCCTTACTTATTACCGAAATTGCCAGAAAAAGCATTGAGGGCTACTCAGGTGTTAAATACTTCGTTTACGGTTCATATGTAAACTCTTCTGAAACATTAGCTCGATTCAAAAAGAAACTGATGTTTAAGCCTTACCATGTGCATTGGAAATTACACTGATGAAGCAGTTTGTTTATTCACTCGACTTTAATGAAGTTCTTCCTTGTGAAAAGAAAGATCATTCTTCTAAAAGCAAGATGGTGATTATTGATAGTTTCACCTCATTTATTAGAAATATAAGCATGCTGAGTGACCATTTTGGCTCAGGAAGAGCACTCTTAAAGCTTCTGTTAAAAATCTCGTTGAAGAGAAGTTCAATGTATTGCTCTGGAACTAAGAAAACACTTTATAGCCACGGATTCATTACTTATGGCCGCTGCAAGCATTACCCAGTAGAACTCTCCGACGCAGTTATTGGTCCTGTGTTTACTAACAAAAACATGCGTGGACAAGGACTAGCAACCCGAGCTCTCGTTTTTGCAACGCAACACATACAAGCTAGGAACAAATCTAAAAGGATTATTATCGACACTAGTGAAAACAACTACGGGATGCAGATAGCAATAAAAAGAGCAGGATTCAATGGACCGATAATGGAGTTTCAACGTGACGAATGTTAAGCAGCAGTAGCTTAATTTCAAGCCTGACAGAAAAATAGTTACGCGTTGGCAATCTATGCGCTGATGCTCCCGCAGAGTGTTCATCAATGAGTACAACAACTCAATGTCCTCATCGGGCACCACTCTCAATAAGCTTAACAACTAAAAGCGCAGGCACTGTCTCTGAGTGTCAGCGCTAAAACTTAGGCTTTTAAGCTAGCTCGTTTAGGTAAGTCACCTTCTAAACCCAAGGCGCGGCGCATGGCTTGTTGCTTGAGCGGTTCGGCCTTATCTACCAAACTCATGCCTACTCCACGCAGTAACTTAAGTGCTGGGTTGGCGTTGCCAAATAAGCGTTTAAAAAACTCCATTGAGGCGATCATTTGGCTGGCTTCGCTTTTGCGCCAGCGCTCAAAGTGACGTAAATTGGCGTAGTCGTTAATGCTCTTGCCTTCTTGTTGCATTGCAATGAGCTCTTGCGCTAGCGCGGCAGCATCCATTAAACCAAGGTTTACACCTTGCCCAGCTAAGGGGTGAATGGTGTGGGCGGCATCGCCAATTAATGCAAAACCTTTACCGGCAAAATCGCGCGCGTAACGCATCCGCAGCGGGAAGCCGGCGCACTCTCCTACTCGTTCACACAAACCTAAGCGATTATCAAAGGCCATAGTTAGCTGCTTATTAAACTCAGCCTCGCTCGTGGCTTGCAGCTCTGCGGCTCTGTCGGGGGAAACCGACCAAACAATCGAACAGGTATTGGCATCACTTAATGGTAGAAAAGCTAAAGGCCCTTCAGGGGTAAATATTTGACGAGCGCAATCTTGGTGTGGTTCCGCAGTTTTAATGGTGGCCACAATGGCGGTGTGCTGGTAATCCCAATAAGTGAGAGGAATATCTAATTGCTGGCGCAGCCAAGAGTTTGCGCCATCTGCCGCCACCAGCAGTTTAGAGCTTAAGCCTTGGCCGTTGGCAAAACTTAACCATGATTCACTATCGCCGCGGTGTAATTTGTCTACTGCCTGCTCAATAATAGTAACATTGCTCTGCTGGCTAACTTGTTGCCATAAGGCATGACGAATAATGTCGTTTTCTACAATGTGACCAATGTTTGGCACCATCATCTTTTCTGCTTGAAAACGAATTTTAGCAAAGCTGTCGTGCTCCCAAACTTGCATGTCATTATAAGGCGCGATTCGCTGCTCTACTATGCTTTGCCATACTCCTAGCGATTGTAAAAACTGTTGAGAAGACAAACTAAGTGCACTCACTCGCAAGCTGTATTCGCTCAGTTCTGGCGGCTGTGAGGGTTTAGGTTCAACAATGGCAATACGCAATGGGCTGTCGGCCAGAGCGCTGGCTAAGGCCAAACCTACCATTCCACCACCAATAATTGTTAAATCAACCGCTTGCATTTGCCTGTCCTAGTCCTGATTAAGAGAGATATAAACCTAAGCTTTGTTTCGCTAGCAGCGATTTAAAGCGAGGTGAAAGTTGCATAGCCATTAGGCCAAGGTTTCGTGGAACCACCGAAGTTTTGTCGTTGCTGGCAAACAAACTAGCCAGCGTAGATGTCATAGAGATAGTGCGGGCATTATCTTGCTCTCGCGCTTGTTGGTATGCATCTAATAGGCTGTGCGCGCCTAGACCTCCGCCGCAGCTCCACTGCTGTTGAATTAGTTCCGCCAGAGCTGCCACATCGCGCAGCCCTAAATTAAAGCCCTGCCCGGCAATAGGATGCAGCGCATGGGCAGCATTGCCGAGTACCAATAAACGGTGGCTAAATAAGCGTGGGTAGTGGCGCAGCAACAGTGGGTAAGCAACACGTTTGCCTACACCAATAAAGCGCCCAGCTCGGTAACCAAAAGCGCGCTGTAGCTCGGCTAAAAACTCACTTTCACTGGCCGCTTGCAGGCGCTGAGCATCCTCGCCAGTAAGTGACCAAACGACCGACCAACGATTGTCGGTCATTGGTAATAGCGCTAATGGCCCATCTTCGGTAAAGCGTTCAAAAGCGCGACCAGCGAGATCTTGCTCTGCCTGCACATTGGCAATTAAGGCAAACTTGCCAAAATCATGTTGCTGTTGATTGCCTATTTGCTTACCCACCAAAGACTCCGCGCCATCTGCGCCCACTAATAAGCTAGCACTAATGGTTTGCTGCTTATCTAGCTCTACAAGTACTTGCTCTGACTGCTGCTCAATCTTGTTTACCTTGTTGGGACAAAACAACTGCACCTGCTGGCGTTGGCTAAGTAGTGTGTGAAACTCGCGACCCGCGTGTTCTAGCTCTATCACTTGCCCAAGGGCATCAAGCTGATACTCCTGAGCATCTAAGGTGGTATAACCGCAATGGCCACGATCTGAAACATGGATATGCTCTATGGCACAGGTATGTGGCGCTAAGTATTGCCACAAGTTTTGCTGTTTAAGCCACTGCTCTGAGCCAGCCGATAAAGCAATAGCGCGACCATCAAAGCCTGGGTGTTGGCCAAAATTTAGCTCGGCAGCCTCGATTACCGCAATGCGTAATGGCTGCTCAGTTCGGCCATTACTTAAGGCCAAGGCGAGGCTTGCGCCTGCCATGCCCGCCCCCACAATGGCAATATCAAAGTGCTGATACTGCTCTTGGTCTTGGATTTGGGGCTTGCTCATACTAGCCATTTGCCATTAACGCTTCTATTTCGGCAATAGATTTAGGCACATCGCTGGTCAGAATTTCACGACCATCGCTGGTTATAACCACATCGTCTTCAATACGAATACCTATGCCTTGATAAGCCGCTGGCACCTCGGCATCTGCAGGAATATACAAGCCAGGTTCAATGGTGATGGCCATGCCCTCTACCAATGGCCGAGTGCGCTTAACATCGTAATAGTCACCCACATCGTGTACGTCTAGGCCAATCCAATGTCCTAAGCCGTGCATGTAATATTCTTTGTAAGCTTCTTCTTCAATAAGTGTGGCTACATCACCTTGCATAATGCCTAAATCAACCAAGCCACTTACCATAATGTTAAGCACTACTTGGTTCACTTCATAAATCGACACGCCCGGCTTTAACATATCTAAAGCGGCTAACTGGGCGTCTAAAACCACCTTGTAAAGCTTGGCTTGCTCTGGGCTAAACTTGCCGTTTACCGGGAAGGTGCGGGTAATGTCACCGGCATACATTTGGTATTCGGCGCCCGCGTCAATCAACACTAAATCGCCATCTTGCATCACGCTTTCGTTCTCGGTGTAATGCAAAATACAAGCGTTGTCGCCAGCACCAACAATGGTGCCGTAAGCGGGTGCGCGTGAGCCAGCCATTAAAAATTCGTGATGAATTTCGGCTTCTAACTGGTATTCCCACATGCCGACCTTACAACTGCGCATAGCACGCACATGACCAGCGGCAGAAATCTCGCCCGCTTTGCGCATTAGCGCCACTTCGTCGGCCGATTTTATCAAGCGCATTTCATCAACAATTAAGCGCCAGTCTTCGATTTGCTTAGGCGCTTTAAAGCCTTGGCGCAAACCATTGCGTAGGCACTCGATGGCAGCAAAAATTTGTTGATCGTAAGCCGGGTAACGCCCTTGCGCCAAATACACCTTATCTAAACCATCTAGCTCAAGATGTAAGTGCTCGCCTAGCTCTTCTATGGCGTGGGCTTTATCCATGCCTAAGTCGCTAACGGCTTGCTCTTGGCCTAAACGGCGGCCTTGCCAAATTTCGGCGAGCTTATCTTTACGGCGATTAAACAACACGGTGCGAGTTTCGCCAGCGTGTTTGATCAGCAATAACAATGCGCTAGGTTCGTTAAATCCAGAGAAGTAATAAAAGTCGCTGTCTTGGCGAAAGGGAAACTCAGTATCGCGGCTGCGGGTTTGTTCTTCGGCAGCGCAAAAAATCGCAACACTGTTGTCTGACATGGCAGCAAATAACTGCTGACGACGTTGTAAAAACACAGCAACTCCTTGGCTTATGAGTGTTTAATGCAATGTAGGTTGTTGTTGGTCGCTATCACTGGCAGTTAGGTGAGCAAAGATAGTTATAGCGCCAATACGCACGTATTCCACTACTTGGAAAAGTGCTTGTTCGTTTTCTTCTTCGTCATCATCTAAATCGGAAGATAATTGGCTAATTTCGGTGAAGTCTTTAACCAGTTCTTGCACATCTTCCGAGAGTTTATTTAGGTCGTTTTGCACTACCCCAAAACCCACTAAAAAGCTTTGCACCCATTGAGCTAAGGCTTCGGTGCGCTCTTCTACCACTACTTCGTCATCGGGCAGCATTAATTGAAAACCTAACAAGCTGTCGCTCATACCGCTGTGGGTAGCTTCCATTACAATTTTTAGCTGCTTTTTAATCTCAACAGGTAGACCTTGGCCATCGTTAATAAGCGCATTAATCTGGCTCATCCAGTCGCCATCACTGGGCAAACCCGCTGCCAGTAGGCCGCTTAACAGACCATGAACTTCGGCAGGGCTTACCAATATTTTTGAACCTATGAGTAGTTCACCCAGATCTTCGTAATCTGGATATGCAATTTTAGTCACATTAAATACCTAGCTACTTTTAGTTGGCTAATCCTAACACTGCTTAAGGGCAGCAGCCATTTTTAAACTTATATTTAGTGGCAGTTTAAGGGCTATTTCTGCTGAGCTTCTTTCAGCTGTTGGCGGCGCAGGCGCACTCGCTCAATATATTGATCGCGAAACAGTTTAATTAAGGTGCTTTCTTGCTGGCGAATAAATCGCGCCGACATGTGAGTGGTCTTGGTAAATTGCAGACACAACTGTGGGTATGGATCGCGCTTGTTTTCAATCTTGCGAATAATTCTCGCCTCGAACTGATGCTCGTAACCTTCGGTACTGTAAAGCAGGCTCAAATCTTCGAATTCGTCTTGGAGATCTTTGGGCAGGTAATCAACAATTTTGCTTAGGTCTTTATGAAAAATGATCCGCCCCACCAATATTTTGCTGGAAATAGGCAAAGGCTCCGCTGAAGATCGCCATTGAATACGGCAGCCACCTTCAGATACATCTAACACCGGGAAAACATGATCACCTAAGTACATCATCGGCATGAACTGCGCAGCGTAAGCGTCTTTCACTTCTGATTTTTTGCGGCCTTGAGGGTCAACATTGGCAATTTTAGTGTTAACCATTTTTATGAGGAGCTGAATCAAACGCACTGGGTAAACAATGCGATAAAATCTGCGACGTTCATCGGCAAAACTGCCTGCTTGCGCCATGAAGCTTTGTATCCTGTTACCTAAAAAACTTTGTAAACTGGCGTTAGCGTTAACGCTCAAATAATTATAGTTGGCTATGGTGGACAAATCGTTAGTGATATTCAAGCAAACAAACTGGGTTTTATGAGACCGATAACGCAGATTTGTTTAGCTTTACAGCAAACTGCTCGTTATTGCCGCAGCTTGCACCAAGCCGCAGCAACAATGGTTGCAAGTTAACGCGCTGCGCTATATATTCAGTCGATAATAGAGTTTAGCTAAGGCGAATCATGACGCAGGGCGTAGACATAATATTGTTAGGCAAGAACTTCCGAGTAGCTTGCCCGGTAGGTGAAGAAGATAAACTTCGCCAAGCCGCCGACGAATTATCTCAACGTTTAGAAGCGCTCAAAGAAAAGAGCAGCGTTAATAGTACCGAGCACTTAGCCATAATGGTTGGTTTGCACCTCTCTTACGAGCTGCATAACGAACAAGCAAAAAATCAGAATTATGCTGATAACATGAATCAGCGCATAGTAGAGCTACAAAACACCATTGAACGCGCCTTGCTAGAGCAGAGCCAACCAGTGGGTAATGTTGAATAGGGTACTCGCAGGGTATTCGAAGTTTTACTACAGTGTATAAAGAGTTTAGTTTCCTGGGGTGTTCGCCAGTTGGTGATGTCCCTGAGCCGATAATTGTATCTTAAGGGTAATTTTTCCCTGCTATTGAGCATGCTCAGCCCGACTGAGAAGCCTACGGTAGGGTCTTGTTTCCCGCCTTGAACCTCATGGTTCAAGGGCTAAAATCAACAGCGGCACTCTGGGTACTTCTTTCTTCCTCTAATGGTTTCCCCCTTCATAAGAACCTCATGGCTCAAAGGCTAAAAAACACATGTATTCTAATGTGCGAGTTAGTTTTAACGGCACTACAAGTCAGTTGGCAAGATCACTTTAGGGTCAATAGCTTCCGCAAACACGTAGTTATGTGAGTAGTAAATTTAGGGTAAGAAGAACTGCGAAGACCTGAGTAGGTAATAACAGATTCCCTGGGTAGTTAAACCTCCATTTAATCAACTGAGAACCTTCACTCTTAAGCCACTCATCACAATAACTATTCTTCAACATTCTCTGAAACACCTTTAAAAACTATAGTTACCCCACTAAAAAATGAATTTATCCACAAGCCTAAGATGCCGATTAACCAAACAAAACAAGTGAAAATCAACCCTAAAACGAAGCCAAGGGGCAATGATACTAATAGCCCTTTGATACCAGTGTAATATTGCTCATTGAAAGCGATTGTTTCAAAGCCGAAAAGAGATAATACCCCCAGTAGCAAACAGTATGCGATTAAGCCGTAACCAACACTTTTTAACAAAAATTTAAATAGTGATTTTTTAGATATATTTTTCGCCGAGATTTCCATTGATGCAAGTCCTTGAGGTACTTATCGCCTCAAAAATGGGTCAGTGCAGCGGCTCCGCCGCGTAGTGGCACTTGTCGCCGCAAGGAGCGCAGCGACGAGTGCTTGATTATTTTGTTTGTTAGGCTTCGTTACCACACAGATGAAGCCAGTTCACGGGCTGGCCCCATTACGAGCAGTATGGCGCTACAAAACGCAACTAAAAATACACCCGACTTTCGCTCCCCTTCACGGCCCCTGATGAGGAGAAATAGAGAAGTGAGCCCAGCAACACCTATCAGTGCCATGAACAACAAGCCCAAGAAGAATTCAATGATGTCAGAAATACCGTAAGGATCGCCTGGAGCTATATACATGTATGGATACACGAATGCTCGAAAAGCCAACGAGAAAAGAAATAGCCCGCCAATTAACCAGAACAAAATTTTAGAGAACTTAAGCACAATTACTCTTCCGTAAGCCTTATGCCGCCAACAGAGGCAGCCGTAGCGTAGCACCTTTGTGTAAATTTAGAGCGACAGCAACAACACAAAGGTGCGCAGTGTAGGCTGTCCAAGCCGGTGCTTTTTAAGGCTACATCTGCTTGGCCTTGTTACACAACTTTGGCACCAACCTCTTCCAGCCTGGTAAGAATAAATTCTAAATTTTCGCCACTGATATTCTCTGTTGGTAAAGTCATAAACTCGCCGGCACTAAAGAATAAGAGCCATAAGCCATCAAATTTCCATACTTGTTTAATTAATGACCATTCAATTTCAGAGCTGCCAGCCCCTGATGCCACACGAAAACGATAGCTTTCTAGCTCTAGAGTTGCTTCAGGTTTACCCATAGACGCAAGCTTAGCAATTGATCTTTTATAATGCACAAAATATAACGCGGTCATAATTGTAACAGCCATTACAACTACCGTACCGGAAAGCCCCACCAACCAGGAACGATCACCGTTTGATATTAAATAAATCAAATAGCCCGCCAAACTTATGGTAAACAAAATAAAGGTTGGCCCAACTTGGCGCCACCAATAAGACCTTATAGCTTTCTTTATCAAAGACTTTGAATATTCTAACTTTATCGTTTCCATAGGTACTCACTAGGGGGTAACAACTTTGCTCTTATCATACATTTAACAAAACCCAATTTATCACCTTTCCTAAGCCGCATCAGCCACCTAGCTAGAAAAATAACAAAAACATCAGCACAAAAGTATGCAAGCCTTTGTGGAAAGAAGGAATAGTAATTCACGTTCCAATTAATCCACACAACACCCCCATAATTCCCTTACCACTTATCCCTGCTTGATGCACTTTATCAACTTAGCTAACCGTTTATCGCATTCAAAACCGTTCCCTTAGCCACCCTCGTAAGCTAATGCTCAAAGGACAGAATTTAATTAGGATACGTTTTGACTAGGTTTGCTTTATCTTGGTTTTTATTGCTGCTCAGTAGCGTTAGCCAAGCAGCTTGGCAGCAACAGTGGCAATTGGAGTTGGATGTTGGTTTTGCTAGCGCTTCAAATAGCCCGGTGTTCGCCAGTGAAGAACAGTGGTTTGGCGATGCAGCCCTGCGCTGGTTTCCTCAATATGGCAATGTACAAGGGCAGCTAGTTGCTTTAAGCCAAGCCAAACAAAAGCAAGATAACCAGCATGATTTAATTGTGGCCGAGCTATTCTGGAAAACCGAGCTAGCCGAGCGAGACTTGTTAGTTGGTAAACAACGCATCGACTTAGGCGTAAGTTATGGTTTTCGCCCTTTAGATATGTTCCTGCCTTATCGGCGTAATCCGGTAGCTATTCAAGTAGAAGAAGGAGTGGGCGTATTAAGCCTTAGCCAGTTTAGTGGTAATGGTGAATATGCTTTATTTTATACCGACTCTTACCTAGCAACCGAATCCGAAGGTCTACAACAACGGGGCCTAGGTTTACGTTGGTACCAACTTAATAACGATAGCGAATGGCAGGCAGTAAGCTATTACGATAATAAACGCGCGCTTAACTTAGGTGGAACTTGGGTCACCACCTTTGGCGATGCTTGGGAAGTACATGCCGAGAGCCGTTACCAGCAGCATTATCAGCGCAGCGTTAGCCAACTAAACAGCAGCAACATTGGTCAAGTATCACCAGTAATCGAACAAGAATTTAATCATGGTTTTCAAGCACTAATAGGCATGACCTGGGCAAATTTAAATGGTGATAACCTTATCCTAGAATATTGGTTTGATAACCGCGCGCTAAACCAGACACAATGGCAACAAGTCGCCGATATTAGTTATTACTTGCAGCAACAAAGTGGCGACATTAGCAACTTACGTTTTTCCCAAGGGGAAGTGTTTAATGGTCAAAATTTGCTGCAACACAATGTAATGCTGCATTGGCATCGTGACATAGAAGATTGGCAACCGGCGTTTGATTTAATGCTAGCGCCAGAAGATGGTGGCGTGATCGCTACAGCAAGGCTGGATTACGAATTTAGCCAAGGATGGACGCTTGGCGCAAGGCTGCGCTATCTTGGTGGAGCGAGTGATGCGGTATATAGCTTATTACCAGAAAACAAAGTTGGTTTAATAAAACTCGAGGGACTCTTTTGAACAATAAATGCCTTTTATCAGTGTGGCGCTCGTTGGCAATTTGCGCGCTGTTTTCCTTCCCCATTGCCTACCTCACCAATGCAATTTGGGGCGGTCCCTATTGGATGCATTTTGTTATTGCCTTAGGCTTTGGCACGGTAGGCACTTGCACCACTATGTTGATTGATACCATGTTTCCCAAAATGAGTAGCTTTTGGGCATTTGTGCTGAGCGCCCCACTCACCTTAAGCATTGGTAGCGCCCATACTTGGTATTGGATAAGCCCTTATTACGACGATTTTGATTGGCCCTTAATGCTTAAAGTAGTGATTATTGGCCTATTTTTCTGTGCCGTTATTTACTACTACTTCTTTAGCCGTGAGCAAAACCTAAGTATGGCTTCGGCGCTACAACAAGCTGAGTTAGAAAAGCTAAAAGCGGAGCAAGCACTTACCTACAGCCAACTAAAATTACTGCAAAGCCAAATTGAGCCGCACTTTTTGTTTAATACTCTAGCTAATTTAAAAGCACTCATCGCAGTAGAGCCCAAGCAAGCAGAAATTCTGTTAGATAAATTTACCGAGCTATTAAGAGTTACCCTTAAAAAAAGCCGCCAAGAGAGCATTAGCCTAGAAGATGAGGTAGCAGGTATTAGTGCTTATTTAGCGATTCAACAAATTCGCTTAGGTGAGCGTTTGCAGTATTCAGTAACGCTTACTTCGCAAGAGCTTAACCAGCGCCAATTGCCACCGATGTTATTGCAGCCTTTAGTTGAAAATGCGGTTTTTCATGGCATTGAACCCAAGGCTGAAGGCGGCCATGTAAATGTGCGCATTAATGTGGACGAGCAGCGCTGGCAAATAACTATCGAAGATAACGGCATTGGCTTTAAGCAAGCTGCCAAACAAGGCCATGGTTTGGCCTTAAGCAACATCCAAAAACGGCTAGCGAGCTTATTTCCCAATCAAGCTAGTTTACATATTCAAGCTTTAGAAACCGGCGGCACCTTGGCCAAATTGGAGTTTCCATGCGAGCAATAATTGTTGATGACGAACCCTTACTGCGTTTTCATTTAGACAAAATGCTGGGGGAATGTTGGCCAGAGTTAGAGATTGTAGATAAGGCCGGCGATGGCCCAAGCGCCTTAGCCGCTGCCGAACAACTGGCCGCCGACGTGGTATTTCTGGATATTCGTATGCCCGGCATGACCGGTATTGAAGTGGCACAAAAGCTCAATCAGCTAGCTAAACCACCACATATTGTATTCACCACGGCCTTTGATGAATATGCGATTCAAGCCTTTGAACAACAAGCCGTTGATTATTTGCTTAAACCCATTGATGAGCAGCGCTTATTGCAAACCTGCCAACGTATTCAGCAGCGCCAAACAAGTGCTGATGCTAGCCCCAGCTACGACCTTCAAGCATTAGTGCAAGCACTAGACGAAAAGCCCGAATACTTGCAGTGGATAAGAGCCAGTAAAGGAGAGGCGGTAGAACTTATTGCCATCGATAACATTTTGGCCTTTGTGGCGGAAGACAAGTACACCACGGTACGCAGCCAACAAGGTGACTACGTTATTCGAACGCCATTAAAAGAGTTGCTAGGCCAAATTGAACCGGGCTTGTTTTGGCAGATTCATCGCTCAACCTTAGTTCGAGTTAACGCCATTAAACGGGTGAACAAAAACATGCTTGGCAAACTCACGGTTGCATTAGAAGACAATAGCGAATATCCGGTAAGCCGCAGCGCCAACCATTTGTTTAAAGCGATGTAAGCTTTAACGGTTAACCTTGTTTCTAGACATAAAAAAGCCCAGCGCTAAGGCTGGGCAAAAGCCTGCTAAGAATTAGCTTGCTTCAGCTTCTGGCTGAAGTTGTTTACGTTTAAGGTGTCTGAAGAAAATACCCACCAGCATAATCAAACCGCAGAATCCGTAAGTTTGCAGCAATGTAGGATCATCTGACATTAAGCCGATATCTGAGAACATGATGAACGCGCCCAATACCATGTAAAGCACAATGGCCGATGCTTCAAAACGAAACTCCCAAGGTGTTACATCCATGTCTTTGTTAATAGGCATAACGTAGTCTTGTTCGCGTGGTTTAAAGGCACCAATTACAAACATTAAGATGGTACAAACCACAAACAAGATGGCTAATTGGTGTAGGAAGTGCAAAGGCGTTTCAAACACTAACTGCATCGCAGCGTAAGACGATACAAACACCACCAAGGCTACTTTGGCAGCGATAGCTGGAACACGCTTAGAAATGTAGCCAACAAATACAATGGTAAAGATTGGCACACTAAAGAAGCCAGCAACCATTTGTAAATATTGGAATAAACCTTCTGGCGCAAACATAATAAATGGTGCAATACACACTGCAATAATCGCAATAAGTACGCCAAACACACGGCCCTTAGCCACCAACTCTTGGTCTGATTTACCATGACCAAACAAAGGCTTGTATACGTTAAGGGCAAACAAAGTAGTTGAGCTATTCAACACTCCGTTAAAGGTACTGAGAATGGCACCAAACATTACCGCCACAAAAAAGCCCACTAGTGGTTTTGGTAATACTTCGTTCACCAAGCGGGTATACATTGTATCTGGGTTACCTGCATCGGCACCGAACATATGAAAGGCGATAATACCGGGAATAATTAAGAACAATGGTGAAATAACTTTAATACCACCGGCTAAAATTACCCCTTTTTGTCCTTCTTTAAGGTTTTTAGCCCCTAAAGCACGCTGGATAATAGATTGGTCGGTTCCCCAGTAGTACAAGTTTACTAACAGCAAACCGGTAAACAAGGTTGAGAATGGTAGTGGATCAGTTGAGGTGCCCACCGACTGCAGCTTCTCTGGTGCAACCGTAACAATTTGATGTAAGCCATCACTAAAGCTACCGCCACCTAACACCATTAGGCCAAATACCGGAATCATTAAGCCGCCAATAATTAAGCCTACACCGTTAATGGTATCGGCAATTACTACCGCTTTTAAGCCACCATAAATGGCATAAAAGAAGCCTAAAACACCAATAGTGGCAGAAATAATCGCAATAGCTGCAAACTCAGACACACCCAGTAAAGTTTGAATATCGAAGATTTCACCTAATACCACTGCACCGGCGTACAAGGTAGTAGGCAGAATGTTAATCACGTACTGGCATAGGAACAGCAAGGTGACAAACTTCTTCACCGATAAGTCATAACGGCTTTCTAAAAAGTCTGGAATGGTGGTAATACCTTGCTTTAGATAGCGCGGCACTAACAGCAAGGCAATAATAATCAGGGTAACACCCGAGGCTACTTCCCAGCCCATTACACTCATATTGTGCGTGTAAGACTGGGCACTCATACCCACAAAACTGGTGGCACTTAAGTTAGTTAAAATTAACGAGCTGGCAATTAAGCCACCGGTTAAGCTGCGGCCACCCAAAAAGTAGCCATCTTGGGAATCGTGCTTGTTTTTCTTAACTTTGTTGTAGGTAAATACCCCCACAAAGCCAGTAAACAGCAGGAACGATAAGAACACTGTTATAGACATGGTTAATCCTTCAAAAAGTTGGCGAGCGGCAATCACTGACCACTCGGTTGATACTAAAAACTCAATAACTAAATTCGTTTCAGGTGCACCATTAGCGCTGACTCGGGGTCGAGAATCGGCAGGGTTAAGCCAATTTCACGCAGGTTATCGCCACTCAAAGTGAGGGTTTTATCTAACCAACTTGGGCGCTGTTTCATTAACTGGAAACTGGTCTCTGGCATTTCTACCAACTTAACTTGGTAGCTTGCTCCCGGCTCTACACAGCTAATCCGCAAGGGTGCAGGTAAGGCGTAATCTGGCATCGCTAACTGGCATACCGTGATCAACATTTCGTCGTCACTTTGTACACCATTAATGTGTTGGCGATGATCCGAAGCATTTAAGCGAAAGCTTCGGCCACTGTGTAACAACTGGCGATATTCTTTGTGCAGCGCAATGTAGTGAGCAAAGGCTTGTTTTTCTTCACTAGCCACTTTAACTGGGTCTAGCTCTACCCCCATGTGTCCGCTTAATGCTGTCATGCCACGCATGTTAATGTGATGGCAACGACGGGTTGTATGGCTCTCGTCTGGGCCGATGTGTGCGCCCATCACTTCTGGCGGGAAGAAATAGCTCATGCCACGCTGAATGGTTTGGCGCTCTAATGCATCATTGCAATCTGAGGCCCAAAAACGATGAGTACGTTTTAGAATTTCAAAATCAATGCGGCCACCGCCGGATGAGCAAGACTCGATTTCAACCTTAGGGTGTGTTGCTAGTAATTTGTCTAGTAAGGCATATAGCGCTTTAGTTTGGCCATTAACCGCTGGTCGTCCAACATGACCTGGCTGTACTAATTCGCGGTTCATATCCCACTTTAAGTACGCGATGTTGTAGCGAGTAAGCAGCTCACTTAAACGCTCGAACAAGTAGTCAAAACAATCTTGGTTTTGCAGGTTAAGAACGTACTGCCAACGGCCAGAAGGTTGATGATAGCCTTTAAGCTCTAGCACCCACTCTGGATGTTCGCGGAATAGGATAGAGTCTTTACTGATCATCTCTGGCTCAACCCAAAGACCAAACTCCATACCTTGTTGATTTACATGCTCAATAACCGGCTCTAGGCCATTGGGGTATTTTTTCTCATCTAAATACCAATCACCTAAGGCACTGCGCTCGCCACTGCGACCGACAAACCAACCATCGTCAATAATGAAACGCTCCACGCCCATTTCGGCGGCTTCGCTGGCCATTTTCATGATGTATTCAGGATCGTGCTCAAAATAAATACCTTCCCAAGTATTTAGGTGTACTGGGCGAGGTTTATTCTCAGGGAACTTAATAATGTTGGCGCGAACATAGCGATGGAAGCGATCTGAAATACCATTTAAACCGGTATTGCTAGCACAGGCATACAACCAAGGAGTGCTGTAACTTTGCATGTAATCTAAACGTACTTCGCCAGCCAACAATAACTCACCAGCTTGCACAAAACGTCGGCCATCACTTTTTACGTCAGCGCGTAACTGGTGGTTACCACTCCACCCTAAGTGGAAGCCCCACACCTGACCATTCTGCTGGTCGAAGTTATTGCTACCGGCAAACAAGCCAGGGAAGTTTTCATGCGAAGTACGGCCACGACGGTTTTCTTGCATAAAGCCACCATGGGAGAACGCCTGACGGTGCGTTTGGAACTCGCGGCTCCAGCGACCATGAAAAGTCATCAACTCATTGGCGTGATGCGGTAAGGGCAAAGTGGCGGAAAGCTTAGTGAGATAGTACTTGGTGTGTTCCAAGTTGGTTACGCTAATGCGCTTTTTCACCACATCACTGTCGTAATCAAGCTCTATTTCAATCTTAAGCTCTAAGTGCGCAACGTCGTCTCGTAAAGTGAATACTGCACAGCCTTCACTTGAATAATGTTCCGTGGTGGTAAAAACCGGCGCCCAGTCGTAACCATTGCGATGCCCTTCTATTCCGGGGGCATTAAAGTGGCCACTACCCAGTTCAGGGCAAAGGCTTAAAGGCACATCCACATCTAAACGGGCTTGTGAAATTGGCCGCTCTGTCGATAGCAGAATATCTTCATCTATCTGCTCTATTTTATTGCCCCAATGCAAAATTTCTGGCACTCGCGCCAGCTTAATAATGAGGCTGCAATTTTTGCTACAAAGGTGAACAATCTGACTCATGACAACATCCAAGTGTTTGCGTAAACATTTAGCCGAAATATGCGCCTATTTGGTGTGTAAGGCTATTTAATCGCCAGCACAATGTGATCGAGATCGACAGGGAAAACGTTTACTTGTGACATTGATCGAGTTATGTTTTCGAAAACACAGTAACTACTGTAGCGCTAAATCGCGTTTTATTGGCTCAACTAAGATTTCCCTTAAACTGGGTGTTACAATTTGCTTGCTAAAGCGAAACAGTGAACTAAAAACAAGGGATTTGCAGGTGAGCGTTACATTTAAACAGGTTGCCGAGTTGGCGGGCGTATCTACACAAACGGTTTCTCGGGTAACCAACGGTGCCAGTAATGTTGCCCAAGAAACACGTGACAAAGTAAATGCCGCTATCGACAAACTTGGTTACGTGCCTAATAAAGGAGCGCAGCTATTAAGTGGGGCTAAATCTAAGGTTATTGGTTTAATTACCCTTGATGTATCGCTGCATGGCATTTCGATCATTGCCAACAATATTCGCATTCAAGCCCAATTGCACGGCTACGGCACCTCGTTTGCGGTGGTGGATGAACACGCCTACCAAAAGATCGTAACAGCAACTCGAGAGTTAAAATCACAACGTATTGAATACATCATTGTGAACCTGCCCCTCACTAAAGAAGAAGCCGAGCAATTGGTAGAGCTGTTCACTGATCTGCATTTTGTCTTTATCGATGTTCCCAATAACAGCCAAGTTAACTCGGTGAGTGCCGCTCATTATCAAGGTGCCAGTGAAGCTGCTCAGCTAATGCTTAAGCAGCAACGCCAACGTTTGTTGCTTATTACAGGCCCTCACGATTCAACTGCTTCAACGCTGCGTTTACAGGGGTGGCTTAGCCAAATTAAGCACTTTGAGGCTACTGTGGTTGCTCAACTTGAGGGAGACTGGCTGGCCAGCAGTGGCTATCAACTTACTCGTGAAGCATTAAGCAATGGCGCGGTTATCGACGGCGTATTAGTTGCCAGTGACCAGATGGCCTTGGGAGTATTACGCGCCCTGCACGAGCATAGCCTAGCGGTACCGCAACAGGTTGCGGTAATTGGTTTTGATGACAGCGCCGATAGCGCCTACTTCTACCCTCCGCTTACCACCATTAAGCAAGACTTTGCGGCAATATCGGCCCAGGCGGTAGACATGTTGTTTAATGATTCGGCCAGCGAGCCGCCATTTAAAGCCTTTGTAGCAACCCAGCTAATTGAGCGAGCCAGCACGCAAACCTTAGACTCAAAAACTTACAATAAGGCACAAATCGAGCAGCTACTACAGCAAGTTAAAAATGCATTGCCTTAGTGAATACAATTAGTTTAGTTTGCGCTAAAAGCCGCTTGTAGCGTGCGTACTTTTACACTCCTCTCTTCAATTAAACTAAACACCTTGGGACGTACTTCGTTAATCCACCATTGATCATACAGCTGGCTGCAAATCTCTTGGCGACTTTGCTCATCTTTAAACTGCCTCAACCAAACAAACCATTCATCGCCATTGTCGTCACAATATAGATAGCTATTAATCACCTCCACTCCCTTACTTCGTTGGTAGGGCAATATTTCCTTTTCCATCAAATTAAGCCATTGAGCGGTTTTTCCAGGTTTAATTTGGTACTCACGTAATTCAATCACATTCATTTTAGATCCTTTATCCCTAGGGCAATTCGCTTAAACAAATCCCTGTCGGCTTTTTTTACATTATATAAGTCTTTGATGCATCAATTAAAAATCAATATCCATATTTTTTATAAGGTTATATTGATAGGTCTGTTTTTTGCTTAACAACAAATAAGTCAGCAATTATTGTAAAACGGAAAAGCTGATTACTATCATCAACTTATAATGGAAATGTAAAATGAAGATACTCCCTTCTTGCTGCTGGGCCTTGGTGCTCGCGGCTAGCATAAACGTAGCCCATGCGGTGCCCTTCTACTTAAATTTAGGTGGTACTAGCACAGCCAAGGCAGACTACTTAACCACTAACATTCATGCTACTTCGGCTCTGCAAAATGGCAACTGCACAGGTGGCTTATGCAGCCCAGATGTCAACTCTAGCTTTACTGAGTCTGGCAACGGCAATGCTACAGGTTTATACCGAAATCCTAATACCCCACTCTATAACGCTGGCTTAAATAATAACTGGGCGATGACCTTTGACTACAACGATTTAAGCGGCGGGTTTACCGATACGGGTGGCGTTAGCTTCGACCAGGGTGGCAACATCAATATTAACTTCACTAGCGTTCTAGGTTACGACCAAAACAGTGGAGAGATTATTTATGGTGACAGCATTAAAGTGGCGCAGCTAGTTGTTAACTCTGGCAGCGCGGTAATGGGTGATGTATCGCTAACCGGGTCTTTTGACTACAGCTGGTACGATGCAGCCATAGACGATGCGCTAGCTGAAGACTTTTTCTCTACCGATTACGGCAGCTTATTTGAGCTTTGGGAAAATGGAGACAACCTAGTGTGGCAGCTTAACTTTAACATCACCGACAATATGAATACTCCTTACCTTGGTGATGAAGATGAAGCCTATCGCGATACCATTCTTAACGGTCAATTTGCCATTGTCTCGGTTTCGGAGCCTGGAACCTTGGCTTTATTTGGCATCGGCCTTATCGCACTAGGTTTACGACGCCAACACAAAAAAATCTAATCCTTTAGATCTTGTTATGGGCAGGTGTAGGTTTTTTTACGCACCTGTTTTTTTTGCTTATCGCAATTGAGCGCGACTTTGTTGTTAGGGCCTGTTGAGCTTTGCTGATGGTTTTTACAGCAATTTCTTAGCCATTTAGGCAAGGCAGTGAGTGTGCAGTTAAGTGGGCTTAATAATCACTCGCTAACACTGAATAAATGGCTAAGAAATGCTGCCCGAAGGGCTAAGATAAGCGAACTTTACTCTTCGTTGAACACTTTTCACTTAGCCCACTAGGTTTCAAAGTGCTCGCCGCGATTAAAGCCCGCTTATCTTGAATAAAATTTCAACACCAAAGATTAACAGGCCCTAGTCACTAACGACTAACGTCGTCATCGCTAAGATAAACAAAAACAAAATAATCGCTGCTTTTGTAAGCTAAATCACATATTGTAATACAATAATAGAATATACTATTTTGGTCGCTCAGTCATATGGCAGCTCGCTTGACTCTTTAAACAAAGCTAATTGGGTCAAAGCCTTATCCACATAGGTATAGAAGCCGGTGATTACAACCAAGTTAGCTTTTACAAATGAGCACACGATCAGTAAACAGTTTTGTAGGGGCGGTGCCCGCCCGACTCTCCTCATTGGGCACCGCTCTTACTTCTTTCTCGCTAAGTCCTGATTCATCCCCCTGCCTACGATTGTGCTTAACTCTCTACCGGTAAGTGACCCGTTTTCACCAAGATAATCGTTTCCTGCTCAACAAAAGGGTGATGCTGACTCATATGCGGGCTGCGCAGCCAAGTGAGTTTAGGATAACTACCATGTTCGTCTTTAAACTCTCCCGACAAAACTAAAATTTCTTCCCCACCAAAATGACGATGGGGCTGGAAAATCTCACCGGCTGGCCACTTAACCAATGCAACATGTTCATGCTCAAACTCATGCAAAGGCATTACTTCCAAGCCCCCAATGCCCGGCAACCAAGGTGTTTGCTTAGTATTAACTCTTACCTGAGTAAGGTCGCGCACATCAAACTGATTAAGTTTCACAAATATCACGCAGCCTTGTTTGCTAAAAGGGCTATGTTTGCTGTCTGGCGGATTACGAATATAGGTACCCGCTGGGTAATCGCCATGCTCATCAGAAAACACGCCTTCTAATACCAAGATTTCTTCACCTTGTGGATGTGGATGTTCAGGGAAAAAAGACTCTGGCTGATACTGCACAATGCTGGTGACATGGCCAGACTCTTTGGCTTCTCGCTCTAGCGGTTTACGCAATACCCCAGCAGAGGGGCTAGCTAGCCAGTCCATTTGTTCGGTATCGATCGCCAAGGCTTGGTCAAAATTCATGTTGAGCATAATGGTTCCTAAAAAACGCTGTTAACCATTAGAGTTGCTTGCTTGGCAATAAATTTCAAGCCCATGCCCTTAAGCTTGAATTTGTCATTGCCAAGCACTAACGACTGCAGCATGCTAAGGCCGTGTTGTTTTAACTTTACTAACTCACCGCAGGAATGCTTATGTCTGAATACTTCGCCATTGTAGAGTGGCAACGCCAAACCGATGAAGCTTATACCGACAACCATTACAGCCGAGGCCACCATTGGCACTTTGATGGCGGCCAAACTGTTGCAGCCTCGTCGTCACCGCATGTGGTGCCGTTGCCTTACTCGGTAGAAGCAAACGTTGACCCAGAGGAGGCCTTTGTTGCCTCACTATCTAGCTGCCATATGTTATTTTTCTTATCTATCGCGGCGAAAAACCGTTTGGTAGTGGATAGCTATGAAGACAAAGCGGTAGGAATAATGGCCTTAAATGAGCAAGGAAAAATGGCCATGACAGAGGTAAAGCTCAACCCTAAAGTGACTTTTTCAGGGCAAGAGGTGAGTCTAACTAAGCTTGAGAAAATGCATCATCAAGCCCACCAGCAATGTTTTATTGCTAACTCGGTGACCACTAAAATAACAACCAATATTGTGGTTTAGCTTCGCCATAAACGGCGAGTGTTTTTTGCGAATCTAGCGCCCTAAGGGCGCGATGTTTTATGTCTTTGTCATGCGTTTCCGCAAGAACTCGCTAGAGGCAAGTTGAAATACTCACCATTTTCAGCTGAAAATCGCAATGTGCCATCCATGTACACTATGTTTGTATAAGTGCTAAACAAATGAATATTAACATATTTTTCTGGAATCTCACTTCCATCAAAGAAAAACAACTCTTCGTTATGTACTACAGTTATGCAGCCATAAGACCAGATGATTTCAATAGCCTTATTGGTCGGTATTTTATAGGCTGAGCCTGTGTGATTTCCTGAATAATAAATAACAATTGGATTATCAGAGCGATTCTCTACGACACCCCGTGTAATTGCAGGGCACCCGACGAGAAAAATTATAAAAAAAATCAGACCTAAGAACTTCATAGCACCCTTACTGTATAGTCATACCGTCTTTAACGCTTTGTTATGTTTTATAGCCGTATACCTTCATTAAATTGGAGCATATAACTGCCAGTTTCGCATCTGCGTTAACTACGTGTTGTCGCGCATCGTCCCACATACAATAAATTTCACCTTCTTCTGCATGCTTACCTTTTTCAAGGTATTCGAGAACTTCCATATTCCATAACCGATAATCGTTGGTATCAAAGCCAGAATCAGGGAAGTATAAACCGCATAACATTTCCATTTTTCTAAGGATATTTTGAATTTCCCTTCTATGCTCTTTATTAACTGCCGGGTAGTTAACTTTCTAGTGCTGAACATCATCAAGAATTTCAGTACAAAGGTTCGTATATTTTATTGACGTTTTATATAAATCTTCAATTTTGGACAGTAGTAAGTCACGCTTATTTCTCTTGGTATTGATGTATTGGTTTAACAGAAGCACAGAGACTGCAAGAAGGGCTGACAGGAGAAAAGTAACCAATCTTACTTGGTCTGCTTTATCAGAAAACAGCTCTATAAAATACATCGATACTTCCTTGATACATAACGCCGCGTTAACCGCGCGCGTCGAAGGCGCGTCCGGTTGAACGCTTTGTTATGAGCAGTACCAGTCCCCCTAACAACAAAAGAGCACTTGAAGGTTCAGGAACTTTAGTTACATATGTTCGAAATATTTGGTCTCGATTTTCTACAAATGTACCTTCTGGATAGTAAGTGTTACGAATAAAACGGTCGCCGTTCTCGTAAGCAAAAGAGTTATACCTCCATTTAAAGTACCCTTCGGAGCTCCATAACATTAACAACTCATCTCCAGCTTCGACAGAAATATTGAAACCGCTGAAATCGAAGTTAAACCATTGCTCTGAATAACCTTCAGCAGTTTGTGTGATAGTGGCAAGAGCATTACCGGGAGTATACTCTGTACCAACCTTAAAAAGGCTTAACTCATGCTCTCGGCTTGCTTCAAAAGCAGTAGCCTGATTCCATCCAAGTAACTCGATACTATCAAGAGTACCGGATATACCAACTGTAAATAATTGACCAGCATCAGCATTAGGATTTGGAGCACTCACTGTGCCGTAAGGATTATAATCATTGCTCTGATCTAATATAGGTGTTGCGAAACTTATCGCAGGCATCAACATTACGATTATTGCATACTTCATTACTTTCATACTTAACTTCCTACTTGATTTAAAAAATCATAACGACTTATTAAGAGGAAAAACCCCTTGCTTAAACAAGGAGCTCTTCCTCCTTTCACGCATTTGATAAATCCAATATTATCACCTTTTATTAGCAGAATCAGCCACCTAGCTAGAAAAGTGACTAAAACATCAACATAAAAGTATGCAATCTTTTGTGAAAAGTAGGAATCCCAGATTTCTGTATGTAATCACAGCATTGATCAACCCACAGAGGGATATTAAAACGAAAACGGTTAAATCTTATTGGTCATCTTCAAGAGCTAAGCAACGATAGGTCAAGAGTGATTGCGAGCCACCACCAAACACTAAGACTATTTATGGAGTAAGCACGTTAAGCCTCACTCTGCGCTCCGCTCATTCATCAGCTCAACATTCCATTAATCTGCGCCAGTTACCTTTTATCGCATCATGCAGCTGTAAGGGAATATCAATCGTAATCTTGCTCATGTACTCACACTGACAAGGATTGATCATGAAAAAGCTTACTTTAGCCAGCCTACTACTTGTTTGCTCTTATTCAGCAAGCGCTAGCATTAACGAGCAACAACTTACCACTTACTTTCAAGCTGCCCAAGGCGACTACTCGCAGCTAGATTCACTGTATAAAGAGTTACAACTCGCCCATCAGCAGCAACCTTCAGACCCTTGGACCTTGTTTTATCTAGGTGGCACCGAGACTTTAAAAGGTGACGATGCTTGGATGCCTTGGAGCAAAATGCGCTACACCGAAGATGGCTTAGCACGCATGGATAAAGCCTTAAATATGATTGGAGAAGAGCAATGGCAGCAGCAATATCGCTACCTTCCTCAAGCGATATATATGCAGGCAACGGCCGCAGTTACCTTTACCAGCGTGCCAGACTTTTTTAATTACCAAGACCAAGGTATGCAGTTGTTCAAACAAGTACTTAATGACCAGCGCTTTTTGCAATCTCCTGCGCAAGCCACTTCTTGGGTGTACCGCTTTGCTGTAGAGGCGGCCTTAAACAATCAGCAACCGGCACTGGCTCAACAATGGTTTAAGCAACTTAAGCAAAGCGGTGTAAATGATGATTACAGCCAGCTCACCGCGCAGCTAATGGCTAAGCAAAACAAGAGCTAAGGATAGAATATGTTGCAATTTAAAGGCTTAAGTAAGTTTTACCAAACCGGCCAAGTAAGTCAGCAGGCGTTAAGCAATGTTAATGAACATATTCGTGCTGGTGAAATGATTGCCCTTTGCGGCCCATCAGGCTCAGGCAAAAGCACCTTACTTAATATTTGTGGCTTGTTAGATCTTAACTACCAAGGCGAGCTGTATTTTGATGGGGTAAAACTGGATAAAGACCCGCAGCATTGTATGCAGCTACGGCGACAACAGCTGGGCTTTGTATTCCAACGCTTTAATTTAGTGCCAGTAATGAGCGCCTACGAAAACGTAGAGTATCCGCTAATGCTAAATAAAGTGCCTAGCCAACAACGCAAACAGCGCATTATGCAAATTTTAGATGCGGTAGGCATGGCCGACTTTGCGCAAGCTAAACCCGACCGTTTATCGGGGGGCCAACAACAACGCATTGCTGTGGCACGAGCTTTGATTCACCAGCCACGCTTGGTCATTGCCGATGAACCAACAGCTAGCCTCGACAGCCACACCGCCCACCAAGTGGTGGAGCTGATGAAGGCCATTGGCAAAAGCCACAACACCACCTTTGTGATCGCCACTCACGATAACCGTATGAGTGAACATTGCGACCGACAAATAGAACTACTAGACGGACAGGTATTATCCAAGGAGGTTAGCGCATGCGTCGCCTAAAACATGCATTACTTAATGTGCAACGAAATCGCCGCCGCAGCATTATGTCGGTGCTTATTATCGCCATTGCCGTAATGGCCTTGGTCACCTCTGGCGGATTTGGCTTGTTTACCTATCAATCGCTAGCCGAAGCCGCCGCACGCGACACAGGCCATTTAACCTTGTCTAGCCCAGAGTATTTTAACCAGCAAGAAGATACTCCCCTGCAATATGGCTTAGCGAATTGGCAACAGCAGCGCCAAGACTTAATGGCCTTAAACGGCATAAAAGCGGTGCAACCTCGCATCGAATTTAGCGGCCTAATTAGCAACGGCGACAAATCGGCAATTTTTGTAGGCCAAGGCGTATTGCCCAGCGAGTTCACCCAGAAAGGGCCCTTTTTAGACCTAAAGGCTGGTCAATTGCTCACTCAGCAAAGTGATCAAGACTTGCCACAAATTCTGCTAGGCGACGAGTTAGCTCGCAACATGAAGGTACAACCTGGTGATTGGCTAACGCTGCTTAGCACCACCACAGAGGGCGCGCTAAATGCCTTCGACTTTACCGTGCAAGGCATTGTTTCTACTGGTGTTCCAGAGATGGACAAACGCCTAGTGTATATCTCCTTAAGTGATAGCCAAGCCCTGCTCGCCACCGATAAGGTGAGCTTAATGTCGGTATTTGCATTTGCCAATCAAGATATTAGCCAGCTCAAACAACAAGTTGAACAACAGCAACCAAGTTTGTTGGTAACGCCATGGTGGGAACAGGCCTTCTTCTACGAAGCAGTAAAAGGCTTGTACAACCGCATCTTTGGAGTGATGGGCTTTATTATGGCGCTAGTGGTGTTTGTGTCGTTATTTAATACCTTGAGCATGTCGGTCACTGAGCGAACCCGAGAAATAGGCACCCTATCAGCCCTGGGCACTGCCAATTCGGAACAGCTAATTGGCTTTGTATTAGAAGCTGTAGTCCTGGCCTTAATTGGCAGCCTAATAGGTGTGCTACTTAGTGGCTCGGTATCATTAACGCTGCTATTTGCTGATATTCAAATGCCTCCTCCACCGGGGCGCAGCGTAGGCTACCCACTACATATTACGTTCTCATTCATGTTGGCTGCCATCGTCTCTTTAGGCGTGGTGTGTATATGCGCATTGGCGTCTGCCATTGCTGCGAACAAAGGCTTAAAAAAGCCTATTACCGAGGCTCTTATTTATGTTTAGTCTATTTAAACTGTGGTTATTAGGTAGCTTATTTAGCATTGGTTTAGTGCAAGCGAATGAGGAAGTTAGCCTTCGCTTGCTTGAAGCCGACAGTTACCGCTTACAAAGCGCATCGGCCAAAGTAGTCACCGAGGTGAGTCAATTTGATAAACAGCAGCTAAAAAAGAAACACCGTTACAACGTGTATATTCGCCCAGAACGCGAATCATTAGTGGTATTTAAAGCGCAATCGGAGCTGGGGCAAAAAATGCTGATGCTTGGCGACAATTACTGGCTGCTTATGCCAAATAGCCGCAGGCCAATTCGCATTACACCCATGCAAAAGCTATTGGGAGAAGCCTCGGTAGGCGACATATCAACCCTCACCTGGAGTGAAGACTACCAAGGCGAATTGGGTGAAATTAGTGAGTTAGATGGGGTAACGGCTCTGCACTTACAATTACAGGCTAAAACCAGTGGTGCCAGCTATCAAAAAATAGACTTGTGGGTGGATCACCGCAGCAATTTTCCACTTAAAGCCGACCTCTACTTAAAGTCTGGCAAACTGGCAAAACAAGCTTACTTTGAGCAAGGCCAGCGAGATGGTCGAACCGTAGTAAAAACCATGACCTTGGTTGATAGCATTCAAACCAATAAAAGCACGGTTATTGATTACGAGTCGGTACAAGCGCATAGCCTTGCCGACAAATACTATAACCCTGCCTATTTAAGTAAGCAGTCTTTAGAGCAACTTTAAATATGCTACAAACAGCTATTTAGTCGCAAAAGGCTATTAAGCACCTAGATAATCGTGAGGATTTAACAGTTAAATACCTCACGATTTAACTAAATTAACCGCATTATTGATCGAGAACCCGCGCCAGCCCTTGTTCCTTGTATTTCAGCTGGTAAAATCCTTTCCCAGAATTTTTAAGCATCGAACAAAAAGAGCATCCCTATGGGCAGAAGTTTTGAAGTACGTAAGGCCTCAATGGCCAAAACCGCTGGTGCAAAAACCAAGGTTTATTCTAAATACAGTAAAGAAATCTACGTTATCGCTAAAAATGGCGGTGCCGATCTAGAAGCTAACTTACAACTACGCAGTGTTGTAGACCGCGCTAAAAAAGATCAAGTTCCTAGTCACGTAATCGATAAAGCTATCGACAAAGCCAAAGGCGGCGCTGGCGAAGACTACGTTCCAGCACGTTACGAAGGTTACGGCCCAGGCGGCTGTATGGTAATTGTTGACTGCTTAACCGATAACAACAGCCGTACCTTTACCGACGTTCGCCAAGCCTTTGTAAAAACCAAATCTAAAATTGGTAACCAAGGCAGCGTGGCGCATATGTTTGACCACCAAGCTATTTTTGCCTTTAAAGGTGACGACGAAGACGCCATTCTAGAAATCCTATTAATGGACGACGTGGAAGTTACCGATGTAGAAAGTGAAGACGGTATGATTACCGTATTTGCTCCACACACTGAATACTTCAAAGTTAAAACTTCATTAACTCAAGCCTTGCCTGAGTTAGAGTTTGAACTAGAAGAAATTAGCTTTATTCCGCAAAACTACACCACTATTAGCGGTGATGACGTAGCGATGTTCGAGAAATTTCAAGCCATGCTTGATGACTGTGACGACGTGCAAAACGTGTATCACAACGTAGAGCAAGAATAACTCTACTGGTTTTTACCAAGCCTGTTCATCAGGCTTGGTGACCTTTACTTCCTCTTTTCGGTATCGACCCAAATTTTGGCTTAATGTTTTGCAGCGCCTTGCTTGATTGCCAATATAGATACACACTAAAAGTCTAATTTGTCATTTAAGTCTGTTTATATGCCCCAGCTAGATCCTCGCCAGCAATTACGCAAACAGATACGCCTACAACGTAGCGCCTTAAGCCCTTTGCAACAGCTAGAGGCCAGCCAAGCCATTCTTGAATACTTGCAGGACGATCCCGAGTTTATTCCGATGCAACGGGTAGCGCTCTATTTAGCCTTTGACGGCGAGCTTGATTTAAGCTTGCTGATTAATTGTTTATGGCAACAAGGCAAACAGGTTTATGTGCCCCTAGTTGACCCCACGAAAAATGGCGAGATGTGCTTTCATCGTTACCAAGCCAGCAGCCCCTTACAAGCCAATAGATTTGGCATTGGCGAACCCATCTTCGATGCCAAACAGGTAATTGACGCTCAGCAACTGGATTTAATCCTAGCCCCCTTGGTAGCCTTTGACTCGCAGGGTAACCGCCTAGGCATGGGTGGCGGCTACTACGACCGCTTGCTGGCACAAATTAGTGGAGATAAACCTTTAGTTATTGGCCTTGCTCACGATTGCCAGCAAATAAACGAAGTGCCGGTGCAAGCATGGGATCAACCACTTAAACGGATTATTACTCCTAGCAGATATTGGTGCTGGTAATAACTAAAACAGTAATAATAAAAGCGCCGAAAAAAGCGCCTAACGAGCATGGCGTTAACGCCAGCGCTTGGTTATAATCCGCGCCAAACAAGCGGGCTTCTGTTGCCCTCCCCCTCACTTTGCTCGGAGCACTGTAATGACACAAGATGAAATGAAAAAAGCCGCTGGCTGGGCCGCATTGGAATATGTTCAAGAAGACACCATTGTTGGCGTAGGCACAGGCTCTACCGTGAACCATTTCATTGACGCCTTAGCGACCATGAAAGACAGCATTAAAGGGGCGGTTTCAAGCTCTGAAGCGTCTACCGAAAAGCTACTCGCTTATGGCATTGAAGTGTTTGATTTAAACAGTGTGAGTGACTTGTCGGTTTACGTAGACGGTGCCGATGAAATCAACGAACAAAACCACATGATCAAGGGCGGTGGTGCAGCCCTAACTCGTGAAAAGATTATTGCCGCTGTTGCCGACCAATTTATCTGTATCGTAGACAATACCAAAGAAGTGCCAGTATTAGGTAACTTCCCTCTTCCGGTTGAAGTGATTCCAATGGCCCGTAGCTATGTAGCGCGCGAGCTGGTTAAGCTTGGCGGCGACCCAGTTTACCGTGAAGGTGTAGTAACCGATAACGGTAACGTGATCTTAGATGTTCACAACATGAAGATTGTAGATCCAGTGAAAATGGAACGCGACATTAACGCCATTGTAGGTGTAGTAACTAATGGCCTATTTGCAGCTCGCGGCGCAAATGAAGTGATCATTGGCACCCCAGAAGGCGCGAAAAAACGCTAATCAACTAAGACCTTAAAAAAAAAGAGTGCATTGCGCGCTCTTTTTTTTGTGAAATATTCCAACACCCCATAAATAATCTCGATCAAGCACTAAACTAAACCCTCATTGCAACATTAAAAACTACAAAATAAATAATATAGAGAATAATAATCACATCATGAATAAAATTTGATGTAATAAAATTACATTCCCTAAGTGCTGCTTTTTTGCTAAATTTAGCCGCTCGAGCGGTAACATGGGTATTAGGAAGCAAACATGGCAAAGTATTCGTTAGGCAAGGAAAAAATCAAAGTATTGTTGTTAGAGGGTTTACACCCTAGCTCACTGCAATCTTTCCAATCTGCGGGTTATGAAAATGTAGAAATGATCAAAACCTCGCTAGCAGAAGAAGAACTGATTGAAAAAATTAAAGACGTTCACTTCATTGGTATTCGCTCCCGTACAGACCTAAACGAACGTGTGCTAGCAGCAGCAAACAAGCTTGTTGCAATTGGTTGTTTCTGTATTGGTACTAACCAAGTTGACCTTAAAGCTGCTCAGCAAAAAGGTATTCCAGTATTCAACGCACCGTTCTCTAATACTCGTAGCGTAGCTGAACTAGTATTAGGTGAAATTATTTTACTACTACGTGGCATTCCAGAGAAAAACGCCAAAGCACATCGCGGCGAATGGATAAAATCGGCCGACAACTCTTATGAAGCACGTGGTAAAAAGCTAGGCATTATCGGTTACGGCCATATTGGTACTCAGCTGGGTATTTTGGCTGAAACCCTAGGCATGCAAGTTTACTACTACGATATAGAAAACAAGCTATCTTTGGGTAACGCCACCCAAATCGCCGACCTTGACCAACTACTAACAATGAGTGACGTGGTAAGCCTACACGTACCAGAAACCGCACAAACCAAGTACATGTTTGGTGAAGCGCAGTTTGCCGCTATGAAGCAAGGTTCGATTCTGATTAACGCCTCTCGCGGTACGGTAGTTGAGATTGAATCTTTGGTATCAGTATTAGAAAGCAAAAAGCTTGCTGGTGCGGCGATTGATGTATTCCCAACTGAGCCAAAATCAAACAAAGAAGAGTTTGTGTCTAACTTACGTGGCTTCGACAACGTAATTCTTAGCCCACACGTTGGTGGTTCAACCCAAGAAGCGCAAGAGAATATCGGTATTGAAGTAGCGTCTAAACTGGCTAAATACTCTGACAACGGCTCAACCTTGTCGGCAGTTAACTTCCCAGAAGTAGCACTACCAGAGCACACTGGCACTAGCCGTTTGTTGCACATTCACCACAACCAACCGGGTGTGCTTACCAAAATCAACTTGGCCTTTGCCGAAGACTCAATCAACATTGCAGCGCAGTACCTGCAAACCAATGACAGCATTGGCTATGTAGTGATTGATGTAGAAACAGCGCAAGCCGAACAAGCGATTACTAAGCTTAAAGAAATTGACGGCACTATTCGCGCCCGTATTCTTCACTAAGCTTTATTGCCTGTATAGAAAAAGCCAGTCATTCGACTGGCTTTTTTGTTGCTCATTTCAAAGCAAACAGCCTAAGCAATTTGCGTCATTTCATTCAAGGTAAACTCTGCTACTGCGCCTTCGGTTGCCGCCATGTACTCTGCTAAGTGAGTATTGCCCATGTGGGTTTGCCATAGTTCACGTGACTCCCAATTTTCGTAAAACATAAAGTGCGCTGGGTTTTCGTTGTCTTGATGCAAATCGTAGTTAATACAGCCTTCTTCGGCTCTAGTGATATCTATCAGCTTAAGCAGCTCTGCTTTTACTAACTCAATTTTGTCTGCATTTGCTTTAATGTTTGCAACGATAGTTAACTTGGCCATTTGGCTATCCTCTAAATAAGTAAATTGCTGGTTCGCTTTAACGGGTTAAATAGTAGCCTTTTGCATACAGCTCAATAAACAGGGTAATATTTGAATCATTATCAAAAATAAATAGACAATAAAAGGTGCCGTTATGCTACTGGAAGATTTACAGGTAGTTTTAAAGGTAGCAGAATGCCGCAGTATTACAGCCGCTGCAGCCAAGCTAGATATGCGTTCTGCCACGGCTAGTGCAGCACTAAAGCGTGTAGAAAGCCAACTAGGTGCGGAGCTATTTATTCGAACAACCAGACACCTGCGTTTATCTGCCGCGGGTGAGCGTTATGTTCCGCAATGCGAACAAGCGCTGCAAATGCTTGAACAAGCCAAGCAAAATATGAAACACGACTTGGATGTGATTGACGGTGAGCTACGAATCGCTCTTTCATCTGATCTGGGAAGAAATGTAATCAGCCCCTGGCTAGATGAGTTTATGTCGCACTACCCCGCGCTAAACCTACGCAGCAGCATTAGCGACAGCAATATCGACTTTTATCGTGATTCAGTAGATATGGCTTTGCGCTATGGTTCACCCAGCGATGCCAGTGTTTACGGCTTCAAAATATGTAACGCTCCACGGCTATTGTGCGCCAGCCCAGAATATCTATTAAAACATGGGACGCCCAAGCACCCTAAAGAGCTAAGCAAACACAACGGCTTGCTCTATCAGCTGCACGACATTGTTCATGATGTTTGGCGCTTTAGTGATGAGCAACAAAGCTACAAGATTAAAATGACAAGCAACAGAGCAGCAAACGATGGCGATTTAGTAAGGCGCTGGTGTGTAGCCGGCCATGGGCTGGCGGTTAAATCTAGCTTAGATATGGCTTCTGATATCTTAGCCGGTAACTTAGTGAGTGTGATGCACGATTACCAACCTACTCCCACCGAATTATGGCTTATTTGCCCCAGCCGCCAATCAATTACTCCAGCGATGCGTTTGTTACGGGATAACTTGCGGGAGAATACCCAGCAACTACTCAAAAAGCTGGTTAGTCAAAACATCCTAGAAGCTAGTGTACTTAACTAAGTGATGAGTGCAGGGTTTAATCGGTTTCATTATTTACAAGGTTAACCAAAAAGGTATAATTCACCCAAATTGGTTTACCAGTAAATGAAGTTTAGATGACAGCCCTTACGGTTCTTGGATTAATAGCAGCTAGCTGCACCACTTTGTCGTTTGTCCCGCAGGTAATTCACATTATTAAGACCAAGAATGTTGCTGGAATTTCATTAACCATGTATTCCATATTAACCACTGGCGTAGGTCTGTGGATGATTTACGGCTTCTTAATACAAGATCTATCGGTTTTTTTAGCCAATATTATTACTTTTATCCTCGCCTCCTGGGTGCTGATTCTCACCATTATTCAGCGTATTAAGTCATCTAAAAACAAAGCTTAATCGCTCCTTAAACCACTGTTCCTAATAGCGACTGTGAAGCGGTCTACACTTTAAGTTGTTATCTTACGCTACAGTAAGTAACTGCCAAATTAGTTAAGGCCGCCCTAAACAAATAAGGAGCAATAGTGAGATCGTGGATACTCAGCATTTTATGCCTGTATAGCTTTTCTTCTTTCGCCGCTATAGAAGTGTCGATTATTGGTGACCAAGGCACCTTCTCAAATTACCAGCAATTGCTTGAGCTAAAAGGCGACAACCCAGCCCAAATCAATGATTATGAGTCACCCTATTCAGATCGCGCAACCGTAAGCTTGCTGCTGTTAACTCAAGCCCTCAGCTATAGCGATTTACAGTATTCGCTCACCTTTGTAACCTCGCCGAATACCGGTCGCAGCCTGCGAGAGTTGAAACAAGGCAATGTGGCGGTATATCAGGCCGACATCTGGGAAAGTGACTTTGATGACAGTACCTACAAGTCGGTGGCTATTATCCCTAAAAATACCTTTGAAAAAGGCTTTTATGTTAACCAAGGTTCTCCCCTGCTCAGCCAAATTTTAACTCATGAACAGCTCAGAGAATTACCCATCAGTGTGGGAAGTACTTGGTATCAAGACATAGCCCAGTTGCAGCGTAGTGGCTTTAACAACATAGATAAACTCAACCGTAATCAGTCATTGTTTGGCATGTTAAGTAAGGGCCGAATTAACGTTGCCTTTTTAGAGTTCCCGAATACCCCAGACCTAGCCATTCAAGATAGTTATGGCAGCTTTTATCCGATCCCGAATATGAAAATAGAATTTCAAGAAAGCCGTCATTTTATGGTGTCGAAACAGCACCCACATGGAGCTGAAATTGCTCAAGCCATTGATCAAGGCTTAGCAGAGATCATTCGCTTAGGTTTAGTTGAAAAAGCCATTCAGCAATCGGGAGTTAAACAGCAGCGGGTTAGCCACTGGCAATCAATAAGCGCCCCTTAGTTGAAGCATACTTGAGCCACCAGCATCATACTAAACAGACATCACACAGCTCTATAAATGACTCAGCGATTAAGCCATCAGCTTGTAAGACTATCATGAGCCAAGAGTAATGAGTCACAAGCTAATTGTTGAAGTTTAGTAACGAGAGTAGGAAGGACAAAAAAACACCAGAAGCCGATCTTGCACTTCTGGCGTTATAGCCACACTGGATTATTTAACAAACGGATTCATTAAGGTGTGGCTACAATTCTTATATCACTTGGCGCAAAGCCAATCATTACATCAACATGCTTACCGCTGGTCGTATTAACCAAGATAAACAAGAAGTAGCAACAGACTTTCCCAGTAGATAAACCACGTATTGGTATATCAATGAAAAGGAGACCGAAGTCCCCTTTCTTAGTTAAGGTTAAACGTCAAAACGCACTACTTTTTCGCATTTTTAAAACGGCGCTGATACATGCCGCCATTTACCCGTTTAGCAGCATCAACCATTGGCTGATATGGCACATCGGTTATGCCCACAAAACCCACATTGTAGTTTTCGCCGTCAAACGAACGCCCAGTAATCGGTGAATCAATGTATTGGAACCAATGTGCGCCGACAAAATATGGGTTATCAATCACTGAGTTTAAGTAATCTTCAAACATCTCGCCGCGCTCGGTTTGGTCATTAGCCGTCACCAAACCTGCGTGGAAGAAACCTTCTTTAACGCCAATATGAAACTCACCAATAATGCTCGGCATGTCTACTTCAGCCAAAAACTTCCAAGGTTCTGGATGTAGCCCTTCTTTGTAGTAGTTGTAACTTACAACATCCACATGTTTTGCCGCCGCTCTTACCACCTCTGGATTACAGCCCCAATCAGCAAATCGAGCCCCCAAGTACAAGTGATTAGGTAATTGAGCTTTAAGCGACTCGTTTACCACTTTGAAGTATTCGCTGGCGTACAACTCTAATAACATGGAGTAGTCACTAAGCTGTGCTTCGTTATGGGCTAAATCACTAACGCCACCAGCTACTGCTTGCCAAGAGTCGATGTTCGTCCCCCAAGCTTGGTTAAGCTGTTCTACAGTGCCGTACTTGTCTTTTAAGGCTTGAGTGAATACCGCCTTAGTTGGGCTCTCTTCATCGCTGCGACCTAGAGTATGGATCGTAATACCATAATGGCCATTAATGGTGCCCATTCGGCCCCAGCTTTTCTCATTATCAATGAAAATACCCACACACCATGGTGAACCTTGCATTTCGGCTTTAACTTGGCTTACCGTTGCTTCGGCGCGCTCTCTAAATACCGGGTCGAAAGGATCAGGCAGTGGCGCCCAAAAATCATCGCCACTAGTCACTGTTTTAAAGTCTCCAATAATCCAGCCATTGGCGAAATAAGGAATTTTGTCGTTACTGTAAAACTCTGGAGCAGTCCAATTACCTAAACAAGAAAAGCCCCAGTTAAGCATGCGGTCCATGGTGACTTCGCGCCACTTGCCCATGTAATCGGCGCCATCTTGACCGTACTTGCGCTGTAGATTTGCCGAGTAAAAACTAAAGATTTCGCCGCGATCAACTGGGCCTTCAAACAGCTCACGCATATAGCTGTAATGCTCAGCTAAGGGGTCGTCGTAGCTAGGCAACCAATCAAAAAAGTCTCGGCGAGTTTGGTTGGCAACATAGGCTGAATCAAAGGCTTCTTGGCTAATTTCGAGCTTTTCTTTAGAGTCTTCAGGAGTAACATCGTCATCGCTACGCGCAGCCACTTTTGAGTGGTCGTAATCAATACCGGTAATAGTAAATGAGTTTGCTAGGCGAATAATGTCGAGGCCGGTAGCAAAGTATGGGTAACCATCTGGGTCAACTAACGACCATTTACCGTCGATTTTTTCGGTACGGAAAAAGCCGGTTGCCTCTAGCTGCGGACCTCCAGTGTAACCACTAAAGCGCGAACGCTGGGGCATAGCACCTTGCTCTAAGGCTTTAAGCTCTTTGGCTGTAACCGCCAATAACTCTTCTTCAGAATGTACTTTTTCCGCGGTTTCCACTAAAGCATTTTGACCAAACTTATCTAAACAACCTTTAAGAAAATCGGGATTACATTCCGGGGTAAAAATCACTCTAAAGTTATCTAACACCAACTGATGATCAATCAAAGTACCGTGAATGCTTAATTCAATTTTGGCAACGGCACTTAAATCGATGTTCATCTCACCCCACATCCACGTTGCATAGTGAAATGGCGTATCCCAGGCTGCTGGGTTAGAGCGAAAACCCGATTCATAGTTAAGCCCCCCCTTTAAAAACTCACCTTTAAGCTCGTTTAAATAAGTTTTGCAAGAGCCACCGGCTACGTTAATGCTGCGGCTATGCATTTGCCCTTGTTTGTCGAAGATATTGATGAAAATCTGTGTTGAACGACGACCTAAGTTTGTGACGTCAAATGCAAAACTAAAGTTAGGAAGCGCACTCCAATCAAAAGGCTGCTCAGGTTCGATAAAGATTGAGGTGTAAAAGTTTTCTTTGCTATGTGTAGTAACTTTTAAGGCTTGCGAACCAGTAGTAATGCCGTTGCCTTCACTTACCAATTCTGCGTCCACGTTGCTAAAACTAAAAGCCTTAGGAATTTGCTCAGCAAAATCATAAATCAAAATTGATTGCTCATGCTCAGATATAGTTTTAGCTGAGTCAGCCCTTAAGCGCGTTTCCATTATGTATCCTCAAATGATTAGCGTCCTGATAGCCATGGCAGAGTCTAGGCAATATAACTAAGCCATAGAGAAAACTTAACTAACAAACCTTAAGTATTAAACTTTCTAGCTGCCAAGCGACGCGTTAAAACAGAAAAATATCTAAGGGTAATAATGACTTCAGCCAATCAAATGTCAACCAATCTAAATTATTGGAAAACCAATTTTTACAAACTTGTGAACCATGCCTCGTGTTAGCCAAGCTTAAGCGTAAACGAAGTGCTAAGCCTTAATGCTTTAACCCTAAGTCAATAGAGGTATCACTATGGGTATCGGCTAGCACAACAGTCTATATTGCTGGGATTTTTTATGGTGAAGTAAACAGCAGCGCGCAGGTTAACTGGCATTAATCAAGGAATATTAGTAGTGATGGGTGAAAGGCTAATAAGCGAGTAACATCAAAAAAGAATCCACTTAGCCTTGGCTAAGTGGATTTAGTGCACTTACAAAGCACTAACAGGGATCTTAACCACCGCTTTGCGCACTTGGCGAGGTTCGGCTACCGCGCAAAGAGGACGATGAACTTCGTCTGGGTAAAACACTGCAAAGTCACCTTTGCCAAGCTTAACCATTTGCTCATTGCTCGCTTGCTCAAAAAACGCCACATCATTTTCAAGTTCGGTTAAGGCTAAAGCTTCTTCGGCTAGTTCGTGGGTATAGCCAATTTGCTCTTCACCGTCTAACAGGATTTGAATATCTAAATGCTGTTTGTGAATTTCTGCTTTACGCTTAGCAAATCCTTCAGTTTCTGGCGACATTAGTAATACAAATACACCATCACCTGAAAGCTCATATCTACCGTCTTCTTTCTCAGCAGCTAAAGCCATCGCTTCATCAATCCAAGTAACAAAGGATGGATTTACATATTTTACTAAAGAGAGCTTATTCACGTTTCCAAATAACATTGATTACTTCCTACTATTTAAGTTTATTTGTCATACTTTAAAACGTTTGATATTTACTACAAGCTCATTGTTGTGTTCTTCGAGTGAGATCACTTGTCCGTTCACATTTTTTGCATTATTTGCAATAGAACTAGCCAGGGTATTTAAGGTGGTAACATTTTCAGCAATGGTCTGAGTAACGCTGTTTTGTTGTTTGGCAGCTACCGCAACGTGGGTGTTCATTTGGTTAATGTTCTCAATGTGCTCGCAGATATCTTGTAAGGCTTGTGAAATAGACCCCGCCGCATTGTCCACCTCTTTACTCGATTGCAAACTTGCCCCCATAGAGCTAGCCGCATTTGAGGCATTGTCTTGCAGCGCAGCAACAATAGATTCAATTTCTTGGGTAGACTCTTGGGTTTTCTGGGCCAGAGCTCTTACTTCATCGGCAACCACCGCAAACCCTCGCCCTTGCTCACCAGCTCGAGCTGCTTCAATTGCCGCGTTTAAGGCAAGTAGATTGGTTTGTTCGGCGATGTTACGAATAACCTCCACTACAGAGCCAATCGCTGAGCTTGAATCAATTAACTTATCGATGCGTGAAGACGTATCGGTAATGCTTTGCGATAAACGGGTAATTAATTGGCTGTTTTCGCGCACCAACTCTACACCTAGCAAGGTTTGCTCGCGGGCTGTTTGCGACTTCTCGGCGGTTTGCTCAGCGTTTACAAACACTTCTTCTGCGGAGGCACTCATTTCTTGCAGTGAGGTAGCGGCCTGCTCCATCTGATCTTGTTGCGATAAAGAATCACGCTGAGATTCGCTAGAAGATGAACTTAACGAATGAGACACCGAGCTTACCTGCTCACTCACCGAACGAATGCTATTAAGCAGGTGCGATAGGTTGTCCATCAGTAAATTGAAGTTGCTACTAAGTACACCTATCTCGTTATCGTTGTTCACTGGAATACGTCGGGTAAGGTCCCCGTCACCAGTGGCAATTTGGTGCAAAGAGTTTGCCACGTCGTTGATTGGAATTACCACCAGCTTACGCACGTAGAAAAACACGGCTGCAACCACAACGGCTAATACCAATATAATGTTGAGCATTACATTGGTTATTTCGCTGTTTAGCGTGGCAATCACACTGCTATCATCAAATTGCAGCTTTAACGTACCAATAAAGTCCTCGCCACGTTGCAGCTCAATTAGATTGAAGTCTTGCTTTTGATTGGCAATGCTGGCCTGAGAAATAGCTTTACCACGCTGGTCCACTACTTCCACTGCATTTAGGATCGGGGATTGAACCAAAGCATCTACAATGGCTTGCGCTTGTTCAAAATCATAAACAAACACCGCTTCTATTAATGATGCTTTGGCCATCTCGGTAATGGCTTGTTGCTCTACTAAGTAGCCTTCAGCCAATTTGCTTTTGGTATTTAAGTAGCTAACGCCACCGCCTAATAACAGGCCTAGCAAACCAAATAGCAGTAATATAATAATTAGGGATTTACTCAAACTTGCTTTCACGTTTAGTCTCGCTTATGTCTATCTTTCTTGAATGTCCAACCACAACTCTTCGCGGTGCAAAGGTGCGTCTGCGGGCAGTAAAGGATTATCTATTTTTATTATTCGGCGCTCGGTAAGGCGCGCTGTTTCAAAGGTTTTTGAGATAAGGGGAGATTGATAAAACAGCTGGTTATAGCTGCCATCAGCAATGGCGGTTTCTAAGCCATCGTTAATCGCATCATATAAGGCGCGATTCTTAGGGTTAACGTAGAGATACATCGCCATTGGGTAGACCAACAGAATGTCATCTTCTACGGCGAGGTTTACTTCCTTTTGGGTTTCTACCACTTCCCAGGCTTCGTGCACAGCTAAAGGTAGGTAATCAAAACGTCCGCCATCTACCATGTAGAATAAGCTTTGTGCTTTAACCGGTTTAACTACTTCTAGTCCGGCATTTTCTAGGATTTCGGTATCGCCCCAAAAACGGCCTAAGCCTGCTTTTAAGCGCTTTAGCGTGGCTAAACTAGACACACCTTCAAAGGCTGCTTGATTGCTTTTTTCAATAACAAAAACGCGGTGGCCCAATAATCCTTTAAAAATAGGGATCTTGATGGCTTTAAGCTGTTGCTGCATCGAGTTTGACGCACCAGCCCAAATCACACTCACCTGATCTTGTTTTACTTCTTCAACTAATCGAGCCTCACTGTAATAGGTATCGATGGGTTGAATTTTTTGCGAATAGTTACTTTTTTCAAATGCTAATTTAATCAAATCAACGACTAAGCGGTCGCGTTCGCCCAAAACCATGGGCGTTGTTACCTGTGCTAGAACGCTATTAGATAAGGTTAAACCGCAAAACAAAAAGAAGCTGGCAATGGTTATTTTTTTCATACTTTTTCTCTTACCAAAACGCTATCAATTGCTGTTAAAAACCTTGGTGGAATACCACGCTATTTTTTAAGTTGATAATCTGTTTAAGCACCACATCTTCTGGCGCGTCACGTTTGTATTCTTCGCTATTTTGATTTTCCATCACCAGGGTGAATACTTTGTATTCATGCAGGTTGGCGGCTTCAAGGTAAAAATCTAAGTCACTAGATTTAGAGAAGGAGTTAGTCACGGCGATGCTGTTAACGCCTTTTTCCATTAACTCAGCAACAGAGGCACGACAATACTCATCGGCATGCGGCTTAAGCTCTTCATTCCACTTGTTTTGGCCATATTGAGCGTAGTAATCCCAGCAGGACACCACGTCATTGGTGATGGTTTTTGCAAACTCGGTTTTACCGCTGCCAAATGGCCCGCGGACAATATATAGATACTTCATATTTCTTCCTGAAAATAAAAAGGCCGCCTCGCAATACAACTTAATTTACGAGGCGGCACAGTCCTTACACTTTACGACGTCTTAGTAAAAATACGCCGGCCAAACCTAGTAGCGATAACCAACCTGCGCTACCGCCACCGCCAGTTACGCCACCCGTTGGTGGTGTTGGCGGATCAATTGGAGGATCAACTGGCTCACCTGGATCTGGCGCTTCTGGGCCAGAGTGGCTAACACCAATATTGGTACCGGTATACAACTCACCCGCTCTCGAAGCAGCTTCAGTAGCATTGCTTAAGCTAGAGCAGTCAGTGCCGTACATGCCACAGTTAAACTCACGCGCAGCATCTGTCATCAATGTATATGGCGTGTCAGTATTGCTAACAAAACCAACGTTGTAGTTTTCGCCATCCCATGCACGACCCGTTAATGGTGAATCGATGTATTGGAACCAATGCGCACCTACAAAGTTTTTATGGGCATTTACTGATTCGTAAAAGCTAACCATTTTGTCTGCACGATCTTGTTGCGAAGTGGCATTTACTACACCTTCTGCAAACGAACCACTATCAAGCGCACCGAAGTGGAACTCGCCAATAATTACCGGCTTATCAATGGCTTCGATTTGACTTAAGGCATCAGCATCCCAATCGGCAGCTGCAATGCTGTCTTTGTAGATGTTGTAGCTCATTACATCAACAACAGCCGCAGCAGCACTTACTACATCAGGAGTACGTCCCCAATCTGCAAAGCGAGAGCCCAAGTACAAGTGGTTTGGTAACTCAGCTTTTAATGCTGTGTTTACGGTGTTGAAGTACTGGAAAGCAAACTGCCAAGCAAGGAACTGCATATCAGCTTCCATGCCAGCCACATAAGCTAACTCTTGCGCTGGGCGCATCGCATCCCAAGACGCATAATCGGTTCCCCAGGCTGCGTTTAGGTCAGCAATGCCACCGGTATAACGCTGGTTTTCTAAGAACCAAATAAAGCTATTTTTGGCAGGGCTAGTTGTTGCATCAGTGCCGTCGGTATTGAACACCGCTAGCGTTTGCGCATAACGAGAGCCTTCAACATCAGTGACATTGCCCCAGCTCATTTCGTTATCAACAAAAATACCCACTAAGTACTCTTCGTTGCCTTCAACCTGAGCTTTGATCTCTGCAGCCATTGTGGCGGCATTGGTAGCAAAATTAGCATCCCACGGATCAGGAAGTGGTCCCCAGTAGCCGCTGCCAATTTGTTTAACTGGAAGACGATCGGCACCAGAGGTTGACCAACCATTTGCCACGTAAGGAACGCTACCGTTTGCATACAAGGCTGGATCGGTCCAGTTACCTAAGGTGTTAAAGCCCCAGTCTTTCATACGCTTAACAGTAATGTCTCGCCATACGTCTTCGCTAGCGTGGCGGGTAATTAAGTTATTAGCGTAAAAACTTACAGCTTGGCCTTGAGAAACAGGTCCACTATGCACAGGGCCATAGTTTTCATTGACATAATCACTTGGAATTTCTGTAAACATTGACTGGCGAAGTGCAGACTCAGATTCGGCGTCACTCGACACGCCGGTCATGGTGTAAGTATCTTGCAGACGAATGTTATCAACACCGGTTGAGAAAAACGCATTACCAGCAGGGTCGACCAATTGCCAGTTACCATCAGCGTCTTTACAAGCGTTAAACGAGGCAGGCGTAGCTAGCACACAGTCTGTAGCTGGCGACGAATCTGGGTTACCACCGTACATATTGCGGTTGGTTAACTCACCCAAAGCAGCCATTTCCGGATCACTTAACTTAGCTAACTCTTCTTTGCTGGCAACTTTACCTGCATAAGTGACTAAGTTGTTTTGCCCCATAGCATCAGTCATTTCTGCATAGGCTGATTCGTGGTTAAGGTCTTTAATCACGCGCATGTTATCAAACACAAGTGTTTGGCTAGTCTCACCACTGGCTAATTCGCCAATGAAGTAACGAATAGCGGTAATTTGAGATTTGTCTAAAGCAACAAAATCACCCCAGCCATTTTGGGCGCTCATTGGGTCTGCCGGAATATCGCGTAAGCCTAAAGCTGACACACGCTCATCTTGAGTAAGCAATGAAGGATTGTCATTTAAGCTGGTGTAGATAGTTTTCGATTCGCCAGCTTTAACCAATACGCCACGAGTCGCAGTTTCGCCCTGGCTATTTACGTCTTCGATACGTGAGTACAACCAGATATTGCTATCGCTAGTATTTGAAACGTCAACGGCGACTGCGGTGTGTTCACCTAGTTCTGCCCAATTCCAAGTACCTGCAAACACTAAACCGTTCCAACCTGCAGTAAACTCAGCAGCCATTGCTGCAGCACCTTTAGTCACAATCTCAGTAGTAGTTGAAACGTTTACCCCACCATCAGGTCGTAAGTAATCTGGAATTGTTTCAAAGTCTTCGATTTGCGCTAAGGTGGCTACAGGCGCGGTTTGCGTATTCACTGCACCATCACTTGGTGGCGGAGTGACTGCTTCGCCATCAACCATAATGTTGTCAAAGTACAACACTTGAGGATCGTTTTCAGAGAGCATGAACTGCACACCGATAACTTTATCTTTACTAAAGTTTTCGCCATGAGTTTGGAACTCGTTCCCGCCATTTAAGTTAAAGCTAAAGGTCTGCGTGGTATTAGCTGAAACCGTAAAGTAGTCCAATGAAGTTTGAGACTCATCTACCCAATCAGGAAGAATATCACTATCAATTAGCTTAATAGCAAAGGTAACGTCAGTGTCGTTAGGGTTAACAACATCTACTGACATAACATCTTCAGCGCCCCAGTTCCAACTTCCCCAATTCCAAACAACCATTGGTTTGAAAGCCGCGTCAAAAGACGCCTTAATCGATTGATTACCATCGGTAGCTTGTTCAGTTGAAACTTCAGAAGTGGCATCTCCAGACACTTCCAAAAATTCAGCATTGTTTTCAGAGCTGCTGTAGTCGGCTTCCTCAAAAGAGGTGACTAAGGTAGCAGCACTTAATGGCAATGCTAAGCTTGCAGCGATTGCTGCAGATAAAAATTTAATCTTCATATTTCCTGCCCATTCCTTGTACCTAGCAGATTGCACTCCCCACCTAACTGAGGAGTGCTAAATCGTTGTTGCGATTATTTTTTGTAACGAAGCATGTAAACGTCTTGGTTGAATTTCTTAGCGGCTTCAACCAGTGGAACGTATGGTGTATCAGTGATTGAAACAAAACCTACGTTGTAGTTTTCACCATCCCAAGCACGACCCGTTGTTGGAGAGTCAATGTATTGGAACCAGTGAGCACCTACGAAGTAAGGGTTGTCGGCAATACTGTTCATGTAGTTGGTGTATTTCTTAGCGCGATCTTGCTGGCTAGCTGCCGACACGATACCGCCGTGGAATAAGCCTGAGTCAGTTGAACCGAAGTGGAACTCACCAATAATGCTTGGCTTATCTAGCTCTGCTAACTTGCTCCAATCACCCTTTGAGTTAAGGTCTTCGGCGTACAAGTTGTAGCTCATCACGTCTACGTAAGGTGCAGCACCTTTGGCAATCTCTGGCGTAACACCCCAGTCTGCAAAGCGTGCGCCTAGATATAGGTGATTAGGCAGTACTTTCTTAAGCTCAGCACGAACCGTTGAGAAGTATTTAGCAGAAAGCATTTCTAGCATTTCGGCATAATCTTTCTTCATGTTCTTGCTTAAGCGAGAGCGGTGATCAAATGACTTCTCAAACTCTGCCCACGACGCAACTTTCACGCCCCAGCTAGTGTTTAGATCTTCAATGGCCCAGTACTTCTCTTTTAAGTGCTCGGTAAAGGCTGCTTTAGCCGGGCTCTTCTTCATGTCGTAGCTAAGCGCATTAACCACCAAACCGTAGTGGTTTGCGTCGTTTTTGGTGTTACCCCAGCTAATCTCGTTGTCGACAAACACACCCATCATCCATGGGTCATTTTTGTCTACTTCTGTCATTAGCTTTTTAGTCATCGCTTTAACGCTATTTACAAACTCTGGGTCAAACGGATCGTGAATAGGACCCCAGTAGTCGTTACCAGTGCTAATGCGTGCGTGGTCGCCAAAAATCCAACCGTTTGCTACGTAAGCAACTTTTTTGTTGTCGTAGAACATTGGGTCAGCCCAGTTACCTAGGGTTGTGAAGCCCCAATCAACCATGCGATCTATGGTGATGTCTTTCCACACTTTTTCAGCTTCTGAGAAAGTACCGCCATATTTACGTTGCAAGTTAGCACCATAGAAACTAAATACTTCGCCTTTCTTAAGTGCCCCTGAATGCACCCAGTTTGCGTAGTCATAGTTCTCAGCTAATACATCGTCATCTTCTGGTAACCAAGTAAACATTGAACGGCGAACTTCAGAAGCCACTTCTTTACCGCTACGTTTGTCTTTGTCGGCAAAGTCGTGGCCAGTAATGGTTACTGTGTCGTCCATACGAATGTTGTCGACACCAGTTGCGAAGAACAAGTTGCCTTGTGGGTCTACTAACGACCATTTACCGTCTACTTTTTCAGTACGGAAGAAGCCTGTGCCTTTCAGCTTAGGACCATCGGCCCAGCCACCATAAATGCTTCGACCTGGCATTTGGCTGGTTGATTTAAGCGACATTTTTGCCAGCTTACCCATGGTTTCTAGTTCTTCGTCTTCGCTAATTTTCTTCGGCCATTCAGAACCAGTAAACTGACCATATTGGTCAATCAAACCTTCATAACGGGTTGCATCTGCATCAATATTTGGAATAAGTCGAACGCTCTTAATATTGAATTCTGCATCTTTAGTTGGGTTTTGCAGGTATAGCTGGAAAGATACAATGTTTGACGTATCTAAGCTCTTTTCACCCCAGCCATAACTAATCGCTTGCGCGTTGTAGGACTTTTTAGGTGGCTCGGCACGCATACCAGAAACGATTTGGCTACCAGTTTGGCCTAGCGGCAAGTAGAAGGTACCGTCGTCACCAGGTGCTAGCGTTACGTAGCTAGACATACTGTCGACTACGCCATTTGCAGTGCCGCCCCAGTTTTCATTTTCTGCGTCATCCACGCGAACAAACAACTGTAAAGGCTCGTCTGTTTTACTTTCTAGATCAAACGCTAAACTAAAATCACCGTACTCGCTCCAATCCCAAGGTTGTGGCGCTTTAAAAGTGATATTAGGGTAGGCGTTAGTCGCCGCTAATTTAACAGCTAGCAAACCGCCCATGTCGGTTTTTAACTCAGTTACCGTTGCTGCTGCACTGCGGTCAAAAGCAACAAAGGTAGGTTGACCTTCATCAAAGCTAGTAACTGAAGCAACCGTTGGAATAGGACCACTTACCTTAACCTCTTGGCCAGAGGCTTCAATAAAGTCGCCGGTAGCATCCACCAAGTTAAAGTTATCGATAATGACTGTTTGTGCATCCATTGGACCTTGCACAAAGATTTGGAATTCTACAATGTTACGTAAGTTGATTTTCTCGCCACCCCAGTAGCCATCTAACTTACGTTTGGTGCCGTTAAATAACATCTCAACTGGCACAGTTTCGCCAGCGGGTACATTAACCGCATAGTTTAATTGGTTGTCACCAGAGCCCATTACGCCCACGTTGTCAGCCAATTTTAGAATGATGTTTGCTGGGCTATCAGTTGGGTTGGTAATGTCTAGGCTTAAGCTTCCTTTCGCATTCCAGTTCCAAAAGCCAGAATCTGGGTGTACTTTAACATTTGGCCAGTACTTAAATTTGTTAGCCTCGGATACCGAATCAAAGTTTACTTTTAGCGCACTACTTCCGCTAGTAACACCTTGGTCGCTAACCACTTCGGCTTTAGCATGGTCTTTTTTAACTTTTTTGAAAAAAGCGGCAGATTCAAAATCTGGAATCGTTCCGCCTACATCTTCAACAGCGCCTTCGGCGTCGCTCGAGCTAGGAGTTGAGCCACATCCGTACACACCCAACAAAGTGAGCGATAACAGCGCAGCAATTTTATTTTTTGTAAATTTCATAACTTCTACCATTACGAGTGGGAGGCCCGTAAGCCGCGGCTTACGGGCTCTAGTGCTAAGTGGGTATAACTATGGGCGGCCTACCACCACGTTTCGAATTGTGCGCCAACTGTAGTAGCAGAGTTTTTACCCTTCTCTGTTACGTAAGGGTTGTGACGCCATTCCCAACTTGGGTTCTCTACACCTTCACCATGGCGGTTGTTGTAAACCGTGGTTTGAGTATCAGATTGACCGTAAGTCACGAAGAAACGCAGTACCGGGCGATCCCAGAAGGTGCCACCAATGTGTACGTTTTGCGACAGCGTAACTTTGTAAGATGAGTTAGTACCGCTCTCGCCGTAACCTTCACGAGCATTTAGCTTGATTTGGTCGTAGCTCAATTCTAAATCCGTAGAGAAGCGATCATCCCAGATGTAAGTAGGACGAATGGTAATGTTGCCCCAATCAGACTTATCAATAGACACTAAGTTGCGTTTTAGCGCTTCGTCATCAAACTTCTGTCCTTCATATACCAATGCGTATTGAAGTCGGAATGAGTCACCTAGCTCTTGCATACCTTGGAAGAACGCACCAATCTGAGTTGATGGAGTATCTAACCAATCTTGAGTCATCGACTTACCAATGTCGCTGCTGTAACGAACGACAAATTCATTAAAGTCAGCCCATTGGCCCTGCTTAATTTGGAAACCAGCCTGGTAGCTATTTGGGTTCATATCTTTGGCAGTCATGCTGCCATTTTCGCTCAAAGTAGTATCAGAGCCTGCGTAGAAGCCATAGTTAAAGAACAAGCCCGCAGCAATGTTGTCGGTAATTTTCATACCATGTAAGCGAGTATTTACCGAGTGGTAACCACCGCGGTAACCCGAACGACCGCTGCTGTCACAAGCATAAGTTGGATCGTTGATTGAACAGAAATCTTGACCGTAGCTATCGCCATTCTCTTGCTTGGTAATACCTAGGTTAAATTTAGCAAAACCAAAGTCCCAATCATCAATACCAGCACCTACGCCATCATTTTGCAGCATGTGGTAATCGAGGATTTCAGCTTTGTAACGCTGGTAGTAACGCTTACCAACCCAAATTACCGCACCAGGATTAGATTTGAATACGCCTTGGCCTGCTACCCACCACTCATCCAGATTGAATTTCTCCATATCTGTAGCGATGTTGGTTTTGATTACCCAGTTCATGTCGTTAAGAACTAAACCGTAATCGATATGGAATTCAGCAAAGTTACCTTCGTTACCCAAACGGCCGGTTTGAGCGTGTGGGTTACCAGCAGTTTCGATAATGTTAAAGCCGTTGTTGGCTAAATCTGAACGTAAGCCCAGTACTTTATCTGTAGAAGTACCTGTACCACCACGGCCGTAGCCCCAGAAGCGAGCGCCTTCAACCACTTGTGCTCCTAAGTAGTCTAAAGCAGCTTCTTGAGCATGAGCCATGCTGCAAGATAGCGCTAAAGCGGATAGTGCAAAAATACGTGTTTTCATACGTTTACCTAACATCCTTATTTAAAAATAGTGTTTCGATTGTTTAAGCTGCTACGGTTTCTTGTTGATCTGTTGTAGTCAGCGTCTTCTTGGAACTTAGTGTGAACATCGCCAATACCGTGGCAACAGCAGCGAACACACCAAAATAGATATAGCTATGTGGGAATCCATGTTGGTCGTACATCACACCCATCACTGGCGCAGCAATGGCCGTCATCAGGTTATTAACCACTTGGAATCCAAACATGTAAGTAAAGGAATTTACTTTCTTATCAAACTGCTCAGCGGTGTAAGCAAATACCGACACAATCAACAGCGGATTAACGATGCCGAACAGCAATTTAGCAACAATGGCTAAGTAGAGGTTTTTCTCACCTAAGCCTGCAAAACCAATCATTAGCAAGAAAGAGGTGATACCAACAGCGGTAAGAATAAGGCTGCCTTTAGCACCAATTTTACGAATAATAAAAGGCACACCAGCACTCACAAAGAACAGGAAGATAGCGGTAAGCCCGTCCATGTTAGAGCTAAAAGAAATACCTTCTTCTTGGGTAGGAAAGAAACTAATAAAGTAGCGAGTAAACTGGCTCATTGAAGTCCAGAACACCACCGAAATAGTGCCCGCGTAGGTCATGAAGGCCCACATTTTAGGGTTCTTCAATAGGCGAATAACATCTTCTTTTTGAATTTTGTCCTGCGAGATAACTTCGTTATCAACATTTTCTAAGTGGCTTACTTTAAGTAACCAAGCACACAACAGCATTAAGAAAGCAGCAATACTACAGGCGTAGAAAATGAAGTCTGGGTTGATGTTATACAAGTAACCAGCCAATACTGCCGAAACACCCCAAGCCGCGATACCAAAGCCGTTAACCAGTCCGAAATCGTTATCATGGCAACGCGCAAAACGGTCACTATAAGAAGCGATAACACCACTGCCGGCTTGGAACAACATACCCAAATACACAGAACCAGCCACAATACCCAATACAAATGTTGAATCGTTACCCAGTAGTGGGCCGTAAACATAAATGTAGAAAGGACCAATTAACAAGCTTAAGAAAGAGATGAAGTATATAAGGTGTTTTTTAAGACCAAGCTTATCGAGGATATAGCCAAAAGCAGGTTTAAACAAAACCGCAATACCGGTTTGCAAGCCAAACAATACGCCAATCTGAGAGCCATCAATGCCAACTTTGTCGTTTAGCCATACAGCAAATAAAGAACCTGAGCTTAACGACCAGAAGAAGTTGTAAAAAAAGTACATAAGGCAAACTTTGCCCATGGCGACTCGGTTAGAATCGGTTTTCATGATTACTCCATTAATTTTGCGATAGCTACTCAATGCCTAGCACACTGGTAAACCAATATCTAAATAACTTGCTTCATCGTACATAATGATCAACCAATTTAAAGTGACACCGCTAACATTTCGACATAAATACGGCTATTGGTTGGCAAAATGCTAGGTCTTACAGCCAATTGGTTGATGAGTTAATAAGCGTTAACATTCGCCAAGCCTTTATTCATGGGGGTTTGCGGCCGGAAAGCTTGTCATACAAAAAGATTGTCAAATTAAACAAGTGGGTTATGAAAGCTAAAAATTAAGTTACAAAAGTGTGTCATTGGTCACTTTTCTTTCATCTCAATAGCTGCTTTAGAGTAAGTTAATGTACCATTACTTGAAATTGGTTTACCTTTGTAGCCAGTAGTTATTAAGCAATTTAGATTTTCGACAAATAGAGGTAGATATGTCAGGGACAGGTAGCAAGCTAAGCTTGGCCAGTAAACGCGCTATTGAGCGTGGTTACGATAAAAAAGGGCCTGAGTGGATGGTTGAGTTTGAAGAGCAAAGCTTACAAGGTGACTTTGCTTTTGAAGAGGGTGTGATTCGTCGTGACCCCACCGCAGTAATAGAGGTAGAGGGTGTTTACCACTGCTGGTATACCAAAGGTGAAGGCGAAACTCTCGGCTTTACTGGCAACCCTCAAGATAAGGTTTTTCCTTGGGATCTGACCGAAGTTTGGCATGCCAGTTCTGAAGATGGCATTACTTGGAAAGAGCACGGTTGTGCTATTGCCCCAGGTGAAGCAGGAGCCTACGATGACCGCGCCGTATTCACCCCAGAAGTTTTAGCCCACGACGGCAAATACTACTTAGTTTACCAAACTGTTCAGGCGCCTTACACCAACCGACAATTTGAAGAGATTGCCATTGCTTGGGCCGATAGCCCATTTGGCCCATGGACCAAATCACCAGCTCCAATTGTAAGCCCAGCTAAAGATGGCGAATGGCGCACCGAAGAAGACAATCGATTCTTGGTCAATTCAAAAGGCAGTTTCGACAGCCATAAAGTGCACGATCCCTGCCTAATGTTCTTCAAGGGTGAGTTCTACCTTTACTATAAAGGTGAAACCATGGGTGAAGAAATGAACATGGGCGGCCGCGAAATTAAACACGGCGTGGCGATAGCAAAAGACATTCTTGGCCCGTATGTGAAATCGGAGTACAACCCTATTTCAAACAGTGGCCACGAAGTTGCGGTTTGGCACAAAGATGGCGGGATAGCCTCGCTAATCACCACCGACGGCCCAGAAAAGAATACCGTGCAGTGGGCAGCTGATGGTATTAACTTCGAAATCATGTCTTATATTAAAGGCGCGCCAGAAGCGCTAGGCATATTCCGCCCAAATCAAGAGACAGCCATCGAGTCACCAGGCCTTGAGTGGGGCTTGTGCCACAAGTATGACGCCTCGTGGAACTGGAACTTTATTTGTCGCTACCGGGTGAAGAAACAAGTTCTTGATGCTTCAACTTATCAAAATTCAAATTAAGTAAGCTGTTAGCCCACCGCCCGGTGGGCTAACTATTTCCCCTTAGCTCAGCAGCTATCACTCCCTATTTTTGTACGTCGAGATTTCATGTCTATTTCCAGCAATACGCCTAAAGCATCACGCCAAACTAGCGATTTTAATGCTGATTGGCAGTTCCAATTACAAACAGCTAACCAAACAACAATTGAAGCAGACTGGCGTAGCGTTACCCTGCCCCACGACTGGAGCATTGAGCAGCCATTTTCATCTGAACTGGAAGGTGCAACGGCCTACTTGCCAGGCGGTATTGGCTGGTACCAAAAAAACTTTGATATGAAAGAGCTAAAAAAAGGTCAACGGGTGTTTATCTTGTTTGACGGGATCTACAACAACGCAAGCCTTTGGCTAAACAAGCAATTACTAGGTAAACAGCACTATGGTTACTCACCATTTTACTTCGAGATAAGCCAGTATTTAAAAGCGAGCGATAATCAGCTGAAGATAAAAGTAGACCGCAGCCGGATAGCCGACAGCCGTTGGTATCCCGGAGCGGGCATTTACCGAGAAGTAAAACTGATAACCGTAAACCCTGTGCATATTCCCATTTGGAGTAGCGTTGTTGATAGCATAGAAATAAACCAAGGCTTCGCTCAAATACTGCACAAGTTTAAGGTAGTTAGTGAGCAGCTAAATCAACGTATTCAAATAGATAGTCATATTGTTGAGTTAGACACTGGGCGCCCGGTTGCCAGTTATCAACATCAAGCAACACTAAGCAATAAAGAACAAGCTTTTGCCTTTAGCTGTGACATATTGCAACCCAAACTGTGGTCTCCCGATTCCCCAACCCTCTATCAAATGACCACTAAGCTAACTGCTGGATCTAAAGAGTTAGATTGCATCACTACACGCTTTGGCCTTAGAGATTTTCATTTTAACAGCCAACAGGGCTTCTTTTTGAATGGGCAAGCCACCAAAATTAAAGGTGTTTGTTTACATCACGATGGTGGCTTAGTGGGCGCAGCTGTGCCAGAAGCGGTATGGGAACGTCGACTCACTAGGCTAAAAGAAGCTGGCGTAAATGCGATTAGAATGGCGCATAATCCTTCATCTGAAGTGCTTCTATCACTGTGTGACCGTTTAGGCTTTTTAGTTCAAGACGAGTTTTTTGATGAATGGGACTTCCCCAAAGACAAACGCCTAAACATGAATGAGCAGCATAATGATGCAGCCTCGCGAGGTTATGCGGAGCATTTTCAAACTCACGCTAAACAAGATCTCAAAAATGCCTTAAGAGCACACATCAACCACCCATGCATTTTCATGTGGAGCATCGGCAACGAGATAGAATGGACCTACCCAAGAAATGTAGAAGCAACCGGCTTTTTCGATGCCAACTGGAATGGCAATTACTTCTGGAACTTACCGCCAAACTCTCCCCAACAAATCAGCAATAAACTCAAGACCCTGCCTCATCATAACTACGACATAGGCAAAACAGCCCATCAATTAGCGCAATGGGTGCGCGAAGAAGATGTATCAAGGCCCGTTACCGCCAACTGTATATTGCCCTCGGTAAGCTATTTAAATGGCTATGCAAAATCCTTAGATGTAATTGGCTTTAGTTACCGACAAGTACTTTACGATTATGGCCATCAGCATCATCCCCAACTTCCTATTATAAGTAACGAGGCATTGCCCCAATGGCACGAGTGGAAGGCGGTAAGTGAGCGCTCACATGTTGCGGGTTTATTCCTATGGACCGGTATTGATTATTTAGGTGAAGTGCATCAGCAGTGGCCAACTAAGGCGCTGGCAGCTGGTTTGCTCGATACAGCTGCCTTTAAAAAAGCCCCCTACTATCTGTTTCAATCACTGTGGACCAACAAGCCCATGGTGCAAATTCATAATCAGGTATTTGATGAAGAACGCTTTGTATACAAAACCGATAGTTTGAGCCTGGAAGAGCGCGACCCGCAGGCTTGGAAGAAAAAACTGTGGATTTGGCCAGAGCAACAACAACATTGGAATTTTAGCAGCAACCAATTAATCGCCATTGAAGTCATCAGCAATTGCCAAGAGGTAGAGCTGCAACTTAACGGGCGAACAATTGGCAGTAAGCAACTTGCTGACCAAGCCGATAGAATGTTTCGTTGGGCCTTGCCGTTTCAACCTGGCGAGCTAGTCGCTCTAGCTAAAAACAATAGCAAAGTGTTGGCAACCCACCGCCTTAGCACCACTCAAACCGCCAGTGACTTAGTGGTGACTGTTGAAGGCACGCCATTACAAAAAGGCCAACCGGGTTACCAACACTTGGTGGTACAACTTGCAGATAGTGAAGGAAAATGGGTTAGCCATCAAAACACCCAACTAAGTTTTGAGCTAACCGGTCCAGCCGAGTTAGTAGGGCTAGATAATGGCCACCCTGCCAGTGTGCAAACCTTTAACGCAAGCCAGATAGACACCCATCAAGGTCGGGCCCTAGCGTTAATAAAATACACTGGAGAAGAAGAAAATATTCTAGTGAGAATTACCACGCCCGAGGGCTTCTTTAAAGTACAACGCTTTATACTTGAGTAAGTCTAGGCGATAAAGAACGGCAAGCTAGCCTAACTAGCTTGCTGTTCTAGCATTAAGCGGTTGCTCCTAAATCACTTAAATAACCCAATTCTTGGTCGGAGTAACGCTCTTGAAGCTGTGCCATAAACACTTTCGGAATAGCCTGCTGTTCGCTACTTAAGAAGCTTAAGGCTTGCTGCGCCATTGCCTGCACTGGGTAATAGAGAGTGCTATAGCTGGCTTTGCTGTCTGCTGCATTATTGGATGAGCCAATAAATTCAAAAGGATTAGTGCAGCCCAACTGCTCTTTTAGCTGTTGCCATACCGGCCAACTTAAACGAGCAGACAAACAAACAAAAGCCGAAGCAGGCGATGATAAGGCATCACTACTTAAGCAGTCGTTGGGATCATGGGATAAGCGACTAAGGGCAATATTAGCTTGCTTAAATGGGCTATCGATATGGCTTAAGCCTTGCTCAATAGCGCAGTACTGCTGCGCTTCGCACATTACCGTAATATGCTTGTGACCGTGCTCTACCAACAGCTTTACTGCCAGCCAAAGGCTGGTAACAATGTCTAGGTGCAAACACTGTTTGGCATAGCTTGGTAAGTGACGTTTAGCCACCAATAAACCGGGATGTAAACGCATAAACTCGCCCAGTCTCGCTTCTTCCATATAGACACTTTCAAAATATAACGACTGCACGCCAAGGCTTAAGTAGTTTTCTAACATCTCAATTTCTTGTGCTTCTGAATGCGCACCAGAAACCAAGTGTAGCGGCATTGAGTTACTGGACGCTTCTGCCGACAAAGCCTTTAGCAAGGTTGCGGTAAGCGGATCTTGTATCGACTGCACAATCATCGCTGGACCAATTTTGGGGTTGTTGGTGAGATTTTGCGCATGATAATTTGGAATAAAATTTAGTGCTTTTATCGCCTGATTTACTTTTTCCACCTTGGCTTCGCTAACAAAGGTAGTTTGATTAATTATTCGCGATACTGTGGCAACAGACACGCCAGCTTTTTTTGCTACGTCTATGATAGTGGGCATATGTTTCCTTACTACGCGTTTAGTGTAATGATTTTTATAGTGATTTAGATAAAACAAAAGACGAGCTAGGCTCGTCTTTTGGCTACAAACAGAGCCTACTTCACCAGCTCTGGGTAACGCTGTGGATACAGCTTACGGTTAACTTCTGCAGCTCCTGCTACCAGTTTTTCATAGGGCGAGTCAGCTACAGTGACAAAACCATTGTTGTAGTTTTCTCCGTCCCAAGCTCGACCAGTAGTTGGCGAATCTAGGTACTGGAACCAATGCGCACCAACAAAGTAAGGATTAGCAATAACACTATCCATATAGTGGGCATACTTCTCGGCACGCCCTTGCTGGGTATCGGCAGCCACTAGACCAGGGTGGAACATCCCGCTGTCGGTAGCACCAAAGTGGAACTCACCAATAATGCTTGGCATATCCAACTCAGCAAGGTGGCTCCAATCGCCCTTCGACATGTCGTTGCCGTAGAGGTTGTAACTCATTACATCTACATATTGGGCAGCACTATTTGCAGCTTCAGGAGTGATCCCCCACTCGGTAAAACGCGCACCTAGGTAAAGGTGGTTAGGTAATACCTGCTTCATCTGTTGCTGTACAATCGCAAAGTAACGATCAGAGTGGTCAGCCAAGAACATACTGTAATCGGCCTTAAGTGCGTCGTTCAAATCACCTTGATGCACATAGCCTTTAGCCAGTTCATCCCATGATTTAAGTTCGCTTCCCCATGCCTTGTTCAGCGCCTGGATATCTTGCGCATATTTCGCTTCTAACAAGCCAACAAATGCAGCTTTAGCAAAGCTATCTTTAGCGTCAGCACGCAAAGCAGCAATCGCTAAGGCATAGTGGTTAGCGTCAAACTCGGTGTTACCCCAGCTCATTTCGTTATCCACAAAGGTGCCTATACACCAAGGGTCTTGCTCTACTTCTGCGGCAACTTGCTTAGCCATTGTTTTCACAGACTCAACAAACTCTGGGTCGTATGGGTCGTGCATTGGGCCCCAGTAATCGTTACCGGTATTAATGCGTTGGTGGTCGCCCACAATCCAACCGTTTGCTACGTACGCAACTTTTTGATTACCGTAAAAACTTGGATCGGCCCAGTTACCTAACGAGGTAAAACCCCAATCCAACATACGAGCCAGCGTTACGTCACGCCATACCGCAATCGCTTCATCGCGAGAATCGGGCGCATATTTACGCTGCAAGTTAGCACTGTAAAAGCTATAAACCTCGCCATGCTCAAGCGGGCCGGTGTGAATCATGGTGGAATATTGATAGTTTTGCGCCAAGGCATCTTGATAGCTAGGTAACCAAGTAAACATGCTGTTACGTAACTGCGAAGCCACTGAACGAGCATCTTGATTATCTACATAGCTGTCTTGAGAAATCTGGCTAGGACGCAAGCTAAGATCTTCCGACAACACCAAATCGGTAAAGCCAACGCCGGTGGTGGTGTAGGTATCATCCATGCGAATGTTGTCTAAACCTGTGGCAAAATACAGGTAACCGCTTGGGTCAACTAAAGACCATTTCCCATCTACTTTCTCAGTTCTAAAGTAACCCGTCGCTTCTAGTTTAGGTCCATTTTTCCAACCACCATATGGCGTACGGTCGTCCATAGGTTTGGCCGAATCAATCAACTTAACATCAGCTTTTGCATGCGCCTGTAGCTCTTCAGCTGAGTGAATTTTTTCTGCCCAGTCTTCATTGGTAAACTGACCAAACTCATCCAGCAAACCTTCATAGCGGCTGGTATCGGCACTCAAATTAGGCACTAAACGAATGTTATCGATAACTAAACTCAGGTCTTTTTGCAGATCTTGCATATAGAGTTGGAAGCTAACAATATTGCTTAGATCTAGCTTCTGCTCACCCCAACCAAAGTTGATTGCTTGCGCTTGATAAGACTTCTTCGGTGGCTCGCCTCGCATTCCAGAATCAAGCGTTTTCGCTAGCTCTTCTAATGTGAAGTAGTAAGTACCCGCTTCGCCTGCTGGCAACTGAACATAACCAGTACGACTATGGATAACACCATTTGCGCTACCCCCTTGCTTCTCATTTACGTCATCGTCTACGCGAATAAATAGTTGTGCGCCGGCATCACCAATATTTTCAATATCAAGGGCTAAGGTAAAGTCACCATGTTCAGACCAGTTCCAAGGTTTATCTGCACTAAAAGTTACGCTGGGGTAAGACGCGTCTGCGGAGTAATCAATTTTAAGGCCTTTACCCTCATCACGCTTCACTGAGGTGATGGTTGTGCCATGAGTCTTGCTAACAATGCCTTTTGAGCCATCATCAAAATCAGACAACGCTAAAAGAGTTGGAATAGGTGCAGCAATAACTTCCGCTTCACGCGCTTCCGATTTCACAAAATCGCCGGTACGTTCAATAAAGTTAATGTCACGAATTACCACTTCTTGCGCAGCGATAGGCCCCACTGAATAGAATTGGATTTCGGCAATGCTTTTTAGGTTTAACTTAGCACCACCGCGGTAGCCGTCGATATTCATTTGCGTACCGTTAAACAAAAAGTCTACGGTGGTAGTTTTGCCCGCTGGCAAAATAATTGGTAAATCAACTTGGTTGTCGGCCGATCCCATAATGCCAATGTTATCGCTCACTTTCATTTCGATGCGAACGTCTTCACTGCCTGGATTTTCTAGGGCTACTTTTAAGCCGCCTTTGGTATTCCAATCCCAAGGGCCTGCCTTAGAGTGGATTTTTACGTTTGGCCATTTAGATTGCGCCTCGGCTTCAGAGATCGCATCAAAATTCATCTTTAAGCCATCTTTACTTTGCTCTGCGGTTTTCTTAAGCACCGAGAACTGACTATGACTATTGGTAATTTTTTCTAATACTGCTGGCTCGGTGAAATCAAGCGGCGTTGCCGCGCTGGTCATATCACCCGAAGTGGCTGCATTTTCACTAGACTGCTTAGTGTCATCTGCAATGACGTTTGATGTAGATACCCCAGCTAATACAACTGATACTAGGATTGCTAAGTTGCTCTTTTTAAACAACACAATATTTCCTCCCTTAAAAGGATAACCAAAACCAATATTTGGACAACCACTAAGCAATATTGGATAACCAGATTACAAAATTAGCACACCAATTCAAGTTCTAATGTGAGCCAAAGCGATATTTGGAAAACTCAATACCAATAAAAAAGTCATTAAAAACAATAAGTAATACCAATAAGAAAGGCACCGTAACTAAGGGCTAGTCACAGATAAAAAGAGGAGAAACCTAGGTGCCCGCGGAACCATTGCAGGAGAGCACCTAGGCTAGTAGCAACACAGAGCGACACCATATTGCTACCTTTTTTAAAACACTTAGCTCACTAGGTAGTCGTAAACACCTTGCGCAACAGGAATGCCATTAAGGTCGCACTCGGCACGATAAGCCACTTGAAGGTCATTTGGCGCAAGCACTTTATCAACACCCGGAACCGGTGGAACTTCGTGCAGTTCTTTCACCATTGCAGCCATCATCACTGCAAACATAGGGTTACCGAGTTTCTTAGGATCAATCACTATCACTAAGCTCGCCAACTTACGCATTTTTTCGTAGTCACCATACATTTTCACAATGTGGTTACCGAAATTAGCGCCCATCAAAATGCCCGTTAGCGCGTCAATCGCCAGCGCAATGCCTGAACCTTTATGCCCACCAAATGGCAGTAAGTTCGCCACTTTATGCGGATCGGTGGTTTCGTTACCCTCTGCATCAATAGCTAAACCTTTGCCAATAGACTTACCGGTTTCTTTGGCGTGCAGTAACTTGCCGTATGCGGTTGCACTTGTAGCCATGTCGATAATCATTGGCGTTGAGCCTTCAACCGGAAAACCAAAGGCAATTGGGTTGGTTCCCAAAAACTTAGCTGCGCCACCATGGGGTGCTACACAGGTATCGGTTTGAGTCATACCAATGGCAATCATACCCGCATTTGTGGCTTGCTCCATGAAGTATGAAAGCGCCCCACAATGCGAGGTATTCTTGACACTTACAAAACCTAAGCCGGTATCAGAAGCTAGGTTTATGCCGTGTTTGGTGGCAGCAATAAGCGCCGAGTGGCCCATGCCGTCATCAGAGTCTAATACCGCTACCGAAGGCGATACTTGCTCTACTGAAAATGTTGCTTTAGCGTTTAAGCCACCCTTGGCTAAACGCTCACAGTAATGTTCTACGCGCATAACTCCGTGTGAATGAACACCGGTAGCATCCGCATGTATTAATACTTCGGTTACTTCCTTGGCCGTGTTTTCATCAAGGCCAGCGGCGATAAGTTTGTTAAGCGCAAGTCCTTTTAACTCGGCTTCCTTTACGTGTACTGTTGTCATATTTACCTGCGCGACTAAAAATTAATAACGCCCTTAATAAGCGTTGCGTTGTTCACTACATCTTGTTGGTAAGAAAGACCAACTGTGTCAAAGTCATAATCACGGTTTTTCATGATGTTCTCGTCGATTTCGCCTTTGCTCATTAACTCAATCACGCGCTCAAAATCTTCACGAGTGGCGTTGCGACTGCTTAATAATGTGGTTTCTTTTTTGTGGAATGTTGGGTCATCTAGCACCAAGTCACCGATGTATAAACCGATGAATACAATCTTGCCGCCATGGCGAATTAGCTCAACACTGCGGCTCATAGAGCCTTTGTTCCCAGTGGCGTCTAATAAGGTACATGCCAAGTTGCCGCCAAAGGCTGCTTTTAGGTCATCCACATAATTTTCCGCAAGAGGATTTAAGGTTTTAATGCCCAAGGCTTTTTCTACATGTGCGCGGCGCTCATCACTTACGTCTGCAACTACCACTTCTGCGCCATTAGCTTTAGCAATAGCAGCTGCCGCTAAACCGATTGGGCCAGCACCAACTTGCAGCACTCGTTGGCCAGCTTTAACTTCGGCGCGACGCACCGCATGAGCACTAATAGCGAAACATTCGATTAATGCACCTTGGCTATCGCTAACGGTTTCTGGCAATTTAACCAGGTTGCTTTCAAGTACGCTTAGGTACTCTGTAAAGCCGCCATCTTGGTGTACGCCATATAAAGAAACATTCTCACAGCAGTTGGTTTTACCTTCTGCACAAGCTGAACATTCGCCACAAGGAATACACGGAATAACCGAGAAACGCTCGCCCACTTTAGCGGTGCTACAAGCACTGCCAGTGGCTTCAACTACACCACTAATTTCGTGGCCAAGTACCCGCGGGTAGCTAAAAAATGGCTGACGACCAGCAAAGGCATGAATGTCGGTGCCACAAATACCTACTGCTTTAACTTTCAGTAGTACTTCGTTTTCGGCATAAGACGGTTTCTCTCGCTCTACATACTCAATTGAGAATGGTTCGTTACAAACTAATGTTTTCATTGATATTTCCTAATTCGCTGCAATGGAGTCTACAACTGACTCAATGCCGTATTCTTCGATAGAGGCAAATGCTGATACCACCTGTTGGCTAAACTTGGCGTTATCTTTAGCAAGCGTTCCAAATATTTTGTTAATAGCTAACAAGGCTTTCGCTTGGTCTAGCGCTTCGCCGTTGCTTTCTACAATCTGTTTAAACTCGTCGGCTAATGGGTCAACAATTTGCTCACCCGCTTTTACAGCGCGAATAACTGAATGCATCCAACCTGCAATAAGAATTGGCAAACAAGTGACTTTTAAGCCGGCGTTTTGTAGGTGTAATAAGGGATCAACCGCGCGTTGTGGAAGCTTTTGAGAGCCGTCCATCGCGATCTGTGCAGTTTTGTGTTTTACGTTGGCGTTACTAAAACGCGCTATCAATAGATCGGCGTATTCCGGCAAATCAACGTTAAGGCTCGGGCTTAATGACTTAGCTTGCTCCTGAGTCATCAGTTTTAGTGTTGCCGCTTTAAATGCTGGATCTTGCATGCATTGGTATATGTACTCGTAACCTGCAAGCGCGCCGTTATATGCTAAGAACGAGTGACTACCATTTAACATGCGCAGTTTCATTTCTTCGTAAGGCAATACATCAGCAACAAACATTGCACCGGCTAAATCCCAATCTGGGCGACCAGCTACAAAGTTGTCTTCTACTACCCATTGACGGAAATCTTCACATACCACGCCACACGGGTCGGCATAACCAACTTCAGCTTCAATCGCGGCAAAGGCTTCGGCTGTCATAGCTGGACAAATTCGGTCAACCATAGTGCTAGGGAAGCTAACATTTTGCTCAATCCAGCTGGCCAGCTCTTTATCTAACTTACGAGCGTAAGACAACAAAGCATTCTTGGTTAGGTGACCATTTTCAGGAATGTTGTCACAAGACAATACGCTAATTGGCGCTAAGCCATTGTCACGACGAATTCGCAGCGCTTCGGTAATTAAACCTAAGGCCGATTGCGGTTGCTGCGGATTTGCTAAGTCATGTTTAATCAGTGCGTTTGCTTCATCAAGCTCACCCGATTGTGGGTCAACGCAGTAACCTTTTTCGGTAATGGTTAGCGACACTATCGCTACTTGTGGTTCGGCTATTTTAGCAATGGCCGTTGCAATACCACTTACAGGCGTATGAATAGCTTCGGTAACGGTACGAACTAAGCGAGAAGTCGTGGTGTCTTTAGATTTTTCAACAACACTAAACAAACAGTCTTGAGCAACTAAGTTGGCAACTAAGTCTTCGCTACCAAACATGTTAATTTCACAAATGCCCCATAACTCGCCAGATGCTTGGTTAGTTAAGTCGTTGTACACCGCTTGGTGGCCGCGATGAAACGCGCCAAAACCTATGTGAACAATCTTAGTGCTTAACTGTTCCCTGTCGTATGTTGTTGCTTCATTAAACCGATCTTTACACTGGCTTATTTGATTACTTGCTGCCATTCACTCACCCAATTGTTCAACCAATACGGCATTTATACCGACAAAGCGGTTAGATAGCCGTGACTATAATCACAAAATGGTAAACCAATGCAGCTAGAATGGCTAACAATAATACAGTAAATAGCAGTCCAATATTGTTTAAGATCAATAAAAATAATCAACAAAAAGACATAAAATACAATTAAAACAACAACTTAAAATACACCCATTAAGATTGAATTTAATTTATCCGTGTTGAGGCTCTAAAAACCATTTTGGTTGACCAAAATAAATTCATCCCATACCATCAACATCATTAAGGGATTAACCCTTCTTATTAATTCAATCAAATAGGACAGGTCATGTTTAGCGAGATATTAAGTTTTGGCGAACCCATGTATGAATTCAGCCAAATAAAGCAGTCTAAAGCCATGGAGCCAGATTTTTTAAGCGGCTTTGGTGGCGATGTTTCTAACTTCGCCATTGCAGCAGCACGTCAAGGCGCCAACGTAGGCATGATCACCCACTTAGGGGACGACGAATTTGGTGAGCAATTTAGAGCGCTGTGGAAACGTGAATCTGTAGCAAGTGATTTAGTAGTAAGTAACGCGAGTGCACACACGGGCGTCTATTTTATTACTCATAATGAAGAAGGGCATCACTTTTCATTCCTAAGAAAAGGCTCTGCAGCCAGCCTTATTAGTAAGCAGCAACTTCCTGTTGAAGCGATAGCCAATGCTAAACTGCTACATACTACTGCAATTACCCAAGCCATTAGTGACACCAGCTGTGACGCAGTTTTTGCCGCCATTGAGCTGGCGCGTAAAACCGATACCTTGGTCTCTTACGATACTAACCTACGCTTAAAACTGTGGTCGCTTAATCGTGCTAAAGCCATCATCAATGAAACCATTAGCCAGGTAGACATTTGCTTCCCTAGCATTGATGAAGCACAACTGCTTACCGGCCTTACACATGCCGATGAAATCATCGATCATTACTTACAGTTAGGCGCCAAAATTGTTGTGCTAAAACAGGGCTCTGAAGGCGCAACAGTAGCTAACCAACACGAGCGATTTAGCATCAAACCCCACAAGGTAAGCGCTGTAGACGCAACAGCCGCAGGTGACTCATTTGCTGGTTCATTCTGTACCCATTATGTACGCGGCGCAGAACTACAAGAATGCCTTAAATACGCTAATGCTACCGCTTCTATCACCATCACTGGCTATGGCGCTGTAGCGCCGCTACCTACTCTTGCTCAAGTAGAGCAACGTATCGGCCTTAGTTAATTTTACTTTTAATATTACGGACAAAAACATGGAAAATTTAAACTCTCTGCTGAAGCAATTTAAAGTAATTCCAGTAATTGCTATCGATAAAGCCAGCGACATCGTGCAACTAGGCGAACAGTTAAGTAAAAATGGTTTGCCAGTTGCCGAAATCACCTTCCGCTCAGACGCGGCAGCAGAGGCAATTCGCCTACTTCGCGAAGCACAGCCAGATATGCTAATTGGTGCAGGAACCATCTTAAACGAAGAACAAGTAATAGCTGCTAAAGAGGCCGGAGCTAGCTTTATTGTTTCTCCAGGTTTAAACCCAAATACCGTTAAAGCCTGTCAGAAGCACAACATTGCTATTATTCCTGGCGTTAATAATCCGTCAACGGTAGAGCAAGCATTAGAGCTAGGTTTAGATACAGTGAAGTTCTTCCCAGCAGAAGCCTCTGGCGGCATTGCCATGCTTAAGTCTTTACTTGGTCCATATACCAACATTCAAGTAATGCCTACTGGCGGCATCAATCAAAACAACATTGAAAAATACTTGGCATTACCCGGCGTTTTAGCCTGTGGTGGCACTTGGATGGTAGATAAATCACTTATTAATAAGGGCGAATGGGATACCATCGGTCAATTAGTGAAAGACATTGTGGCGCAACTTGCCGAGTAAGAGAACAAACATGAATACAGCAATTAAATCAGTTACAGCGCGTTTGTTTAAAATTCCTTTAGCGGAGATTTTATCGGACGCCAAACACGGCGATCACGACCACTTTGAGTTAGTGACCACCACCATTACTTTAGAAGATGGCAGTGAAGGTACCGGTTATACCTATACTGGCGGTAAAGGCGGCTATGCCATTAAAGCAATGGTTGAGCACGACTTAGCACCAGCTCTTATCGGTAAAGATGCCAGCCAAATCGACGAAATTTACGACTTTATGGAGTGGCATATTCACTATGTAGGCCGTGGTGGTATCGCTTCTTTTGCCATATCTTCGGTAGATATTGCCCTTTGGGATCTAAAAGGTAAGCGTTTAAATCAACCTTTATGGAAAATGACTGGTGCTAAAAACTCTAGCTGTAAAGCGTATTGCGGCGGTATCGATTTACAATTTACCACCGAAAAGCTATTGGCCAATATTCAAGGTTACTTAGATAAGGGCTACAACGCGGTTAAAATCAAAATTGGTCGCGCCGATGCCAATGAAGATATTGCTCGTATTAAAGCGGTGCGTGAGCTAATTGGTAAAGACGTTACCTTTATGATCGATGCCAACTACTCATTAAGTGTTGAGCAAGCCATTGCTTTATCTAAAGCCGTAGAGCAATACGATATTACCTGGTTTGAAGAGCCAACCATTCCAGATGACTACCTAGGTTACGGCAAGATTGCCGATGCCACTTCTATTCCTTTGGCTATGGGCGAAAACCTACATACCATTCACGAATTTGAATATGCCTTCGAGCGCGCCAAACTTTCTTTTGTGCAACCCGATGCTTCAAACTGTGGCGGTATTACTGGCTGGCTTAAAGCCGCCCGCTTAGCCGACCAACATGGCATTCCGGCATGTTCTCATGGCATGCAAGAATTACATGTGAGCTTAGTGTCTTCTCAGCCAAATTCTGGCTGGTTAGAAGTACATAGCTTCCCAATTGATGAATACACCAAGCGTCCATTGGTGGTTAAAGATCATCGTGCTGTAGCACCAGATACCCCAGGCGTGGGTGTCGAGTTTGACTGGGATAAGATTAAACCTTTCGAAGTGTAAATCGCCCCTTCTTTAAACACCGCCCTAGCGCGGTGTTTTTTTATGCTTGTTTTATCGCTCCCCCCGCTTCAGCGTTTACTCCTTTCTGATCTGTTCCGCTCCCTTCCCCTTCTAACAACAAAAAAATCAATAAAACACCACAATTGATAACCAATACACACAAAAGATCAACCAATGTCGATCTTGATCGACAAATTGGCTAACCAAACATGCTTAAATAACTTCCGAAAATAACCTTCTAAGAGGAACAAAGATGGACATAAAAACATGGAATGCTTACAAGTATGCGTTAATTGTGGCTATTGGCGGCTTTGTATTTGGCTTAGATGCCGCCATTATTTCCGGCACAGTGCGCTTTATCGCGTCGGAGTTTTCCCTCACTGATTTGCAAATTGGCACTGTAGTAGGCGCGCCAAGTTTAGGTGCAATTTTGGCCTTGCTAGTCGCCGGCAAAACTGCCGACGCCCTGGGCCGTAAAAAAACCCTCATAATTATTGCTGGTCTTTACGTTGTCTCAGCCTTGCTGTCAGCTTTAGCAACTAGCTTTATGATGTTAACCATGGCGCGCTTTATTGGCGGATTAGCCTTTAGCTCGCTTTCTTTAGCCTCTATGTACATTGGTGAAATAGCCCCCGCTAAACAGCGTGGCAAACTCGTCTCGGCGAACCAATTTAACATTGTGATTGGTTTATTAGCGGCTTACTTCATTAACTACTATTTAGTGCTACATGTTAGCGAGAATTCCTTATTGTTTGCCCCCGATACCGTATGGCGAACCATGTTAGCTTCGGAGCTTATTCCAGCGGTGCTTTGGGTAATCTTACTTTGCCGCGTGCCAGAATCTCCTCGCTGGTTAATGATGAAAAACAAACAGGAACAAGCTAAAGAAGTACTGCTAAAACTATTGCCAGAGCAACGCGCCGAAGAAGTACAGGCTGAGATTGAGCAGAACCTAAAAGAACATCAGGACACCAGTAGCATTACCGAACAACTTAAGCTGTTGTTCTCGTCGCCAATGAAAACTATTTTTGCTATTGGCTTTATCATGGCGGTTGTTCAAGGCATTACCGGTATGAACGCAATTTTGTTTTATGCTCCCACTGTGTTCGAACAAATTGGTTTTGGCTTAAATGCCTCGTTCCAACAAGCTATCTACATTGGCATAACGAGTGTGGTATTCACAGTATTAGCTGTTTTCTTCATTGATAAAGTTGGCCGAAAGCCACTGCTTATCTTTGGGCTATTAGCGGTTGTACTAAGCCACGCAACTTGTTGGTACGGCTTTAGCAACGCCAGCTACAGTATTAATCAACAAACCATCGATAAACTTGAAGAGGTAATCGATACTACTCCACTTAAAGCGCAGCTAAATAGCCAATATGCTGATGATGTTAGCTTTAAGGAAATGCTAGCAACTAACTATGATGCCGACACGCTGCGACTAAGCGAAGGGCATATTATTGAAGCCGCTATTTCAGTGAACCCAATTGTTATTTTAGTGGGCATTTTGGCCTTTATCGCGGCTTTCCACATTTCTATTGGGCCAATTATGTGGGTACTGTTTTCGGAGATTTTCCCTAACTCGGTACGAAGTGTTGCGATCCCATTGTTTGCATTGGTCACCAGTGTTGCCAGTTACTTAATCCAGCAGTTTTTCCCTTGGCAATTAGCTAACCTAGGTGCAGCAAATACCTTCTTAATGTACTCAGTGTTTGGCTTAATTGGCCTATTGCTGCTGTGGCCACTGCTGCCAGAGACTAAGAATAAGACCATTGAGGAAATTGAAGATACGTTAGTAAATAAGCGCAACCAGCCAACCACCAGCGCAGAAGTATCAGATAACCCGGTAGGCAGTAACGCACCTAGTGCATAACGTTTAGCTGTTAAAGCCAAATAAAAAAGCCGCTAAATGTTCATTTAGCGGCTTTTTCTTATAACAATTGTAATTAATGGCTTTCGGTAAAGTTGCTATCAAATTCCATTGCGAAGAAGTAATCGTCTAAATCAGTATCGCTATTGTCAGAGCTAGCTATCTTAAGTAACTCTTGCTTACTGTTCTCGATATGTTGCCACACTGCCTGCTTAGCATCTTCTGGAGAGCGTTTTTGCAAGGCTAACAAAATGCGCTTGTGGTCATTAATCCACATCGACTGCAAACGTTCTTCGTGTAAAAACTGATGATTAAGCTCATTCCACAGCGGGTTGGTGGTACGTACCGTGCTCCACATGTCAACCGCTTGGTTAATCAGCACTCGGTTTTGAGTCGACTCAGCAATTAAGCTATGGAATTGCTGATCCAGTGCTTCAAACTTCTCGCTGTCGCCATTTATCTCACTCTCTTGCAGTTGCAGTACCTTTTTAAGTTCACGTAGCTCGTTAAACTTAATTTGAGTGGCGGCAAATCCGGCAATGCTGCTTTCGATGATCTGGCGCGCCTGGAGCAACTCAAAAGGTCCTACATCACTTTTTGGCAATATAGTACGCTTGTTAACTTTTTCAGGAGAATCAATGAAGTAAATACCAGCACCTTGGCGAACCACAACCAAGCCTTTCAACTCAAGCATAATTACAGCTTCTCGGATAGTTGCGCGGCTGGTTTCAAATCGTTCACTTAGCTCTCGCTCTGATGGCAGTCGTTCACCCGCTTTAAACACGCCTGAAAACAACAATTCCTCGATTTGCACGCCAATATCATAGTAGCGACGCTTGGTATCCATCTTAGCCATAATGTCATTTAACCTTTGGGGAAATATAGAAACTATCTAACTTTTGGTAAATCAATTCAAGTAAGTTCTAGACCGAAGCCTGAATAGTAACGCCTTTTAGCGCGTATCGGTAGTCAACCACAACTACCGATGTCTCATTTTGATCTAAATTGTACGACTAATAATAAATCACGCCTTAAATACATGAAATTTAGAAAATATTCATTTACCAAATGAATTTCTACAAAATTGACAGAATAACTTGTGAACCTCATCACTTTAAAGGTTAACCTTTATGGCGTAGAATGCAGAAATTGGTTTACCAAATTAGTTTTATCTCCACTGGGAATCTAAAGGAAGTTAGATGAGCATAGTTACTCACAAAATGTTTATCAATGGTGAATGGTTAGAATCAGCTACCGGCAACACCATTGAAGTTGTAAATCCAAGTAACGAACAGTTGGTTGGCTATGCTCCGCAAGCGAGCCGTGAAGAAGCAGCTAATGCTTTACGCTCATCAGAAGCGGCTCAAAAAGACTGGGCTAAATTACCGGCACAAAAACGTGCAGAACTAGTAGCAGCACTAGCAGACGAACTAGAAGCAGACGCTGAGCGTTACGCTGAAATGATTACCCAAGAACAAGGCAAACTGCTAAGTGATGCACGTGGCGAAGTAGCCGGTTCTGTTGGATTTTTGCGTTACGCTGCTGAATCAGCTCGCCGCATCGAGGGCGAGATAGTAACCAGCGAAAATCAAGATGAGCAGATTTGGATCCAACGTGTGCCTTTTGGCGTAACCGTGGGCCTGCTAGCTTGGAACTACCCGCTAGCACTAGCGGCACGCAAACTAGGTAACGCCTTAGTCACCGGCAATACCATGGTAGTAATGCCACCAGCAGACACTCCGCTCACGGTATTAGAGTTCTCAAAACTAATCGCTAAAGTAGGTTTCCCTAAAGGCGTCGTAAATATTGTTTCAGGTTTAGGTGGTGAGGTAGGCGACGAGCTAGTGCGCAACCCTATTACTAAGCTTGTGACTCTAACCGGCAGCTCGGAAGTGGGTTCTATTTTATACCGCTCTGCATCAGAGAACATCACAGCACTAAACCTAGAGCTTGGCGGCAAAGCGCCGTTTATTGTGTTAGACGACGCCAACATCGACGAGGTGGTTGAGATCGCGGTTAACTCAGGCTTTGGCAACTGCGGCCAAATTTGTACGTCTAACGAGCGCATGTATATCCATAAAGCGATTTACGCAGAGTTTATGGATAAGTTCATCGCTAAAGTGAAGCAACTTAAGATAGGCGACCCAATGTTAGCAAGCACTAATGTTGGCCCTAAAGTAAATGCTCGTGAAGTAGAAAAACTGGTTGAGATGATCAGCAAAGCCAAGGCCGAAGGTGCAACCATCGCTTGTGGTGGTGGTAAACCAAGTGGCGAAGAGTTTGCCAATGGTTACTGGTTTGAACCTACCGTGGTTACCGATGTAAACAACCAAATGGACATCATGAAACAAGAAGTGTTTGGCCCAGTTGTGGCAGCAATGCCAATTGATAGCCTGGAGCAAGCATTACAGTATGCCAACGACATCGACTTAGGTTTGTCTGGCTACGTATATACCAACGACATGCGCAAAATAATGCAAGTTGTTAACGAATTAGAGGTCGGCGAAATCTATGTTAATCGCCCTAATGGTGAGCTATTAAATGGCTTCCATACAGGCTTTAAACGCAGTGGTATCGGCGGCGAAGATGGGAAATACGGCTTGGAGGGATACTTGCAGAAGAAAACCATTTACCTGAACTACCAGTAATCTTTTTTAATTCCTTTTGACAATTGTTAGCACTTTGCCTTGGTAGTCATACCAAGGCCTTTTTTTATCTGCCCTTCCGAGATCTTGCGCACCAAAACCGCACTTCAGCAAAACAAAAACAATAACTTGATCACACACCTTACAACAGGTTAACAACTAACATAAATTGATCGACCAGATCGCATAAATAGGTTAATAACTGTGCGATATTTGTTATCACACTAAACAGGGAGATAACAATGAAAGGATTCACTAAGCACCCACTACTATTAGCCTGCGGTTTAGGTTTATCACTCAGTACTTATGCAGCGGACTGGGATAATATCCCAATTCCAGCAGAGCTAGACCCAGGACAAAGCTGGGAGTTACAAGAAAGCTATTCAGACTCTTTTAACTATTCGGGTAAGCCAAGCTCTTTTACCAGCAAATGGAAAGACGCTTACTTTCATAACTGGACAGGCCCTGGCCTCACCTACTGGTCAAGCGATGAATCGTGGGTTGGTGATGGTAACTTAATTATTAGCGCATCTCGTCGCCAAGGTACTAACCAAGTTAATGCTGGGGTAGTCACCTCTAAAACCAAAGTGAAATACCCAATTTTCTTAGAAGCCAACATTAAGGTAAGCAATTTAGAGCTTTCTTCCAACTTTTGGTTACTAAGTGAAAACGACCAGCGCGAGATTGATGTTCTGGAAGTGTATGGCGGTGCGCGCCAAGACTGGTTTGCCAAAAACATGTCAACCAACTTCCACGTATTCTTCCGTAACAACGATAACTCAATTAGCAGTGACTTTAACGATCAAACACACAATACCCCTACTTGGGGCAATTACTGGCGTGAAGGCTTCCACCGTTTTGGCGTTTACTGGAAAAGCCCCACTGAGGTGACCTTCTACATTAATGGCCAAAAAACCACTAAAGGCGCTTGGAGCCAAGTGGTAATGAAAGATAAAGATTATACTGGTGCCATACTAGATAAAAGCCGTTACAACATGGATCAAGAAATGTTCATTATTCTTGATACCGAGGACCATTCTTGGCGCTCTGAAGCAGGCCATATTGCCACCGATGCAGACCTAGCAGATGGCGATAAAAACAAAATGTACGTAGATTGGATTAGGGTTTACAAACCTACTGGTGGCAGCACTACTCCGCCAACAGGCGGCATTACTCCACCTAGCGGTTATACCAACCTTCAAGTGGCCCACTCTAACTTATGCCTAGATGTGAAAAGCGGCGCATTATGGAACGGTAGCACCTATCAACAGTGGTCATGCAACACCGGTAACAATAACCAGCGTTTCCAATTTACTGCTTTAGGTAATAACGAATACAGCATTAGCGCAAAAGTAAGCCAACTATGTATGGAGCTAGCATCTGGCAGCTCTGCAGACGGCGCTAAAGTTCAACAATGGGTTTGTAACCACGCCAATACAAGCCAAGTATGGAGTCTTGTAGATAAAGGCAGCAATACCTTTGAAATCCGCAATAAACAAAGCGGCAAGTGTTTAGAAATAGCCAATAATTCGGGCGCTAATGGCGCAGATCTTAGACAATGGTCATGTGATGGAGGTACCAACCAACGTTTTAAATTCCAGTAGTATTTTTTAGCAATTCCTTCCTTTGGCCAGTGGTGATAATACCACTGGCTTTTTTTCATTCCCGATAGCAATGCTTAGACAAACGACATTGTTACTTACTTGGCGAACAGCAACTAGAGCGAACCAATAGCTGAGTTGGCACAATGGTATCTTGGCTGGCTTTGCTGCCCTGCAGAATCTTCATTAGCGTGTTGGCTGCTGTCTTACCAATATCTTCTTGTGGCTGACGAATGGTGGTGAGCTCTGGGTTGGTATATTCGGCAAATAACAGGTCATCAAAGCCCACTATTGATAACTGTTGCGGCACCTTAATACCCAGTTGCGTTGCCGCTTTCATTGCCCCTAGAGCCATCATGTCGTTAAAGCAAAATAACGCAGTCATTGAGTAGTGTTCGTGTAGACGCATGAACGCGCTATACCCCGACTGAAAACTAAAATCACCGTCTTCAAAAGCAGCTTCGTCAACGGCAATATTTAGCTGCTGCAGACTGTCTTGATAACCGGCTTTACGATCCACACAAATTGGGTTTTCCATAGGGCCGGTAATACAGCCAATTTGGCTATGCCCAATATCTAATAAATAATCTACAGCTCGCTTAGCCGAGCCGCGATTATCAATACGCACCGTGGGAATAGGAAAACCAGGAAAGTACTCACACGCCATCACCATTGGAATTTCGGTACCTTGGCGGATCTCCATAGGCAGCTCAGCGGTAAGCGAAATAATGCCGTCGGCTTGCTTGCTGCGTACCAAGTCCATATACACTTTTGCTTGCTCAACCGTATGAATTGAGTCCCCAAGCAACACCTTGTAGCCATTTTGCAAGGCAACCTGCTGGATCCCACGCACAATGCTGGCGAAAAACATATTGGCAATATCAGGCACAATAATCACGATGGTTTTCGATTCGCTACGCCTTAAATTTCGTGCAATCACATTGGGAGAGAATCCCGACTCGGCTACCGCTAACTCGACCTTCAAACGGGTTTTCTCGGATACTTTTTCTGGGCTCATCATCGCCCGAGATACCGTTGCGGTAGATACGCCTGCCAATTTGGCCACATCTTTTATGGTAGGCATTTACTGTCCTTAGATTGGTAATAAGCAAGGCTAACGTTAGTGAAAGCTTAGCCCAAATGTAACGGATTACATCAATTATCATAAAGTACTTTATTTTAAATCACTTAAGAACTCAATCAGCAATTTGTACAAAAAATAAACTTTTAAACTGATCACATTTTCGCAACATACGCTAGATAAACACTATTTTATTGTATAAGTTTTATTCAACTACTAAATAAATGCCATGCAGTGCGGCTTTATACGCCTCCAGCTTTGAACAGCGCATGGTTTTTTTATGAGACCAAATGTAATCGATTACATTTGATCTCAACAAAATACGACATTTGGTTTGAACTTCGATAAAAGGATTGCCGATGAAAACCCTACAAGGACCCGCGCTGTTCCTCGCCCAGTTTGCTAGTGACGAAGCGCCCTTTAACTCACTAAGTTCAATTGCCGCTTGGGCAGCTAGTGTGGGTTACAAAGGGGTGCAAATGCCCAGCTGGGATAAACGTTTGTTTGATTTGGAGCGCGCCGCAGAAGACCTAAGCTATTGCCAAGAGGTATTAAGCCTACTTGCCGACAACGGCCTCACTCTCACCGAGCTGTCGACGCACCTGCAAGGCCAACTTGTTGCAGTACACCCAGCCTACGATGAAATGTTTGACGGCTTTGCTCCTGAATCCGTAAGGGCTAACCCAAGCGCCCGTCAAGAATGGGCGGTAAACCAAATGATGTTGGCGGCAAGGGCTTCTAAAAACCTAGGTTTAAGTGCTCATGCTACCTTCTCTGGCGCGCTGCTGTGGCCATATATGTATCCATGGCCACAACGTCCTCAAGGCTTAGTTGAAACTGGCTTTGAGGAATTAGCTAAGCGTTGGTTACCGATCCTAGACGCCTTTGACGCGGCTGGCGTAGATGTATGTTACGAAATTCACCCAGGAGAAGATTTACATGACGGCGTTAGCTTCGAAATGTTCTTGGATGCAGTTAACCAGCATCCGCGTTGCAATATCTTGTATGACCCTAGCCATTTTGTGCTGCAGCAGCTGGATTATCTAGACTTTATCGACCGCTATCACCCTCGCATCAAAATGTTCCACGTAAAAGACGCGGAATTTAACCCCACTGGTCAACAAGGCGTATATGGCGGCTACCAAAGTTGGACTGAACGTGCGGGTCGATTCCGCTCTTTAGGCGACGGCCAAGTAGATTTTGTAGGGATTTTTTCCAAACTCGCCCAATACAACTTTAGTGGCTGGGCGGTGGTTGAGTGGGAATGTTGCCTTAAACACCCTGAAGCTGGCGCGCTGGAAGGTGCAGCCTTTGTACAGCAACACATCATTGAAGTAACCGATAAAGCCTTTGATGATTTTGCCGACAGCGCCATCGACCAAGCAGCAAATCTGCGAATTCTGGGTTTATAGGAGTAACTCATGGATAAAATTAAACTAGGAATGGTAGGCGGTGGCAGTGGTGCGTTTATTGGTGCTATTCACCGTATTGCTGCGCGCTTAGATAACCAATATGAATTAGTTGCTGGCGCATTAAGTGCCGATCCAGCCAGAGCGCAACAATCAGCCAAGGATTTAGGCATTGCTGCCGACCGCTGTTACCTAAGCTATCAAGATATGGCTGAGGCCGAAGCCGCTCGCCCTGATGGTATTGAAGCGGTAAGTATCGTAACGCCTAATCATTTGCACTTCCCTATAGCTAAAGCATTTTTGGCCGCAGGTATTCATGTGATTTGTGACAAACCCATGACCTGCTCTCTTCACGAGGCAATGGAACTCAAAGAGCTGGCGAATAATAGCGGCAAGCTGTTTGTGCTCACTCACAACTACAGTGCTTACCCCATGGTGCGCCAAGCCCAACAAATGGTTGGGGAAGGTTTGCTTGGCAAGCTGCGCTTGGTTCAAGTGGAGTATGCCCAAGATTGGCTCACTACCGCAGCGGAAAATACTGGCAATAAACAAGCCGAATGGCGCACCGATCCAAAGCGCTCGGGACCAGCTGGTTGCTTGGGCGACATTGGCACTCATGCCTTTAATCTAGCGGCCTTTATAAGTGGCTTACAGCTAGAACAAGTAAGCGCAGAGCTGTCTACTTTTGTAAATGGCCGAGTACTAGACGACAACGTGCATGCCATGCTGCGATTCGAGCAAGGTGTACGCGGCATGTTATGGAGCTCGCAGGTGGCCCCAGGTAATGAAAATGGCCTGCGGATTAGGGTTTATGGCAGTGATGGAGGGCTTGAATGGTCGCAAGAGCAGCCCAACCAACTACTCTACAGCCCATTCTCCCAGCCTAGCCGAATTATTAGCCGTGCAGGTTATGGATACAACGCTGAGCCTGAACATTTGGTGAGAACCCCAGCCGGCCACCCCGAGGGCTACTTAGAAGGCTTTGCCAATATCTACACCGAAACCGCCAAGGCTATTCGTACAGCACGCAATGGCTCATCGGCCACCGACATTCTTGCCGATAGTTTATTGCCGGGAGTGAAACAAGGTGTAGAAGGCTTACAGTTCATCAATGCCATGATCCACTCCTCGCAAAACAATGGTAAATGGACCGCTTTGGAGAACGTTCATGAGCTTGCCTAAACCTATTCTTAGCTTGGATAAAATCACTAAAAGCTTTTCTGGAGTACAAGTTTTACACGGCATTAGCGTTGAGGTGCAACCAGGCGAAGTAATGGGCATTCTTGGTGAAAATGGCGCGGGTAAATCCACCCTGCTAAAAATTATCTCTGGCATTTATCAGCGTAGTAGCGGCCAAGTGCTAGTTAATGGCAAAGCCGTTGAGATAAACAGCCCAGCAGACGCCAAGGCCTTAGGCATTGCGATGATTCCACAGGAATTTAACTTAATCGCCAGCCTAAGTGTGTTTGAAAATATTTTTTTAGGCCAAGAGTTAAAAGGCAGCTTGTTTCTTAACAAAAAAGCCATGCGCCAACGTACCCTCCAACTATTAAGTTTATTAGAAACAGACTTATCGCCAGATGCGCTAATTGAAGCACTGAGTGTGGCCGAAAAACAAATGGTGGAGATAGCAAAAGCATTAGTAAATGATGCGCGTATTCTGATTATGGATGAACCCACCACGGTATTAACCAGCCAAGAAGTTACCGTGCTATTCAAGCTTATCGATAAGCTAAAAGCGCAAGGCGTAACGATTTTGTTTATCTCGCACAAGCTTAAGGAAGTTAAACAGCTATGCGATCGCCTAATTATTTTGCGCGATGGCGCGTTAATTTCGGTTGACCAAGTGAGTGACATTGACGAACAAGACATGGCGAAAAAAATGGTTGGACGTGAGCTTAACCAAGTATTTCCGCCACGCTCTAAAGTACAAAGCAAAGTGGCACTTAAAGTCGATGATTTGAATGTTAAAAACTTACTTAAGCAAATTAGCTTTGAAGTGCGCCAAGGTGAAGTATTGGGGTTTGCCGGCTTAATTGGCAGCGGGCGCACCGAAACAGCAGAAGCGATAATGGGGCTACGCCGTCGCCAAAGCGGCAAAATCTTTATTCATCAACAATCCGTCACCATTCACAATATTAAAGATGCGGTAAAACATGGCTTGGCCTATCTAAGCGAAGATCGCCAAGGCTGCGGGTTAACCATGAGCTTTAATTTACCCGAGAACATTAGCCTTATTTCACTAGGAAACTATTGCAAAGGCTTAATTAACCACGGCAAGGCTCGCCAACAAGCTCAGCAATATGTGCGTAAATTCGACATTAAAGCGGCCTCCTTAGATACCGAGCTTCTTTACTTAAGCGGGGGCAATCAACAAAAGGTGTATTTATCGAAATGGATGGATACCCAGCCGCAGATACTGATTCTCGACGAACCCACTCGGGGCGTTGATGTAAATACCAAGAAAGAAATCTACCACTTTATCCAAAGCATGACCGAGCAAGGTTTAGCAGTTGTGGTGATTTCATCAGACATGGAAGAACTCATTGGCCTTGCCCACCGAGTTTTGGTGATGCGCGAAGGCCAAATTCAAGGAGAGCTGCGTGAACAAGAAATCAACGAACAACAAATCATGTTTTTGGCCGCAGGTCTGCAAAGCCAGGCAACGCCGGTATCTACGCCGATGCAGGAGAGCCCCCAATGAGTGAGGTTGCTAAAATGAATCAAAAATCTGGGTTAAGCCCTAATACCAGTTGGTTAAATAAGCTGCCTAAATTTACTCTGTCTAACTGGGCCCCTTTAGTCGCGTTACTCATTTTGGTGGTGCTGTCGGCCATGGCCAGTGACCACTTCCTTATCCCAAGAAATCTTACCAATGTGCTTAGACAAGTCTCCTATACCGGCATTATTGCCCTAGGAATGACCTTTGTGATTATTGCCGGCGGAATAGATTTATCGGTGGGTTCAATGGTCGCCTTAGTGGGTGTACTGGTGATTATGCTGCTCAACTATTTAGGTGATGGTTGGATGGCAGTGACCGTTTCTATTGCTGCGTCGATGGCCATGGGTGCAGCTTTTGGCGCGGTAAATGGTTTACTCACCACCAAAGGGAAAATCACCGCGTTTGTCGCCACCTTGGCAACCATGTCTATATTCCGCTCCTTAACCCTATACATTAGTGATGCCGGAGAAATGGTCTCGCAAAATAGCCACTACCCCGACATTGGCGGTGGCTATTGGCTGGGCATTCCTATTCCAGTTTGGCTGTTTATCGGCCTCGCATTTTTAGGCCACCTTATCTTGCGGCATACCGCTTTTGGCCGCCATGTATGTGCGGTGGGCTCTAACCCCAAAGTGGCCACCTATTCTGCGATTAATGTACAGCGCGTTTATTTTCTTACTTTTGTGATTGTTGGTTTCACCGTGGGTTTGTCTGCGGTGATGCTGTCATCACGACTAAATTCGGTGAGCCCTGGTGATGCGGGCTTGTTTTACGAACTCGACGCCATTGCAGCGGTTGTAATAGGCGGCACTTCGCTGTCTGGCGGCAAAGGCACCTTATGGGGCACCGTTATCGGCGCCATCATATTAGGCATTATTAACAACATGCTGAATTTAATGGGGGTGTCCCCCTACTTACAAGGAACGGTAAAAGGCTTAGTGATTTTGATTGCAGTGCTCATGCAATTTAAACGCGACCGCTAAACCAACACCGTACATTAATACAAAGGAGAGTAACTCATGCGTTTATTGCAACACATAGGAAAATTACTACTTGCCGCCACTTTTATTGCCTCACTGGGATTAAACGCCGCAGTAGCTAAAACCTTAAAAGTGGGTGTATCCGTTCCCTCGGCAGACCACGGTTGGACCGCAGGCTTGTTGTGGTGGGCAGAAAAGGCCGCCGACGACTTTAAGAAAAGTGAAGACGATATAGAGTTTTACGTAGTGGCTGCCAGCTCTGGTTCAAAGCAAGTTGGCGATGTGGAAGATTTGATGATTAAGGGCATTGATGCCTTGGTTATTTTGCCGCACAACCCCGCCACCTTACAAAAAGTGATTGAAGAAGCCTACGGCAGCGGCATCTACACCGTAGTAGTAGACCGCGAATTAGAAACACCAGCGCAAAATGTATTTATTGCTGGTGACAACGCAGGTTTAGGCAGTGTGAGTGGCGAATGGCTGGCTAAAGAAATGGATGGCAAAGGCAAGGTAGTAGTTATTGAAGGCATGTCTATTCCTATTAACAAACAACGGGTAGACGCGTTTAACGAGGTGATTGCTCAGCATAAAGGCATGAGCATTCTCGATAGCCAGCCTGCCGATTGGTCTACCCAGAAAGCACTAGCCGTAATGGAAAACTACTTACAAAAACACCCAGAGATTGATGCGGTTTGGTGCCAAGATGATGACATGCTAAAAGGCGTGATGCAGGCGATTAAAGAATCTGGTAGAACCGACATTAAAACCGTATTAGGTGGAGCCGGTTCGCAAGACATCATCAAAATGGTGGTAGATGGTAACCCAGTAGTTCGCGCTACCGTCACCTACCCACCAAGCATGGTAGCCTCTGGCATTGCTTTAGCGATTACCGGAGCTCGCCATGAAATGCTAGGCAAGATGTACCACAGTGCACCTTCTCGAGTTATCTTGGCGGCCGAGCTTATCGACACCAATAATGCTAGCGAATTTGTGGTAACCGACGCTGCTTACTAGATTTCACTAAGAAGCAAAAGCCCAAACAAATATTGTTTGGGCTTTTATTTATTCAGCTAACTAACATAGCAATAATAAGCAAATCACTAGGTTGGCGCAGCTACTCTTCGGTTAGCAATTCAAAGCTCACATCAACACTATCTCTATAAATAAGTTGAGCAGCCTGATAGGAGCCGGCGTTAGTATCGGTTGCAGCTAGAGTGGCGCGTTCTATCTTCATCACTGGAATAGCAGATTGGTTACGGTAATTAACTTCAACCACCGGTCCTAGTTGGCCTTCATAGCCTTCTGCCAACTGCTTAGCCTTAACATAAGAATCGTTCACAGCCATAGCGCGCACTTGTTGCTTGTACTGTTCTTCTTGTGAGCTTTTGTATTGTAGCTGACGCACTTCATTCACCCCACTCAACATAGCTGCATCAAGTACTTGAGTTAGCCCGTCTAGGTTGGCCAGCTCAACAATAATACTGCGCTGCGCGCGATAACCCACAAACACCCGTTCTCTGTCTTGGTATTTGTATTCAGCCTGAATTTGCAGTTGGCTGGCTTCAAAGCGGTCTGAGTCAGTTAATAAATTGGCGAGGTTTGATTGAGTAACTTTAACTATTTTATCTACCTGCTGTTTTGCATCACTGGCCGTTTTTGCCAGACTAGTAGCATGTAAATCCACCTGCACTTGGTCGGCAATCACCACTAACTTAGCCTCGCCACTAGTATGTAGCAAAGCGGCAAATGCCGGAGAGATGCTAACACTGCAGGCAACCAAGCCCATTAACAATAATTTGTTCATTACTTACCTCTGCTCATTAGTGCACTTAATCATTCAACGTAAAACGCTGAGGAGGAGCAACATAACCTTGATAGGCGTCTACTGGCAAGGCCGACAGCAGCTCAACTTGCTGTTGATTTTCGACTCGCTGTGCCACCGTGATAATTTGTAAATTGCGTGCGGCTCTACATATCGCACTTAAGAAGTGGCTATCGCCATCTTCGGCCAAGGCCTGTGCTGTATAACCATAGTCAATTTTAACGTAATTAGGTTTAACCCGACTTAAGTAGTTTAGGGAGTTTAGATTACGCCCGTATTGATCAATACCAATTTGGAAACCCAAATCTCTTAAACTGTCTAAACTGGCTTCTAACTGGGTATTCTCTTGCAAAAAAGCCGTTTCTGGAATTTCAAAAGCCATTCGCGATGCCACCGTTTGATACTGCTGTGCCAGTTCGACTAACCACGCTAAAAAACTCGCTTCGCTAATGGCCGATAAAGTTAAGTTAATTGCCAAGCTTAAGTTATTGTCTTGCTGCAAAGCTCGCGCGGCTTGCTCAACCACCATTTGGTCAAACTGAGCGCCCAATCTAAATTGCTCAACCGCCGGCATAAACTGACCCGCTGCGTAATGCTGAGCATCCACTTCAATGGTGGTAAACAACTCGTGGTGCAATACTTTGTCGCTATGAATAAAGTTAACTACCTGCGCCTTGTAAGCCAAGCTTTGGCGACTAATGGTATTTTCGAGTAGCTGCTTCCATTGGCTGCGCGGAATATGCGTATGCTCAACATCGGCCAAACTAAAGAAGCCTTCGCGCAACTCGCGAGCGTTATGTAACGCGGTATCTGCCGCAGTTAATAGCTCGCCTATGTTTTCATCTTTCTGGCGCAATACTAAGCCCATCACCAATGGTCGAGGCATGTACTGCTTCCACGTAGCTAAGCGGGACAATAAATCTTTATTAATTTCCTCTGCAAGACCTAACAGTTGTTGCTGATCGAAACCCTCGGCTAATACTGCAAATTCTAAATTGCTAATGCGGGCAAATACCAATTGCTGCTGTTGCTGGGTATAAGCGGTAAACAGCTCCCCTACAGAATGAATAAACTCATCCCGAGCACTAAAACCATCACGCACGTGAATGGCTTCAATAATATCGAGAGACAATAGCGCAACCCCACCCACTCCGGACTCAGCTAACCAAGATTTGCTTTGATTGATGAAGTAAGCGCGATTACCTAAGCCTGATACCGAGTCTTGAAACGCTTGCTGGCGCAAAGCGCTAGCTTCTTGTACTTGGCTTTCAAACTGCTGGGCAATGTTATCCGACATATGGTTAATTGCACCCACTACACTGCGCAACTCTTGAGTGTGTGGCAAGGGAATAGTTTGGCCAAAATTACGCTGCTCAATTAACTTAGCTTGCTGTTGAATTTGCTCCAGTGGTTTTAACAAATAACGTAACGCCCGCATTAATAGCAACACCGTTGCTAAGTACCCCACGACAAACAGCTTTGCTAAATCAACCATGGCGTTCCACAGTTGCAAATAAGCAAAACCAGGGTGGCCAACTACTTTTAGTTCGCCTAGCTGCATCCAACCACTGGTTAATACCTGTTCTTGAGCGCTGGGCTGAAATAATTCAAGTGAAGTAAACCACTCGGGCACGCCATCAATAGAGCGAGAATTTTGGCGGTCGATCAGGCTGTCGTCAGCAAACAACTTAAGACTAATTTGCTGATAGTAGCCACTGTCGAACATGGCGTTAATTACCGACTCGGCACCAATTACATCTTCATCTTCTAGATAGGGGCTTAGGGACAAACCTAAAGAAGTGCTTGTATTGTTTACATCTGATAGTTGCTGCTCAGACAAGTAACTACGGGTATTGCCGATTTCGATACTAAATACCACAGCCAGCAGGCCGCCGTAGATAAGCAGTACCACAATTAACAACTGGCGATATAAGGTCATAGTGTTCCCCTAAGCATCGAAATTCTTTACTGGTTTTTTGAGTTTATTTAGCCGCCAGCGTTGCTGGAGATCGGTCCAAAGCTTAAGACGACTAGATTTGCCGGCTAACTGACCACGGCCTTTTTCTTTCATCAACCACAAGTGCTGACCATTAAAACTGTATATAGGTACTAAATCGCCACGTTGCGTCGCCGGCAATATATTTGGATTGATGTTATCGAGAATAATCGGTATTGATGAAGGCGTTTCATAGTATGCCACCACCATATGAAATTGGTTGTAAGTAAGCGACTTTACATAAACCAAGCGCATCTTTTCATCACTCACGCCCAGTTCTATTAACGAGAAGTATTTGGCAATGCTAAAGTCGTCACAATCTCCGGCTGCGGCGCCCAAGAATTCGACGGGAGTGGCCCAGTAGTCTTCTTGCCCCCACACATCAATATCATCAACAAATTGCATTTGATTGAAGAAATCATTAATGGAGCGAAGCTGGTCTGCTTCGCTTAAGTCATGACCATCATTGATGGTTTGGCGCCAAGCTCGAACTCTAAGTTCGGCTTTTTCACCATAGAAATTGCGAACTGTGCTGGCGAGTTCTTCTAGCTGGTAAGCGGTAGCAAATAACAATATTGGCCAAGCCAATACTGCTATCCACCACCTAGCTAAAAGCCCTCGCATTAGCCTATTGCTGCTTTAAGTGCGGCGTATAAATTGACCAGCGAGGAACCGCTTCACGGTATTGTTCTTGTACAAAAATTCGAGCTCGGCGATTAGCAGCTTCTGCCTGTTCTGAATCACCAGCAGCCAACAACTCTTCTTCCCCAATTGCTTCTAGCTCAATGCGCTCTGCGCTCACAGCGTAGTCGTCGATTAATTGCTGGCGTACACTTGCGGCACGACGTTTAGACAGCTTAAGGTTGTAAGACTTACTGCCACTAGCGCTAGCGTAGCCTTCAACACTGATTTTCACCTCTGGATACTTTTGCATAAAGTCGGCAACTTGTTGAAGCTGCGGAGCATATTCATCGGTTAGTTTGCTTGAATCGTGGCCAAAAAAGACCATCAACTCATAACCATCATCTACGCTTTGAAACTCTGAACAGCCATCGTTATCAACCGCTGCACCCGCTTCGGTATCCGGGCAAAGATCGCGCTCATTGATAACGCCATCACCATCTTGGTCTTGGCGGTCGTAATTAGCAGGCTCAGCCTGGTAAGTATCAGCAGTTTGACTACACGCAGTTAAGGCCAAAACAGCCGCTGCGACAATTAAGCTCTTGTTTTTCATTAAAAAGTCCAGTCCTCTGGTCGATTAACACGTAAGGCCTCAAGCAATAAGCCTGTGGCATTGAGTAAACGGTATTTCGCGCGAAGTTCATCAATGTCGGCACTAATGAATTCATTTTGCGCTTCAAATAGTTCATTTTCGGTATTCAGTACATCTAACAAGCTACGTTTGCCTAAGTTAAATTGCTTTTTGTAGGCCTCAACGGTTTGAAAGCTCGCCTCAACATGCTGTTGCAGAAAGGATTTTTGACGAACCAATACATCCCAAGCATTCCAAGCTAAACGGGTACCCTCGCTAACTTGACGATGCGCGTCTTCGCCCACAGCTTTTGCACGATTAACATCGTAAGCACTGCGGCGAATTTCAGCGGCATCACTGCCACCGTTAAACAAGTTGTAACGCAGGCGGAGCATCGCGGCTAACTCATAATCTTTAGTATCATCCAAACCGTTTTGGTTACGATCCCAGTTACCATCTAACTCCAAGGCAATTTCAGGATAGTTATTAGCTTTAGCTACGGTAGTTTGTGCATTCGCGGCAGCAACGTCGTATTGAGCCGACTTAAGGGTTGGGTGCACATCTAAAGCCGCGGCAAGCGCTGCATCAAGGTCTGCAGGTAGCAAGGCGACATCGGCACCCGGTTGTACTAAATCTTTGGGTAACTCGTTAACCACTCGCAAAAACTGAGTTTGCGCGTCCATCAGGTTATTTTTTGCCGATAACGAGTTGGTGGTTGCTCGGGCAACACGGCCATTTACTTGGGTTAAATCAGCACTAGAACCAACGCCCGAATCGGTGCGTTTTTTAATGTCTTTTTGAATGGCCAAGTGAGTTTGCAGATTACTTTCGGCAAGTTCCGATAACTGTTGCTGCTTTATTACTTCTAGGTAAACATCAACCACTCGCAAGGCAATGTTTTCGGCATCGTTATATAACAGCCATTGATCGGCCAAGGTTTCGTTTTCAGTACGAGTAACCTCTCCTGACGTAGCAAAACCACTAAATAGAAGCTGGCGAATACTCACGCCAATTTCTGTGGGATTAGCACTATTTACGCCCAGAGTTTCAGTTTCCCGTTGGCCCCAACCTGCACCAGCGGTGAGATCTACCGTTGGGTAGTAACCGCCTTTGGCACTTTGGTATTGCTCGCTGCTGGCCTTAAATTGATTAAAAGATGACTGCAGCTGTGGATGCTCGGTAAGCACTTTAGCTACCGCTTGCTCCAATGACTGTGCTGAAGCCAAGTTACAAGACATCAATAGACCAGACGCTAGGGTTAAGGTCAGCTTATTCATTAACACTCCTTGTCGTAGGCTAACCAAAGGGTTAGCAAACAGACTTTCTTATCGTTCGCGTAGCGCTGATTGTTGCGCTTTAATTATTGGTTTTAGCAAATAATCTAAAATACTTTTCTTGCCAGTGATGATATCTACACTAGATAGCATTCCGGGAATAATAGGCAATGGCGCTTCATCATTCCCTAAATAGTTTTTATCGGTTCGTACCCTGACCAAATAATAACTATTCCCTTCTTCATCCAAAATGGTGTCGGCACTAATATGTTCTAGTTGGCCGTCCAATCCACCGTAGATAGAAAAATCGTAAGCACTGAATTTAACAACAGTTTTAAGCCCTGGCCGAAGAAATGCAATATCTTTTGGCTGAATTTTCGCCTCAACCAAAAGGTTATCTTCGATCGGGACAATTTCCATGATGCTCATACCTGGCTGGACGACGCCGCCAACGGTATTGATGTAGATTTTCTTTACCGTGCCTTTTACCGGAGAAACCACCGAGGTTCTATCAACCCTATCACGCAAGCCAACCTGCCCCTCGCTTAAAGGTTGTAGCTCTGCTTCAATTTGGTTGAGCTCACGGCGAGCCTCACTAAGAAAGTTAAGAGCGATATCTCGGCGCTTATAAATGGTTTCGCCGATGGCGCTGTTGATCTTAGGTTCTAACAACTTGCTACTTTGCAACTCACCATTTAAATCGTTGGCTTGGCGGCGTAGTTTTAATATCTCAACTTGCGAGACAATGCCTTCTTCGGCTAAAGGCTTGGTAATTCGCAATTCTTCTAGGACGAGATTGTAACTGGTATTTACATGGGTAATTTTGGACTTAAGCTCGAGTAGCTCTTGCTGCTTTTGCTCTATTTGACCAGCAGTAATGGATAACTGATTTTGTAATGCGCTTAAACGTGCTGACTTTTGCAGCTGCTGGCCGGTGACTTCTGAGGGGTATTGCTGTTTAAACTCATCATCAAAGGCGATGTCGACCTCAACAACTTGCACTTGATCACGCCACTGCTGCGTTGGTAATTCAGGGTTTAATTGAATACTGGCAATTTCACTTTTAAGACGAGCCACGTCGCCTTCTAGGTTAATCACCCGTTGTTGTTGTTCTCTAAAGTCGGAACGAAAGCGGGTATCGTCAATTAGCAATAAGGGCTGGGCTGGCTCGACGTGCTCTCCTTCTTTAACCAAAATCTGCTTCAGAATACCGCCTTCTAGATTCTGAATGGTTTGAATTTGTTGCGAAGGAATAACTTTACCGCTGCCTACTGTAACTTCATCAACTTTGGCCCAGTGAGCCCAATACAGTGCGCAAGCTAGCAAAACAAAAATAAGCCACAACAAACGCTTAGAACGACGTGGCGTTTTCATCAAAATAGCAGCATTAATATCGTCAACAAACTTTAGCTCAGCTTCCGAGAGGTCCTGCTTGCGCTTACTCATTTGGCGCCCTCACTTTGCCACTACGCAACAACTCTAGTACTTCTGCTTTACTGCCATCGGCAACCACTTGGCCTCGTTCGAGTACAATAATCCGATCAACTAAATCCAACATCGACATCTTGTGGGTAATCAATACAAAAGTTTTATCTTCAGCGACTTGCTTCAAGCGTTTTTTGACGAGGTTTTCTGAGTAGGCATCCATGCTGCTGGTTGGTTCATCCAATACCAATACTGGTGGATTAAACAGCAGTGCTCGTGCTAAGGCGACAGCTTGGCGCTGCCCACCCGACAGATATTGACCCCGTTCACCAACTTGTCTGTCTAAGCCTTCTGGGTCCACATCGGTAAATTGAGTAACACCAGCCAATTCGGCAGCTCGAAAGATTAACTCATCTTCAATATGCGGCACACCTAAGGTGATGTTTTCGCGAATAGAGCCAAAAAACAGATTGATGTCTTGCGGTAAACAGCCCATTTTTTGTCGAATATCTGCAGGGCTAATTTGGTTGAGATCTACACCATCGAGGCGAATAGCACCATGCTGAGGTGTATAGAACCCCAATAAGACTTTCTCTAAACTGGTTTTCCCAGCGCCAATTTTGCCAATAATCGCAACTTTTTCTTTGGCTTTTAGAGAGAAGCTTACATTCTTAAGTACTTGCTGATCGCTACCAGGATAGGTAAAGCTCACATCCGTAAAACTGATTGCTCCGTCAAAATGAGAACGATGCATATAACGCTCTAAGTTCTCATCTGGCAATTGCATTATATCTTCGAGATTTTCTAATGCAGATTGTGCTTGGTTATAACGTGTTGCGAGTAAAGATACTTGAGAGAATGGCACTAAGGCACGGCCAGTGAGCATAACAGCGGCAACCAAACCGCCCATCGATAACTCACCTTGAGAGATTTGGAATACCCCAACAACCACTATCAATACCGTGGTACTTTGTGAGACAAAGGCGTTAACGTTACCTACCGATGTAGCCAGTTTGCGAATAGCCATGTTCCAAGTGGCAATGTTACCCACTAGCTCTTCCCACTTGTGTTGAAACTGACTCTCGGCCCCAGCTAACTTCAAGGATTCAATGCCGTTTAAGCTTTCGATGAGATGGGCATTTTTTTGGCTGGCAAAGCGACTACCCAACTCAACTTCTTGATGCATTTTGCGTTTAATGTAAAAAGAGTAAAGTAGCATCAGTAGAGCGGCACCAGCAGGCACCAGAGCTAATGGCCCAGCCACCATGGCGATGACCAATAGGAACAGCAAGGAAAACGGTACATCGACTAGGGCAGCAATGGTTGACGAAGTAACAAACTCCCTAATGGAATCAAACTCTTGTACGTTCTTAGCAAAAGCTCCCACCGAAGGCGGCCGCACTTCCGCTTTGATATTGAGTAGTTTTTCGAAGATCCGCGCAGAGAGCAAAATATCAGATTTTTTCGCCGCTAAATCTAAGGTGTAAGCGCGCATTTGCTTGAGAGCGAAATCAAACACCAGCACCAAGGCCATACCTGCGGTAAGTACCCATAAGGTATCAATCGCCGAGTTAGGCACCACCCGATCATAAACATTCATTACAAACAGCGGAGAGGCTATAGCAAACAAATTGAGGAACAAGGAAGCGACTAAGGCATCGCGATAAATGGGCGCTGAGCGACGCAGGGTATTCCAAAACCAATGGCCTTGTTTATTGCTTAATGACTCTGGAGAACGAGCATCAAAGCGATAACGCTTGCGAACATAACAGCAAAAGCCAGTGTAATCTGGTGCAAGCTTATCTAAAGAGATGTGTTCATGACTATCGGGAAGCTCCGGCCAAGCGACTTCTATGCCTTCTTCAGTTCGTGAAAGCAGCACACAAGAACGACCATCTTTTAGCAGCAAAATACAAGGTAAGAGCAGTTCAGGTATTTTGTTAATTGGCTTTTTAACAATAGAGGCGTCCATACCGGCACGCAAAGCGGCACGAGGCAATAAGGCTGGTGTAAGCAAGCCTTCCTCTAAAGGCAGGCCAGCAGATAGCGCGCGCGCAGAAAAAGGTTTACCGTAATACTTAGATAAAAACACTAAACTACTCAGTAAAGGGTCTGTTCTTTCTGCGGTTAAATCTAAATCGCGATATTGCTGCTGTGGGTTAGCGTCCTGCACCGAGCGTCCTTTCCATAAACAAAAACATCAAGAGTAAGCCTTAGCTTACTCTTGAATCTACAATTTCCCAAACCTTAAGCGGCTAGTTATCTACATTAAGCTGTTGATCTTCAATTAATTGGCTCAAAATTTCACTATCGCTCATGCCTGAGAAGTCGACATCTTTAAGGGTAATAGTTTGATGAACACTTTCACCATTGCTGGCGCCGTCTTTATCGATTGAGATAATCGTCTCAACATTGCCGCCATTATTGACGGTTTCAAAAGACAGATACGATTCTAAGCTTGCCTCTGTTTCACCTTGCAGCAAATCACTTAAATCAAGCACGTCAGGCGAATTATCTGGATCACTATCATCCTTTAGCGTGAAGTCGGTAATTGTGTCATTGCTGCTACCTTGATCATCACCCTCTAACCAAGCAAACATGTCACTGTCATCACCACCGGTAAGAATATCATTACCTTGGCCACCTATCAGCAAGTCTTCACCAACACCACCATCAAGTTGGTCGTCACCCGCATAACCAACTAAGGCATCATCTCCGGCATCACCATCGATAACATTAGCCGCCTCATTGCCTACAAGTACTTCATCACCCTCGCCACCATCAATTGAGCTACCTTGAACGCCAATAAGCTCTGCAGTGGTTGTATCTAAGGCACCACCATCACCTATGATGCTGTATTCAAATTCTTCTTGGGTATCGGTAAGCGCTGATTTTTGATAAACAGCACTGCTGGCATCAATGGTTAGATGCATCTGATAAAAACCGCTATCGGTGTCATCATCGGCAACGATTTGTATGTAATATTCACCTTCTTCGGTTGCAGTAAAGCTACCTCTAGGTCCCTGCCAATCTTCTTGGAATTTGGTAGTGCCGTTATCAGTGACTAAAAGATTCCCCTCTGCATCATAAATGAAAGCATCTACTTTGACTCTTTCTTGACCAGAAATAGTGGCCATATTTGCCCACAGCACTTCACCTTCCGCTAAAGTTACTTTAATCCAATCTTCATCGGCATTTGTTACTGGGTCGTTATCATTTACCAACTCACTTTGGTAGGTGAATGAATAACCACCCGATACGATTTGAGGAATATTTCCATCATTTAGACTAAATAGGGAACGGTCACTTAAATCCACTGCATCGTGGCCATTAAAATCAACAAAGCTTACATCTTCAGCAGTTGCGATAATCGATAACTCTTCGGTTTCAAAGTTGCTATCGTGAATACCTAAGCCAACTCCGTCATCTGAATCAAACAAGATTTCATCACTACCGCTTACCGAACCACCAACGGCATTACCTACTCCATCAAAACTGATGTCGTCGCCAGTATCGTTCCAGAGTAGTGCTAGGCTTGGTACGCTTATGGTGCTGCTACCATCTTGATTGGTAATAATCACATCGCGGTTAGCATCAACCACTGCTTCAAATACAGTGTTAATTTCGATGTTAATAGAGCTTGTGTCACCATCAAAATCGGTTACGGTTACAGCGATGTTTTCTTGTTGTCCCCATCCATCGCCACCAACATCAAGCTCATAAGAGTATGCACCGGTTACAAAGTTAAGCAGCAGTACTCCGCCTAAAGCAGTAGTAATACTTACGTTTTTCTCTTGCTCTGGAACTGCACTAGGATCATAGCTATACGTCACATCGTCTACTGTAATGGCACTTACATAACCATCATCAGCACCAACCATGAAGCCGTCTGTAGAGGCGGTTTGCAGTAAACCAAGTGAAGCATCAACTTCAGCTTCAAGGTAGCTTTCAACAAGTGTGGAAGATAAGTCTGTTACATCATCAACGATGAAGGCAAATTCATCTGTCGCGGATTCTGAAGCCACATCCTTCAATACATCTAAATCTGCCTGACCAATACCAATGCCGTAGCTTGTATCAATATTGTCTTGAACAAACTCATCCCATGCTGCAAGGCCATTGGAGCCGTTATATTCAACGGTATCATCAATACCGTAACCAAAGTTTGGCTCACCATCAGAGATAAAATACAGCAAGGTATTATCAGCATCTGGCTGCTGAGCACTGGTACTGCTTGAAATCACCTCATTAAGCGCAATATCGTAGTGAGTACCACCACCTGAGCTTAAATCTTGTAAATAGCTTAAAGCGTCTTCAACGTTGTCGCTGATCCAACCGCTGCTTATTACAGAATCAGAGAAGCCAACAATTTGTACATTGACGTTACCTGCAGCATCAGCTTGTTCTATTAAATTAGACAAAGCTTTAACGGCGATTTCTAGGTAGTTTAAGCCATCGCCGTGTTCACCATTAGTCATACTGGCAGAAGTATCTAAAACCAAAACAAGGTTGGTTGTTACCAATAAGGGGCTTGATTCTAAGCTATGAGAAAGGTCGTGGCCAACTGGAGCATCGTCTTCAATACTTATCTCTAAGTTTGCTTGAGTAACAAAGCCCGAAGCTGGATTAGCCACCAAATAGTTGAAGCTTTCGCTTACTCCATCACCGGCTAAACTTGAACTCTCTAGCTGATACTCGTAGTCACCCTTGCTAAAACCATTGTAGTCTTGGGTATAAACGCTTAACTGCCCTTGAGCAGTATCAATTGTAATTACGCCATTCGCGTCAGCAGTATGCGGAACCCCTTGATATTCCACACTGCTTAACTCTAAACCGTCAACTAAGCCATCATCATTTGCTAATAAATTACCTGTGGCTGAGCTAGTTTCAGCACTAGGTGCAGAACCACTAGCCAAACCTGACTCATATACTTGAGCGCTGTCGTTAGACAAGTTAACGACATTGCCGCTTACATCAGCGCTGCTTTCAGCGCCATGCTCATCTTGTAATACGTATGAAAACTCGACTAAGCCACTACCATTTGCACTGGCTGTATAGCTGATAACTCCAGCAGCAGAAACATTCACCACTCCATTTGGTACAGAGATACTTTGAGCGACACCAGGAGTTAGATCTGTACCGTGAATTGATTTAACGCTGATTGCATCGCCTTCCAAGTCGCTATCGTTAGCAACAAGGTCAAGCAAAATTGTCTCTGATGATGCGATGTTAGCAAAGCTATCATCTTGTGCGTCTGGCGCATCATTCACAGGCGTAATGTCTAGGTCGGCAGTACCTGTGCTAATGGTGGCGTCACCATCGCTAATGTCGTAGCTAAAGCTAACACTGCCGTCATCGTTCTCAGCTGGCGTATAGGTCCAAGTGCCGTCGTTGTTATTAACCAGGCTACCGTTACCAATCAGGCTTAGGTTGCTCACCAATAAATCGGCTAGGTCATTATCAATATCACCGGCATTAGCTAAGAGCTCGGCTTCGGTGATCACTCGCCCACCCACTGCATCTTCAGCCACTGGGTCTAACACTACGTTACTGGTGGTAGGTGCATCGTTCACAGGCGTAATGTCTAGGTCGGCAGTGCCTGTGCTGATGGTCGCTTCACCATCGCTAATGTCGTAGCTAAAGCTCACGCTGCCATCATCGTCTTTAGCAGGCGTGTAGGTCCAGGTGCCATCGTTATTGTTGGTGAGAGTACCGTTACCAATTAGGCTTAGGTTGCTCACCGATAAATCCGCTAGGTCATTATCGATATCACCGGCATTAGCTAAGAGTTCGGCTTCGGTGATCACTCGACCACCCACTGCATCTTCCGCCACTGGGTCTAACACCACATTACTGGTGGTAGGCGCATCGTTCACAGGCGTAATGTCTAGGTCGGCAGTCCCGGTGCTGATGGTCGCTTCACCATCGCTAATGTCGTAGCTAAAGCTCACACTACCGTCATCGTTCTCAGCTGGCGTATAGGTCCAAGTACCGTCGTTGTTGTTGGTGAGAGTACCGTTACCAATTAGGCTTAGGTTACTCACCGATAAATCTGCTAGGTCATTATCAATATCACCGGCACTAGCTAAGAGTTCGGCTTCGGTGATCACTCTACCACCCACTGCATCTTCTGCCACTGGGTCTAACACTACGTTACTGGTGGTAGGTGCATCGTTCACTGGGGTAATGTCTAGGTCGGCAGTGCCTGTGCTGATGGTGGCGTCACCATCGCTAATGTCGTAGCTAAAGCTCACGCTGCCGTCATCGTTCTCAGCTGGCGTGTAGGTCCAAGTGCCATCGTTATTGTTGGTGAGCGTGCCATTACCAATCAGGCTTAGGTTGCTCACCGATAAATCCGCTAGGTCATTATCGATATCACCGGCATTGGCCAAGAGCTCTGCTTCGGTGAACACTCGACCACCCACTGCATCTTCCGCCACTGGGTCGAGAACCACATTACTGGTGGTAGGTGCGTCGTTCACAGGCGTAATGTCTAGGTCGGCAGTACCTGTGCTGATGGTCGCTTCACCATCGCTAATGTCGTAGCTAAAGCTTACATTGCCATCATCGTCTTCAACTGGGGTGTAGGTCCAAGTGCCATCGTTGTTATTAACCAGAGTACCGTTACCATTAAGGCTTAGGTTGCTCACTGATAAATCCGCTAAGTCATTATCGATATCACCGGCATTAGCTAGGAGCTCAGCTTCGGTGATCACTCGACCACCCACTGCATCTTCCGCCACTGGGTCTAACACCACATTACTGGTGGTAGGTGCGTCGTTCACAGGCGTAATGTCTAGGTCGGCAGTCCCGGTGCTGATGGTCGCTTCACCATCGCTAATGTCGTAGCTAAAGCTCACGCTACCGTCATCGTCCTCAGCTGGCGTGTAGGTCCAGGTGCCGTCGTTGTTATTAACCAGAGTACCGTTACCAATTAGGCTTAGGTTGCTCACCGATAAATCCGCTAAGTCATTATCGATATCGCCGGCATTAGCTAGGAGCTCAGCTTCGGTGATCACTCGGCCACCCACTGCATCTTCAGCCACTGGGTTTAACACTACGTTACTGGTGGTAGGTGCATCGTTCACTGGCGTAATGTCTAGGTCGGCAGTGCCTGTGCTGATGGTCGCTTCACCATCGCTAATGTCGTAGTTAAAGCTCACGCTGCCATCATCGTTTTCAGCTGGCGTGTACGTCCAAGTGCCATCGTTGTTGTTGGTGAGCGTGCCGTTACCATTAAGGCTAAGGTTACTCACCGATAAATCCGCTAGGTCATTATCAATATCGCCGGCATTAGCTAGGAGCTCAGCTTCGGTGATCACTCGGCCACCCACTGCATCTTCAGCCACTGGGTTTAACACTACGTTGCTGGTGGTAGGTGCATCGTTCACCCGAATAACTTCCGCCGTATCGCTGGCAGAAGCAGTCTTGCCATTGGCAGTAACTTCTACACTAACGTTAAGCTCTGATAAATTCAGCTGGTCATTGTTAACCGCGGCCACACCGGCATCGGTGAGTTTTACTTGGTTGCCATCAAGCACCAAGTAGCCATCGCCATTGTTGAGCAAGGCGTAGGTCTGCGCATCACCTTCTGGATCGCTAGACGTAAAGTTAGCTACTACAGTATCAGTAGAAACGGATTCTTCGGTGAGCGTTTCTGCAGCGACACTAATGCTTGGACCTTCATCCACGCGAGTAATGGCGGCTGTATCACTGTCGCTGGCAGTTTGACCATTGGCGGTTACTTCTACACTAATGTTAAGTTCGGAGAGATTGAGGGTATCGTTGTTAACCGCGGCCACACCGGCATCGGTCAGTTTGACTTGATTGCCATCAAGCACCAAATAGCCATCGCCATTGTTGAGCAAGGCGTAGGTCTGCACATCACCTTCTGGATCGCTAGACGTAAAGTTAGCGACTACAGTATCAGTAGAAACGGATTCTTCAGTGAGCGTTTCTGCGGTGACACTAATGCTCGGACCTTGGTCAACCGGAGGTGTGACTCCATCGTCAGTGCGAGCGATGCTTACATCAGCGCTGTCACTTGCAGTCAATCCATTTGCTTCAGCTTGTATTGTAATGTTTAGAGACGTCAGGTTTAGCTGATCATCATTTACTGCTGCCACTCCCGCTTCAGTTAGCTTTATCTCATTGCCATCGATGACAAAAAAGCCTTGAGGATCATTAACTAGGCTATGAGTGATCTCATCACCATCGGGATCGCTAGAGCTAAATGTAGCCACAACAGTATCAATATCAACGCTCCCTTCGGTAATAGCTTGTACGCTTAAGCTAATAGTTGGCGCTTGATCAGGGCTTGGTGCTGGAGGGGTTGGCTCATTGGATGAGTTATTTATTGCTAAGGGCTCTGTAGCTTCGTTGTCTGTGTCTGCGATTTCAGAACTGGTAGCTGGAGGTTGCGTATCAAAACCAGCTTGAGCGATGGTCTCAACGCCAATTCTTTCGATAGTTACAAATCCACCATTACCGGCCGAGGAGCCATCTCCTGCGGGCGCGCCACCTGCAGCAGTGGCCTCAAATAGTTCGGTCGGGTCGGCCCCTTCCAAAATGGCTTGTTGTAGCGCTTCTACATCAAGGTCATTGGCTGCATTTAACTGCGAAAGTGTTTGGCTTGGGTCAAATTCAGGTAATTGAGTAGCGCTATTATCACCCAGCACATATTGGTCATCACCATAATAAAAACCAAGTTGCGCGCCTTGAGAAGTTATAATCAATTCTCCAGGCGCAATAGTATCTCCCGCTTGGAGGGGTCTAATGTTGCCTTGGGCATCTACGGCAAACGCTTGACCCTGAATAGATACAATCGTTGCACTTGAAGTTGCAATGCTCTGTTCCATTTGATTATTCCTTTCAATCTTTTTCGATACGCTTGCTGTCCGCAGCCCGCGACTCACGCCAATTCATTGGACTTAGAGTATAAATTTTAGCCAACACTGCTAGTTTTAACGAATGAATTTTTCTAATCTTGCTCTAACAAGCACCATAAACGCTTGAATCACATAGTTATTTTTTACATCGAACAAAAATAAATAGAGTTAATTCATTATCTTATGAAGCTAAAGTAAAACAATCATGAACTAAAAGCGAGAAAAATGAAATGCTTGGAATTGTTTAGAAATGGAGAATAGAGAACCAGAAAAACTGTATAAAAAAGTTTACAAAAAAGAAAAGTGTTAGATTATTAATTAGTTTAAAAGTATTTACTAGGCGGCTAAAAACAATTAAGGCCCACCGAAGTGAGCCTTAACTGATAAAGCCTTGATGACTAAATTACAGTACGTCTACTGCATTTAGGTCAGCAAAAGCTTTTTCTAGGCGAGTAACCATGCCTGATTGACCAGCGCGTAACCAAACACGAGGGTCGTAGAACTTCTTGTTAGGTTGGTCAGCACCTTTAGGGTTACCGATTTGACCTTGCAAGTATTCACGGTTAGCCGCTTCATATTCACGGATACCATTCCAAGTTGCCCACTGAGTATCAGTATCGATGTTCATTTTGATAACACCGTAACCAATTGACTCTTGGATTTCAGCTTCTGAAGAACCTGAACCACCGTGGAAAACAAAGTTAAGTGCATTTGGTGCAATACCAAATTTCTCTGCACAGTAAGCTTGAGAATCACGAAGAATAGTAGGAGTAAGTACAACGTTACCCGCTTGGTAAACACCGTGTACGTTACCGAAAGAAGCCGCAATAGTGAAACGAGGGCTAATTGGGTTAAGTTTTTCGTAGGCGTAAGCTACGTCTTCTGGAGAAGTGTAAAGCTCAGACGCGTCCATATCAGAGTTGTCTACGCCGTCTTCTTCACCACCAGTACAACCTAGTTCAATTTCTAGCGTCATGTCCATTTTAGCCATGCGCTCTAGGTACTTACCACAGATCTCAATGTTCTCTTCTAGAGACTCTTCACTTAAGTCAATCATGTGAGAAGAGAATAATGGCTTGCCAGTTTGTGCGAAGAACTCTTCACCAGCGTCTAGTAGGCCGTCAATCCAAGGTAGCAATTTCTTAGCAGCGTGGTCAGTGTGAAGAATCACAGGAACGCCGTAAGATTCAGCAATTGCGTGAACGTATTTAGCACCAGCTACAGCACCTTTGATTTGTACTTCTTGTCCTTCAAGTTTCAGACCTTTACCAGCGAAGAAACCTGCACCGCCGTTAGAGAACTGAACTACAACTGGAGCTTTAACTTTAGCAGCAGCTTCTAGAACACCGTTGATTGAGTCAGTGTTAACTACGTTAACTGCTGGCAAAGCGAATTTGTTTTCTTTAGCAATTTCGAAAACTTTCTGTACGTCATCACCAGAGATTACACCTGGCTTAACTGCGTCAAAGATCTTAGACATAGCAATGGTTCCATTTAGTCTTATTGATTAAAAATTATTCATTTCTGCATAGAACATTCTAATACAGAAAACGGGAGCCGAAGCTCCCGATCAAGTAATTAGCCTTTTGCACGCTCTTCAAGCATGGCTACAGCTGGTAATACTTTGCCTTCTACAAACTCTAGGAAAGCGCCACCGCCAGTAGAGATGTAAGAAACATCGGCTTTAATACCAAACTTGTCGATGGCCGCTAGTGTATCACCGCCGCCCGCTACAGAGAAGCCCGCAGATTCTGCGATGGCTTTAGAAATACCTGCAGTACCAGCTTCGAAGTTTTTGAACTCGAATACGCCAACTGGGCCATTCCAAAGGATTGTTTTAGCATTGCCAATAATTTCAGCTAGTGCTGCTGTAGAATCTGGACCTAAGTCGAAGATCATGTCGTCGTCTTGTACTTCAGATACTGGCTTAATTTCCGCTTCTGCGTTTTCGTCAAATGCTTTAGCACATGCAACATCAGTAGCTACTGGAATCGCACACTCTTTCATTAGCTTTTTAGCAGTATCTACTAGGTCAGCTTCGTATAAAGACTTACCTACATTGTGGCCGTCAGCAGCGATAAAGGTGTTAGCAATACCACCACCTACTACTAGTTGGTCAGCAATCTTAGATAAAGACTCAAGTACGGTTAGTTTAGTAGAAACTTTAGAACCACCAACAATTGCTACTAATGGACGCTCTGGGTTGTCCATCGCTTTACCTAATGCTTCTAGCTCAGCAGCTAAAAGAGGGCCAGCACATGCTACAGGAGCGTGAGTACCTACACCGTGAGTTGAAGCTTGGGCGCGGTGAGCAGTACCAAATGCGTCCATAACGAAGATGTCACACAATGCAGCATACTTCTTAGATAGCTCTTCTTCGTTTTTCTTTTCGCCTTTGTTGAAGCGAACGTTCTCAAGAACAACCAATTCACCCGTGTTTAGCTCTAGGCCATTTAGGTAATCTTTAGCTAATTTAACGTCACAGTCTAATGCGTCGTTTAAGTAGTTAACTACAGGAGCTAGAGAGAACTCTTCTGCGTATTCGCCTTCAGTTGGACGACCTAGGTGAGAAGTAACCATTACTTTAGCGCCAGCTTCTAGACAACGCTTGATGGTAGGAAGAGATGCAAGAATACGCGCATCTGAAGTTACTTTTCCGTCTTTTACTGGAACGTTTAGATCAGCACGGATAAATACGCGTTTGCCTGCAAGATCTAAGTCGGTCATTTTGATAATTGACATTATCTGTCCTCTATAGTTTCAATTTAAACTTACAGTTTAGCCAGCATGGCTAAACCTACAATTCCGTGTTACTCATTAACTCTGCGGTGTCTAACATACGGTTGGCAAAGCCCCACTCGTTGTCACACCAGGCCAACACTTTTACTAAATGTTCGCCGCTTACCCGGGTTTGTGAACCGTCTATAATGCTTGAATGACTATCGTGATTAAAATCGATAGACACCAATGGTTCTTCGGTATAACTCAAGATGCCGCTTAATTTACCGCAAGTTGCCGCTTGGATGGCTTGATTTATATCAGAAACTGTAACTTTTTTACACAATGTTACACTTAAGTCCATCGCCGTAACGTTCTGCGTTGGCACCCTTACCGCAATTGCTTCAAATTTACCTGCAAATTTAGGCAAGATCCGCTCTACACCTTTGGCCAGCTTAGTATCAACCGGGATAATTGACTGCCCTGCTGCACGGGTTCTACGTAAGTCTGTATGGTAGGCGTCAATCACTTGTTGGTCGTTCATTGCCGAGTGAATTGTAGTAATAGTACCACATTCAACCCCAAAGGCTTCATCTAAGACCTGTATCACCGGCACAATGCAATTGGTGGTACAAGAGCCATTTGACACCACTTTATCGGCTGCACTTAATAGCTGGTCATTTACACCATAGACTACTGTTTGGTCTACGCAAGGATCGGCAGGATGAGAAAACAAAACTTTCTTAGCACCCGTGTCAATATGCATTTGCGCATCGGCTACCGAGCTAAAACGGCCAGTACACTCCATCACAATGTCTACTTCCAGATCTTGCCAAGGTAGCGTGCTGGGATCGCTTTGATGTAGCAGCTGTATAACTTGCCCTTCCACCAGCAATGTTTCGCCTTGAAGTAGTACATCTTCGGCGAAAGTACCGTGAGTAGAATCGTACTTAAGCAGATGAGCCATAGCTTCTGGGCTTGCCAGTTCGTTAATCGCGACAATTTTAATTTGATGCTGACGATGAGATTCAAAAAGAGCGCGAACCACACTACGGCCTATTCGACCAAATCCGTTGATGGCTACTCTAATAGCTTGCTTAGGCATACATATCGCCTTTTGATAACGCTGAAACAAAGAACCCTCTTAGCAGAGGGTTCTATTTTTTACTGAACTTACACCAAGCTAGCGCTTATAGTAGTTCGTTAGCCATGCTCACTAAGTTTTCTTTAGTGAAGCCAAATAGCTTGAATAGTTCACCAGCAGGCGCTGATTCACCAAAGGTAGTCATACCTAAAACTTTGCCGTCGAAGCCAACGTACTTGTACCAAAAGTCAGCAATACCGGCTTCTACTGCAATACGTTTACGCACAGCATTAGGTAATACCGATTCACGGTATTCAGCAGATTGCGCATCAAATACATCGGTAGCAGGCATAGACACTACTCGTACTGCTTTACCTGCAGCAGTCAGCTCTTCGTAAGCCGCAACTGCTAGTTCTACTTCAGAACCGGTGGCAATTAAGATTAACTCTGGTGTACCTGCACTGTCTTTAAGCACGTAACCACCACGTGCTACGTCTGCTAACTGCTGAGCATCACGCGCTTGCGGCGCTAGACCTTGGCGAGAGAAAATTAGTGAGGTTGGGCCGTCGCTGCGCTCTACCGCATGACGCCAAGCCACTGCAGACTCAACCGAGTCACATGGGCGCCAGGTGCTCATGTTAGGCGTTAAACGTAAGCTTGCAGTTTGCTCTACCGCTTGGTGAGTTGGGCCATCTTCGCCCAAACCAATTGAATCGTGCGTGTATACAAAGATCGCAGGTTGCTTCATTAATGCAGCCATACGTAAAGCGTTACGCGCGTATTCCATAAACATTAAGAAGGTTGCACCGTAGGCCTTTAGGCCGCCGTGCAAAGTAATGCCGTTCATAATGGCCGACATACCAAACTCACGAACACCGTAGTGCATGTAGTTGCCTGAAGCATCTTCAGCAGTAACAGCTTCAGAGCCAGACCACATAGTAAGGTTAGATGGCGCTAAGTCAGCACTACCACCTAGTAGCTCTGGCAATTTAGGACCAAAGGCTTCTAGTGTTTTTTGTGAAGATTGGCGGGTAGCAATTTTAGCTTGGCTTTCTTGCAACTCGCTAATGTAGTTATCGGCAAACTCTTTCCAGTCGGCAGGTAGTTGACCATCAACACGACGCTTAAATTCAGCGGCCAATGCTGGGTGAGCAGCTTCATAACCGGCAAATAACTGGTTCCACTCTGATTGCGCTTTTTCACCATTAGGTTTGGCATCCCACGCTTGGTAAACATCTTGTGGAATATCAAACGCAGCGTGTGGCCAGTTTAAGAATTCACGGGCAGCAGCGATTTCTTCAGCGCCTAGTGGAGCACCGTGACAATCGTGGCTACCAGATTTGTTTGGCGAACCAAAACCAATAACGGTTTTACAACAAATCATGGTTGGGCGAGTAGTTTCAGCTTGAGCCGCTTTAATTGCAGCGCTAATCGCTTCACTGTCGTGACCATCTACGCCACCAATTACGTGCCAGCCGTAAGATTCAAAACGCTTAACGGTGTCATCGGTAAACCAACCTTCAACCTCACCATCAATCGAGATGCCATTGTCATCCCAGAATGCGATAAGTTTGCCTAGGCCTTGAGTACCCGCCAAAGAACACGCTTCGTGCGAGATACCTTCCATCAAACAACCGTCACCAAGGAAGGTGTAAGTGTAGTGATCAACTACAGGGAAGCCATCGCGGTTAAATTGAGCCGCTAAGATTTTCTCGGCTAGCGCCATACCTACTGCGTTGGTAATACCTTGGCCTAATGGACCAGTGGTGGTTTCTACGCCAGGTGCATAACCGTATTCTGGGTGACCAGGCGTTTTAGAATGCAGCTGACGGAAGTTTTTAAGCTCTTCAATAGGTAGCTGATACCCAGATAGGTGCAGTAGAGAATACAGCAACATTGAGCCATGGCCGTTAGATAGAATAAAGCGGTCACGGTCTGCCCAGTTTGGGTCAGTTGGGTTGTGTTTCAAAAAGTCGCGCCATAGAACTTCAGCAATGTCGGCCATTCCCATTGGTGCACCAGGGTGACCAGAGTTAGCTTGCTGAACTGCATCCATGCTTAAAGCACGAATAGCGTTGGCGTATTGACGACGAGAAGACATGAATTTCTCCTGCAAATATTAGGGCTATTGGGTATCGAGAGGCGCGTATTGTCACAAAGTCAACGGTGTTACTCAATATTTATCTAAAAAGAATCTCCAGTTTTATGCATTTTTTCTGCTGAATGCTTAAGCAATCGCATATTTACAGTTTGAATCTTCGTGATAAAGTCTTGATATAAGAACCAAACAAGGACGTTAAACAAAAAATGGCGAACAACTTTGCTTTTCGCAGCCGCAGTTTTTTTGTTTACCTGTTCATAGGTTTGTTCTCCAGTGGCTTAGCATTATTGTTTAGTGATCTCGCCCACCTCAACCCTAATCAGTTTCTTGATTCGCCCTTACCAGCTTATTCACTGCCCTTTATTGCAGCTATTTGTATTCTGTTGTTTGAGCGCTTATTTAGTCGTTACAAACAAGTGGGTTTAATTTTTGTGGTGAAGGCATATCACTTTGATGAGGGGCAGCTGCACTGGGGTAACCTGATATACCAGTTTGCTATGGGCCTGCTATTAACGTGGGGTGGCTATGCTGTGGGAATCGTAGGCCCAGCCTGTTATCTAAGTGCGGTTGTTGCCAGTAACTTGTCTTACTCCGCGCGCTTAACCGAAGGTCAAGTACGCTTAAGTGTTGCATGTGGCACTGCCGCGGCAGTAGCGGCTTTATTTAATGCGCCATTGGCCGGTACGGTGATAGCTTATGAGTTAGTCATGCGTCGCTTTAACTGGCGCTCTATCGCCACCATTGCGGTGGTGGCAGCAACAGCAAGCGTTATATCGCAATTACATGGTGGAAGCATGTTAACAATTAACCTGCCTCCACAGTCTTTTGAATGGCATGGTTTAGCGCAGTTTGCCTTACTCGGCATGTTGTGTGGTGTATTTGCTACTTTGCTGGTTAAGCTTATTCGCGCCATGCCTAAACTTAACCGCAACTATGCAGTAACTATTGCGGCTAGTGTGACCGCTTTAGCAGGGCTACTAAACCCTCAATGGTTAGGTTTAGAACCTATTACGCCAAACGGTTTACTTTATTGGGAGTTAGACCTTGGCCAACAGCACCTCTGGTTATTGGCTAGGATCGTCTTAACCACTGTAGCTCTAGCCTTTGCCCTACCCGGTGGCAGTTTAGGCCCCATGTTGGTAATTGGCGGTATTTTAGGCAGTATTATTGGCGAGGTTATTCCTGATAGTGCAGACTTAATGCTCGTTATAGTAGGTATGGGCGCCATGTTTGGCGCAGTATTTCGCACCCCCTGGGCAGCGTTTTTACTCATTACCGAACAAACCATGCAGGTTGAAATTGTTATTCCAGCCATAGTGGCGTGTTTGTGCGCCAGTGCCATTGCCAAATATATCTTCCGTTCACCCAGTTTGATTGAGCAGCAACTACTCAATGCGCAAATCCGCTTAATCAATAGCCCCGTTCTAGTTAAAGAAGAAAACAAAACGCTAGATAGTGAACAATTGCAGCAAAGTTAAATGTAAGACCCAGCAATAGCGGCGACGACAAAGAGACAAGCTTAAATACAAGTACCCTCGCATTCTCTATTACCAAAACAACTCGCTAGCTAGATAAACTGAGCAGCGCTCTCCCAACAAATGTGTGAAACGAATAGCCCAGTCCCAGCACTACAGATAGCAAAACCCTAACCAGCAAAAATGAGCCGATAATACCTGTCAAATAAGACAAGAAAGGAGCTATTCACCGGAAAAACTAGGCGAAATGAAAATGAGAACGGTATCACAGAAAAATACGATAGGCTTGCAGGCTTAAGTGTTCTAGAATGACACGGATATTAATAGTGGCTTTGTATTTTATAGGGATTTTTTTTATGCGCCGCCCAGTTGTACTGTTAATAATGGCTTGGTTTTCAGGTCAAGTTTTTGCTGCCGTAAATACCGACACCACCACCTTCCAAGCTAATAGTCGAGTGATTAAAAGCTTCAGCGATGAACATGGTGAAACCACCAAGCACATACCTAGCATCAAAAAGTTCGATGCTGGCCAATACTTCTATTCGCAAACTCTTAAGTACCACGACTTTGTTTGGTCATGTAAAGAATACGATGATGGCGGCCAGTGCCTAGATTTAACCCGTAGCCCTCGTCCTCCGATTCGCTTAGTCTCTTTTGTGCATGACCGAAATGACCAAAGTAAAATTCAAGCTGATTTAGTGCTGCTTTATAACCAGCAGAATGACAAAAAAATTGAGCTAATTAACTTGAGTGAAGACAGAACCGCTCGTAGCAAGTATCAAGTTTCTACTCTGCCGGTTGTTGTAATTGTGCGTGGTGACGAAGAAATCGCTCGCAAAACCGGACTCGAAACCAGGCAAAACATGAGTAACTGGATTAAGCACGAGCTGAGCAAACCCTAATAACGCAACTTGCATTCAAACTTGTACACTTAGCCGCTTTAAAAGTGGCTAAGTGATTTGTAGTTCAAGCTAAGATCTAACAGCCACCACTTTTAGGCTTTTCTAAGCAGTACTCTGTATCTGCCGTTCTGACATACCATCAGCCCCTAAAGATAGCTAAGCGATTAGCAACAAAATAGTTTTTGCTAAGATCTTAAAGTTGAAAGCCTGCGTATTAATGGGCAAATTCAATAAAACTAATCTGCCAATGTGAATTATTTTCATTAATAAGCGCTAGCAAATCTTTTACCCCTCACTTAGAATAGACGTCCAGATGGTAAAACATCCATACGTATATAATTCCATTTACGAGATATAAACATGGCTACTCATTTATTTACTTCAGAATCAGTGTCTGAAGGGCATCCAGACAAAATTGCAGATCAAATCTCCGATGCAGTATTGGATGCAATCTTAGAGCAAGACCCAAAGGCACGTGTAGCCTGTGAAACCTACGTAAAAACCGGCATGGTAATGGTAGGCGGCGAAATCAATACCTCAGCCTGGGTTGATATCGAAGAACTTGCTCGCTCAACAGTACGTGACATTGGCTACACCCACTCAGATATGGGTTTTGATGCTGACTCTTGTGCAGTGCTTAACGTTGTGGGCAAACAAAGCCCAGACATTAACCAAGGTGTAGACCGCTCACGCCCAGAAGATCAAGGCGCTGGTGACCAAGGTTTAATGTTTGGTTATGCTACCAACGAAACCGATGTATTAATGCCTGCACCAATTACTTACTCTCACTTGCTGGTTAAGCGCCAAGCAGAAGTGCGTAAAAATGGCACACTTGACTGGTTACGCCCAGACGCTAAATCACAGGTTACCTTTGCTTACGAGAATGGCATTATCACTGGCATTGACGCGGTAGTTTTGTCTACACAGCACTGTGACAGCATTTCTACTGCCGATTTACGTGAAGCCGTAATGGAAGAAATCATTAAGCCAGTACTACCTGCACAGTGGCTTAACGATAAGACCCAGTTTCACATTAACCCTACTGGCCGCTTTGTAATTGGTGGCCCAATGGGTGATTGTGGCTTAACCGGTCGTAAAATTATTGTAGATACCTACGGAGGCATGGCACGTCATGGTGGCGGTGCATTCTCTGGTAAAGATCCTTCAAAAGTTGACCGCAGTGCCGCATACGCTGGCCGCTATGTAGCTAAAAATATTGTTGCCGCAGGTTTAGCCGATCGCTGTGAGATTCAAGTATCGTATGCAATTGGTGTAGCGGAGCCGACTTCAATCAGCATTGACACCTTTGGCACTGGCAAAATTGCCGATGACAAATTAGTGGCTTTAGTGCGTAAGCACTTTGACCTGCGCCCTTACGGTATTTTAAGCATGCTAGATTTGGAACGCCCAATCTATAAAGCAACCGCTGCTTACGGTCACTTTGGTCGTGAAGAGTTCCCTTGGGAAGCGACTGATAAAGCAGAACTACTAAAGAGTGAAGCTGGCTTATAAGCTATTGCTCACTCGTTAAATTAAGCCGAAAGCGTATAATCGACGATTATCCTTTCGGCTTTTTTATTGGCTAAGTCTAAGAATTCAATTTGTGCAGCAAATAACTCATCAAGTAGAACAGTGCTTTAGGCTGGCTGAAAGCTATTTTAAGCAAAGCTTTCAGCGCCCCGAGCTTGTGCTGTCATCGCGAAAAAGTAAAGTGGCGGGCAGTGCCAATTTAAGCCAATGGCGCTTGCGTTTTAACGCCCACTTTTATCAGCAGCAACCGCAACACTTTTTAGCCCAAACCGTCCCTCACGAAGTAGCTCATCTAGTCTGCCACGCGGTTTACGGCCGAGTAAAACCCCACGGAGTAGAATGGCAACAGATAATGCAGCAAGTTTTTAACTGCCCCGCTGCTACCACTCACAACTACTCACTAGAACAACTACAGCTAAGCAGTTATGAATATCGCTGTACCTGCCAAGTTCATCAATTAAGCGTTCGGCGTCATAATAAAGTGTTAAAAGGGGCTGCTTACAAATGTCGAAACTGCCAACAACCACTCTTTCAATGCTAAGTTTGTTCACTCGCTATACAACTCTTTTTTGAAATCACCTTCGTAGGTAACCCATTACGACCACCTTTAAGGTCAACCATAAAACCTAAGCCATCGTTAAGTGCAGAGTTCTCTAAGTAATTACTTTCGTCACAAACAACTTTAGTAAGCCAGCTTTCCATTATACCAACTGAATTTGCAGTCCAGCCTCTACGTTTATCACGAAGCCTGCGTTCTATAACCAAAACATCTCCTTTGAAATAACATTGCTGGCGTAAATAAGGAGGAGTTTCCACGTTGGTATTACAATGGCTTAATACCAGCTCCTTGGTCTCTTCTGATATTGAAAATGCAGGATCAGCTTGATAAGCCAACGCAATGCTCTCTGCATTTTGATTTAGGTTCGCACAGCCACTAAAGAGAAATAAAGAGGCTAGAGGTAAAGTCCATTTAATAAACAACACGATTTCCTTTTCGTTATCGACAAAAGCAACAATATGAAGGAATCAGGATATAAATCAACAAATAATACAAAATAACTGTAATTCTAGTTTTGCTATTCTAGGCTTAACTACTTTTTAGGTTTATCCTTTAACAGTCAAATCCTTAACCAATACAACAACCCAAAGGGCCTATTTTTCACCATGCGCATTCCACGAATTTTCCACTCTCTGCCGCTCTCGCTAAACATGGTCACAGAGCTTGATGATGAAGCAGCCAATCACGTTGGGCGGGTACTGCGCATGGAAGCTGGCCAGCAACTGGAGCTGTTTAATAACGATGGCAATAACTACGCAGCACAAATAGAAAACGCCAGTAAGAAGCACGTGTCGGTGAAAATTACCGCAGTTGCCGCTAACCCTAGCGAGTCTCCTCTGCATATCCATCTAGGCCAAGTGATTTCTCGTGGTGACAGAATGGAGTTTACCATTCAAAAATCCGTGGAGCTGGGAGTAAATAAAATCACCCCACTCACCAGCGAGCGTTGTGGGGTCAAGCTCAACCAAGAGCGCTTTGAGAAGAAGCGCCAACAATGGCAAAAAATTGCTATTGCTGCTTGTGAGCAGTCGGGGCGCAGTGTTGTGCCAGAAATAGCGCCACTGCAAAGCCTAGAGCAATGGGCCAGTGAAGAGTCTGCCGCTATGAAGTTGAATTTGCACCCAAAGGCCCCATATAGCATTAAGACCCTGCCAACTCCTGAACACGGAGTAAGGCTACTTATTGGGCCAGAAGGTGGCTTAAGCGAGCAAGAAATTGAGAACTGCAATCAGCATCAGTTTCAAGAGACAATTTTAGGGCCGCGGGTACTGCGAACCGAAACCGCTGCCCTTACGGCTATTACCGCTTTGCAATGTCAATTTGGAGACTTAGCATAAATGAGCATTAAACTTGGTATCGTGATGGATCCCATCGCCGACATTAACATCAAAAAAGATTCTAGTTTCGCCATGTTGCTAGAAGCTCAATCACGCGGCTACGAGATTTACTATATGGAGATGCAAGATCTCTATTTAGATGGCGGCAGAGCTGCAGCTAATATGCGCCCATTAGCCGTACAACATGACGAGCAATCTTGGTATGAATTAGGCAGTGAAGTGGATCAAAGCTTGAGTGAGCTAGATGTCATTTTAATGCGTAAAGATCCTCCATTTGATACCGAGTTTATCTACGCCACATATATTTTGGAGCGCGCCGAAGCCGAGGGCAGCTTAATCATTAACAAGCCGCAAAGCTTACGCGACGCTAACGAGAAATTGTTTACAGCCTGGTTTGCCGAGTTTACCCCAACCACGCTAGTTAGCAGTGATATGCCGCGCTTAAAAGCTTTCCACCAGCAGCACAAAGACGTCATCATGAAACCACTAGATGGTATGGGTGGAGCGTCGATCTTTCGCCTAAAAGAAGGCGATCCAAATGTTGGCGTGATACTCGAAACTCTCACTAATCATGGTCAAGAGTACTGCATGGCGCAGAAGTTCATCCCAGAGATTGTAGATGGCGATAAACGCATTTTGATTGTAGATGGAGAGCCTATGCCCTATTGCTTGGCGCGCATTCCATCGAAAGGCGAAACCCGTGGCAACCTGGCTGCAGGTGGCCGAGGTGTTGCTCAACCACTTTCAGACAGCGACTGGCACATCGCGAATGCCATAGGCCCGGCTCTAAAAGAAAAAGGCTTAGTATTTGTAGGCTTAGATGTAATTGGCGATAAAGTGACTGAAATAAACGTCACCAGCCCTACCTGTATCAAAGAAATTGAAGCAGCCTACGATATTTCCATTACCGGTAAGTTAATGGATGCAATAGAAGCTAGACTTAAATCATCAACCTAAGTAGTTAAAAGGGTTAATTTGGACGCAATGAACACTTTGCAGAATCAGTTTTTAATCGCCATGCCGAGCTTAGAAGACCCTTTCTTCAAGCGCTCTGTAGTCTATATGTGTGAACATAATGAAGAAGGCGCAATGGGCCTGGTGATTAATGTACCGGTAGACTTGTCGGTGGAATCGCTGCTGCAACAAATAGAGCTGCAAGACCAAGTAGAAATGATCCGAGAAGATTTGGACCGCCCGGTTTATCAAGGCGGTCCTGTGTCGCAGGAGCGAGGCTTTGTGCTGCACTCACCGGTAAAAGGCTTTAGCAGCAGCTTAAAAGTGAGTGAAGAGCTCATGGTCACCACATCTAAGGACGTGCTCGACACCTTAGGCACTGATTCCCAGCCCAGTGATTATATCGTCACCCTTGGTTATGCCAGCTGGGAAGCCGGACAGCTGGAGCAAGAGATTGCTGAAAACTCTTGGCTAACCTTACCGGCCAGTACCGACATTATTTTCTCAACCCCCATTCATAAACGCTGGGAAGCCGCGGCCAAAAGTTTGGGCATTGATATCTGGCAATTGTCTAACCAAGTAGGTCACGCTTAATGGCCAGATCTGGAGAGCGCTCAGCCCTTGCTTTTGACTTTGGAACCAAAAGTATTGGTGTTGCCATCGGTCAAGAGTTAACGGGCTCAGCTAAGCCGCTGGCCGCCATCAAAGCTCAAGATGGCATTCCAAATTGGCAAACTTTAGAAGAACTGCTCAAGCTATGGCAGCCCGATCTACTGGTAATTGGTTTGCCACTTAACATGGACGGCACCGAGCAAGATCTCACTAACCGAGCTAAAAAGTTCGCCAACCGCCTACATGGCCGTTTTGGCTACCCAATAGCGATGCAAGATGAACGCTTGACCACGGTAGACGCCAAAGAAAAGTTATTTGAGTTAGGCGGTTATAAAGCCTTAGAAAAAGGCGCTGTTGATAGCCTAGCCGCCGCCTTAATTTTTGAAAGCTGGTGCGCCGAGCAATACTAGTAGTTCACTTAAATTAGTTAATAAAAAGCCTCGATACTATCGAGGCTTTTTTGTTTGAAGAACTAAGCCTTCTATTTACTTGAGCCAGACCAAATATCTTTATCTATTTGCTGTTTCAATTCTGGGTACTCGTCGCTGTTGAAACTTGGCACTTTACCGGCGTCTAGCTGACGATTGTAGTCAGAGGCTAGTTTCACTACCACACCAGAGAGCATCAAAATAGCCACAAGGTTGACTAGCGCCATAAAGCCCATCGATACATCAGCTAAATTCCAAATAATGTCGATTTTGACCACTGCGCCTACCATTACCATTGCTAGTACCAATAAGCGGAAGATCCACAAACCGGCTTTATGGTTGTGCTCTAAGAAGATTAAGTTAGTTTCTGCATACGAGTAGTTACCCACTATCGATGTGAAAGCAAAGAAAATAATCGCAATACCTACAAAGTAGCTTCCCCAGGCACCCACTTGACCACTTAAAGCTTGCTGGGTTAGTGCAATGCCATCACCAGTAAGTTGTTCATTGTGGCTAAGCAAAATAATCGCTGCAGTGGCAGTACAAATCACCACAGTGTCGATAAATACCCCAAGCATCTGCACATAGCCCTGAGAAGCAGGGTGCGGCGGATAAGGCGTTGCTGTGGCCGCTGCGTTAGGCGCGCTACCCATACCAGCTTCATTGGAGAATAAGCCACGCTTAATACCGTTCATCATCGCCGCGCCTAAAGCACCAGCACCAGCCTCCTCAAAACCAAAAGCCGAGCGGAAAATAAGGCCGAACACCTCTGGCATTTGTTGAATATTCGCCAATACAACCAGTAAGGCCACTACCACATAAGCTAAGGCCATCACTGGCACCACCAACTCAGCAAAGCGAGCGATGCTGCGAATACCGCCAAAAATAATCAGCGCGGCCGCTATCACCAGTACTAAGCCCACTAGGTATTTCTCAAAGCCAAATGCTTCATGCAAAGCAGAAGCGATAGAGTTAGCTTGTACGGCGTTAAACACCAAGCCAAACGCAATAATTAGACAGATGGCAAATACCACGCCCATCCAACGCTTGCCTAAGCCTTGTTCCATGTAATAAGACGGGCCACCGCGAAAATTACCATCGCTGTCTTTTACTTTATAAAGCTGGGCTAAGCTGCTTTCAGCAAAGCTAGTTGCCATACCCAACAAGGCGATTAGCCACATCCAAAATACCGCACCAGGTCCACCTAAGGTTACCGCAACAGCCACACCGGCTAAGTTACCGGTACCTACCCGCGCCGCAAGACTAGTACATAAAGCTTGAAATGAGGAGATACCACTAGCATCACATTTACGGCTAGACTTCATTACCGAAAACATATGGCCAAAATGGCGAAATTGAATAAATTTAGTTCTTACGGTGAACAACACACCCGTACCCAACAACAAGTAGATGAGCAAGTTGCCCCACAGCACATCGTTTAACCAGTTCACAATCTCATTCATGGTTCAGATTCACCTTACGTATAATGTTGGTTAAAAACCTAAGCTAGGTTTGAATGGACGCGGATTTTAAGGAACTGCGCGCGACTATGCTTTGATATATAACAAAAACAAGATAAAAACTCACATCGATATAAATTAACGGTATAAAAATCCATGACTACAAATAGCAACTACAGATAAAGCTTAGAAAATCTCGCAAAAAAAGCCTAAAAAAGTGAGCCGCTGTAACTATTTTGCAACATTAGTATTTTACTTTTTGTGCTCGTATGGTACTTATTAAATTGCAACAACATACAAGGAGATAACCATGGATAGGCTAGACTTGGATACTGTTGAAACCAGCAAATCTTCTCGCAGTTCAAATAAGAAACGTAAGTGGCGAGAGATTGAGGCAATTAAAGATAAGATTCGCTTACAAAAAGAACTACAGTCAATCGACCACAGTTTTGATCTTCAATCAGAGTACGAATACTAAACAAAAAACCCGGCTTTAGCCGGGTTTTTTATTTGCTTAAATTATACTCTTTACTCTTCTTCTTGAGGTTGAGACAGCTTAATTCGCTCAGACAAGGCTTTGTATTGCTCATGAACACGGTGACCAAATAATGGGTCTTCGTAATTACCGTGCTGCCAGCTTTGTTCAATTGCGCGCCAATCATCCGCTGTAAGGTGGCGCTTTAAGGCAGGAAAAACAACATCCTCTTCGTAATTAAGGTGTTCCCACTGAGCATTAATAAAGGCTTCCAGCTTGTCACTAAATTGATCCAGCGGAACCACTGCGTCAAGCAAGATGATATCTAAGATATCGCTCAACTCATCAGTCATCGCCATAAGATTTTCATGCTGCTTCTTAAGTTGATTGGATAAATCATCCTCTACTACACGGTATTTCACGTAGTAATCATAAATAAGATCTTCTTTAGGGTGGTGATAACGGTCTGCGTACTCTTGCATGTAGCTAATGATATGGGCGATCAACTTATATTTAACCGCTTTTTCATTGCGAATATGAGCCAACTTCTGCTCTAACACCTTCAGCAATTTAGCGATATTTTGATGATCTTGTTGAAGACTTTGTAACATTGCTTCTCCTTGGCTAACCAGCACTTTTCAAATCAGTATAAAGGACTCACCGTTGTACTATTATTGCGCTAGATCGTTTATTAGACAGATTTGCTTTTCGCTCAGTTCACACTTTTTAAGATAAACACGCCAAAAAGCGGGTTTGTACTGTTTGTTAACTACTAAGCCATAAAAAACAAATGCTTGTATAACACATCAATGATAAACGCTTATTTCTTATTCAAGCACAGCTCAAGGCACTAACACAAGCAATCAAACCTCCACTTAACCTTAATCAACAAAGATAATAATAAAATTCAAAAAAAACCCTTTTTTGATTAAGGTCAATTGTAGTATAGTTACAGCAAGTGGCGATAATGATTCGTAAGTGGCTCAAGGATCGCTATATTCTGTAATAAAATTACAACTTTTAGCTAATGAGGTATGTTATGACCACCGGTATTCAAATCACTAAAGCAGATAACGACGCACTATTAGGTTCTTTTTGGCTACTAGACAACGAGCAAAATCAAGCTCGCTGCCTATGTGTAAAAGACGAGCTATACGCTGAAGATGAAGTGGTAGCCATCGATAAACTAGGTCAAATCGAATATCGCGAAGTACCAATGAAAGCTCAGCCAATCGAAGAAGGTGGCCAACACCTAAACGTTAACGTTCTTCGTCGCGAAACGTTAGAAGATGCAGTTAAGCACCCAGAGAAATACCCGCAGCTTACTATTCGTGTTTCTGGTTACGCTGTTCGCTTCAACTCTCTTACTACTGAGCAACAACAAGACGTAATTACGCGTACTTTTACTGAATCACTATAAGACTCAGTAACTAAAACGAAAAAAGCATGCCTAGGCATGCTTTTTTGTTATCTAGGCTCTACAAAAGCTAAGTTCGTTCTCTAATTACGCCTTCCTGGATGGTAGACGCCACCAGCTTGCCATCTCTAGTAAAGAACTGCCCTCTTACCAATCCTCGGCCATTAGATGCTGCAGGGCTATCCACCACATACAATAACCATTCATCTAAGCGAAAATCATGGTGAAACCACATACTGTGATCAATGGTTGCAGTTTGCATCTGCGGCTCAATAAATGAACGTCCATGAGGCTGCAAAGCGGTAGGCAAAAAGTTGAAGTCAGATGCATAAGCCAATAAGTAACGATGAATCCGCCCGTCATCGGGCATTTGGCCATTTGCCTTAAACCATACACAACGTTTAGCGGCGAGCTTTTCTGGCTGGAGAGGATTAACAAACTCCACCGGACGCATCTCTAGCGGCTTATCACAAATGAACTTGTCACGCACAGCATCGGGTAGCATGTCACGCAGCTGAAATGCATACTCTTGCTCTGATTGCAGTTCTTCCGGAGCTGCGACGTCAGGCATCTCATCTTGGTGTTCAAAACCAGTAGACGGCTGCTGAAAAGACGCTGTCATATAGAAAATAGGCTTACCAAATTGAATCGCTTTAACACGGCGAGTAGATACGCTGCGACCATCACGAATGCTTTCTATATCGTAAACGATACGATGATTGGGATCGCCCGGTCGTAAAAAGTAAGAGTGAAAAGAGTGAACCTGGCGCTTTTCACTCACTGTTTCTTTAGCGGCAGACAAGGCCTGCCCCATTACTTGGCCGCCAAATACTGCCCCAAAGCCTAAATCTTGGCTATGCCCGCGAAATAGGCCTTCTTCAATGCGCTCTAAGCTTAATAGCTCGAGCAAATCTTTTAACACTTTACTCATAGTTTTCGTATTTTGTTCTAGCAATCTTTGCAATATGCGTGAGAACGCTGCAAAGATCAACTTGATAGCTAGGCGATATTTATTTGACTAACTAGGGTCTGTTGATCTTTGGTGTTGAAATTTTGTTCGAGATAAGCGGGCTTTAATCGCGGCGAGCACTTAGAAGCCTAGTGGGCTAAGTAAGAAGTGCTTAACAAAGAGTAAAGTTCGCATATCCGAACCCTTCGGGCAGCATTTCTTAGCCATTTATTCAGCGTTAGCGAGTGTTTATTAAGCCCACTTAACTGCACACTCACTGCCTTGCCTAAATGGCTAATAAATTACTGCAAAAACCATCAGCAAAGATCAACAGACCCTAGTCACTAATCAGCAAAGGCACTTGCGTTAATTGAGCCAACTGAGTGGCGAAATGTACCAGCTGCTCAATGGCTTGCTCGATATCATTAACTTGTTGAAGCTTACCAGCAATACGTGCCGCAACGAGCTCTTGGCTTAACTTCTCAGCCAACTCGTCATAAGAAGCTTGAAAAGCCTCTGGGCATTGCTGAATCACTTGGCTAATCGCGGCTGTGTCGTGATACAAAAACTCTATGCCAGCAAAGTCATTGCTCGACCAACGCATCTGGGAATGCTGCATAATAGTAAAGTACAGCTCAAACCAGCTGTTATACCCCGCCCCCAGCTGATAATAATCGTCATCAAAGTGATGATAGAGAACATTAAAACTAGTTAGCTGATTCTGCGGCTGGGTGAATTGCCAATCCATAAAGTTATACGCTGGCTGCAAAGGCCCATTTGCAAGGCGCATTAAGCTATCCAGCTCGCCATGAATACAACGAAACATTAGACTAACTTCGCCAGATGTATCAACTAATTCCGCATAACTCAATTGCTGCTCAGCACTTTGTTGGTAGTGCCAAGCATTGCTGGGTTCAGCGTTTGTAGTAGCGCTTAGTAAACCACTCACTATGCTAATTATCAGGCTGGCTTTCATGCTTTCACCATTTCTTTTACAAACAAAAACAGCGCCATAAAGGGCGCTGTTTTACGTCGTTTAGCCAATCAGCTTAGATGCTCATTAATAAAGTACGCAGTTGAGCAAAATCAGCGGGCATTTCTTTAGATAACAAGTCTAAGTCTGCTCGGTCAGCTAGCGGTTTTGGTAGGTCAATTTCACGTTCTAGAATCTCTTCTACGCTTTCTTTAAACTTAGCTGGGTGAGCGGTACACAGGAATAAACCTTGTTCGCCATCGGCTAGTTGCTCGGTAAGCTGCTGGTAAGCAATCGCGCCATGCGGCTCACACACGTAACCTAAGTCATCTAGAGCTTTAACTGCTTCAGCAGTTTGCTCATCAGTCATGGCCCCTTTGCCTAGGTCACTTAGCGGCCAGCCTTTGGTTTTAAACAGCTCTTCAACACGTGGCCAGTTGTTTGGTTGGCTCACGTCCATCGCATTAGATAAGGTAGCTTGTGTTGGTTTAGGCTCCCAGTTACCTGACGCTAAGTAACGTGGCACCGTATCGTTTACGTTAGTGGCAGCAATAAAACGCTTAATCGGTAAGCCCATAGCTTTAGCAATTAAACCGGCGGTTAAGTTACCAAAGTTGCCCGAAGGCACTGCAACCACTAGTTGCTCACGTTGCGCTTTAGGTAGCTGTGCAGCAGCTTCAAAGTAGTAACAAACCTGCGCCACCAAACGGCTAATATTGATAGAATTTGCCGAGTTTAGGCCAATAGCTTGTTTAAGCTCTTGGTCGTCAAAGGCTTGTTTAACCATGCTTTGACAAGCATCAAAATCAGACTCTACCGCTACCGTAGTAATGTTGCCACCAAGGGTACAAAACAGCTTTTCTTGCAGTGGGCTAATCTTACCTTTCGGGTAAAGCACCACTACGTTAATGTTTTCCATGCCATAAAAAGCATGTGCCACAGCTGCGCCGGTATCGCCCGAGGTAGCGGTTAAGATAGTGGTTTTATTACCATTAGAGAACTTGGCTAAACACTGAGCCATAAAGCGGCCGCCAAAATCTTTAAAGGCTAAAGTTGGACCATGAAATAGCTCTAGCGCGCTGATTTGCTCAGTCACCTTATTTAACGGTGCAGTAAAAGTGAAGGCCTTGCTTACCATGTCAAATAGCTCAGCTTCAGACAGCTCGTTGTCTAATAAAGCCGCAAGTAATTTAGCGCAACGGGCATGAAAATCTAGTTCCAGCACCGCATCAATATCATCAAATGCAGGAATGCTATCGGGAAAGAATAAACCTTGCTGTTTACCCAAGCCTTGTTTTACTGCCTGAGTAAAGCTCACCTGCTCTTCGTTGTGTTTTAAGTTATATAAATTCATAGCGACGTTCCTGTTACTCGTGTGCCTTGCTCATCAATTTTACAAACATGGCAAAATCCATCTTCGTTTTGAATAAAGTGTTGTTCTAACCAAGCCTTGGTTCGCTCAGCTTGTTCTAATACTGGGGTAACAATATAAACCGTTGGCCCAGAGCCTGAAATACCGCTGGCTAATGCACCACTTTGCGCTGCATAGCTGCGTACTTCATCAAATCCTGGAATCAATTTCGCACGGTAAGGTTCAGCCACAATATTGTCCTTTAATAAGGCTGCGGCTAACTCTGGCTGCTTACTATAACTGGCATGAACAAAACCTGCCAAATTACGGCCGAATTCTAAGGTGTCTTGGCGGCGATACTGCGCCGGCAAAATAGAGCGTGCTTGAGCGGTTGAAATATTAATGCCTGGGTAGGCAACAATCCAATACCAATCTTCAAAATGGGGAATAGCTTGGCTAGTCACCCCGGCTTCTTGCAACATGAGCTGCATGCCACCTAAATAACATGGCGCTACGTTATCGTAGTGCACGCTGCCGCTAATTTGGCCTTCTAACTCGCCCATCATAATTAGCATTTGCTCTTTATTAAATGGCGAATCAAGGTAGGCATTTAAGCCCTCTAACGCAGCCACTACCGAACACGCACTAGACCCCAAACCACTGCCAATAGGCAGGTTCTTTTCTAGGGTCATCTTAACGCAGCCAAGTACCTTGCTATGATGCTCTGCATACTGCTTAACAAAGTAGTGGTAGCAATCATAAAGGATGTTCTGTTTAGGATCGGCTGGCAGTTTATGTGCGTATGGACCAACATTTTCGATGATCACATCATCACCGCTGGCAGCTTCAACCAATACTCGGTCACCTAATAGTTGCCCATCAATTGGCGAAAGCGCTGCACCTAAGCTGTCGAAACCTACACTTACATTGGCCGTAGAGGCTGGAGCATAAACAACAACACTCATATTACACCTCTTGGTTCCAGTTAAGCGTTCTTAATACGTCGGCAAATACGCCCGCTGCTGTTACTGCAGTACCCGCACCATAACCACGCAATACTAATGGAATTGGCTGGTAGTAACGGCTGTAGAAGGCCAAGGCATTCTCACCGTCTTTCACGCGGTGTAATGGGTCATCTGCCGCAACGGCACTTAACGACACTTTGCAAACACCCTTATCGATGCTGCCTAGATAACGCAGTACTTTGCCTTCGGCGGCCGCTTCATCCATAAGCTTAGCGAAATAAGCGTCGGCTTCAGGCAAGCGTTGCATAAACGCCTCGGTATCTCCGCTTGAATCAAAATTTGGTGGCAAGGCCATATCAATTTGAATATCTTCAATGCTTAGTGGCATGCCTGCTTCACGCGCGAGTATTAGCAGCTTGCGCGCTACATCCATACCCGATAAATCATCACGCGGGTCTGGTTCGGTAAAGCCATTTTCACGGGCGATTGTAGTGGCCTCAGAAAAGCTCATGCCTTCGTCTAGCTTGCCAAAGATAAATGACAGAGAACCAGACAAAATACCGTTAAAGCGCTCTAATTTATCGCCCGCTTTTAGCAGGTTCTGTAGGTTTTCAATCACTGGCAAACCAGCACCTACGTTAGTGTCGTATAAGAACTTACGGCGCATTGCCATGGCCGTTTTACGTAGCTGCTGGTAGTACTCCATGCTCGAAGTGTTGGCTTTTTTGTTGGCCGTAACCACGTGGAAGCCATTCGCTAAAAATTCTGCATATTTACCGGCGATATCATCGTTGCTGGTACAGTCTACGATCACAGGATTAATTAAGTGGCTTTGGTCTACCAAGTTAGTGACATTATCTAAAGTAAAGCCACCATTTTCTTCGGTTGCAGCCAATTGCTCTTGCCAGTGCTCAAGATCCAAACCTTTTGAATCTAATAGCAACTTACGGCTGTTAGCTACGCCACAAACACGAATACCGATTTGCTGTTCTTTTAAATGACTCTGCTGCGCATGAATCTGCTCTAACAAAGCGCCGCCAACACCACCTACCCCAATTAGGAATAAGTCGATAAAGTGCATGCTGTTAAAGAAGTTTTGATGACAGGCGCGAATCGCTTCAGCTGCTTTGTCTTGCGACACAACTGCAGAAATTGAACGCTCAGACGAACCTTGAGCAATAGCAACAATGTTAATCGCCACTTCTGCCAGTGAGGTAAAGAAGCGAGCGGCAACACCTTTACTGCGGCGCATGCTGTCGCCCACTAAAGAAATAATCGCTAGCTTATCAATGGCTTCAATTGGCTCTAATAGCTGGTTAGCTAACTCGAGTTCAAACTCTTCGTTTAGCGCAGCCAAGGCACGCGATGCATCAATACTGTGAATACAAAAACTTACGCTGTATTCGCAGCTAGATTGCGTAATAAGGGCAACCGATACTTTACTGCGCGAAATGCTCTCAAAGATCCGCCCGGCCATGCCAACCATGCCTTTCATGCCAGGGCCAGACACCGTCAGCATGGTTAGTTCTGATAAGCTTGATAAAGCTTTAACAGGCAAGTCATCTTGTGCAGGGCTTTGCGCGCCAATCAAGGTGCCTTCACCTTGTGGGTTAAAGGTGTTCTTAATAAGGCAAGGAATATGGTATTGAGCAATTGGGGCAATGGTTTTGGGATGAAGTACTTTAGCGCCAAAGTAGCTAAGCTCCATCGCTTCTGGATAACTTAAACTGCGCAGCAATCGAGCATCTTCAACAATACGAGGATCACAGTTGTAAACACCATCTACATCGGTCCAAATCTCGCAACATTCCGCATCTAAACAAGCTGCCAAAACTGCTGCGCTGTAATCAGAACCGTTACGCCCAAGCACTACAGTTTCACCTTGCTCGTTACCCGCAGTAAAACCAGGCATTAGGTAGATGAGATCTTCTTGAATCATCGCCTTGTTCAAACGCTGTTTAGAGGCTTGAATATCAACAACCGCCTCTAGGTAACCACCGGAAGTAGCCACTAACTTTTGCTGAGGAATGATGATTTCGGCGCTATGACCACGAACCGACAACAAGTGGTTCATAGTATGAATGCTGAGCTTTTCGCCAGTAGACAGTACTTTGGCGCGAATGTTGTCTGGGCACTGCTGTAATAACGCTACGCCTTTCAATAGTTGGCGAAGCTCGCCCAACTCTTGGTGCACCATTAACTGCATTTGCTCTATGGCAAAGCCAGCGTATTTCTCTTTTAGTTTTGACAATAGCTCTTGGAAGGTAGCGTCAATGCGGGTCAAATAGCTTTCGCCATCGTTACCGTGACTAACTTTATCGACTACAGCAACCAAATCATTGGTTACCCCAGCAGGGGCAGACAATACCACTGCCATTTGAGATTGATGCTGATTGCTTAACACAATGTCTGCTGCGCGATTAAAGCGCTCAGCGTCAGCTAAAGATGATCCACCAAATTTTAAGACTCGCATTATTCCTCCCAAAAAAAAACCCGTATCGTGGTTGATACGGGCTTTCTTCGATGTAGTAAGTTGCTACAACCAGCCCGACCCGCATGTGGTGGTGCGGGTAATAGTTCCGGTGGTTGTGTAAGCAAAACGTACTAGCATCTTAATAAAAAACTAAATCCAATTTATGGCCATACCTTAACCAGCTGAGGTGGATAGTCAAGCTTTATTTATCTAAGCCAAATGCATAAAAGTGCGCTTTTAGCCTTATTTATGCTTTAAAGGAAGGTTTTTTAAAGAATAAGCTTGGCTCCGCATAAAAGATACTGAGCATAACAAACAGCTTAAAATAGCAGCTTTTAATCGAAAATTCAGGGCACTAGCGCCTTTTAACCTTAGCGCTTGAAAGCAACCTTTACTCGATGTGCGAAAACTAGACGAAACGACCGAGTAAGGTGCTAGATATGGAGATGAATACCACAGCCGCAACTTCACAACAAAAATTTGAACAGGTGTTTAAATCCTGCCATAGTGGATAAAAAAACAACAATAAGAAATAGCCGATGACGCAATTAATGGAACACCAAGCCGCCCACGCCATGCTGCAGCGCTTCAATAGCTTTTATCAATGCTTCCTGGAAGTAACTAGAGGTGCTCAAAAACGCTTTGAAGAAGCTGACTGGATGTCGGTGCAGCTTGCCTCACGAGAACGTATTCGCCTTTATGACCACCACGTAACTGAGGCACGAGCAGCGATTAAACAGCTCACCGGCCACCTACAACGAAGCGATGCCTTTTGTGCAGCGGTAAAATCTCATTACTCAGAGTTGCTTAAACAGCATGATAATTTTGAAGTAGCCGAGTCGTTTTTCAATTCTGTCTATCAGCGTTTATTTCATCATCGCTATATAGAAGAAAGCCAACTGTTTATTCGCCCTAGCCGATGCAGCAAACTGTTTGATTACCAACTGCTTACCCATACTTATCAGAATACCTCGTTGGATACCTTATTAAAGCAGCTCTTCGAAGACTATCGCTTTAATATCGAATACGAAGATTTACCTCGCGACATAGAGTTTATTAAGCAACGCTTGACGGAACTTCCGCAGCTGGATCAGCAACAGCTACACAAAATAACGATGTTACAACCGGTGTTTTACCGAAACAAAGCCGCTTACCTTATTGGCCAATACACCAGTGAAGCTCATAGTTTTCCCATAGTGTTTCCCTTACTTAATCAGCAAGGCAAAGTGGCTGTTGATAGCGTGCTAATTGATAGTGACGAAGTGAGTATTATTTTTGGCTTTGCGCGCTCTTATTTCATGGTAGATGCCCCAGCCCCGCGCCGGATAGTCAATTTTCTTAAGCAACTGTTGCCCAATAAAACTGACTACGAGCTATTTACCGCCATTGGCTGTCAAAAACATGGTAAAACCGAATTATATCGCCACTACCTCAATCACTTGCACAATTCCAGTGATCAATTTGAGCTAGCACCCGGCATTAAAGGCATGGTGATGAGTGTATTTACCCTGCCCTCGTATGATGTTGTATTCAAAATTATTAAAGATGAATTTACCCCGCCCAAAGACGTAAGCCACGCCATTGTAAAAGAGAAATACCGACTGGTAAAACAGCACGATAGAGTGGGAAGAATGGCGGATACTCAAGAGTTTTCTAACGTTGAATTTCCACTAGCGCGCTTCAGCCAGAGCTTACTAGATGAACTGCAAGCGGTTGCGCCTTCGGTGCTGCATATCGAGGGAGATTCCATCACCATTAAACACTTATATACAGAACGGAAAATGATCCCGCTTAACATGTACCTGGATCAAGCTGACGAAGCGCAAACTCGGCAAGTTATTGATGAGTATGGCAATGCCATTAAACAGCTAGCTGCTGCCAATATTTTCCCCGGAGATATGCTGTTTAAGAATTTCGGGGTCACCCGTCATGGTCGTGTAGTATTTTACGACTATGATGAAATCTCCTATATGACGGAATGTAATTTTAGAGAGTTTCCAAAATCTCAATATCCTGAAGATCAATGGGCGGCACAACCCTGTTATTCGGTGGGACCTAACGATATCTTCCCTGAGGAATTTGCCACCTTTTTATTGGGAAAACCCATCGTTAAACAGGTATTTAAAGAGTTACATGCAGAGCTTTTTCAAGCCAGTTTTTGGCAAGATCTGCAGCAAAACATTAAAAACGGCCAGTTTGAAGACGTATATCCATACAGAAGACGCCGTCGATTTATTAACCGCTAGACGATTGTGCTAGAAAATTTGGCTTTAAAATCATTTATTGGGCTTTCTGCAAATTTTTGAAGATCCACAATGATCTTAAAGTGATGATCAACCATACTACTGTTACTAAGAAAAATAATAACAAGGAGACGGCAGTGGCTAAGTTACTATTCCAGCATTCGATTGCTGCTGTGCTTGTTATTGCCAGCGGCTCTTTAGCGGCTGCTGAAGTAGAAAATGAAATGAGCTTAAGCTACGGCGATGGCGAACACGTTCAGCTATCGTCACGTAGCCAGGTGAAAAATTGGTACATCACTGGTTACAACAACAGCCAATTTGTGAGTACCGGTGAATCCAATGATGTTGATTCGTGGTTTTTCAACGGTGGTTATCAACACAAGCTTCGCAATGAGCTATCTTTGTTCGTTGAAGCTGGGGTTAACAACCAATACGACGACATTGCCACACGTAAAGGCTTTAACCTTTCAACTGGGCTTAACTACCAACCCTTAAAAAGCTTGTCTATCCAAAGTAAACTCGTGCAAGTTCACCAACCCAAGTACGACAATACTGAGCATAGCTTAGAACTATCTAGCACCTACCACCTGCTGAAGAACATTGATGTGAAAGCCGTTTATCAAGTTGAGGCTCAACAAGATAAAGAGACGCAACAACAAGTGCAGTTTGGTTTAGGCTATCGCTTTTAAGCAAACCCTTCCGGCAACTGCAACGCTTGATCACTCACTAAAATTCCATTTTCATCAGCATATAAGTACATACCCGGCTGAATAGTTTGGCCAGCAAAACTTACTGACCCGGCTGTTTCCCCCAAGCCCTTACGCTCTGTTTTCATTGGGCAAGCTGCTAATGCCCTAACCCCCAATTCCATAGTGTTAATGGCAGCTACATCTCTAACAGCACCAAAAATTACCACGCCCGCCCAGCCCTGTATGTAAGCAGAGTCTGCAATGAGATCTCCCATTAAGGCTCTTTGGGTACTTCCTCCGCCATCAACAACCAATACCCTCCCCTCACCAGGGCTGGCCAATAACTCTTTTACTCGGCTGTTATCTTGCCAACATTTAGCGGTTTCCACTTGGCCATGAAACAGCTTTTTAGCTCCATAAATCTGGAAAACGGGCTCGAGTAATTTAACTTGAGTTGGATATAGGTCGCACAGTTCCGGTAGTAGATCTTGCATAGTGATAGTCCTCTATCATCTTGTTGTAAGCCCAAGGGTTATTAAACCAGCGGGGCGGTATTTCTCCGAGGCTAGAATGGGCGCTCGCTAAACGCTTAGTGTCGTAAAGGTAACATTCGTTATCTAACCAATAAAAGGCCTTTTGTCTGAAAGCCTTTGCAATATGTTGAGCATCAATTAACGAGCAGTCAACAATTGCACTATATTCGTAATGATTTAGATCCCTTGAGCCAGCAAATACCCAAAAGTGACGAAACTGATGACGCTGCAAAAATGAAATAAAATGACAGTCAAGCCAGTGATTAAATCGTCGAGTTCGCGTCACACCATCAGGATTACTCGCGGTGATAACAGCAAGTTCTTGATATTTAAAGTCGGTATTTGCCAGAAAAATGGTGTTTTGATACAAATTAAACATGTAGTTTATTTTCAGTATTGATTAGTAAAATTCGCTTTATTCGCAATTTTCGATTGATTTGAATCAAAAGCACCGCAGAAAACGTAAGCTTTTTTCAGACTCAAGTTGTTATATCACTGTTAAGCCCATAGAATATGTTTACTGCTTGTAACGAACAATGCATGTGGAAGGTCTCGTACGCTGATTTATCACGCGTTTTAGACAAACTATTTGTCTATTTTTTTGCCATTCAACGAGTTTTAACACAAACTCAACATGGATGAATAAGTAGCCATTGCCTCACCTTCTATATAGCGCTACCTGTTCACAAGCCAACTTTATTCTAAACAGCATTGGGGAAGACCATGACACCAAATATTCTAATTGTCGAGGACGAACTGGTCACTCGTAATACGCTAAAAAGCACTTTTGAAGCCGAAGGTTACAATGTGTTCGAAGCGATTGACGGCAATGAAATGAACAGCGTATTAGAAGCGCATTCTGTTCACTTAATTATCATGGACATTAACCTTCCTGGTAAGAATGGTCTGTTATTAGCGCGTGAGTTGCGCGACCGTGAGCAAATTGCATTAATGTTCCTAACCGGACGCGACAACGAAGTAGATAAGATCCTTGGCTTGGAAATTGGTGCCGATGACTACATCACCAAACCATTTAACCCACGTGAATTAACTATTCGAGCTCGCAACCTACTTAACCGTACCGTAAATGGTCAAGTAGCTAGTGAAGATAAAGGCACGGTTGAAGAATACCGCTTCAACGGTTGGACCTTAGACATTAATAGTCGCTCATTAGTTAGTCCAAACCAAGAGACTTACAAACTGCCACGTAGTGAGTTTCGCGCTATGCTGCACTTTGTTGAGAACCCGGGACAAATTCAAACCCGCGCAGACTTATTAAAGAAAATGACTGGTCGCGAGCTTAAACCACACGATCGTACAGTTGATGTGACAATTCGCCGCATCAGAAAACACTTTGAGTCGATCCCGGAAACACCAGAAATTATCGCCACCATCCACGGTGAAGGTTATCGTTTCTGTGGTGAAATTGAATAAGCGATAAAATCGCATCAAAACCTCGCAGTTTGGCGAGGTTTTTTTATACTTGCTAGATGCTCAAATAATGAGCAAAACAGCGAGCTTTTACAAAATTGCACAATTAACAAGCCACATTTGTGAATTATAAATCGACATTATTTTGATCGACATTCGGATTTGTAGTTATTTTTCTACATATCCTTTTGTGATCAATCTTGTATAATGTGCGCAGATTTTTTACTAGCATCCTTAACGGAGAGTCACTTCAATGAAGAAAACCAAAATAGTTTGTACCATTGGTCCAAAAACTGAATCGGTAGAAATGCTAACTAAGTTAGTTGAGTCAGGCATGAACGTAATGCGCCTTAACTTCTCTCACGGCGACTTTGCTGAGCACGGCACTCGCATCAACAACCTACGTGAAGTTGTTAAGAACACTGGCAAATCTGCTGCTGTTTTATTGGATACCAAAGGTCCAGAAATCCGCACTATTAAACTAGCTGGCGGCGAAGACGTTAGCCTAGTTGCTGGTCAAGAGTTCACTTTCACTACAGACCAAACTGTAATCGGCGATGCAACTCGCGTAGCGGTAACTTACCCTGGTTTTGCTGCTGACTTGAAAGTAGGCAACATCATCCTAGTAGATGACGGCCTAATTGAAATGGAAGTTATCGCAGTATCTGATGACGAAGTTAAGTGTACTGTTCTTAACAACGGTGACTTAGGCGAAAACAAAGGTGTTAACCTTCCTGGCGTTATCGTTCAACTTCCTGCTCTTTCTGCTAAAGATAAAGGCGACTTAATCTTTGGTTGTGAGCAAGGTGTTGATTTCATCGCAGCATCATTCATTCGTAAGAAAGAAGACGTACTAGAAATTCGTCAACTTCTTAAAGAGAATGGCGGCGAGAAGATCCAAATCATCTCTAAAATCGAAAACCAAGAAGGTGTAGATAACTTCGACGAAATTCTAGAAGTTTCTGACGGCATCATGGTTGCTCGTGGTGACTTAGGTGTTGAAATCCCAGTTGAAGAAGTAATCTTCGCTCAGAAGATGATGATTGAGAAGTGTAACCGTGCACGTAAGTTGGTTATCACTGCAACTCAAATGCTTGATTCAATGATCAAAAACCCACGTCCAACTCGTGCAGAAGCGGGCGACGTTGCTAACGCAATCCTAGACGGTACCGATGCAGTAATGCTTTCTGGTGAGTCTGCTAAAGGTAAATACCCTGTAGAAGCTGTATCTATTATGGCAACTATTTGTGGTCGTACTGACGCAGTAATGCCTTCTAACTTAGATCCAGCACGTGATAGCGGTAAACTACGCATCACTGAAGCGGTATGTAAAGGTGCTGTAGAAACTTCTGAGAAGCTAAGTGCTCCTCTTATTGTTGTTGCTACTGAAGGTGGTAAGTCTGCGAAATCTGTTCGTAAATACTTCCCACAAGCTAACATCTTAGCAATTACTACTAACACTAAAACTGCTGCTCAACTTTGCTTAACTAAAGGTGTTATTCCTCACGTTGTTGAAAGCATTGAAAGCACTGACTCTTTCTACGCGCTTGGTAAAGATTTAGCGATGGAATCAGGCCTTGCAAACAAAGGCGACATCGTAGTGATGGTATCTGGTGCCTTAGTACCTTCTGGTACTACTAACACTTCTTCTGTACACGTACTGTAAACTACGTTTATAGAAGCTAAAAAAGGCGCCTTAGGCGCCTTTTTTTATGCCCAAATTCTTAGCTATGAGCGACCGGGTTGTAATCAGCCAAATGCGCCATATCATTTAGTATCGAATCAATTTGCTCTAAGGCTAGAGCATCCATATTAATGGCCCTTGGGTAAATAGGTTGATGACGGTCATCTAACCAGTGGCTTACCCAATAATTGGTCGAAAGCAAAAACTCACGCGCGTATTGCTCATTTACCGCCAAACACCCTCGCAAACACACATCTAAATAAGACTGTAAAATAGGGCTATTGCTCTGTGGATGCCAATACTCTTTAGCCACATAGGTATATATTTTAACCGCTGGCTTTGGCAGCGTATCTAAGAGATCAAGCTGTGAAACATCGAGTAATACTCTATCGTAATCTTCTTCGCGTTTATCCAGTTCAGGCAAGAAGCTTTCATCAAAAGGAATCAGCACCCCATTCACACTAGCATTATTATCGGGGGTAATTACAACAGCGGAACGGTCATCAGCGCTTTTCAAACCACTCCAATAACGTTGGTAGCCATGTAACCGCGCAGCATACGCATGTTCACCAGGAAAGGTACACTGTCTGCAATCTGCATCAATTAAACTGCCATAACCAAAAATGTAAATCATCAATCACTCCTAGAAACTTGATGCGACAAAATATACTTGCAACTAAAACAAGCTAATCTGTGGGCTATTGCTCGACACATGATAATGAAACTGCTCCGCCTTATATTTACAAGGATCCCCGGCCAACCAGCGCAAGCCTTGCTCAAGTTCAAACAACAAAGGCATGCGATGATGATATTGCTGTAAAGCGCTCGCTGCAGCTTGAGTAAGAACAACTAAGTGCTGTTTTCCCTCAGGAGCCTGCAAATACAAACCGCCCAGCAATAATACATTTTGATGCTCCAAACTAAACTCAAAACGTTCTTGATTACGCCATTCATGCCACGCTTTTACTGGCAGTAAACAACGCTGGGTTTTCCAGGCGTTTTGAAACATAGCTTTATTAGCAGCGCTTTCTACTCGAGCATTAATAACAAGTTGGGGATGTTGAGGGTGCTTTATTCCCCAGATAAAAGGCTTACAACGCAGGGTTTCCTGCTCAATAATCAAAGCTGGCAACGACTCGCTAGGGCGATACTGTTTGGTTTCGCCAAAATCTAGAAATAACGAATCCACACCTACGGCTTGTCGTATTTCATATTCACCGCCAATCATTACGCTACCGCACACGTTTTTGTTATCCCACCTTGATTATCTGCTGGCTGTTGCTAGCTAATAGTAAATACAAACAGTAACATAATCTGTAGTAAACGCTTTCAAACTAATCGTATTTAAGAGGTAACATGGATACAACCACCCGCACCATGAACGTTCGCAAACGTATTGCATTGGTAGCCCACGACCATAAAAAAACGGCGTTAATTAACTGGGCGAAAAATCATCGCGAAGATTTAATTAAACATCAACTATTTGGAACAGGCACCACCGGCACACTGTTGTCACAGCAAGGGTTTGAAGTAGAGGCCTTGTTAAGCGGTCCAATGGGTGGTGACCAACAATTAGGCGCAATGATTGCGGAAGGTAAAATAGACTTAATGATCTTCTTCTGGGATCCACTAGACGCGGTTCCGCATGACCCTGATGTAAAAGCGCTACTGCGTTTGGCTGCGGTATGGAATATACCAATGGCTACCAACCAAGCGACGGCTGAATTTATCTTGGCCAGCCGTCACTTTAATCAGGAGTTTTCGGTAGATGTCCCCGATTACGCGGGTTATCTAAAACAGCGTACTAGTTAAACTACGCTGCCGTTTGGCTTTCGGTATCACCGGCACGGATCCTAAATAGTTTCCCAGAGTGAGTACGATTTGCTTTGTAATCTGGCTGTAAAAAGCGAGGGCGAATTGATTTCAAATGTTCAATTTGCTCTTCGTTTAACTTACCAACCGGTAAGCCTAAAGCTTTGTAACTCAATAATGGCCGCGCCGCTAAATTTATCATCATGTCCACATTGCTTCGCTGCTCGTGAACATGTTGATCATTCATTGGCTTTAACACACCATTTTCCATTAAGTTTGCTACGGCAGGCTCTTTTAACGGCAGACTTAATACGCTGCGACGAGTAATAATAAACTCGCGTAAAATAGCACGCTCAGAATGATCCAAACACGAGATCATCGAAGCGAGTCGTTGTAATTCTCGACGATGCTGAACGGCTCCCGTAATACTGGTCATAATCAACAACAACCCGCGGCTAAGAAAATAAGCCAAGCCCGTTACACAACTAATAGTTAACACCATACTCAGTTGCGCGTTTAAGCCTGCTTCAGGTAACCACTGCTTGGGAATAACCAGTAACATGCCACTGGCGGTAAGCACCCACGCCATAAAAATGTCTAATATGCCCCAGCGGGCGATTAAACGTCCTAAAAATTCCATTGTTTTGCACTCCTGACAAAAAGCTGACTCTTCGCAGGTAGTGATAGCAAGGGCTGTGCCAGATAATAATAAGGCCGCATAAAGCGGCCTCAATTAAACAAGTAAGCAAGCTAACTAGGCTTCTTGATGCTCTGGAACTAAGTCCATTGCGGCTTGCATCACTTCAATGCCAGCACCTTTCTTATGCGCATTCTCGCTTAAATGCCTACGCCAAGCACGCGCTCCCACACAACCTTGGAACAACCCCAGCATGTGGCGGCTAATATGCTGTAAACGGCCGCCTTGTGCCAAATGGTTTTCAATATATGGCAGCATTAACTCAGCCACTTGATGGCGGCTTAATGCTGGCTGCGGATCGTCAAAGATCTGTTGATCCACATCCGCTAATAGGTAAGGGTTTTGATAAACCTCGCGGCCTAGCATAACGCCATCAAGATGCTTTAAGTGTTCTTGCACTTGTTCCAAGCTAGCAATTCCGCCATTTACGCTTATGGTTAGCTGCGGGTAATCAGCTTTTACTTGGTAAGCTCTTGGGTAATCTAACGGAGGAATATCTCGATTCTGCTTTGGACTAAGACCAGACAACCAAGCTTTACGCGCATGAATAATAAAGGTTTCGCAACCAGCTTCAGCCACCGGCTCAATAAAGTCTTTTAGAAACTGATAACTATCTTGCTCATCGATACCAATCCGTGTTTTTACCGTCACTGGAATCTTAACTTGTTGCTGCATTTTACTAACACATTCCGCCACCAGCTCAGGCTCGGCCATTAAACAAGCGCCAAAACGGCCATTTTGCACGCGATCTGATGGACAACCAACATTCAGGTTTACTTCGTCATATCCCAAATCTTCAGCGCGTTTTGCACATTCGGCTAATTCCTGCGGATTTGAGCCGCCCAGTTGTAAAGCTAGTGGATGCTCTTGCTCAGAGAAGCCTAAGTAATCCCCTTTGCCATGTAAAATCGCACCTGTTGTTACCATTTCAGTGTAAAGCAGAGTATTTTTGCTCATCAAACGGTGGAAGTAACGACAGTGACGGTCAGTCCAATCGAGCATAGGCGCAACAGAAAAGCGATGAGGTTGGTAAGGTGAAACTTGGGTCATGGGCTCAACATAATAATAAAAAGCTAAAAGATCAAAGCACTACGTTCGTAAGCCAAGCTTGTTTTAGCTAGCCGCTATCAAGTGCATCTAAATACCTGAGTTAACTTAACTCAGCCAGCAATTATACTACGGCTGAGTAGGTATTGCCCAATCTTGTCAGAGAATACTTTGCCTTAACTAAGCTTTACTTATTCGAGTAAAAATTGAAATTCGCCAGCTTTAACCCACTCGGCTAACCAGCTTGCACGGCCTACAAGTTTGCCTTCATAACGCTGCTCTCCATTAACTGAGTACACGCCACGTTTTGGCACGATACTAAAAGCCAGCTGCCAATTAGAATAGCCATTGATAGAGCTATCTTTTTGGGGCTCGGGGAGCCTTGCAAACTCACCAACAAACTCATACACCTCTGCTCCACTTCTATCAATAAACGAACCGCTTAAATCAGGCTGAATAATCAGTGATATAGTCCAGTTTTCAGCCGCCAACTGCTCAGCATTTGGGTAAACAAACACCCTACCATGTGCTTGTTTTCGCAACTCAAGTTCGCCATTAAATACTGTTATCCAGCCATTGTGGTAAACGGTTTTATCATGTACCACTGAGCCCATATTCCATTCATCGCCGTCGCGAAATGGCTCGGTATAACGAATGGTTCGCAAATAATCAGGGCCTTCAAAATTGAGCACAAACATTTCATCATGGTTTATCTCTGCAGCAGCATAAACAGCGCCTTCAAAAAGAGAGAAAAGAAAAGCTGCAGCGATTAATTTCTTCATTTCACTTCCTTGTATTTAACCATGCAATAGGCAAGGTCTGTTGAGAGTGCTAGTTCAAACTCTACGCCGGCATCATCGATAAACTTATCTTAAGTCACTTGCTCAACTAACTTTAACTGGTAGTCTGGCATTTGTAATAACTAGCACAACTGTATAAAACCTGATTAAGGTGATGAAACTTTCAAGGATGAAAGAATGGAAGCCAAAACCTCGGTGGTGATCCCATATTTTAATAATCAGCAGTTTATTTCTAAAACTGTGAGCTCTGTAATCGAACAAACTCAGCCAGCGCTAGAACTAATCATTGTGAATGATGGTTCAAGCAAGGAAGCCCGACAATACCTAGAGCAATTTAGCTCGGTGGCGACTATTGTTGATCACCCCAGTAATCTCGGAATAGCTGAAGCACGAAACAATGGAGTTAAGGCTGCCAAAGGTGAGTTCATTGCATTTCTAGATGCCGATGATTATTGGGATAAACACAAACTTGCACTTCAACAGCAAATTATGGAGAGCGAGCCGGAACTCTCTGGTTGTCACTGCGCCACCAATATCTTTTCTGAAGAAGGTGAAGCCAGCGAAACCTGCGACGCTAAACCACTTTATCTTAGTATGAGTGATAGCCTGGTAGACTCGCATATTGTTCCTTCGAGTTGGCTAGTTAAACGAAAAGACTTTATCGAGGCTAAGGGCTTCGATTCTCAGGTTATCGCAGAAGACTATGATTTGTTTCTCACACTGCTTGCCAAAGGTCATCGATATAAGTTTATTGCGAAACCACTGGTGTGGTTTCGCAGAGCAAATCAAGGCAACGAGTCTGGTCGTTGGCAATACATTTTTTACGGGCGCTTAAAGGTGTTTAAAAAACACTGGCAAGATTTATATAAAACAGGGGGGACTTGGGCACTGTGTAATAACTTACAGCGAACCTTTGAGCTAGCAGCTTGGAGATCCAGCGGCATTCATTATTATCTTTTTAGGCTTTTCGCGACGATAATTCCTAACAACTATAAATGAGCCGAAGGCTAAAAGGATATAAATGAGAATATCAACTGAGTCTCAACGATTCAGTGAAACACTTCTTAAAAATATGACTAATAGTTGCAGCTCATCGGATCTCGTGCGATTCTTATAATAATTCTCAATAGTTTTTGTGGCTTTGGTCTTCAGCCTGTTTAAGCGCTTGATTTAAATTTGACCAAAATCACCCACAGTAGGAAGTTATCGGTCACTATGGACGTAAATTTTGTTAACCCTTTTCTAAAGTCTCTTTTAAACGTGCTCGAAACCATGGCTCAACTAGAGCTAAAGCCAGGTAAGCCAGGGCTTAAAAAAGATGAAATTGCACGCGGTGATGTTTCTGGACTGATTGGTATGGTTGGCCCACAAACTAAAGGCTCTTTATCAATCAGTTTTGATAAAGGCTTGGCTATTGAAATTATGCGCCGCATGTTAGGTGAAGCGCCAGAATCTATTAATGAAGAAGTCACCGACATGGTTGGTGAAATTACTAACATGGTGACTGGTGGTGCGAAACGCTTACTGGCTGAAGATGGCTACGATTTTGATATGGCGACCCCGGTGGTAGTATCAGGTCCGTCTCATACCATTACTCATAAAACTGAAGGACCTAAAGTGTTGATCCCTTTCACTTCTATTCATGGTCACGCCACCATAGAGATTTGTTTCGAAAATATTTAGTTTTATGCGATAAATACAAAAAAGCCCGCTGTTGCGGGCTTTTTACTTTCTAGCTAACTAGCGGCTTATTATAGGCCTTCAGCGTTAGCAGATAAGTACTTAGCAACGCCTTCAGGGCTTGCGTCCATACCTTCTTTACCTTCTTCCCATTGTGCAGGACATACTTCGCCGTGCTTCTCGTGGAAGTTTAATGCGTCAACCATACGTAGCATTTCGTCAATGTTACGGCCTAAAGGTAGGTCATTAACTACTTGGTGACGAACAACACCGTTAGTGTCGATTAGGAAAGAACCACGGAAAGCAACACCAGCTTCTGGATGCTCTACATCGTAAGCCTGACAGATTTCGTGTTTAACGTCTGCTACTAGTGGGTATTTAACTTGACCAATACCGCCATCTTCAATAGCAGTGTTACGCCATGCGTTGTGAGAGAACTGAGAATCGATAGATACACCGATTACTTCAACGCCTTTATCTTGGAAATCTTGGAAACGGTGATCAAAAGCGATCAACTCAGAAGGACAAACAAAAGTAAAATCTAGTGGGTAGAAGAATACTACCGCAGCTTTACCTTTGATGTGCTCACTTAGCGTAAAGGCATCAACAATTTCGCCGTTACCTAGAACAGCAGCGGCAGTAAAGTCTGGAGCAGGACGACCAACTAATACACTCATTTCGTATTCCTTGTTAAATAGGTTATCAATTTCGCTATAAATAATGCGCCAAAATTGTCGACTTGACGAATTGATCTAATCAATTAATTCGATAGGCTGTAACTATCAAAATATAGATTAATAATTCAGCACCCAATTAATAGCCTAATTTGATGAACTTGTAAATACTAGGATCTGTTGATCTTTGGTGTTGAAATTTTGTTCGAGATAAGTGGGCTTTAATCGCGGCGAGCACTTAGAAGCCTAGTGGGCTAAGCAAGAAGTGCTTAACAAAGAGCAAAGTTCGCGTATCCGAATCCTTCGGGCAGCATTTCTTAGCCATTTATTCAGCGTTAGCGAGTGATTATTAAACCCACTTAACTGCACACTCACTGCCTTGCCTAAATGGCTAATAAATTGCTGCAAAAACCATCAGCAAAGATCTACAGACCCTAGTTTGTGTAAGTTATACGAACTCTTGAAGTCAACTTAGTGACCAGCTCATAAGCGATAGTGCCAACCGCCTTTGCAATCGTCTCAACGGGTAACTCTGGCCCCCAAAGTATTACTTTGTCGCCGACCTTATCCTTACAATCTGGGCCAAGGTCAACACACAACATATCCATAGAGACCCGTCCAACAATAGGCACTAAGCGACCGTTAAGCCACACCGGCGTGCCATTAGGGGCGCTACGCGGATAACCATCTCCGTAGCCCATAGCAACTACGCCTAACCGAGTATCTTGTTCTGCTTGCCAAGTAGCTCCATAGCCTACCGACTCACCTTTTGGGTGTTCACGCACCGCGATAAGATTAGTTTGCAAGGTCATGGCTGGAATCAAACCAAAATCCGCACCGTTATTATCCACTTGAGGAGAAATACCGTACATGGAAATCCCTGGACGGTTCCACTGCGCATGAGCCTCTGGCCAAAGAAGAATTCCAGCCGAATTAGCTAACGAGCATTCCACACCAAGCTCTTTGGTTAATTCGCTAAACAATGTAATTTGCTGGGGTGTTAAAGGATGTTCTAGCTCATCAGCACAAGCAAAATGACTTATCAGCTTGAAAGGTGCCTGAATATTTTGGCACGTGCGAATTCGTGGTAATAAATGCTTAAATTGCTCGGGCAACAAACCCAAACGATGCATTCCTGTATCGAGCTTAATCCACGTCTCTAAGGGCTGCTTTAATGATAACTGTTCTACCAGCTCTAATTGCTGCTCGCTATGAATGACCGTAGCAACTTGATGTTGCGCTAACTCTTGTGCTTCTGCACCATCAAAAAAACCTTCTAGCACCAGGATATGCGATTTAATCCCCGCTTTGCGCAACGCGATCGCTTCTTTACAACGAGCAACGGCAAAACCATCTGCTAATTCCGCCAAAGCCTCTGCCACTTGCAACATGCCGTGGCCATAAGCGTTAGCTTTAATAACAACTAAAATTTTGCTACTAGGTGCACGTTGCTTTAATACTGCGTAATTATGTTTTAAAGCAGATAGCGAAACTTGCGCGTTAGCGATTTCCATTAGTACCTATTCGTCGTCGTAAAATTCGCCAGCCCAGTTATCAAAACGAGAGAACTGACCTTGGAAGGTAAGTGGAACACGGCCAATCGGGCCGTTACGCTGCTTACCAATAATGATTTCGGCAAGGCCTTTGTTATCCGTTCCTTCGTTATAAACTTCATCACGATAGATAAACATAATTAAGTCGGCATCCTGCTCAATAGAGCCCGATTCACGTAGGTCGGAGTTTACTGGGCGTTTATCGGCGCGCTGCTCCAAACTACGGTTAAGCTGAGAAAGCGCCACAACCGGTACGTTTAATTCTTTCGCCAGCGATTTAAGCGAGCGGGAAATTTCGGCAATTTCTAAGGTCCGGTTTTCACTTAAACCCGGTACTTGCATCAGCTGCAAGTAATCAATCATGATCATGCTAAGCCCGCCTTCTTCTCGCGCAACACGGCGAGCACGAGAGCGAACTTCGGTGGGGGTTAAGCCAGAAGAGTCATCCACATACATCTTCGATTTCTCGGCCATAAGGCCCATAGTGGAAGATAAGCGAGCCCAATCGTCATCATCTAGGGCGCCGGTTCTGATCTTAGTTTGATCAATTCGACCTAGAGAGGCCAACATACGCATCATGATTTGCTCAGAGGGCATCTCCAAACTAAAAATCAGAGCTGGTTTATCCTGGGTCATTGCTGCGTATTCACATAAGTTCATCGCAAAGGTGGTTTTACCCATCGATGGACGGGCAGCAACAATAATAAGATCGGAACCTTGTAAGCCTGCGGTTTTTTTGTCTAAGTCAGCAAAACCGGTAGATACACCGGTTACCCCGTCGTTAGGCGCTTTGTACAACTCTTCAATTTTATCAATGGTTTCGGCCAGCAAACCTTTTACTTCTTTAGGGCCTTCGTTGGCATTGGCGCGCGACTCAGCAATTTTAAATACTTTGCTCTCGGCAAAGTCCAACAAATCACTACTCTTTCGACCAGCCGGCTCATAGCAGCTATCGGCAATTTCATTAGCCACTGAAATTAGCTCTCTAGTTACCGCTCGCTCGCGAACAATTTCGGCATAGGCACGAATATTAGCAGCACTTGGGGTATTTTTAGCAATCTCCCCCAGATAAGCAAAGCCACCAATATCGTCTAATTGTTCTTGGCGCTCTAGTTCTTCCGATACTGTCACCAAGTCGATAGGCTGACCGCTTTCCGCCAAACGGTGCATGGCCGAAAATGTATATTGATGAGCACGTTGATAGAAGTCTTGCTCAACCACCAGCTCCGACACATTGTCCCAAGCGTTATTGTCGAGCATTAAGCCACCTAATACTGCCTGTTCAGCTTCTAACGAGTGTGGAGGCACTTTAAGCTGATCAATTTGCGAATCTTTAGGCTTTCTATCTTTATCTTTAAACTTACGAGAGGGCGCGCTGGCTGCCATAATCTTTCATTGCGGTTGTTTGTTACTGGCGCCTATTATGCGGGAATTATGCAGCCACACCAAGTAACATTTCTCCCAGGTTCAGAAACTAAAAAGCCAGCTCTAGGCTGGCTTATTGCAAAAAACGGCTGCTTACATTTTAGCGTAGTAGGCAGCTAATTCGGCAATTTCGGCGTCGGTTAAGTTAGCCGCTTGGCCCTGCATTACAACAGCTTGTCCACCATTACGCTGCTTATCACGATAGGCTTTAAGCGAAGATACTAGGTATTGCTCATTTTGGCCGGCTAAATGCGGATAGCCCGGAATCATAGCCTTTCCTTCAGCTCCGTGGCACGCAGCACATAATGGCGCTTTAGCTGGAGCCGCGCTTGCGGTTGATGCGACAAATGGTAGTGACAATGCCAACGCAATAATCAATTTGTTCATCTTCATCCTCTTTATTGTTATTGGGGATCTCTATGTGAGTCCTGACGCTTTCGCTCCACACAATAAAGCCTCAGGAAAATTAAGCTTATCAAATAAAACTCAACAGCAACAGCTTAATACTTAGGCAAAAACCACTATCAAAAAATCGAAATAGGCGGAGCTTGTAAACTGTCCTCAGCATCATGGGTAACTAACAGAGCCGGAATTGACAGCTCTTCAATTTTATCTCGCACAAACTCGCGAAACTGTTTGCGTAAGGGTTTATCTAGCTTGCTAAAAGGCTCATCAAGCAATAACAATTTCGGCTCTGCCAATAAACTACGTAATACACTTACCCTCGCCCGCTGACCGCCCGACAAACTAGCAATATCACGCTGCTGATAGCCAGGCATACCAGCATCAGCTAAAGCTTGTTCTATAAGTTGAGCTGCTTGGCCTTGTTTGGCATGCGCTAAGCCGTATTGCAGGTTTTGAGCAACATTAAAATGCGGGAACAGCAAATCATCTTGAAACAGCATTCCAACTTGGCGTTGCGCTTGCGGCATGTTCAGCAAAGATTTCCCGGCCAGACTCACTTCTCCCGAGCAAGTAAAGCCTTCGTTTAAAGTGCCGGCAATAGCCGCTAGAAAACTAGATTTACCACACCCACTCGGCCCCATAATAGTCACTATTTCGCCACCGGCCACCGACATATTAAGCTTGCTTAAAAAGTGCTGCTGAGCAAACGCCAAACCAAAATCTTTAATCTCTAACATTAACTATGCATCCCTCGAAAATGCCGGTAGCGCCATTTAGGCCAAGCAATAGCAGCACTGTACACCAGCAGTGGCAGTAAAGTTTGCCATATCACCATAACTGCAGTGACTCGCCTATCACCACCAGAAGCCAGCGCGACTGCTTCGGTGGTTAGAGTACTCACTCGCCCTGCTCCCACAAACAAAGTAGGCAAGTATTGAGCAATACTCACAGCAAAACCAATAGCAAAAGCCAAGCCTAAAGGACGAGTAAGCATGGGTAGTTTTACCGCCATAAAACTGCGCCAATAACTATGCGACAAACTAACCGCTGCCTGCATATAACGCTTATCAAAGGCCCGATAACTGCCAACCAAAGATAAATACACATAGGGTAGAACAAAAATAATGTGTGCCCAGATAACAGTAATGAGGTTGCCATCTAGGCGATACTTAAACAGCTGAACTTGCACACCAAATAAAAACACCACTTGAGGCAACAACAAAGGCAAGTACATCATTACTGACCACCAGCGCGACGTATTGGCTTGTTTTAATTGGTACTCCAAGCAGCCAACAACCAGTATTAAACTAATGGCGGCCGAAGAAAACGCAATGCCTAAACTATTAAATAATGGGGATAGCAAGTAACTCCCTGCTTGCTGCCAATAGTGCAAGCTCCACTGTGCAGGCAATACATCAGGAAATCGCCATCGCCAAGTTATTGACCAAATAAGGATCACCAATAAGCTCAATACTAAGCTAAGCACCAGTGTCACTAACAAACCACGGGCGAGTTTGCCGCGACTCGCTGATTTGCGAACACCTTGCATGGCTTTATTTAGTTGCCTAGTGAGATAGAGCTTTTCTAAGCCTAAAGACAACAAGACACTCAATACCACTACAGCAAGCAGCAGCAATGAGCCCGCTGCTCCCACTAAACGCAGATCGATATTGCTATCGCTAAACCACTGCCAAACCAGTAGTGCCAGGGTTACAGGCTTACTCGGGCCGATAATTTGCGCCACATCCACAACCGTAAGTGAGAACGCAAGCACCGTAAAAAACGGCAAGCGAATACGTTTAATTAACTGCGGGAACAAAATATCTTGCCATACTTGCTGGCTCGAATAAGCAAAGCTTTGGCCAAGTGCCAAACTGCGTTTTACTGGCAATTGAGAACAAGCAGACATTAATACCAGTAACATGAATGGTAACTCTTTCACCCACAAAGCGAGTATTAAGCTTAGCCCCCAAGCATCTTGAGTGGTTTGCCATAAAGGCGGATAGTTAAAGTCGGTTAACCAAGGGGAGACCAAACGCATCAGCCAGCCACTTGGCGCTAATAGAAATAATAAAGCAATGGCCATTGCAGCATGTGGGATGGCCAAAAATGGGGCCAGCGTTTTTTCTAGAAACTGCCACCAACGGCTTTGATAACAGTGCATGATTAGCCAAAGCGCCGATATCAATGACAATAAAGCAGCAGCCCAACCAGTAAACAGCGTAAGCAATACCGATTGCCATAATGAAGAATAACTAAATAGCTGTTGCCAAACGCTTAAGCTAAATTGGTGTTTTGACGCAATTGGAAAGTAGCCAAAAGCAGGTAAAAGCGTATCAATAAAACCAAACAGCAAAGGCAGCATCAGCAGTGCACAGGTCACCACTGGAAATAACACTGCTGCCTTTTTGGAAAATAGACTCATTGGCTATAGCGACGCAACCATTCTGCTTCTAATAAAGCGACCCAAGTAGCATGAGGTTCGCCTAAAACCTTGGCGCGATCTGCAGCACTTAAACTAGCTTGGTTTTGCTGTCCAGCAAAAAACTGCTGTTGTTCAGCGCTAAGTTTGTCCAAAGCCAATACCGTAGGGTCACCCCAATAGGTTAAATCGGCTTTACGTGCTTGCGCTTCAGGCGACAATAAAAAGTTGGCCACTACCATCGCACCTGCGCTGGCGTCACTATTAAACGGAATAGCCAAGAAATGAGTATTCCCTACTGTACCTACCTGATGCACATAACTACGTACCGATTCCGGCAATAAACCTTGTTCAATAGCAGCGGCAGGATCATTAGGGTTAAAGCTAAAAGCGATACTTAGCTCGCCATCATTTAGGAGCTGCTGCATTTGCCCGCTACCACTAGGGAAACTTTGGCCACGGCGCCACATTAATGGGTGTAACTGGTCTAAATAAGCCCATAGCTTGCTGGTAGCCTTATTAAAGTTTTGTTTATCAACCGGCTGATAAAGCTGCGCGGTGTCATCAATGGTTTCAAACAAGGCTTGTTTTACAAAAGTGGTACCATAAAAGCTTGGCGGAGCTGGATAACTAAATAAACCTGGGCTTTGCTGCAGGTAGCCAAGTAATGCTTGCATCGACGTTGGTGCTTGCTTAATCCGCGCACCGTCATAATAGAATGTCAGTTGGGCGCCTCCCCAAGGAGACTCGTAGCCTTCTACAGGTATGGTGAAGTCATACTGCAAGGCTGGGCTATTGGTATCGGTAAGTGCTAAATTTGGCAAGTCCTGGCTAAATGGACCATAGAGCAATTTGGCCTCTTTTAAAGCGCGAAAGTTCTCGCCGTTAACCCACACCAAATCAACGCTGCCACCGTTAGTTCTGCCACTCACTTTCTCTGCCAAAATACGGCTGACAACATTGGCGGTATCGGTAATTTTTACATGCTCAAGTTCAACACCATAGCGCTGCTTAACTTGCTCACCTGCCCAGCGAATATAGGCATTAATATTATCGGCTCCAGCCCAGGCATTAAAATACACGGTTTGCCCTTTAGCTTGCTGCTCTATGTCTGACCAGCTGTTATTGGCATGGGAAAAAACACTGATAAAGGCGGTCGCTAAAACCAAAAATAAACGCACTCTAACTCTCCTTGTTCAAGTAACCAATTTGCGACAACGAAATACTTATAGTCAAAACCGGATTTATCTCAACTATCTTTCAAAATCCTTTAAAATCATAGCCAATATACAAAAAAACCGCGCCTAGGCGCGGTTTTTTCAAGCTATTTAGCTGAAATTATTCAGCAGCAACAACTTGTAGAGTAACAGTAGCAGTTACGTCAGTGTGAACTTGAATAACAACTTCAACTTCACCTGTGTTACGTAATACACCGTTTGGTAGGCGAACTTCAGATTTAACTACTTCAACACCAGCAGCAGTTACAACATCAGCGATGTCGCGAGTACCGATAGAACCGAATAGTTTACCTTCTTCACCAGCTTTAGCTTCGATAACAATTGCTTCTAGAGCATTTAGTTTCTCAGCGCGAGCTTCAGATGCTTTCAAAGTTTCAGCTAGTTTAGCTTCTAATTCTGAACGACGAGCTTCAAAAACTTCTACGTTAGCTTTAGTTGCTGGAACAGCTTTACCTTGTGGGATCAAGAAGTTACGTGCGTAACCTGCTTTAACATTAACTTGATCGCCCAAACCGCCTAAGTTAGCGATTTTGTCTAATAGAATAATTTCCATTACCTTTCCTCGATTAATTCGATTGAGTTAGGCTAGTTGCAAACGCCGATTTACTTATGTAAATCAGTGTATGGCAATAGAGCCAGGTAACGAGCACGTTTAATAGCGCGTGCAAGTTGACGTTGGTATTTAGCGCTTGTACCAGTAATACGACTAGGTACAATTTTACCACTTTCAGTGATGTAGTTTTTTAATGTTGCTGTATCTTTATAATCGATCTCAACAACACCTTCCGCTGAAAAGCGGCAGAATTTACGACGACGGAAAAAACGTGCCATAACATTATCCTCGTGATAACAAATCAATTTCAGAAGCATGAAGTACCAATCGATATGAACCGTTGGCCGCTTTGTGGCTATTTATAAAACCACTTACTCTTACTTCACACCCCATACTTATATGCGATGAATCTTGCTTCAAAATATCGCCACTGGCAACTACTGCTATTTGGCAATAGGCTTGGCGAGAAAATCCAGCTTCTTGTTGCTGCGAACGATGCTCTAGCCAAAATTGGCAATGTGCAACACCGGCCGGACTGGTAGAGCGTTTTGGTGCGCGTAATACTCGCCCCTGCAAAACCAACCTATTTTCAGACATAAGGTCTTATTCTTCGCTAGCTGACTCTTCTTTAGCTTCTACTGCTGGAGCTTCTTCAGCTGCTGGTGCTGCTTCTTCACGACGAGCTGGACGCTCTTCGTCACGACGAGCTGGACGCTCATCTTTAGCTTTAGCAATTGGAGAGATCTCTGTAACAGCAGACTTAGTGCGCATGATCATGTTACGGATAACAGCATCGTTGAAACGGAAAGCAGTTTCCAATTCATCAACAACTTCTGCGCTAGCTTCGATGTTCAAAAGAACATAGTGGGCTTTGTGCAATTTTTCGATTGGGTAAGCCAATTGACGGCGGCCCCAATCTTCCAAGCGATGGATGCTACCGCCGTTATCTGTGATAACTGCTGAGTAACGCTCGATCATACCTGGAACTTGTTCGCTCTGGTCTGGGTGGACCATGAATACGATTTCGTAATGACGCATGATTGCTCCCTACGGGTTATAGCCTCGTTCATGGTACAGCCGAACCGAAGAGGCAAGGAACTAAAAGTAAAATGGCTGTTTTAGGGGCGCTGATTTTATGTGAAGGCGAGAATTTAATCAAGCTAAATTAAAGCCTCTGAATGATATTCCACGCAGAGGCTAGTAACTCAGTATTTCTGGCAGGGTAAATTGGGTATTAACGGCGCTGGCGCACCGCTTCAAACAGACAGATTCCTGCTGCAACCGATACGTTTAAACTTGATACTGCACCTAGCATTGGCAACTTCACTAGTTCATCGCAGGTTTCACGCGTTAAGCGGCGCATCCCGCTGCCCTCAGCGCCCATCACAATCGCCATTGGACCCTGTAATTTGCTGTCGTAGATAAACTGTTCGGCCTCACCCGCCGTGCCAACTACCCACACGCCTAGCTGCTGCAGTTCGCGCAGTGTTCTAGCAAGGTTAGTTACCACTACTAGAGGTACGGTTTCGGCCGCGCCGCAGGCTACTTTGCGCACAGTGGCATTTAATTGAACCGATTTATCTTTTGGCACAATTACCCCCGCCACGCCGGCAGCATCGGCATTACGTAAACATGCCCCTAAGTTATGTGGGTCGGTTACTCCATCTAATACCAAAAACAGCGGAGCCGAGCTAGATTCAACCAGCTGCTTTAAATCATTTTCGTTATAACCACGACCTGCTTTTACTCGCGCCACAATGCCTTGGTGTTGCGAACTTTCGGCTTTGTCGTCTAGGGCTTTACGTGGCATAAACTGAACCGAAGCGCCCAAACGACGCAACTCATTCAGCAAGGGTAATAAACGCTCATCTTGACGCCCTTTTAAGGCATACACTTCAATAATTCGCTCGGGGCTGCGCTCTAGCAAAGCTTGCACTGCGTGCAAACCATAAATAACTTGTTGGCTCATGTTTAATTCTTCTGTTGTTTAACAGCGTTACGCTCTTGTTTACCAGGGCGCTGCTTACGTTTCTTTTTAGGCTTTTTGCGCGTTTTGGCATTAGCCTCATTATTTGATTTTGCCTTTTTAGCCGCAGGATCACGTTGCTGCCAAGGGCTAAAGCCACCTTTGTTCTCGCTGCTACTCTCATTGCTCTTCGATTTAGCAGTGACGCGGCGTTTACCTTTATTTTTACTATCGCGATGGCGTTGTTTCTTTTTACCATCCCTAGAGCGTTCGGAATCCCCGGTTGATTTAGCAAAGCGTTTGCCGCGACCGCCATCTTTGCCAGTTCGCTCTGGGCGGTCAAATTCGTCTGCCTGACCATCTTTATTAACGATGACAAATTCCATTTTACGATCGGCCATGTTTACCGAGGCTACTTTAACTGTAACCGCATCACCTATTCTGAAGCGCTTTCCGGTTTTCTCTCCCACCAAGATCTGACGAGCGGCATCATAATGATAATAGTCGCCACGTAAAGAGTTGATATGTACTAACCCATCAATATGAAACTCATCCAAGCGGGCAAAAAAGCCAAAACCGGTGACTGCAGCAATGGTTGCAGGTAACACGGTGCCCACATGATCTTGCATGTATTCACATTTAAGACTGTCGGATACTTCGCGGGTGGCATCATCGGCGCGACGTTCGGTCATTGAACACACTTCGCCAAACTTATCCATTTCATCATCTTGATAAGAGTAACCACCGGTAACCGTCCATTTGTTTTTAACGGTTTTGCCGGCGGCCTCAGCTTCTAACTTATTAACTAGAAACTTAATCACTCGGTGCAATAACAAGTCTGGGTAACGACGAATAGGTGAAGTAAAGTGCGCATAAGATTTAAGCGCTAAACCAAAGTGGCCAATGTTGTCGGGTTGGTAGACCGCTTGCATCATAGAGCGCAATAACATGGTTTGAATCAGCTCAAGATCAGGTCGCTCTTGAATGGTTTCAACTAATTTAAAGTAGTCACTCGGCTGTGGCTCTTCGCCTCCGCCTAATGGCAGGCCTAACTCGTTCAGGAAACCTCTAAAACTAGTCAAACGCTCTTTACCGGGGCGATCGTGCACCCGATATAAAATGGCTTGCTGATGCTTTTCTACAAACTTAGCCGCTGCCACGTTTGCCTGAATCATGCACTCTTCAATCATTTTGTGTGCATCATTACGGGTTAGCGGAACAATTTGCTCAATTTTGCGCTGGGCATTAAAGATAAAACGGGTTTCTTGCGTTTCTAGCTCAATACCACCGCGCTGGGCACGGCTTACTTTTAAAGCACTGTATAAGCGATGTAACTCTTGCAAGTGCGGAACTTGCTCGGCGTAGCGCTGGGCTAAAGCTTCATCACCATCCAGAATCGCCGCCACTTTGTTATAGGTAAATCGCGCATGTGAGTGCATTACCGCTTCATAAAATTTATAACCCGATAAACGGCCAGCAGCGGAAATTGTCATCTCTGCCACCATACATAAACGGTCTACTTTTGGGTTAAGTGAACACAATCCATTGGAGAGTTGCTCTGGCAACATAGGGATAACTTGGTCTGGAAAATACACCGAGTTACCACGATTTAGCGCTTCTTTATCGAGTGCTGCATCGGGACGTACGTAATAAGACACATCTGCGATAGCTACCCATAAACGCCAGCCACCAGACTTTTTGGCTTCACAAAATACTGCATCATCAAAATCACGAGCATCTTCACCATCAATGGTAACCAATGGTAGCTCACGCAAATCAACGCGGTTTTGTTTAGCCGCGTCATCCACATCTTCTTCAAGCTTACTAACGGCTTTAGTGACCGCTTTTGGCCACTCATGTGGAATATCGTGATTACGCAAAGCAACTTGCACTTCCATGCCCGGTGCCATTTTCTCACCGAGAATATCAATCACTTTACCTACAGCTAGCTTGGGAGCCGAAGGGCGACTAAGCACTTCAATCACTACCACTTGGCCTTGACGAGCACCCGCTGTGTCATTTTTGCCAATGAGAATATCTTGGTTAATTCGAGAATCGTCCGGCACGACATAGCGGTGATTGCCCTCAACAAAAAAGCGCCCCACTAACTCTAATTTACCTGGTTTTAATACACGAATGACTTGGCCTTCACGGCGACCACGCTTATCCATGCTAGATGGCGCAGCCAACACAAAATCGTTATGAAAGACCTTACGCATTTCTTTTGCGGGTAAGAATAAATCGGTGCCTTCTTGGGTGGTTTTTAAGAAACCAAAACCATCACGATGACCAATAACGGTTCCGGTCACCAAGCCTAAACGCTCAGGTAAGGTATAAGCACCAATCCGCGTAGTCACCAAAGCACCTTCATCAAGCAACTCAGCAAGACTTGCCGAGAATTGGCTACGTTGTTCTTCACTACACAAGGCTTTGAGCCAGTCTTTAGAAACGGGGGCCATTTCTTCTGTTAAGGCAGCGAGTAAGGTCGATTTTAGTGTGGCCGACACAGCCTGATTTTGCATTAACTAACCTACTAAGTTGAGCAATAAAAAGTACACTCTTCAAGAATAGCTCTATGTTAATGCTTTGCGCGTGGCTTTAGTAGGGTTGGTTGCTTGCTTTAGCTTTAACCACTACATATTCAGGCATTTTGCTAGCGAGAGCAGCCAATAATTGGCTGGCTTCACGGTGAGTTTGTTTGTCGGCAATGATTGAATGATGTAACCAGCGATAGGCATCTTCATAATCGTAAGGGCTGCCTTTGCCTTCCACATAGAGTGACACTAAGCGCAACTGAGCAGGTAGAAAACCTTGTCCTGCTGCTTCACGTAATAGTGGAATAGCTTTGGCGTAATCTTGCTGAACTAAGGTACCCGTTGCGTAATAGCGACCTAGCTGCTCCATGGCAGCTGCTAACCCTTGATTAGCCGCTCGCCACATATACATGACGCCAAGCTCAGGATTTGAATCAACACAGACTCCCCATGCCAGCATATCGCCCCATAAAAACTGATAGGCGGGAATCGCGACTTTTTCGGCCCGTGCCTCAATATCTTCAACTAACTGGCAATCGTCTGCTTTCACCCGAGCAAGGTGCTGATTGTTGTTAATCCAAGTGATTAACTCGTCTTGCTTATAAAGCTGAACCGCTTCAATATCTGATGGACTAGTGTACTCGGTAGGATCAATAGTAACCGGCTCAGCTTGCTGTGCTGGCGTATCTAATTCATCATCCACTGACAAGGCATCAATAGATTCTGCAAAGGCCGCTGAACTTATTCCCGCAGCAAGAAGTAGTGAAATGATCTGCTTATTCATAGCCGTTCCTATCGTCTTAACACTTAAGCTATCGGCATCATGCAAAAAAACTAAAGCCACTTTTATCTCTGATAATCTAAATGGCCATTTCTACGCTAACGCTAGCTTTGAAGCTTGTTTAAGATTAGTTTAGCTCAAGTATTGCAGCGCAAATAAGTGGGCAACAACAGCTTTATATTTAACTTTAACTCGGGATAAGGAAGTGACGATAACTCTGCAAGCCAGTACTCAATCTCGCTTCATGTTTCTCGCGAGATAGGTTTGCTTAGTTCAAGGCGAAGCTGCTCGCCAATAGCTAGCTTATTGCAAGTAGCTTAAAACACCGAAATAAGTAAAAGAGGCCGTCAGAAACCATTTATTATCCCAAGCCTAGCTTAGTTGGGTACTTCGACAACATGCGGACACAAAAAAGGAGTGCATTGCACTCCTTATTAGGATTTAAAATTTGTAATTAAACAAATTCTACGCCTTTATCGATGTCACCGTGTAAGGTGTCTAACATGCCGTCAATTGCAGCTTTCTCAAATGCGCTAATCTCACCGTAAGGTAAGATTTCAGCAACACCTTGAGGGCCCAAACGCACTGGTTGAGCAAAGAACTTAGCATGTTCACTGCCGCCATCAACGTAGGCACACTCAATTACGTCTTCGCCTTGAGCGGCTTTAACTAAAGACAAACAGAAACGTGCAGCTGCTTGGCCCATAGAAAGTGTAGCGCTGCCGCCACCCGCTTTAGCTTCAACTACTTCAGTACCGGCGTTTTGAATGCGCGTGGTCATCGCGGCAATCTCTTCATCGGTGAATGAAATACCATCTAGCTGAGATAACAATGGCAAGATAGTTACACCACTGTGGCCACCAATAACGTTTAAGTTAATGTCGGCAGGGTTTAAGCCTTTTGCTTCAGCAATAAATGTTTCAGAGCGGATTACGTCAAGTGTAGTTACACCAAACAATTTAGCTGGATCGTATACACCGGCTTTTTTCAATACTTCTGCAGCAATTGGCACAGTAGTATTAACAGGGTTAGTGATAATGCCGATACACGCTTTAGGGCAAGTAACAGCAACTTTTTCGATAAGGTTTTTAACAATACCAGCATTGATGTTGAATAGATCTGAACGATCCATACCTGGCTTACGCGCCACACCAGCTGAAATAAGAACAATATCGGCACCTTCTAGGGCCGGGCTTGGGTCTTCGCCTGCAAATCCTTTAATGGCCACTTGTGTAGGGATGTGGCTCAAATCTACAGCAACACCTGGTGTTACTGGGGCGATGTCGTAAAGCGAAAGTTCAGAACCAGCGGGTAACTGAGTTTTTAATAGTAATGAAAGGGCTTGGCCAATTCCGCCTGCAGCACCTAATACGGCAACTTTCATCAAACTTCTCCATGCTTTTTGTAGTTGTAGAGGGGATGTCTATAGAGACAGCTGACAAGATAACGGAATCCGCCTCAAAATACAATTTAGCAACATTTTTAAAGCAAGTTTAAAACAGGAAAAGGTTGCCTTAATCACACTTTAACAATATGGCTTAAGACCTTGGTCTAACAGTATTTGTTAGTTAAAAAAGGACTGATATATTGTTTGGTAAGTGCCATTATTTTTTAACACTTTAAGCGCATGGTTGATTTGATTCAGCAGGTCTTCGTCTTGCTTGGAAACAGCCATACCCAAACCACTAGCAGGATAGCTTTCATCCACTTGAGTAACAAAGTTGGGATGACTCGCTAACCAGTAATGCGCAGCAGCGGCATCCAAAAACACCGCATCTATTTTCGTTTGTTCTAAATCATTAAGTGCCAATTGATAACTGGGGTAAGCAATCGACAAAATATCTGGTCGTTGCTCACGTAAAAAACGCATAAAGCTGGAACCGCTTTGCACTGCCACAACAGCGTTATTAGCCAAGGCTTGGTCAGAGCTAGTTATATATACCGCCATATTGTCAAAATACGCATCGCTAAAATTAACTAACTGTTTTCGCTGCTCGGTGATATCTAAAGCTGAAATCGCCAAGTTATAGTGCCCTGCCGCAACACTCGTCAGCAAACTGTCAAAAGGCTGATGGTAAAACTCACATTCTCTGTTTATTTGTATACACACCGCTTTGGCTAGTTCGATATCAAAACCTACTAATTGCTTTTGCTCGTCAAAGGCTTCAAATGGTGGGTAAGAGGCTTCGGTAACAATTCGTAAGGGTTTATCTTCAGCAAAGGCTGAACTAAACACAAAAACAGGAAAAAGAATGAAAAGTTTAATCCACATAATCAACTACTCATCGAGTCGGATGGGGTTATCATAATTCAGCTTAGCAAAGGCTCACAACTAATTGTTATTAAATGCAATAATAATTCTGTGTCAGAGTATGCATTTATATGCATAAAACTAGAATAAAGTTGAATTAGAGTAAAAAGTTGGCGACAATGGCAACGGATTTATAAGCTCGGATCACCGATGAAATATAGCGATAAACAAGAACAGTTAATAAAAGCCTTTAAATCACTATTAAAAGAGGAACGATTTGGCTCGCAAGCCGAAATAGTGACCGCCCTGCAAGAGCAAGGTTTCGAAAACATTAATCAATCGAAAGTGTCACGCATGCTAAGTAAGTTTGGCGCAGTGCGTACTCGTAACGCAAAAATGGAAATGGTTTACTGCTTGCCGGCAGAATTAGGGGTTCCAACCGTTTCTAGCCAACTAAAAATCTTAGTATTAGAAATGGATTTCAATGACGCTCTCATCGTTATCCACACCAGCCCCGGCGCAGCTCAACTAATAGCCCGTTTGTTAGATTCATTAGGCAAAGCTGAGGGTATTCTTGGCACCATTGCTGGTGATGACACGATTTTTATCACCCCTACTCGCCAAGTAGATATTGCCGATGTCTTCCAGTCAGTGAAAGAACTCTTCGAGGTTGGCTAACGAAGCCTAATTAGCTTCCCTAAAGCGATGCTTTAGGGAAGACAAATGCCGCATCCCCATCTACCGATAACCACACTTTTGTGCCAGCACTCGCCTGCCAATGATCGCGCATACGCGCATGAATCACTCGCTCAGGCATATTGCTTAGCTGCAATCTAAAGTGGGTTTCATTTCCCATTGCATGCACTGATATCACTGTAGCTTCTATCTGGTCTTTGTTTTCGAGCTGGTGTACTACGATATCTTTAGCCCGCACAATAATCTCTGCCATCTGCTGATCTTCGATGTCAGCTGCAGCAAACGCCCCAAGTGGCGTGTTAACTTTGTGCCCTTCAACTTCCACTTCAAAGCGATTGCTAGGGCCAAATAACGCTGCCACAAAGGCGTTTTTCGGATTATTGTAAATTTCTTGAGGGCTAGCATTTTGCACAATCTCCCCCTTTTCCATCACTACAATTTTGTCGGCGATAAACATTGCTTCTAATGGATCGTGGGTCACCATTACCGCAGGGGTATTGGTTTTCTTCAGTACATCAAGGGTTTCTTCACGTACTTGCTGACGAAGATGCTCATCAAGCGCGGAGAAAGGTTCATCTAACAGTAAAGTGCTTGGCTCTGGAGCTAAGGCACGAAGTAGAGCTACCCGCTGCTGCTGGCCACCCGACAAGGTATGCGGAAAGCGTTCTAACAAACCTTGCATGCCCATATTATCTAGGCTTTCCTCAATCCAATTACGCCGCTTAACAAGATCTTGCTGTTTACGTAAACCATACTCGATGTTTTTACGCACACTCATATGAGGGAATAAGGCATAGTCTTGGAACATCATGCCAATGGCTCGTTGCTCTGGTGCTAGATGAATCGCTTGCTTGGGCGCAGCCACTAGCCTGTCTTGCAAGTAAAGCTCGCCACTTTGTAGTCGCTCTAAACCAGCGATAAGGCGTAGCAGTGTGGTTTTACCACAACCCGATGGACCCAATAGCGCAACGATTTGATTTTCGCTCACTTCAATGCTGACATTTTTTAATGCCTGTTGTTCGCCGTAAAAATGATTAACTTTGCGTAAAACAATACTCATTGCAGGTTTATTGTCCTTGTGGGCGACGTTCAGAAGAACCGATATTTCGACTCATGATAATAACCGGGATAATGCCCGCCAGTAATATAGTTAATGCAGCCAAAGCGCTTTGCTCAAGCTGTTCTAAAGAGGCTAAATCCCATACTTGGGTAGATAAAGTATCAAAATTAAACGGCCTTAGTATCAGGGTGATAGGCAACTCTTTCATGGTGTCTACAAACACCAGTAGCATGGCGGTGAGCACACTTGGTCGTATTAAAGGGAGATGAATTCGCCATAGCGTCTTACCTGAACGACTGCCAAGAATACGTGAGGCGTCATCCATTTCAGGAGTGATTTTGGTAAGGCTAGCGTCAAGAGTACGATAGCTTAAAGCGATAAAACGCAGCGAATAGGCTAATACCAAGGCGCCACCGGTGCCAGTGAGCAATAAGCCGGTGGGATAATCAAACCAGGCTTTCATTACGCTATCAACCGCATTATCAAACACACCAAGCGGGTACAAAATGCCCACTGCTAGCACCGCACCAGGGATGGCATACCCCAAGGTTGCAGCCTCGGCGATGCTACGCATTTTGTTGCTTTTAGATAAGCGGACCCCGTAGGCTAGCAACAACCCCAAAATCGTTGTTAGTAACGCGGCCATAATTGCCAGAGAAAAACTGTTCCAAGCACTATTTAAGTACTGCTCTAATCCTTGGTCTAAATTGCGTAATGCATAATTAGTTAACACCGTGATAGGCAAGATGAAACCAAGGCTAATAGGCAACAAACATAAAGCGGTAGCTAGCCACGCTTTAAAGCCCGAAAGCGGTTCGGCAAACATAGCGGGAGATTGACCGGTCAGCTTATAAAACTTACCAGCGTTGCGGCTGTAGCGCTCTAAACCCAGCAGCAAGATAGAAAAACTCACCAGCATTAAAGCTATTTGAGCGGCGGCTGAAAGGCTGCTCATGTTTAGCCACACATCAAATATTCCCGCGGTTAACGTAGGCACTGCAAAAAACTCTACCGTACCGTATTCATTAATGGTTTCCATAAGCGCTAATGTAACCCCAACCACAATGGCAGGTCGCGCTAGTGGCAATGCCACTTTGAAAAAGCTCTGAGTTTGACTTTTGCCTAGGCAGCGGCTCATTTCAAAAAGCTGTGCAGCTTGCTCTACAAAAGCAGCTCGCGCTAACAAATACACATAGGGATACAGCACTAAACTCAATACCGCAATGGCGCCCTGAATGGAGCGAATTTCCGGGAACCAGTAGTCTCGTGCGGTTTGCCAGCCAAATAGAGCGCGCAAGCTTTTTTGCACAAAACCTGCGTATTCAAGCTGGTCAGTAATAACAAAGGCGAGAATGTAACTTGGTACCGCCAAGGGTAGCAATAGCGCCCATACCAAAACCGATTTCAGGGGAAAATTAAAGCGCGTGACCAACCAGGCCGCACCGGTACCCATTAAACTGGTAAATAAAGCCACGCCCAAACACAGCATTAAAGTGTTTTTAACGTAAATCCAAAATACCGTATCCAGTAAGTGTTGCCAGATTTCTTGGTTGTCGGCCCATGAGAGCATCAAAATGGTGGCAATAGGGACAATGGCTAAGGCAGCAATTGCTAAGGCAAGCCATACCCAAGGGTCAAAGCGTAAACGAGCTAACGAGAAAGGCGAAGTAGAATTGGCGGTAGTGCTCATAGCTTCCAAATAAAAAAACGGCACAGAGCCGAAAACTAATAAAGCTGACCTAAGGCCAGCTTTATTGACGCTTGCTAATAGAATAGCAAGTTTAACAACCTTTACATATCATAGCCAACACGGTCAACTAAGCGTGCTGCTGCAGCACGTTGGTCTGCCACTTCTTGTAAGGAAATACGGTCAGCTTTGAAATCACCTAGGCTTTCAATAAACTCATCAGTTTTGATACCGGTACGAACTGGTTCTTCGTAGTTAGCAGTAGCGTATAAACCTTGAGCTTTTTCACCAACTAAGAACTCTAACAACTTAATGGCATTGTCTTTGTTTTTAGCTGTTTTCAATAAACCAGCACCAGAGATATTAATGTGTTGACCACGGCCGCCAATGTCTTGGTCTAAGTATACAACGCGGATCTGCTCGGCCCACTCTTGCTGCTCTGGGCTCTTAGTGTTGTAGAACATCTTGCCCATGTAGTAACGGTTAGCAATCGCTAAATCACATTGGCCTTCGAAGATGGCTTTAGCTTGAGCGCGGTCGTTACCCTGTGGCTTGCGTGCCAAGTTAGCTTTTAGACCTTTTAGCCACGTTTCTGCGGCAGCTTCACCGTCTTCTGCAATCACTGAAGCAATTAAACCGATGTTGTAAACATGCTTACCAGAACGGGTACAAATACGACCTTGCCACTTTGGATCGGCTAAGTCTTTAAGTGAATTAAGCTCGCCTTCTTTAACGCGGTCTTTATGAGCATAAATAACTCGAGCGCGTGTGGTTAAGGCAAACCATAAGTTATCTGGGTGGCGTAAGTGAGCCGGAACAACTTCATCAATAACTGGAGAGTTAACGGCTTCAAATAAACCAGCAGCGCGCACTTCTTCCAAACGACCGATATCAACGGTTAGTACTAAATCAGCAGGATTGTTTTCGCCTGCCGCTTTGATCTTTTCAGCTAAACCTTTAGCAGCATGCACAACATTCACTTTAATGCCCGTTTCTTCGGTAAACGCATCAGTTAAAGGTTGTAACAAGCTTTGTTGGCGGTAAGAGTATAAGTTTACTTCTTCTGCAGCTAAGGCTGGAGTGGCAACCACTAGTGAAGCCACCATGGCCACTAATGAAGAGAATACTGATTTATTCACAAATGAGTCCTTCAATATATGTTAAACGCAAATCGTTATCATTTGACTTTAGATTAACATGGGACAACATCTTTCGCTATGTTTTAAAACAAAAAAAGGCCCGCAATGCGGGCCTTTTTTATTACTTTTTAATCTTAGCTAGAAGACTTAACTGTTACGAACTCTGGGTATGCATCGATACCACAATCAGCAATGTCCATACCGTTCATTTCTTCTTCTTCAGAAACTCGGATACCCATTACAGCTTTTAGGATGCTCCATACGATGAAGCTTGCTACGAATACCCATGCAAAGATAGTTAATGCACCGATGATTTGGCCAGAGAAGCTTGAACCATCGTTAGTTAGTGGAACAATCAATAGACCGAATAGACCAACTACACCGTGAACTGAGATAGCACCTACTGGATCATCAATCTTAATCTTATCGAAGAATACGATAGACGCTACAACCAATACGCCAGCTACAGCACCAAACAGAGTGGCTTGAAGCGCAGTAGGAGTAGAAGGTTCTGCAGTAATCGCTACTAGACCAGCTAATGCGCCGTTTAATAACATTGTTAGGTCTGCTTTACCCCAAGTAAGCTTACATACTAGTAGTGCAGCGATTGCACCAGCCGCAGCTGCAGCGTTAGTGTTTAAGAATACCATTGCAACAGAGTGAGCGTTTGAAGCATCAGCAAGTTTCAATACAGAACCGCCGTTAAAGCCAAACCAACCCATCCATAAGATGAAAGTACCTACAGTAGCTAGCGGCATGTTTGAACCAGGAATTGGGTTAACAGAACCGTTTTTACCGTATTTACCTTTACGAGCACCTAGTAGTAGTACACCGGCTAATGCTGCTGCAGCACCTGCTAAGTGAACAATACCTGAACCAGCGAAGTCAGAGAAACCAAGGTCGCCTAGGTTGTATAGACCGAATACGTCTGCACCGCCCCATGTCCAGCTACCTTCTAGAGGGTAGATGAAACCAGTTAGCACTACAGCGAAGATTAGGAATGCCCAAAGCTTCATACGCTCAGCAACTGCACCCGAAACAATAGACATTGCAGTTGCAACGAATACTACTTGGAAGAAGAAGTCAGAAGCACCTGAGTATACGCTGCCGCCTTCAAAGCCTTCTTCAGCTTTAGAAGCTAATACGCCACCTAGGTCAAAGGCTTCGATGCCTGATAAGAAGATACCGCCGTCGTACATGATTGAGTAACCACAAATCAAGTACATGATACAAGCGATAGAGTAAAGAGCGATGTTCTTAGTAAGAATTTCTGTGGTGTTTTTAGCGCGAACTAAACCAGCTTCTAGCATAGAGAAACCAGCGGCCATCCACATTACTAATGCGCCACACACCAAAAAGTAGAAGGTGTCGATGGCATATTGCAGTTGATAAATTTCGTTTTCCATAATTACTTCCCCGTAATCCCTGTTTTAAGCTTGCTAAGGTTGCCCTTAGATAGCCTCTGCATCCATTTCGCCAGTACGAATACGTACTACGTTGCTTAAGTCGTATACAAAAATCTTACCGTCACCGATTTTTCCGGTGTAAGCAGCACTAGAAATAGCTTCAATAATGCGGTCTACATTTTCTGAGCTAGTAGCAATCTCTAGTTTTACCTTAGGTAGAAAGTCAACTTGGTACTCGGCACCACGATATAATTCGGTGTGACCTTTTTGACGACCAAAACCTTTAACTTCAGATACGGTTAAACCATCTACGCCAACTTCGGCGATGGCTTCACGCACGTCATCCAATTTGAATGGCTTGATTATCGCGCTAATTAGTTTCATTTGAGCTCCTCCAAAGAGTCATCGATTAACTTTTCTCGAATAACAAAATACAAGGCTTGTGCCAAAACAAAATTAGCGATACAAAACAATAGGTTAAGAAACAAAACATAAAATAGAACAAATACAGTCGCACCATTATGGTGCTATATTTTTTAACAACGCTCCAACATGGTTCACATTTTGGTAGTGGTATTTCTATCAGCACTAATAAAGTGCAGCTAGCGAAGAATATGTAGCAACTTGGCAGTTAACCCGCATATAAGTTAGGGTTAAAGTAATGAATTGGCTGAATAAAAAGAGCTGAAGAAGGGTTTAGAACATTTTCGAGCCAGATGCTAATTTTGCACCATGTTAATAAGTCTCGATAGAATTTAACAATTCTAGAAAATCGTCGTAACCGCAAGCACTATGCGCCGCATCTAAACTCAAGGCATCTTGCAAAAGCGCTGGATTATCTGAAGCATCGTCTTGAGAAACCTCGATGCTAACTTCATCTAGATTGGCCACGAAACGGAACTCATCACTGTCTATGTGTAGCTCTGCTAAGCCAGATAGATTGTTCAGCCGGACGAGTAAGGAAGAAATAAACTGACGATCTTTATTCAATTCGCGCTCTAGCCACATCGAAAAACACCGATGTTCATCACCGCAATCAATAAAAAATGCGCCGTCCAATGAACGGCGAATCGTCAGTTCCATAGTTTCAGTCTAGTTACTTAAACAAGCAGACTGTAAGTTTACGCTAGCTGCGCTGTTTAACATAGTAGGAACAAGATCATAAGCGGCATTTGGCTTTAGTTTAAAGCGCATTGCTACGGCTGTTTTGATTTGTTTTTCCAATACTTCAATGTTAACAGGCTGAACGATTAAGCCTTGCACGTCCATCAATACATTAAAACCAAGTAATTGCTTAGTGGCTTCAGATGCTAAAGATAGAATAGCAATATCAGAGCTAGCTAAAGTTTGGCCAGTTCGAATTGCCTTAATTAGCTTTAAGCCTTCGGCATTAGCTAACTCGGTGTCGATGATCACAGCTTGGAACTCGTTGCTCATTAGTCGCTCATGCAACAAACCAGCATTAGAGAACATTTCTAACTGTTTTAACTCGCCATCTGCCTTCAGGTTTTGAATTTTCTGGCAGGTCTCAGCATCACTTAGTAACAAGGCTTTAGCTTGATTTTGAACCAGCTCCGGTTTTACTCGGTTTGGCTGACCTACTGCTTCACATCTTGCTATGTAACCCTTTTTGGGAATGGTAGCGATAGTGAGTTCAGTATTGTTCAAAGTAGTGATTACTTTTCGTAACTGAGATATATGCTGGTTAATTGTATGGTCTGAGACACTACGCCCCCACACAGCATCAGACAAGTCGTCTCTCCCCACAACTTGATTGACATGTTTACACAAATATCCCAACAAATGGGTTCTTAATGGTCCCAAATAGGCACTTTTATCCTTAAACGTAATACTATTTTGGCTCATATCTACGGCCAACGGGCCAACTACTACAACATCATTAAAGGACATATTGTCTTCCAACTGCAAGCGAATGAGCTAGTAAATCTAGCGGGCTCCTTTATACCAGTAAATGCTAAAATTATCCATATTTTGCAGCACATAATAACGTAAATTATATTTATTTTATAATAAAATGTTCATAATTTTACTTATTTAGGCGTATATATAGTACCACCTCAGTGTGTTACTTGGCTATTGTGCAAAAAAAAACGCAGCCAAAGCTGCGTTTTTATGCGGTGTGAAAAATCTACACGGCGGCTTGAATAATTACTTCATCAGCCACTTTAGTGTAATCAGTGATTTCATCAAAGTTGAGGTAACGATAAGTATCAGCTGCAGTAGCGTCAATTTGCTTCGCATACTCAAGGTACTCCTCTGGAGTAGGTAACTTACCTAAAATTGCCGATACAGCAGCTAACTCGGCAGAAGCCAAGTAAACATTAGCGCCAGTACCTAAACGGTTAGGGAAGTTACGCGTAGAGGTAGAGACTACCGTTGAGTTATCGGCCACGCGTGCTTGGTTACCCATACACAAAGAACAACCAGGGATCTCGGTACGTGCACCAACACGACCATAAATACCGTAGTAGCCTTCTTCGGTAAGCTGCTTCTGGTCCATACGTGTTGGAGGAGCAACCCACATACGTGTTGGCAATGAGCCAGTATGCTTGTCGAGTAACTTACCTGCTGCACGGAAGTGACCAATGTTAGTCATACATGAGCCTAAGAACACTTCATCAATGCTCTGGCCTGCTACTTCAGATAGCAAACGCGCATCATCTGGATCATTTGGCGCACACAATACTGGCTCGTTAATATCAGCCAAATCAATCTCAATGATTTCTTTGTATTCTGCGTCTTTGTCCGCTTCCATCAACTCAGGGTTAGCTATCCACTCTTGCATAGCAGTGATACGGCGCTCGATAGTACGACGGTCGCCGTAGCCTTCAGCAATCATCCACTTAAGCATCACAATGTTTGAGTTTAAGTACTCAATGATTGGAGCTTTACCTAACTTAATAGTACAACCTGCAGCACTGCGCTCAGCAGATGCATCCGACAATTCAAAAGCTTGCTCAACTTTTAGCTCTTCTAAGCCTTCAATTTCTAAGATACGACCTGAGAAGATGTTTTTCTTGCCTTTCTTCTCAACCGTTAATAGACCTCGTTGAATCGCAGCATAAGGAATTGCATGCACCAAATCGCGTAAGGTAATACCTGGCTTCATTTCGCCTTTAAAGCGAACCAAAATTGATTCCGGCATATCTAAAGGCATAACACCAGTAGCAGCAGCAAATGCCACCAAACCAGAACCTGCAGGGAATGAAATACCAATTGGGAAACGGGTATGCGAGTCACCACCAGTACCAACCGTATCTGGTAACAACATACGGTTTAGCCAAGAGTGGATAACACCGTCACCAGGGCGTAGAGATACGCCGCCACGGTTCATGATGAAATCAGGAAGCGTGTGGTGAGTATTCACATCTACTGGTTTAGGGTAAGCAGCGGTATGACAAAATGACTGCATGGTTAGGTCTGCAGAAAAGCCCAAGCAGGCTAAATCTTTCAGCTCATCACGGGTCATTGGGCCTGTAGTATCTTGCGAGCCCACTGTCGTCATCTTCGGCTCACAGTATTGACCAGGTCGAATACCGTCTACACCACAAGCTTTACCTACCATTTTCTGGGCAAGCGTAAAGCCTTTAGTTGAAGCAGCTACGTCTTGAGGGCGCTTGAATACTTCCGAAGGCTCTAGGCCTAAAGATGTACGAGCGCGGTCAGTTAAGCCACGGCCAATAATGAGAGGGATACGACCACCAGCGCGAACTTCATCAAGTAATACGTCAGTTTTTAGCTCAAAGGTTGAGATAACTTCGTCAGTACCTGATTTTTTCACTTCACCAGCAAACGGGTAAATGTCGATAACATCGCCCATGCCTAGTTTTTCTACGTCTAGCTCAATAGGCAATGCGCCAGCATCTTCCATGGTATTAAAGAAGATTGGTGCAATTTTTCCGCCTAAACAAAAGCCACCGCCACGCTTGTTTGGTACATGAGGAATATCATCGCCCATTAACCACAACACAGAGTTAGTAGCAGATTTACGCGAAGAACCGGTACCTACAACGTCACCTACGTAAACTAGCGGATGGCCTTTTTCTTTCAAGGCTTCAACTTGCTTCATTGGGCCAATTGAACCCGCTTGATCAGGTTCGATACCTTCTCTGGCATTTTTAAGCATAGCTAATGCGTGCAGTGGGATATCTGGTCGAGACCAAGCATCAGGAGCAGGCGATAAGTCATCGGTGTTAGTTTCACCGGTCACTTTGAAAACAGTAAGTGTTGATTTTTCAGCAAGCTCAGGGCGGCTTAAGAACCACTCTGCATCGGCCCAGCTTTGCATCACTTGTTGTGCAAAGTTGTTGCCCGCTTTGGCTTTTTCTTCCACGTCGTGGAAAGCATCAAACATCAATAAAGTATGTGATAAGGCTTTAGCTGCGATAGGTGCAAGCTCAGTATTATCAAGTAATGAGATAAGTGGTTCGATATTGTAACCACCTTGCATTGTACCCAACAGCTCAGTGGCATACGCGGCAGAAACAATAGGAGAGCTTACTTCTCCAGCTGCTACAGCAGCAAGAAAACCGGCTTTGACATAAGCGGCTTCATCTACACCTGGGGGAATTCGGTTTGCTAACAAATCGAGTAGAAACTCTTCTTCACCGGCTGGCGGAGCTTTTAATAACTCTACTAATCCTGCGGTTTGTTCAGCATCGAGGGGTTTAGGTACAATACCTTCAACAGCACGCTCTTCGACGTGTTTGCGGTAGCTTTCTAGCACGGCTCGCTCCTTATTGTAATAATGCCCGTAGGGGATATCCATATATATGGGCCAGAGCTTTGCTGGCCTCATGGGGCTGAGATTATAGCCGTTTTAACTATAAATTAAAATATCGACGTTTCAGCCAAGCTAACAAAAAAAACGTTAAATCATTTTATAACAACAACTTACAACCTTTATTATACTTTAGCCACAAGCGGAAAAGTTACAATTTATTCACATTTATCACTTATTTAGAAGTCATTGCCGATAAATAAATATAAAGTTTGCTCCGATTCGTTGTGCCCATAGGCAAGTACCACCGGCCCTAATACACTGGTGTCTAGAGCAGCAAAAATACTGCCGGCCCACAGCGCACTACTATAAGAAATTTCATCAGAGCTATTCCACACTCCGCCGTTTTCTAAAGACCCCCCGACAAAAACAGGCGCTTGCAATACTGGAGATTGAAAATAGTGCAGCTGATAAAAGTACATGAGGCCCGTTAGCGCCTTATAACGACCCGATAACTGTTCATACTTAAAGCCCGAAAGACGTAAAAAACCACCTAGATCCTGAGCATCAGTTGGCACAACAAAGTCACTACCGGTGCTGCCATATTCACCAAACCAATTTAAATTATGCTTATCCCAGCCAAATGGCACTTTCCAGCGAGCCTCAAAACTGGGCGCTAATACACTAGAAAACCCTTGTACATCTTCATGATAAAGGGTTAAACCGACATCCAACATTTTACCTTGAGTAGGAAAAGCCCAGCTGTTTAGGGTGTCGTAGTCAAATCTAAAGTAAGGACCATACAACCAATAGCTGGCATCGCCACTAAATCCTTTTAATTCGATATCACCGTGCCTAGCCGCTAAGCCTAGCCCCCACTCTTGCCAAGGTTTATAGTTCCAGGCTAGTTGAGTGCGAAAAGTGGCATCACTAAAATCGGCTTCTAGGTATTCAATGTCTTCACCTAAACCATATAAGCGACGGCTACGTTTATCGTACTCTGCCGATATTAACCAAGCATATTTAAGGTTATTGGTAAATGGCGTGTAGTATTCTGTAAATAGACGCTTTATCGAACCGATTTCAAACTCATTACGCCACTCTGCGCCATACTCGTTTAGGTTAGTTAAGGTAAACCCAAGCCCTAAATTCGCTTCGGTGCGATCCGAAAAGTTTTCCTGCAAACCAAGCTTCATATCAAAGTAGCCTGGCCCCCAGCGCTTTTCTTGAGTGTCCACGTGAATCACATTAGCGCCCTGCTCACTACTAATTCGATAGTCGACTCTCTCAAAGGTTCCTAAGGCATACAACTGACTAATTTTTTCTTCAAGTTGAGCTTTGGAAAGCAACTCACCTTGATTGAGTTGTAAACGAGATAAAATAACCTCATCGCTCAAACCTGAGTTGTTATTGAGTTCAATTTTACTCACCACAAATTGCTCATGTAATTTAAGTGTGGCTCTGCGATCTTTAACCTTTTGTTGATAGGCTAAATATACCTTTTCTTGATCATCACTATGAATACGCTTAGCTAACTGTGCTATCGGCTCTGCTGACGCTTGCTTACCACGTTCAATCGCTAAAGGCATTAATGCAAAGTCAGCGGTATCGATGCCAGTTACATCGGGTGATATGAGTAAGTCATCAGCCCCTAGCAAGGCAATTTGTCGCTCGGTACCAGATCGAGTAAGAAAGATAGAAAGCTGGTCTACCACGTCAACCGCGGTGTTAAGCTCGTCTTGAGTTTTTAGCCGCGCACCAATATCTACCGCGATAATGATATCTGCGCCCATGTCTTTTAATACATCCACAGGCATGTTGTTAACCACGCCTCCGTCAGAAAGCTGTTTACCATCAAGCTCTACCGGGCGTAACGCACCGGGCACCGACATACTCGCTTGCATAGCAACGGCTAAGTCACCACGCTTGAGGATATAAGGGCTCATAGCAGCCATATCGGTGGCTACTGCGCGATAAGGAATGGCCAACTCATCAAAACTTTCTAGCGCTTCTAAGTTACTGGTGGCATAACGCAAAATCTCGGCCATAGTTTGGCCCTGCACAGCGCCTTTAGGTATTTGAACGCCGTCTTTATTAACCCCAATTGGCAAGGCTATTTGGTAGTCATCTTTTTGCTTTTTACTTCGCAGCGATAACTCACTGCGAGTGACATCGTCAACAAAGCCACTCTCCCAATAAATAGAAAAGGTTAAATCTTCAATGTCTTGCGCGCTATAGCCCATCGCTAACATGGCGCCAAAATAAGCGCCCATACTGGTTCCAGCTATGTAATCGACAGGAATTTGGTTTTCTTCGAGTAATTGAATAACCCCCAAATGCGCCGCGCCTTTTGCCCCTCCGCCACTGAGCGCCAAGCCTATTTTGGGGCGAGCAATAACAGAAGAAGAAAAAAGTATTAGCAATATAAGCCACAAGGCTTTACGCAATAGCCGCATGCAGAGTCATTCCTTTGAAATCTAAACAATAAAGGCAGCCTAGGCTGCCTTTATAACTGTAGTTTTTTAGACTAATTCAGTCTATTTTTTCTTTTTCTTGGCTTTCGCATTTGGAAGGTCGGTAATGCTTCCTTCAAAAATCTCTGCAGCCAAGCCAACCGATTCATGCAAGGTTGGGTGAGCGTGAATGGTTAACGCGATGTCTTCAGCATCACAACCCATCTCAATCGCTAAGCCAATTTCACCTAACAATTCACCGCCGTTGGTACCTACTACCGCACCACCAATTACACGACCAGACTCTTTATCAAAGATCATCTTAGTCATGCCATCTGGACAGTCTGACGCAATTGCACGGCCCGATGCAGCCCAAGGGAATACTGAGGCTTCGTAGTTAATGCCTTGTGCTTTAGCTTCTTTCTCGGTTAGACCTACCCATGCCATCTCTGGCTCGGTGTAAGCAATCGAAGGGATCACTTTAGGATCAAAGAAGTGTTTCTTACCAGAGATAACCTCTGCCGCTACATGGCCTTCATGCACCCCTTTGTGTGCCAACATAGGTTGCCCTACGATGTCGCCAATAGCGTGGATGTGAGGAACGTTAGTGCGAAGCTGTTTATCAACTTCAATAAAGCCACGCTCAGTCACTTCGATACCTGCTTTCTCAGCATCTAAACCTAAGCCATTTGGTACACGACCTACCGCAACCAATACTGCGTCGTAACGTACTGGCTCATGTGGTGCTTGCTTACCTTCGTAGGTTACGTATAAACCGTCTGTTTTCGACTCAACGGCTACCACTTTGGTTTCAAGCATGATGTTGAATTTGTCTTTCACTTTTTTGGTATAAGCGCGAACAACATCTTTATCAGCTGCTGGTACAAGTTGGTCAGCAAATTCTACAACGTCAATCTCACTGCCTAGTGCGCCGTATACTGTACCCATTTCTAGGCCAATAATACCACCACCTAATACTAACAACTTACCAGGAACTTCTTTAAGCTCTAGCGCGTCAGTTGAATCCCATACACGAGGGTCATTGTGCGGAATAAACGGCAATTTAACTGGGCGAGAACCCGCTGCAATAATTGCGTTGTCAAAGTTAATAGTTGTGGCTTCGCCATCGTCACCAGTTACTTCTAGTGAGTTAGCGCCGGTAAACTTACCTAAGCCTTGTACTACTTTAACTTTACGCATTTTAGCCATACCATCGAGGCCACCAGTCAACTGACTGATTACTTTCTCTTTCCAGGTACGGATTTTATTAATGTCGGTTTGTGGCTCACCAAACACAATGCCGTGCTCAGCCAGTGATTTTGCTTCTTCAATCACTTTAGCTACATGCAACAAAGCTTTTGATGGGATACACCCCACATTCAAACATACTCCGCCGAGGGTGGCGTAGCGTTCTACAATTACTGTTTCCAAACCTAAATCGGCAGCACGGAAGGCAGCAGAATAACCTGCAGGGCCTGCACCCAGTACTACCACCTGGGTCTTGATTTCCTTACTCATTGATGACCTCTTGGTATTGTTATGTTGTAAAGCTGCTGTAGGGTAAAAGTGTCAACCATGCAGCTAAACTGAGTTTACGGTTAATCGGTATAAAAAAGAAGAGCCGGGTGATAAACACCCAGCTCTTATTACTAAAGTACTAGTCGGCGAATGTCGCCCAACAAGCCACTTAATGTTGAGATAAATCTCGCGCCGTCGGCCCCATCAATCACTCGGTGATCGTAAGACAGTGCCAATGGCAACATTAGCTTCGGTACAAAATCTTTGCCGTTCCACTTTGGTTTCATTTCGCTGCGCGAAACACCCAAAATGGCTACCTCTGGCGCATTTACGATAGGTGTAAACTGGGTACCACCAATACCGCCAAGGCTAGAAATAGTGAAACAACCGCCCTGCATGTCTGAGGCAGTAAGTTTACCAGCACGTGCTTTCTTAGAAATTTCTACCAACTCTTCAGAAAGCTGATAAATGCCTTTCTTATTCACATCACGCACTACTGGTACAACCAAGCCATTTGGCGTATCTACAGCAATACCGATATGGATGTACTTCTTCATGATGAGGCTATTGCCATCGTCAGACAGTGCCGAGTTAAACTTAGGCATGCTTTCTAAAGTTTTAGCTGCGGCTTTTAGCATGAATACTAGCGGCGTGATCTTAAAGCCTAACTGTTGCTTCTCTGCGATCACGTTTTGTTCTTTACGGAAAGCTTCCATTTCTGAAATGTCGGCTTCGTCAAACTGAGTAACGTGAGGGATTTTCACCCAGTTACGGTGCAGTGCTGGACCAGAGATTTTCTGAATGCGTGATAGTGGTACTTCTTCCACTTCACCAAACTTAGAGTAATCAATGCTTGGCCATGCTGCTACGTCCATTCCTGAGCCACCAGCGCTAGCGCCAGACTCTAGAACTTTAACCGCTTGCTTAACGTAAGCTTGAACGTCTTCTTTTACGATACGCCCTTTACGGCCCGAACCTTTAACTTTGGCTAAATCGACACCAAACTCACGCGCTAAACGGCGAATTACTGGAGAGGCATGTACATAAGCACTATTCTCTACAAATTCACCCGATTTAGCTGGAGCACTAGCAGGCTTACTTGCTGGTGCAGGTGCTGCAGCTGGTTTTGGTGCTTCAGCCGGAGCGCTTGGTGCGCTGGCAGCAGGTACTGCAGAAGTTACTTCAAACACCATAATCAGCGAGCCAGTCTTAACTTTATCGCCAACAGCTACTTTAAGCTCTTTCACTACACCAGCGAATGGTGCAGGAACTTCCATTGCAGCTTTATCACCTTCAACAGAGATAAGCGTTTGCTCTAGCTCTACGCTATCGCCAACAGAAACCGCAACTTCAGTCACTTCAACTTCATCATCGCCAATATCAGGAATGTTAACTTCTTGAAGCTGCGAAGCTGCAGGAGCAGCGGCTGGAGCCTCTGCCACAGGCGCAGCAGGTGCAGAACCAGCAACTTCAAATTCCATAATTAGCGTACCAGTAGACACTTTATCGCCTACTGCAATGCTAATGGCTTTAACCGTGCCAGCAAATGGCGCTGGTACTTCCATTGCCGCTTTGTCGCCCTCAACCGAAATAAGCGTTTGCTCTGCTTCAATTACATCGCCAACACTTACCGCTACTTCGGTCACTTCAACTTCATCATCACCAATATCTGGCACATGAACCAGTTCAACTGAACTTGCAGCAGGAGCAGCGGCTGCTGCCGAAGCTACCGCTGGTTGCTCGGCTGCGCCTTCAGCTTCAAAGATCATAATCAATGCGTTGGTGGCTACGCTGTCGCCTACCGCTACTTTAATTTCTTTTACAACGCCAGCTTGAGAAGCCGGAACTTCCATTGCCGCTTTGTCGCCTTCTACCGAAATTAACGATTGCTCTAATTCTACGCTATCGCCAACTTCAACAAGGATCTCGGTCACTTCTACTTCATCAGCGCCAATATCTGGTACAAAAATTTCAATACTCATAGCTATTCGCCCTTACGCGTAGAGAGGGTTAGTTTTGTTAGTGTCGATGTCGTATTTTGCAATCGCTTCGCTCACAACTTTCTTGTCTAAAGTGCCAGCTTTAGCTAGCTCTGTAAGTGCAGCTACTACGATGTAGTCAGCATTTACTTCAAAGTGACGACGTAAGTTCTCACGGCTATCACTACGGCCAAAGCCATCGGTACCCAATACTTTGTAGCTACCTGGTACATAAGCGCGAACTTGCTCTGCGTATTGCTTCATGTAATCGGTCGCAGCAATAGTTGGTGCGTCAGTTAGCGCCTCAGTGATGTAGGCCACTTGCGCTTCGCTTTCTGGGTTTAACATGTTGGCACGCTCAACGGCTTGACCTTCACGGGTTAGCTCGTTGAAAGACGTTACGCTAAATACGTCAGATGCAATGTCGTACTCTTCGCTCAATACTTTGGCAGCTTTCAATACTTGCTGCATGATGGTGCCCGAACCTAGTAACTGAACTTGGCCTTTAGCACCTTTGTTTTCTTCAAACTTGTAAATACCCTTACGAATACCTTCTTCTGCGCCTGCTGGCATAGCTGGTTGATGGTAGTTTTCGTTCATTAAGGTTAAGTAGTAGTAAACATTCTCTTGGTCACCGTACATGCGGCGTAAACCATCTTGCAGAATTACCGCAACTTCAAAAGCAAAGCTTGGATCGTAAGAAATACAGTTAGGGATGGTGTTAGCCAAAATTAGGCTGTGGCCATCTTCGTGCTGCAAACCTTCGCCGTTTAGCGTGGTACGACCTGCTGTAGCACCTAATAGGAAACCACGCGCTTGTTGGTCACCCGCCATCCAACACATATCACCCACACGTTGGAAACCAAACATAGAGTAGTAGATGTAGAATGGAATCATTGGCACGTCGTTGGTACTGTACGAAGTAGCAGCCGCTACCCACGAACTCATAGCACCTAATTCGTTAATACCTTCTTGTAATACCTGACCGCTAGTATCTTCTTTGTAGTAAGACACTTGCTCTCTATCTTGCGGAGTGTAAGTTTGGCCACTTGGGTTGTAGATACCAATTTGGCGGAACAAACCTTCCATACCAAAAGTACGTGCTTCATCGGCAATAATTGGCACTACGTTTTTACCAATGCCTTTGTTTTTAAGCATTACATTTAGGGCACGAACATAAGCCATAGTGGTTGAAATATCGCGTTTTTGCTCGCCTAGTAGCGCGTCAAATTCGCTTAGTTCTGGAATCGCTAACTCTTGAGTGAAGTTAGGTAAACGCGATGGCGTGTAACCGGCTAGCTCTTTACGGCGAGCATGCAAGTAGTCGTGCTCTGGTGTACCCGGCTTAAGCTCGATGTACGGCAAGCTAGGTAACGCTTCATCACTAACATCTACACCCAAGCGGTCACGGAACTGCTCAACATGAGTCATGTCCATTTTCTTAACTTGGTGAGCAATGTTTTTACCTTGAGCCGCTTCACCCATGCCATAACCTTTAACGGTTTTAGCAAGAATTACTGTTGGAGCGCCAGAGGTTTTGCGTGCTTTATCAAAGGCTGCGTAAAGCTTAACTGGATCGTGACCGCCGCGACGTAGAGCAAAAATCTCGTCATCAGACATATCTTTAACTAAGTCAGCCGTTTCACTGTACTTACCAAAGAAGTGTTCACGCACGTACGCACCGTACTTGGATTTAAAGGTTTGGTAATCGCCATCAACAGTTTCGTTCATCAGTTGCAACAACTTACCTGAGCTGTCTTTGCTTAGTAGGCTATCCCACTCACTGCCCCAAACCACTTTAATCACATTCCAGCCAGCGCCTTTAAATAGGCCTTCTAGCTCTTGAATGATTTTACCGTTGCCCATAACCGGGCCGTCTAGGCGCTGCAAGTTACAGTTGATAAGGAAACATAAGTTATCTAATTTCTCACGCGCTGCGAAAGAAATTGCGCCACGTGATTCTGGCTCGTCCATTTCGCCGTCACCAAGAAAGGCGTATACACGTTGGCCAGAACAATCTTTTAAGCCGCGACCAGTTAGGTACTTAAGGAAGCGAGCTTGATAAATGGCAGAAATTGGACCAAGACCCATAGATACTGTTGGGAACTGCCAGAACTCAGGCATTAACTTAGGGTGTGGGTAAGAGCTTAAGCCTTTACCGTCTACCTCTTGGCGGAAACTGTCTAGTTGCTCTGCGGTTAAACGACCTTCAACAAAGGCACGAGCATAAATACCAGGAGAGATATGACCTTGGTAATAAACTAAATCGCCACCATCTTTTTCATTACGCGCTTTAAAGAAGTGGTTAAAACACACTTCGTAAAATGCTGCAGAGGACTGGTAAGAAGCCATGTGGCCACCTAAGTCGAGGTCCTTTTTAGAGGCACGCAATACAATCATAATCGCATTCCAGCGAATAATTGAACGAATACGACGCTCTATTGCGCTGTCACCCGGGTATTCAGGTTGTTCTGCCACCGAAATGGTGTTGATGTAATCACTAGTGATTGACCCACCTGGGCCAGCGAGTCCATCAATGCCCGCGTTAGCGATGACCTGCTCCAACAAGAACTGGGCACGTTCAACGCCTTCTTCACGGATCACAGATTCAATGGCGTCTATCCACTCACGAGTTTCTAGTGAGTCAACATCATGCTTCAGTACCTCTGACATGGCTGTTTCCTTATCAGTTATTAATAGTTTCCAAACCACTGCAACGCAGCTTTTGGGTTACACTTTCAATTGTTTTAAACGGCGATTAGAACGCTCAACTCGGCTTTCTTCTCGTTCGATTTGTAACAGCGTCTCTTCAATAAACGCTAAATGCTTGTGTGAGGCTTCTCTGGCGTCATCAGGCTTACCATCGAGAATGGCTTGTAACATAAGTGACCGATGATGGCGGATTTTGTCTGCCACATTAGGACGCGTATACAACACCTGAAAATTGTCCATGATGTTTTTTTCTAACAATGGACTCAAACCTCTAATTAAATGAAACAATACTAAGTTGTGTGACGCCTCAGTAATGGCTTCATAAAAACGTAAAACGGCTTTTGCTTCACTAATGGTATCGCCGTCTTGTTGTGCAAGTTCAATCCGTTCATGACTGGCTTGCACTTTTTCTAAATCAGCCTCGGTGCCGCGCAGTGCCGCGTAATAAGCCGAGATGCCTTCTACCGCATGACGAAACTCCAACAAGTCTAGTTGGCTTTCATCATGATTGGACAATAAATTAAACAGCGGATCGGTTAGCGCTTCACGCAGCTTTTGTTGCACATAAGTGCCGCCGCCTTGGCGCCTTACAACTAGACCTTTTGCTTCAAGTTGCTGAATCGCTTCGCGCAATGATGGGCGTGATACATCGAATTGTTTGGCCAACTCGCGCTCAGCAGGTAAGCGTTCACCCGGCGGTAAACTTCCTTCTAAGATCATTCGCTCTAATTGCTTTGCAATAACATCAGCGAGTTTAGGTGGCTTAATTCGTTGGTAGCTCATTAATTTCCGTTGCACTTAATATTGGTAATACCAATTTACACGCAGCAAATTAACAAATCAGAAACACACTGTCCAGAAATATTGACCCACATCAATTTAGCCAGCACTTATCACAAAATAAGTAAAGTCTTTTGTACGACAAATATAATTGGTCAGACCTTTTTTTGTGCACAAGATCGGGCAAATGTAACAAGGAGAAAGGAATTTACAAGATTATGTAAAAATAGATGAAAACAGGAAGCCGCTGAGCAGCGGCTTAAATAAGCCAGCCTGCAATGGTTAAAATAGCAATAATCACAATAGCCAGCATAATGCCGCGCTTGGCTAAACTTACAAATCGACAAGTGGTTGCCACACATAGCATTTCGTGCTCACTTTCTTGCTCTGAAAGCTCTGCTGCCACTGCTACTTTCGCCAACCAATAACCATTGCTGTACTTGGTATCACGCAAAGCGTGTAACCAAATAGGTAGTGCTTCGCTGGTATTGCCAACCGCCAAATAACACAAACTGGCTAAACGAGAGGGTAACCAATCAAGATAATGCATATAGTTGTTAACCGTAGGTTCTAAAGCCTGCACCTCAGTACTTTTATGCAAGTGCAAGCCCCGACTGCAACCATAGAAAATTGCACCAGCAGGGCCAGCCAATACATAAAAGAAAATCACCGCAAAATAGTAACGATAATTCAGCCACATTAATTGGGTACCAGTGGTAAGGGCAATCGACTCCTGCTCACTCACCTGATGCAAAGGGTGAATTTGTTTTAGCAGCTGCTGATTAAAGTCACTACAGGCCTGTTCGTCGCCACTAGCAGCAGCACGTAGGTAGTCTCGATAGCCTTGCTGAATTGGTGGGCAGCCTAGTGTGAGTAACGGGATAAAGATCCATAGTGCAAGATTTGCTAAGCCAAATAGCAAGCCACTGATGCTTACTTGTAGCCACGCAATCAATAGAGTGGGTAACACCACTGCCATAGCAATTTGCCAAATCGCTGAAGCGCGATCAAAGCGCTGTAACCACCAATGAAAAACATGTTGCCACCACCAGCTAGCACCAATGCGACGAGCGCGTTCTAAACTCAATGCCAACAGTAAGGAAATAAGAGACATGTTACTGATTTTGCTCCATAAACATCAGGCGACCTTTAAATAATAAGCTAATTACTCAAGCAAACCAAGTAGCTTCAAAGCGCTTCTAAATAAGCAGACCAATCAAAATACTCACCAGGATCAGTTTTTCTGCCGGGCGCTATATCGCTATGCGCGACAATGCGTTGTTTAGTGAGTTTAGGATATCGGCGCAGCAATAATTGACTAACCTTAATTAAACTTTGGTATTGCTGCTTGGTATATTCACTATGGTCGGTGCCTTCCAACTCGATGCCGATAGAATAATCGTTACACCCTTCTCGACCTTCAAAGCTAGATACCCCCGCATGCCACGCTCTTTTATCAAAGTCGACATACTGAGTCACTTCGCCGCTGCGGTTTATCATTAAATGAGCTGAAACTTCTAAACCTTGCAAGTCGTTAAAGCTTGGTTCCGCGTTACAATCAAGCTTTCCACAAAATAATTCATCTATATGCGGCAAGCCAAAACAGCCTTCCGGCAAGCTAATACAGTGGATAACCAGCAAACTAATTTCAGCCTTAGGTCGCTGATTATAGAACTTACTTTCTAGCCACTTAACGCCGGTCAATCGATGTTGTTTTATCTGCAAGAGCTACTCCATTCAAGCATATTGTTTAGCTTTCTAACCAAGCCAATAGCTATTGTCTAGCATAAACAGCTTATTTGACCATGCAAGTGCTGAACTTCTGCGCTAAAATGCGCCACACTTAAGTGACAGCCTTTAAATACTGTCTCCTCCTGCTAACCATCAGAGATACGATGCATGAACGCCGAACAACTACGGGCCAATGTAAGCGCCGCTTTAATTGAAGATTTAGGACAATTAGACCCGCAACTAGACATTACCGCCGCACTAATTCCAGAGCAACAAATTAGCAAAGCAAAAATCATCAGCCGTGAAAGTGCAACCTTCGCAGGAAAAGCCTTTGCCGATGAGGTATTTAGGCAGCTAGGCGAGCAAGTAGAGATTGAGTGGTTGGTAGCAGACGGTGACAAAGTAGTTGAAGATCAAGCCTTATGTTACTTAACCGGCCCTGCACGTATTCTACTTACCGGCGAGCGCTCGGCGCTAAACTTTATTCAAACCCTATCGGGCATTGCTACCCAAGTAGCCGAGTACATGGTTTTGCTGGAAGGAACCAATTGCAAGTTATTGGATACCCGTAAAACCCTCCCCGGCTTACGTTACGCCTCTAAATATGCGGTAACCTGTGGCGCAGGCACTAATCACCGCTTTGGCCTACACGACGCATTCTTAATTAAAGAAAACCACATTATGGCTTGTGGTGGCATTAAAGCTGCCATAGATAAAGCCCGCCAGCTTTCGCCAGGTAAAAAGGTGGAGGTAGAAGTAGAAAACCTAGAAGAACTAGAGCAAGCATTGGCTGCTAACTGCGATGTAGTAATGTTAGACAACTTCTCGGTAGATTTAATGGAACAAGCAGTGGCACTTAACCAAGGCAGAGCAAAATTAGAAGCCTCTGGCAATATGACCTTAAGTACTATTCGCCAATATGCAGAAACCGGCGTAGACTTCATTTCGGTGGGCGCTTTGACCAAACATGTCAAGGCCTTAGACCTAAGTATGCGATTTGTCGCATAGAAAATGTTAATGCTAACATTAAGCTGTACAAAATTTTGTACAGCGCGTTTTTTATAAGTGCTGCTAAGATCACGATTTTATTGCCTTTTTACAATAATCACTATACTTATATGTCACGTGTGCTTTAATGAGAATCACATTTATAGCACCGTGGTATCAGGGATGTTACTGAATTAAAAGTTGTTTCAATGCAGCTCTGATAAAAACAACGGTAAATAAATAACTTCAAAAACTTGTGTAAAGGAAAGACGCAATGAAAACCATCCAAAACCTTCAAGCCAAAGCTGCTAACAAGCAAGCTGGTTTTACCCTAATTGAATTGATGATCGTAGTAGCGATTGTGGCTATCTTAGCTGCAGTAGCACTGCCTGCTTATCAAACTTATACTAATCGAGCTAAGTTCTCCGAAGTAATTGCTGCCTCAGGCCCTGTAAAAACCGCATTTGAAGTGTGCTGGCAGACCTCGCCAACAGCCTCTAATGCAGCAACTACTGGTAGCGAATGTTTAGCTGCAGCTTCGGCAGCAGCGGGCACTGCCACTAATGGTCAATATGTGAATACAGTTACACCTTCAGTTCCTAGCACTAATAACTTCCGTATTGTCGTTCAAAGTGCAAATATGAGTGAGGGTACTACAACACCTGAGTACCAACTTGAAGCTACAGTTTCTGCAGGTAACGGAAATGTAAACTGGAGTAAAACATGTACTCCAGCAACAATGTGTTAATAGCCAAATGAGCTCATTACTAAACGGCCTTGCTTCAAGCTTGGCCGTTTCTTTTCCCGAAAAAAAAGAGAAACTTGTTGAGCTGTACAAACGCAGCGTACAAGAGCAAACCGCGTTTACTACCGTTCTGGTAGAGAACGAGCTTATTTCCAGTAGAGAGCTGGCTGACTTCTGTGAAGCTCAGTTTGGCATTCCGCTATTAGATTTGGATGCAATTGAGCTTAGCGAGATCCCGCAAAACTTCCTCAATGAAAAGCTGATATTTAAACATCACGTATTGCCGGTTTATAGCCAAAACCAAACCCTTTATGTTGCCATGGCCGACCCCAGCAATGTTACAGCACTCGAAGATTTTGGTTTTAGTTTTGGACTGCATGTTGAAGCACTACTAGTTGAAGAAAATAAGCTAGCAAAAGCTATTCAAGCTTTAGTTAGCGATGGTTCGGACTTAGAGCTGGGCGATATTTCCGACGACGACATTAGTGATTTAGAAGTAAGCGAAGAAAGTTCGAGATTAGATGAGCAACAAAACGGAAAAGAAGATGACGCACCGATTGTTGTTTACATCAACAAGATATTGATGGATTCGATTAGACGTGGTGCATCGGACTTACACTTTGAGCCCTACGAGCATAAATACCGGATCCGTTTTCGCATAGACGGCATCCTGCATGAAATTGCCAGCCCTCCTATTAACTTAGCTAATCGCTTCTCAGCTCGCCTTAAAGTAATGGCGCGAATGGATATTGCAGAGCGCCGCTTACCGCAAGATGGTCGCATCAAGCTAAAAACCGGCCGCAATAAAGCTATCGACATGCGGGTTAACTCTCTTCCTACAATGTGGGGAGAGAAGATTGTGATACGTATTCTTGATTCTTCTGCCGCGAATCTAAACATTGATATTCTTGGTTATGACGACAAACAGAAGAAACTCTATTTAGATGCGCTAGCTCGACCACAAGGCATGATTTTGGTTACTGGACCTACCGGCTCGGGTAAAACAGTTTCGTTATATACTGGCTTAAACATTCTTAATACCGTTGAAACGAATATATCAACGGCGGAAGACCCAGTAGAAATCAACTTACCAGGGGTTAATCAAGTACAAATTAATAACAAAGCAGGTATGACCTTCGCCAGCGCTTTGCGCGCTTTCCTTCGTCAAGATCCCGATATTGTAATGGTGGGTGAGATTCGAGATTTAGAAACTGCCGAAATCTCGATTAAAGCGGCGCAAACCGGTCACTTAGTATTATCTACCTTGCATACCAACTCTGCCGCAGAAACCTTAACCCGTTTACTTAACATGGGCGTTCCTGCTTTTAACATTGCCTCTTCAGTAAGTTTGATTATTGCCCAGCGCTTAGCGCGTCGTTTATGCGAAAAGTGTAAGAAGCCAAAAATGTTAGAAGCTGAACTACTGCCTAAAATTGGTTTTAGCCAAGAGCAACTAGATGCCGGAGTAAAGCTATTTGACCCTGTAGGTTGTGACGAATGCACTGGTGGTTTCAAAGGTCGAGTAGGTATTTACGAAGTAATGCCAATGAGTGCTGCCATATCAAAAATTATTATGGCCGAAGGTAACTCTATCGAAATCGCTGAGCAAGCGGTTGCAGAAGGCATGTACTCGCTTCGCATGTCAGCCCTAGAAAAAGCCCGTTTAGGCGTAACCAGCCTTTCAGAAGTAGAGCGGGTCACAAATGTATAAGTGTTTTCTTCTCTGTCACTAAAGATCTGATAAATTTAAGTAATTACTTTATTGCCGCTATGAGCGTATTTTCTTAGCAAGGATGTTATGGCTACCGCAAGTACTACCAGCAAACGAAAAATTGAAGTTAAAAAAATCAATGCTTACACTTGGAGTGGAGTTAACCGTAAAGGCGCCAAAGTAAGTGGCGAGTACCAAGCAGAATCAATTAGCCAAGTAAAAGGAGACTTGCGCCGCCAAGGCATTACAGTTACCAAAATTAGAAAGAAAACAGAAAGTTTTCTTTCTAAAATGGGCAACAAAATTCAGCCCATGGACATTGCCGTGGTATCTCGGCAAATTGCCACCATGCTGCAGGCTGGTGTCCCCTTAGTTCAAAGCTTCAACATTATTTCCAAAAGCGTAGAAAAGCCGGCAATGCGGGAGTTAATTGCCGAAATTGCTGCAGAAGTTGAATCTGGCACCGCGCTTTCTGAAACGCTACGCAAACACCCTTTGTATTTTGATCAGCTTTACTGCGATTTAATTGAAGCGGGTGAGCAAAGTGGTGCTTTAGAAACCATTTATGATCGCGTTGCGATATACAAAGAAAAAGCTGAAGCACTAAAGTCAAAAATTAAAAAGGCGATGTTTTACCCAGTTTCGGTGATTATTGTCGCGATTATTGTTACCACTATTCTACTGTTATTCGTGATCCCCCAGTTTGAAGAAATTTTTGCTGGTTTTGGTGCCGAGTTGCCGGCCTTCACCCAGTTTGTGATTGGTATATCCCGCTTCTTACAAGATTATTGGCCCTATATATTCGGAGGTATATTTGCTCTTGGCTTCGGATACGTAAAAGCACACCGGCGTTCCCAAGCGGTAAAGGATGCTACCGACAGGTTTATTCTTCGAATTCCTGTGATCAACCCTATTTTGCATAAAGCAGCAATGGCTCGTTTTGCTCGCACCTTATCAACCACCTTTGCAGCCGGTATTCCGCTAATTGATGCACTGCGCTCTGCCTCTGGTGCATCAGGTAACGTAGTCTATCGAAATGCCGTAGACGCGATAAGAATTGAGGTTACTGGCGGTATGCAAATGAACGTGGCTATGCGAACCGTGGATTTATTCCCCGATATGGTGACGCAAATGGTGATGATTGGTGAGGAGTCCGGTTCACTTGATAGCATGTTAGATAAGGTGGCCAACATTTATGAGCAGCAAGTTGATGATGCTGTAGACGGCCTAACCAGCTTGATTGAGCCACTAATTATGGCTGTGCTTGGTGTGCTAGTTGGTGGTATGGTGATCGCCATGTACTTACCTATCTTTAAACTCGGATCAGTTGTTAGCTAAACATGCTTAGTTTTATTGAACTCTACCCAGCCACTGCGCTGGGTTTCTGCCTTTTAATCGCCCTATGCATAGGCTCCTTTCTCAATGTAGTGATTCATCGCTTGCCCATCATGTTAGAGCGACAATGGAAAAATGAATGCCGCAGTTTCTTGTCTGAAGAATTGAAGTCAGAGCCCCCCTCAGAGCAAGAAATGTATAACCTGATGCTGCCACGCTCAGCCTGCCCCAAGTGCAAAAGCTTGATTACAGCCTGGCAAAATATTCCAGTTATTAGCTGGCTAGCTCTTCGTGGCAAATGCGCTAATTGCAGCAACCCCATTAGTATTCGCTACCCTTTAGTTGAGCTAGCATCTGCAGGCTTAACCTTGGCATGTTGGTGGCAATTTGGCCTTACTTTACCTTTTGTATTTGCAAGCTTGTTTTGCATTATATTGTTGTGTCTAACACTTATCGATTTAGACACTATGTATTTACCCGATCAGCTTACTTTACCCACCTTGTGGCTAGGCTTGCTGATAAATTTAGATTCAGGTTTCGTTAGCCTACATGACGCCGTTCTGGGTGCATCCATTGGTTATGGCTTTTTGTGGAGCCTGTTTTGGCTATTTAAGCTATTAACCGGAAAAGAAGGCATGGGCTATGGTGACTTCAAACTGCTAGCAATGATAGGCGCTTGGTTTGGCTGGCAAGCCCTTCCATTAACAATTTTGCTTTCATCTTTTGCTGGTGCGCTTATAGGCATTAGCCTGATAGTGTTTGGAAAAAACCAACAAGGACAAGCCATTCCTTTTGGACCGTACCTAGCTTTAGGTGGTGCTTGCTACTTGTTTTTTGGTGAAGCGATTCATGCTTGGTATTTCTCATACCTAGGTTTTGCATCGTGATAATCGGCTTAACAGGCGGTATTGCTAGCGGTAAAAGCCAAGTATCAAAACTATTCGAAGAGATTGGAATTAAGGTTGTAGACGCTGACATTGTTGCTCGCCAGGTGGTCGAGCCGAGTCAACCAGCCTTAAGCAAAATATCGCAGCACTTCGGTCAATCAATTTTGCTCGCTGACGGCTCATTAAACCGCAGTAAACTGCGTGAGATTGTCTTTGCGCAGCAACACCAGAAAGAATGGCTAAATGAGCTATTACATCCCTTAATCCGACAAGAGATGCTGCGCCAACTTGAACAAGCTAAGGGCGCATACAAGATACTGGTTGCGCCGCTTTTGTTAGAAAACAAGCTGAATCAGCTAGTCGATCGCGTTTTAGTTGTAGATACGCCGGTAGATATTCAACTCAGCCGAACTATGGCACGTGATGCAGTCGAACTGCATCAAGCGCAACAAATTGTTGACGCACAAATGAGTCGAGAGCTAAAACTACAAGCTGCAGACGATGTTATCGAAAATAACAGTGACCTAACTAACCTTAAACGGAAGGTGGCTGATTTACACCAATTCTACATGGATATAGCCAAAAGCCATGACAGTTGATTGCTCAATGGTTACACTAGTTTGGATACTTCCTAAAAAGCTGTGAATTTGAGCCGCTATGACCGCATTGATCTTTGAGCACCCTTTAAACGAAAAAGTACGTAATTACTTACGCTTAGAGCAATTGTTCGAACAATTAATGCTATCTAAGGCACTGCAACATCCCTTACAGCAACAACAATTCTTTCGGGTACTGTTTGAAGTATCTGAGGTATTGGAACGTTGTGAATGGCGGGCAGATCTTCTCAAAGATTTAGCCAAACAAGCAGAGAAACTCGACCATTGGGCTTCTATGCCTAATGTGGATACCAGTAAGATTGAAGAGTTGCTATTACAAGTTAAAACGTTAATTGCAGCTATTTCTAAGCATGCGCGGGTATCCGACCACTTAAAAAACGACCGTCTATTAGCCAGCATTCGCCAGCGCTTGTGTTTACCCGGTGGCAACAGTAGCTTCGATCTCCCCTATTTGCATTTATGGCTGAATCAGCCTCAAGCGCAGATTTATCAGCAAGTACAGCAATGGTTAGGCCCTTTCCAGTTAGTCGCAGAAGCAATTAGTCATTTACTTAAACTGCTTAGAGAACAGCACAGTGATATTGAAGTGATGGCTCACAAAGGGTTTTATCAAGGTGTGGCTGCCGATTGTGGCTTGTTACGAATTGAAGTAGATACCGAATATCAATGTTACCCAACGGTGAGTGGCCACAAGCACCGCTTCGCCATCAAATTCATCAGTGCTTTAAACCAAGAAATTGAAGACATTCCTTGCCGACTCTATTGTTGTAAAATTGCTTAATGAAAACTAAAAATCAAGCCACCGTAAAATGTCCGACCTGCAGCGCTAAAGTCGTTTGGCAGCCAACTAGTGAATTTAGACCCTTTTGTAGTGAACGCTGCAAACTGATCGATCTTGGCGAATGGGCCAACGAAGAAAAATACATAGCCGGGCAAAACCTGCAAGAAGATGAAGACAAGCCCGACAGCTGGGAATTTTAAACTTAGGCTAGAAAGTCGGGTTTAAGAATTTGCGCCAGAATAGGCTCATTTGCATCTGGAAATGCCAAGTTAGCTAGCTTGGTTCTGCTTACCCAACGAATCTCTTGTTGTTCAGCACCCTGAGGCTCACCCTCAAAGCGAGTAAGTGTATAAACATCTAAACATACCTTTTTATCGCCATAGTCGTGCTCAACGCGAATAAGAGGCTTACAGCTAGTTGTATCAATGTTAATCCGCAGCTCCTCTCGCAATTCTCTCGCTAAAGCTTCCACTGTTGACTCTCCAGCCTCAACTTTACCGCCGGGGAATTCCCATTTTCCGCCTTGATGCTGTTGCGGGTTACGTAGGCTAAGTAAGATCTCTTCGCCTTTAACAATTACACCGACAGCTACATTTACAACCTTCACTGAGTACTCCTTGAGTTGATAAAAAAGGAGAGCCTAAGCTCTCCTTTTTTGTTGCCAAACTAAGCCTTAAGAAAGTTTACCATGACATTGTTTGTACTTTTTACCTGAGCCACAAGGACAAGGATCGTTTCGCCCTACTTTTTGCCCTTCACGAATAACGGTCTTACCCGCTTCGCTTGCTTGCTCATCAGCTTGCTGGGCTGCTTGTTGCTGGCGGAATTGCATCGCGCGCTGCTCGGCTTCACGACGTTTTGCTTCCATTGCCTCAACTTCTTCAGGCGCTTGCACTTGCACACGGCTCAAAATGCTCACTACGTCAAGTTTTAGCGCCTCTAGCATTTGGGTAAACAACTCGTAAGACTCACGCTTGTATTCTTGCTTAGGGTTCTTCTGAGCGTAACCGCGTAAGTGAATACCTTGACGTAGATGGTCCATCGCCGCTAGGTGCTCTTTCCAAAGTTGATCTAAGGTTTGCAACATCACCGATTTTTCAAACTGTTTAATCGCATCTGCACCAACTTTATCAATTTTTTCTTGGTAGTCAGCGACAGCAGCTTCGATAATTTTTTCGCGAAGCTTGTCTTCGTGTAATTTGTCATCTTCATCCAACCACTGCTGAATAGGAAGATTTAAACCAAAATCACTCTTCAAGCGCTGCTCTAGCTCGCTAACTTGCCACATTTCTTCAAGCGATTGTGGTGGAATATACTCATCAATAACCGACGAATAAACATCTTCACGAATCACTTCAATGGTTTCTGAAATACTATCGCTATCCATTAAGTCATTACGCTGCTCGTAGACCACTTTACGTTGGTCATTCGCCACGTCATCAAACTCAAGTAATGACTTACGCACGTCGAAGTTACGGCCCTCAACCTTACGCTGTGCATTCTCGATGGCACGAGTTACCCATGGGTGCTCGATAGCTTCGCCTTCTTCCATGCCTAGCTTCTTCATCATGCCAGTAACACGATCAGACGCGAAGATGCGCATTAAGCTGTCTTCCATAGATAAATAGAAGCGCGTTGAACCGGCATCACCTTGACGACCAGCACGACCACGTAGCTGATTATCGATACGGCGTGATTCATGACGCTCGGTACCAATAATATGCAAACCACCTGCTGCTAATACTGCATCGTGGCGCTGTTGCCATTTTTGCTTAACTTCAGCTAATTGCTGCTCTGTTGGGTTTTCGCCTAGAGCATTAATTTCAACCTGTAAGTTACCACCCAACACAATATCGGTACCACGTCCCGCCATGTTGGTTGCAATGGTCACTGCGCCAGCTACGCCGGCTTCTGCAACAATGTCGGCTTCCTTTTCGTGGAACTTAGCATTAAGCACGTTATGCTTAATTTTCTCTTTCTTTAGAATGTTGGATAGCAGCTCTGAGTTTTCAATCGACACAGTACCCACTAGCACTGGACGCTCTGCTTTCACACACTCGCGAATATCGTTAATAATCGCTTGGTATTTTTCTTCCGCAGTCAGGTAAACCAAATCGCCTTGGTCATCACGTACCATTGGCTTGTTAGTTGGAACAACTACTGTGTCTAAACCATAAATTGATTGGAATTCAAAAGCTTCGGTATCCGCAGTACCAGTCATGCCTGAAAGCTTGTCGTATAAGCGGAAGTAGTTCTGGAAGGTAATAGACGCCAGCGTTTGGTTTTCGTTTTGAATTGGCACACCTTCTTTAGCTTCTACAGCTTGGTGTAAGCCTTCAGACCAACGACGCCCTGGCATAGTACGGCCGGTGTGCTCATCAACGATAACAATCTCATTGGTTTCACTAACAATGTAATCAACATTGCGCTCGAACAAAGTATGCGCTCGCAATCCTGCATTAACGTGATGCAGCAAGCTAATGTTAGCAGCGTTATAAAGTGAATCACCTTCTTCCAACATACCGCGCTGTTGCAAGGTTTCTTCAACAAAAATCTGACCGTTTTCTGTTAAATGAACCTGTTTGTTTTTCTCATCTAGGGTGAAGTGACCATCACCTATCTGCTCTTCGGTGTCCTCTTCCTCTTGGCGAACCAACAGCGGAATAACATCGTTAATCTGTTTATAAAGCTCAGAGCTATCTTCTGCAGGACCAGAAATAATTAGAGGAGTTCGCGCTTCATCAATTAAAATCGAATCCACTTCATCCACTACTGCGTAATTTAGCGGGCGCTGTACGCGTTGCTCTGGCGCAAACGCCATGTTGTCGCGTAAGTAATCGAAGCCAAACTCGTTATTTGTGCCATAAGTAATGTCGGCTGCATAAGCGGCATTTTTTGCCTCATGATCCATACCAGAAATATTTACTGCAACACTTAAACCTAAGTATTCAAATAAAGGACGGTTCCAATCAGCATCACGCTGTGCAAGGTAGTCATTCACGGTAATCACGTGAACGCCTTTACCAGTTACACCGTTTAGGTAAGCAGGCAATGTAGCGGTAAGCGTTTTACCTTCACCGGTGCGCATTTCAGCAATTTTGTTGTCATTGAGCACCATGCCGCCCAACATTTGCACATCAAAATGGCGCATTTCAAATACTCGCTTTGATGCTTCGCGCACCACAGCAAAAGCTTCTGGAAGAATCGCTTCAAGCGTTTCGCCTTTTTCCAAGCGCTCCCTAAATTCGCCCGCCTTAGCTTTAATTTCTTCAGCAGACAACTTTTCGTATTCAGGCTCTAGCGCATTAATAGTATTCACTACTTTGCGCATTTTTTTGATGGTACGGTCATTTCGAGTACCAACGATTTTTGTTACTAATTTACTAATCATGAAAAACTACTTTTGCTAAGACGAAATCCAATTTTCTAGGCACTGGCTTTGCGGTAAATAAACTTACTGGGATTTAGTGGACGACCATTTTTAAGCACTTCAAAATGTACGTGAGACCCGGTTGAACGCCCAGTGCTGCCCATTAAGGCAATCTCATCCCCTTTACTTACTACATCACCCTCTTTTACTAATACAGCTTTAGCATGCGCGTAACGTGTTACCATCCCGTTACCATGCTCAATTTCAACTAAGTTACCGTAACCAAAGCGACTTCCGGCCCAAACCACTACGCCGGCTCCTACAGAGCGGATTTTAGTCCCCTCTTTGCCCGCGATATCTACACCTTTATGGCGTGCTTTACGTTTGGTAAAAGGATCTATGCGGGTACCAAATGGCGAAGAAATCCAAATGCCCGGCCCTTTCGCTGGCCAACCTGATATATAACTACTATTTACTAGATGGTGACTTTGTTGCCAAGATTCAAGCAAATTAAGTGATTTTTTCTTAGCCTCGACTTGCTGCTCGAGCAAAGATAAGTCTAAAAACAGGTTGTTTGGTTGATGGCTGGTATCTTGAATGTCTAACATCGGGCCGCCCATCGGAGGCATTGACTCAAAATCAAACTCAGCAGCGAACTCGGTATCTTCAATCAAACGCGCGCCCAATGCATTAAGGCGAGTCATCTCAACTTGCATTTGGCCCACTTTAACCGCCAATTGACTATAACGGTGACGCAGTTGCTGCTCGAACTGCTCAAGCTTTGGCTCTGCTTTCAAACTATCCAGCTGCGATAACAACTGAGTTTGCTGCTTAGCTAAATTTTGATATTGCTGTACACCCCATAAGGCAATACTGCAAATAAGTGATACCAACAAAAACGCAAACCACGCTAAACGTAGCGGATTTAAACGAACAGTTCTTGTCTCGCCCTTATGGGCGTATACTAAAGTTAATTTCATACCTAACTATTAAACTTATGTCCAAACGACAGCACCAACCCATTTCGATAGAGCGTCTATTTCATCAGAAACAGTTTGCAAAAATCGAACAACCACTGCAGCAACGCGTTCAGTTACAGCAACTGGGTGGTGAAATTTTGGCACGCTACAAACTACAGCAATGCCGTATCGTTAATATGCGTCAAGGAGTCGCTATTATCGAGGCTCCTAGTTCGGCTTGGTTAACCCGCTTAAAACAGTTTCGATTCGATCTGTTAAGTGAGTTGCGAAAAGCCATACCAGGGGTTGTCAGTTTGGAACTTAAAATAAATCCCGAATTGAAAAACATTAAACCAGAAGCTGAGGAAAAAAGCACTGGAAAACGCCAGCTAAGCACCCAAGCAGCCAAACATATCACAGAATTAGCGAAACACGTACCGGATGAACTGAGGGAAAAGCTAGAAAAATTAGCGGCGCTGAGCGGAGAGAGTTAGTCAGCGCCGACAATATTGTTATTTAGAAACTGAATACCGGTTGTCGGTATGCAGCTGGTGCTTCGGCTTTGTCTTCGAAAGTAACAATTTCCCAAGCATGTTGTTGCTCAAGCATTGCACGCACTAGGTTATTGTTTAGTGCGTGGCCAGATTTATGAGCGCGTAAATGACCTAGGATGGGTAGTCCTGCCATGTACAAATCACCCACAGCGTCTAACAACTTGTGTTTAACAAATTCATCATCATAACGAAGGCCATCTTCATTAAGAATTCGATATTCATCTAACACTACTGCATTTTCTAAACTACCGCCTAAGGCTAGGTTCTTCGATTGCAAATACTCGATGTCACGCATGAAACCAAAAGTACGCGCGCGGCTAATATCTTTAACAAAGCTATCAGCTGAGAAGTTCATCGAAATCGATTGATTACGACCTTCCATTGCTGGGTGGTCAAAATCGATTGAGAAATCGATAGTAAAACCGTCATTACCCGGCAATAACTCAGCCCATTTATCTTCGTGTTCAACACGAATAGGCTGTTTAATGCGAATAAATTTCTTAGCCGCTGCCTGCTCTTCGATACCCGCAGATTGTAATAAGAATACAAACGGGCTTGAGCTGCCATCCATAACCGGAAGCTCAGGAGCATCAACGTCAATAATCAAGTTATCCAAGCCTAACGCAGCAACTGCAGCCATTAAGTGCTCTACCGTTGAAATACGGTTACCCGCATCATCGATAAGGCATGTACATAACATAGTGTCACGCACTAACTCTGCTTTTGCAGGGATCGTTACAACCGGATCAAGATCGGTACGGTTAAACAGGATGCCTGTATTTGCAGGAGCAGGACGTAAGACCATGGTGACCTTGTGCCCGGAATGCAAACCGATCCCTGTCGCTTGTACTGACTTTTCAAGAGTCCGTTGTTTAAGCATAAAAATTCCTCTGCTTTACGACCAATAAACTAGAATGGTCGGACATCTTAACATAAGTTTGAGACACATCACAAACTTTTGTCTAAAACTTCACCATTTCCTAACAGATTAATCTGCTTGGCGACGCAAAAATGCTGGGATGTCTAAATAGTCACCATCCCCTGCGGTATTACGCGGCTCAGCGTTCACAACTGCTGCAGGCTCTTCAACCATTGGCGCTGAATCCATAGGCGTAGTGCGAGCAACTGGCTCAGCATTTACTGCTTGTTGCTGAGGTTTAACGATAGAAATATCTGGGCGACGCTCTGCGCCAATACCAGTAGCAACTACCGTTACACGCAATTCATCACTCATTTCTGGGTCGATTACCGCACCAACTACTACCGTTGCATTCTCAGAGGCAAAACCTTTAACCGCATTACCTACAGTTTCGAACTCTTCGATGCTCATATCAAAGCCAGCAGTGATATTAACTAAGATACCGCGAGCGCCAGCTAAATCAACGTCTTCTAGTAATGGGCTAGAGATAGCTAGCTCAGCTGCTTCTTCAGCACGATCTTCACCAGATGCGATCCCGGTACCCATCATTGCAGTACCCATTTCACGCATTACCGTACGAACATCGGCGAAATCCACGTTGATTAAACCTGGGCGTGTGATTAGCTCTGCAATACCTTGTACAGCACCAAGCAATACGTTATTTGCTGCTTTAAATGCATCCAGTAAAGATACACCTCGGCCCAATACCTTTAACAGTTTGTCGTTCGGAATTGTAATCAAGGAATCAACGTTTTTACTAAGCTGCTCAATACCTTGCTGAGCATAGCTAGTACGTTTTTTACCTTCAAAGCCAAAAGGTTTAGTTACAACAGCAACAGTAAGAACACCCAATTCTTTTGCTACTTCTGCAACTACTGGTGCAGCACCAGTACCAGTACCACCGCCCATGCCGGCTGCGATAAATACCATATCGGCACCTTGCAGCTGGCTCATAATCGCATCGCGATCTTCCATTGCAGCTTCACGCCCTACTTCAGGGTTAGCGCCAGCGCCTAATCCTTTAGTGATAGCACCACCAATTTGCAGGGTGTTGTCTGCACCAGAATTACGCAATGCCTGAGCATCGGTATTAATGGTAATAAACTCTACACCTTCAATTGATTGTGCAACCATGTGCTCAACAGCGTTACCGCCGCCACCGCCCACACCTACAACTTTAATTACCGCTTCATCGGTATGACTATCCATAATCTCAAACATAGTTCTCTCTCCGCTTGATTTTCGCTATTTAGCAAAAACTAAAATTCACCCTTAAACCAACTGTGCAATCGCTTGGCGATATTGCTAACACTGCTAATGTTCTTTACTTCAATTGGTTTTTCACTTTGGTTTTCCATTCCGTAATGCAACAAACCTACTGCTGTTGAGTAAGTTGGCGCTTGTACGTATTCTGTCAGGCCAGCCACATTGTTGGCAGAGCCAACCCTAACCTGACACTGTAAAATCTTTTCGGCGCATTCAACCACGCCTTCTATTTGAGCCGCGCCGCCAGTCAACACTACGCCGGCACCAAGCTGCAACTTAGTCCCCTGCGCTTGCAAGTCTTCGGTAAGCTCATCGAGCTTGGCTTTAATCATGCCAAACAGTTCGCTATATCGTGGCTCGATAACTTCTGCCAAGGTTTGTCGTTGCAAACTGCGTGACGGCCTTCCACCCACACTTGGCACTTCAATGGTATCGTCTCGGCTTACCATGCTGCCTAAGGCGCAGCCATAGCGCACTTTTACCGCCTCGGCGTCGTTAAGTGGTGTGCCAAACACAGTAGCAATGTCACGAGTAACCGAGGTTCCTGCAAACGGTACTACCGAGGTGTGGCGCAGCGCGCCACTGGTGTAAACTGCGATATCCATGGTCCCTGAGCCAATATCAACCACACACACACCCAATTCTTTTTCATCTTCGGTTAACACCGCATAACTAGAAGCCAAGGCTGAAAATATCAACTGATCAACTTTCAAGTCACAGCGTTCTACACACTTAACAATGTTTTTAACCATGTCGTTATGGCAAGCAATTAAATGCACTTTTGCTTCCATACGAACACCAGACAAACCAATCGGATTTTTAATTCCTTCTTGGAAGTCGATGGCAAACTCTTGTGGCAATACATGTAGAATACGGTGCTCATCTGGCAATTTTACTGACTTAGCCGTATGAATCGCGTTATCTACATCATCTTGAGTGACTTCTTCGTCGCTAATTGGCACCATGCCCTTTTCGTTCAAACAACGAATATGACGACCAGAAACACCTAAGTAAACAGAACTAATTTTGCAATCAGCCATCAATTCCGCTTCTTGCAGCGCGCGCTGAACGGTCTTCACTACAGAATCAAGGTCATTTACACCACCTTTATCCATACCTTTAGCCGGATGACTACCTACACCGATAATGCTCATCTCGTTGCTAGGCAAAATCTCGCCAATTAAGGCGGTGATTTTGGCACTACCAATATCGAGGCCAACGATCAGTTTTCTATCCGTTACTTTGGTCATCTATTGCCAAACCTTCCTGTTTCTTCCATCCCACTGAAAATCCAGTGTCATAGCGTAAATCTATATAATCCACCGCATTCGGTTTTAATCTCGGATATACCGATACAAAACGCTCTATGCGATTTAACTTATCTTCTTTGCCCAGCTTTAAAACAATTCCGCTGGCTAATTCTACTTGCCATGCATGGCGCTCGTTTAGCGCCAAACTAACAATGCTTAACTGGCGAGCGTGCAATACTTGCTGCAGCTGGCGAAAAGTCGCTAGCACAGCTTCTGCCTGTTCATCGGGTCCACTTAGTGAAGCCAATGCTTTGGTCACTCGCTGTTGCGGCGCTTCAAAAATCTGCCCTTGCTGATTAAGCAAAGCGGCATTATTCCATCGCGCCACTACCTCTTGTTCTTGTAAAGCAATCGACAGTTTATCTGGCCATTGCTTACGAACGGTTACCTGCTTAACCCAAGGCAACTGCTCTAAAGCAAGCTTTACCTCAGAAACATCAAGGCTAAAAAAATTACCCGCTTCTGGCAAAGCCGCTAAGCTTTGCTGCAGTTCTTGATCGAGCACGTAATCACGTTTACCCGATACCAACAACCGAGTCATTGGACTCAATTGCTTATCACTTACACTGCTGTACACCGAGTGCACTGAGTAAGCCAAACCCAACAACACAACACAAAAAAATACCACTCCAGCCCAGAAGCTTGCTCGCTGCTTTTGCTGGTCACTTAGCGTCATGACTAGTGCGCCAAATCCAAAATACTGACGACAAGCTGGTCAAAACTTAAACCATGCTGCTTTGCAGCCATAGGCACTAAACTTTTTTCAGTCATACCCGGTGAGGTATTCACTTCCAACAAATACCAATTGCCTTGTTGGTCGGCCATAAAATCAACGCGCCCCCAACCTTCACAATCCACAGATTTAAATGCCTTTAAGGCAATATCGGCTAACTGTGACTCTTGCGCCTCAGTTAAACCACTAGGGCAGAAATATTCGGTAGAACTGCTTTGGTACTTAGCGCTGTAATCATAAAAACTATGTGGCGTTTGCATTCTAATTGAAGGCATTACCGTACCACCAACAATTGACACCGTGTATTCTGCGCCAGTAATCCACTGTTCAATCAATACTCTAGAGTCGTATTCAAAGGCATTTTCAATCGCTTCTTGTAACTCTTCAACACTGTTGGCTTTAGCCATGCCAATGCTAGAACCTTCTAGCGCCGGCTTTACAATAACCTCGCCAGATAACTTGGCTAAAATGCTCGCTGCTTCGTCTGGCTTGTAATTGTCTCGTTCAACAATCGCGTATGCCGCTGTTGGCAAGCCAATATTCTGCCAAATTTGCTTACAGCGAATTTTGTCCATTGCTAAAGCCGAACCAAGCACTCGACTACCGGTATACGGTAAACCTAAATACTCAAGTGCACCTTGTAAGGTTCCGTCTTCGCCACCTCTACCATGCAAGGCAATAAATACATGACTGTATTTTTTTTGCTTAAGCAAATTTAAATCAAAACCTTTGGTATCTACGCCTTCCGCATTAATACCAGCACGAAGTAAACCCGCCAGCACTGCGCTACCCGATTTTAAAGACACTTCACGCTCAGCTGAATCGCCGCCATACAGCACTGCTACTCGATTCATTCGTAAACTCGCCATTAACTTTCACTACCTTTAAGCTTGCTAATGTTTAACTGTAACTCGCCCAACTGACGCGCTAAAACGCCAATGTTGCCCGCGCCTTGGGTTAACACCACATCGCCATCTTCAATTACATCAGCCAATAAGCCATTTAGTTCACTCGGCTGTTTTACGTAGATGGGCTCCAAACCTCGCTGGCGCAGACTTCGACACAATGCCCGACTATCAGCACCGGCAATGACTTCTTCACCAGCCGAATACACCTCAAGCAGCAGCAAGCTATCTACTTGCGCTAATACATCCACGAAATCTTCATATAAGTCGCGAGTACGTGAATAGCGGTGCGGTTGAAATGCCATCACTAAACGACGCTCAGGCCAAGCGGCACGTGCAGCCTTAACCGTTGCCAGAACTTCTGTTGGGTGATGCCCGTAGTCATCCACTAGCAAGGCTGAGCCATTACCTGTCGCAAACTCGCCGTATTGTTGAAAACGACGACCAATGCCGGCAAAACGATTTAAGGCTTCTACAATTGCAGCATCTTCAATGCCGTCTTCGCTGGCTACAGCAATGGCTGCCGCCGCATTTAGGGCATTGTGCTCACCTGGCATATTCAACGATATATCAAGTTGCTCACAATCTTTGCGGTTTACCGTGAATGAGCAGCGATCACCTTGCTGAGCAAAGTGAGTAATACGAACATCAGCTTCTTCTGAGAAGCCATAGGTAATAATCTGACGACCAATTTGTGGCAGTAAAGCCTGTACACCTGGGTCGTCAATACACATCACCGCCACTCCGTAAAATGGCAAGTTATGTAAGAAGTCGATAAACGTTGCATGGAGCTGAGCTTCGTCACCGCCATAGGTTTCCATATGGTCGGGCTCTACATTAGTGACCACTGCAACCATTGGCTGCAAATGCAAAAAAGATGCATCACTTTCATCGGCTTCTGCAATTAGGTAACGGCTATTGCCTAAACGTGCGTTGGTACCTGCGCTATTTAACAGACCACCAATAACAAAAGTAGGGTCTAACTCTGCTTGCCCATAGATGCTGGCAATTAAGCTGGTTGTTGTGGTTTTACCGTGGGTACCGGCTACAGCAACGCCGTGACGATAACGCATCAATTCAGCTAGCATTTCTGCACGACGAACCACTGGAATACGCGCAGCTCTGGCGGCTTGTACCTCGGGGTTATCTTCTTTAATAGCAGTTGATACCACCACTACATTAGCACCCTCGATATTGCTTTCACTGTGCTCGAAGAACACCTCGGCGCCAACGCCTTGCAAGCGCTCTGTCATGGCACTTTCGGCTTGGTCTGAACCTGAGATTTGATAGCCCTCATTAGCCAATACCTCGGCGATACCGCCCATGCCGGCACCACCAATTCCCACGAAGTGAATTCGCTTCACTTTGCGCATTTCTGGAATCATGGTTCGTAATTTGGCTAACTCAACTTTACTCATCTAACTACTCTTTAATTAACGCTTGGCACACCGCTGCTACTTTGTCAGTGGCATCGGTGATTGCCTGCTTTCGTGCATTGCGAGCACAAGACAAACGCAATGCAGGATCAGCAAATTCATTCAGTACTGCAGCAATATTTTGCGGCGTAAATTCCGTTTGTTTTAACAAACGTGCGGCATCAGCTTTAACCAAAAACTGCGCGTTTTTGGTTTGATGATCATCAACGGCATAAGGCAGCGGAACAAAAATAGCCGGGATCCCCGCTGCAGCCACCTCTGACACCGTTAGCGCGCCAGCGCGACAGAGTATCACATCTGACCATTGATAGGCTGCTGCCATGTCATCAATAAATTCGACAATTTTAGGTGCTTCGCTCAAATTTTTATCAAGTTCTTGCTGACGGTAAGCATCCACTGCGCTGCTATGTTTGTTTTTACCCGCTTGGTGCCAGATTTTTAAATCAAGTTGGCTTTGTTTTATGCCCTCGGCTAACTGCTCGTTAAACACCTGTGCCCCTAAACTGCCGCCAATAACTAACAAGTTAAAACTAGCTGAATCACTTTCACTCTTTTCGTCTAAAGCTAATACCGACTCACGCACTGGGTTGCCAACCACTTCGGCTTTATCTAAGGCTCCCGGAAACGCCATTAGTACTTTGCTGGCAATTTTACTCAGCATTTTGTTGGTTACACCAGCAGCCGCGTTTTGCTCATGCAAAACCAATGGTTTTCCTAGCAGCCAGGCCGCTATACCACCTGGGCCACTGGCAAAGCCGCCCATACCTAATACAACATCGGGTTGATATCGCTTAATGACTGCTCGTGCCTGACGAACCGCGTTAAGCAATTTAAACGGCGCCGCCAGTTTGCGCAGCAAGCCATTGCCACGAACCCCTTTAATGCTAATAAAGTCGATAGGGTAACCATGTTTAGGCACCAATTGAGCTTCCATACGCTCGGCTGTTCCTAACCACGACACATCCCAGCCCTGCGCCGCCAATTTATCGGCGACAGCTAAGCCCGGGAATACATGACCTCCAGTGCCACCTGCCATTACTAATAGTTTGTTTTGCTTAGCATTAACCATGAGCATCTCTCTTATAGGCCTGACAGTTAGCCAATCGAAGTTCATGATCAATTCGCAGTAAGATAGCGACTGCTATCGACATCGCCAATAAGCTGGAGCCACCATAAGAAATCAACGGTAAGGTTAACCCTTTAGTTGGCACCAAGCCTGAAGCAGCGCCAACATTTACCATGGTTTGAAAACTAAACCAGATACCAATACCGCAAGCTAAGTAACCGGCAAACGCTTGCTCTGCCAGTAAAGCCTGCTTACCAATTTTCATGGCGCGGCTTACCAACAAAATAAGTAGCAACAAAACCGCACAGACACCTATAAATCCGAGTTCTTCGGCTAATACAGCAACCACAAAATCGGTATGCGCTTCTGGCAAGTATTCAAGCTTCTGAATAGAGTTCCCCAAACCTTCGCCTAGCCAGTCGCCTCGACCAAAAGCCATTAGAGATTGAGTTAACTGATAGCCACTACCAAAAGGATCTTGCCAAGGGTCTAGAAATGAAGAAACACGGCGCATCCGGTAAGGTTCTGCGATAACCAAAGTCACCACCGCTACCACACCGGTAAAAATCAAACCAAAGAACTGAATAAGCTTGGCGCCAGCTAAAAACAGCATGCCTACAGTGGTTACAAACATAACTACCACACTGCCCAAATCGGGTTGAGCCAGCAGCAATACCGCCAAGAAGAAAAAGACGATAAGTGGCTTTAAAAAGCCTTTTAAGTTCTCACGTACCTGCTCATGGCGACGCACTAGATAACCGGCTAAATATGTGAACAATGCAAGTTTGGCAAACTCGGCAGGCTGTACATTAATAGGCCCTAAGCCAATCCAGCGACTACTACCGTTAATATTACGGCCAATCAGCAATACCAATACCAATGCAACACCAGACAATAGCAGTAATTTGGCATTATGAGATTGCCACCATGCCAGCGGGATTTGCACCACAAAAGCCATAGCGGCTAAACATAACAACAAATAAATACCGTGCCGTTTAGCAAAACGGAATGGATCGTCGTTAATCGCGATGCCTTCTGGAATAGATGAAGATGCAACCATCACTAGCCCCATCACCATTAGACACAAGGCTAACCACAATAAATGACGGTCGAACAAAAGCGGCTCTTGGCTTTCTTTAGCGGCTGGGTTTAACCACTGTAAGGTATTCTCGAACCAAAGTGGTTTAGACATTACTTTCATAGCGCCTCCACCAGTTCGCAGAAGTGTTGCCCGCGCACTTCAAAATTCTTATACATATCCAAGCTGGCGCAGGCTGGAGACAACAAAACTATGTCACCCTCTTTTGCTTGTTGCTGGCACCAACTAAAACTCTCTGCCAAATTTTCTTTTAGCTCGATACGCTGATCTAAATCTTTAAAACGTTGCTTATCTTTACCAAAGGCAACAACGCCGGCAACGTGGCTAAAGGCAGCTTTTAACTCACTTAAATCGCCGCCTTTGGCATCTCCACCAGCAATTAACCAAAGCTGACCTTGGCCACCAGCTAAGCCATTTAAGGCGGCTAAGGTAGCGCCAACGTTGGTAGCCTTAGAATCGTTAATCCAAGCAATACCTTGTTTGCGAGCTACCAACTGACAGCGATGGGCTAAACCTTGGTAATTTTTTGCAGCTTGTAAACAAGCGTCAATGTTAAGCCCTGCTGCCTCTGCTAAGGCTAATGCAGCAAGTATATTGGCAAAATTATGGGTGCCAACCAGCGACAACTGATTGGTGGCTAATAGTGCTTGTTGCCCACGCATTAGATATTGCTGATCTTCACTTAAGCGATAATCAGCATCTAAATGAACAGAAAAACTCAAGCTGTGTTCGGGCTGGACTTGCGGCTGTGATAATTCGTCATCCAAGTTGATAACCGCATATTCAGCATTTTGGTAAACTGTTTGTTTCGCGGCAATGTAGTCGCCCATGCCTTGGTATCGGTCCATGTGGTCTTCGCTAACATTTAGCAATGTAGCGGCTTTAGCGCGAAGACTGTTGGTGGTTTCCAACTGGAAGCTAGACAACTCAAGAACATATAATTCGACCTGCGGCGAAAGCAAATCTAGGGCAGGCACCCCAATATTCCCGCCTACAGCAACATTAACCCCGGCGTGTTTAGCCATCTCGCCCAACAAACTAGTGACCGTACTTTTACCGTTTGAGCCAGTAATCGCAACGATGGGGGCTTCGGCATAGTGACAAAATAACTCAACGTCACCGATTAGCTGAACTCCAGCTTTCGCCAGGCTTTGTAACTCTGGCGTGGCTAAAGCAATGCCTGGACTAACAATCACCACGTCACATTCAAGCAATTGCTTAAGGGGCAGCTCGCCACACACCACTTGCAAACTAGAGGGTAGCGAAGCTAAGCCAGGAGGCTGCTGGCGAGTATCACAAACTAAGGGCAACACTTCGTGCTTAAGTAAAAAGCGCACAGAGCTAAGCCCGCTGGCACCAAGGCCAACGACCGCGTAGCGTAGTTGTGGCTGTAACTTACTCACTGTAATTACTCTTCCTATGCTTTAAACAGCTCGCCTAACGCACCTTAAGGGTGGCTAAGCCAATCAAAACCAAAATTAATGAAATGATCCAAAAGCGCACGATTACTCTAGGCTCTGGCCACCCTTTAAGCTCATAATGGTGGTGAATCGGCGCCATTCGGAAAATGCGCTGTCCACGTAACTTATACGAGCCTACTTGCAGAATTACCGAAACCGTTTCCATCACAAATACGCCGCCCATAATCACCAGCAACAACTCTTGGCGAACCAATACAGCTACAGCGCCCAATGCTGCGCCTAGGGCTAGCGAACCGACATCGCCCATAAATACTTGAGCTGGGTAGGTATTGAACCAAAGAAAGGCTAATCCTGCTCCCACCATGGCGGTACACACCACCACTAGCTCACTGGCTTGTGGGATATAAGGGATAAACAAGTAGCTTGAAAAGTTTACGTGGCCGGTTAAGTAGGCAACGAGAGCAAAGGCTGATGCCACCATCACGCTTGGCATTATCGCTAGGCCATCTAAGCCGTCCGTTAGGTTAACGGCGTTGCTACTGCCTACAATGACCAAATATGTGAGAGGGATAAATAGCCAGCCTAATTGCGGCATAATGTCTTTGATAAACGGCAACACCAGTTGGGTTTGAGCCGCAGAGTCAGAACTCCAGAATAGATAAACCGCAACAATTAGCGCAACAACTGATTGCCAAAAATACTTCCAACGGGCAATTAAGCCCGCAGGGTCTTTACGGATAACTTTGCGGTAGTCATCAACAAAGCCAATTGCGCCATAGCTACCAAATACAAATAACATCACCCATACATAGGGGTTGTCTAAACGCGCCCATAATAAGGTAGACAAAAACACCGAGGCAATAATCAGCACACCGCCCATTGTGGGAGTACCCGACTTGCTCAAGTGAGATTCTGGCCCATCGTTACGCACGGTTTGACCAATTTGTAACAACTGTAAGCGACGAATAAGCTTTGGCCCCATCCATAGTCCAAAGACTAAGGCGGTCAAAATGCTGACAATTGCTCTAAAGGTTAAATACCCAAATAGCGAAAATCCACTAAAGTATTGCTGCAGATATTCCGCTAACCAAACTAACATTCCAAACCCTTTTTATAATATTGCTGTAACTGTTTAACGACTTTTTCCATGTGGGTCGAACGAGACCCTTTAACCAACACAAGACACGGAGAATGTTGCGCTTCTAAGGCTGTGATAAGCTGCTCACAAAGCACTTCATGGCTGTCGAAACCGAGTGAAGACCGACCGATTTCGGTCAGCACTTCGTCAAAAGACGCGCCATAAGAATACAAGCTGATGTCACTGTCAAGTGCCCGTTTAACTAAGTCGTTATGCACCTGTTTAGTTTGCTGTCCCATTTCCCCCATGGCTCCAGCGATAAGGAAGCGCTTACCTTCAAAATTGGCCAAAATATTGATAGCCGCATTAAATGACGCCGGGTTAGCGTTATAGCTATCATCAATTAGCTGGACGCTGTTATTTAACGATTGTACGTTCACCCGACCCGGCACTTTATCTAATTGTGCCAAGCCTTGGCTTACTTGCTCTAGCTTGGCTCCCATATTCAACGAAAGCGCAGCCGCAGCGACAGCATTTTTAACATTGTGCTCGCCCGCCAAATTAATTTGGATAAGCGCCTCACCGTTTGGCGTGTGCAATACAAAACGGCTGCCACTTAAACCTAGAGACTCAATAGCGCTGGCATAATAATCGGCATTAACGTTATCTAAAGAAAAATGCCCAATTTTAGCCGGACGAGCTACTTCATCTAAGTACTCTTGATAGCTAGATTGGTACTCACACAGCGCTAACTGCTCAGCACCCAGCTCGCCAAATAACTCAGATTTAGCTTTCAGCACGCCGTTTTGAGAGCCAAAGCCTTCAATATGCGCAGCAGATACATTATTGATTAAGGCAACCTTGGGTTTTACCAAGCTCACTGTGTAGGCAATTTCACCGATATGATTTGCGCCTAACTCTAATACACCCAACTGATGCATCTCGGTCGCGCGAAGCAGCGATAAAGGCACCCCAATATCGTTGTTAAAATTGCCTTTGGTGGCTAATACCTCGAAACCCTGTGACAAAATGGCCGTGGTCATTTCTTTCACCGTGGTTTTACCATTGCTACCAGTAATGGCGCAGCAACTTAACGCCAACTTCTCTCTTACATAACTGGCTAGTTGTCCGAGCGCTAAACGGGTGTCTTTAACTAACAACTGAGGCACATCAAGTGCTAATTCACGCTCGACTAGCAGCGCAGTTGCGCCTTGCTCAATAGCTTGTTGGGCGTAGTTATGAGCATCAAATCGCTCACCCACCAAAGCAATAAACAAGGCTTGAGACATCTGCTCGCGAGTATCAGTACTAATTGACTGAATAATTAAACTATCGCCCACTAGCTGAGCATCTAAGGCTTGTGTGAGTTCGTTAAGGCTTAAGGCAATCATGCTTTAGCCCCCACTAGCTGCTTAACGACTGCGCGTTCATCATAGTCACGCACTTCAGCACCAATAATTTGATAGCTTTCATGGCCTTTACCAGCCACCAAAATAATATCTTTATCACGAGAGTGCGTAAGCGCATGTGCAATCGCCTCACAGCGATCGTGAATAATGGTTACGGCTTCAGCTTGATTAAAGCCAAGCAATATATCGTCGGTAATCGTTTGAGGATCTTCAAAACGAGGGTTGTCGTCGGTAACAATAACTTGGTCTGCCAAGCGCTCGGCTATTTCTGCCATTAAAGGCCGTTTACCCTTATCTCTGTCGCCGCCGCAACCAAAAATACAAATAAGCTCGCCGCTACAATGCTGGCGCAGGGCTGTTAAGGCTTTTTCTAAGGCGTCAGGCGTATGCGCGTAATCAACCACCACCGAACGTTTACCGGCAAATAACTCCATTCGACCAGGTACCGCGCTAAGAGCAGGTAACTGAGTAAGTAAACTTTCTAATGGAAGACCTAAGAACTGCAAACAAGCTATAGCACTTAGTAAATTATCAGCATTAAAACGCCCTAAAAGCGGACTCTTAAAAGTAAGCTTTTCATGCCTTGTTTGTGGGCTAAACAAATAACCGCTTGCCCCTAACTCGCTGAACTGCAGGTTAGCGATTTGCCAATCAGCAGTGCTATCTTCTAGCGACAAAGATTGAGCACTTGGATAGTGCTGTAGCAACTGCTTGCCAAAACCATCATCGGCATTGATTAAACGACATTCTAAACTTGGCCAGTTAAATAAGGCTTGTTTCGCGCGGCCATACTCAGCCATGCTGCCATGGTAATCAAGGTGGTCTCGGCTAAGGTTAGTGAATATAGCAACCTTGAATGGCACACTCGCCACTCGCTGCTGCACCAAACCGTGCGACGATACTTCCATAGCGACTAGTTCATAACCTTGCTGATTCATTTCACAAAGCTGGCGCTGAATAGTAATCGCGTCAGCAGTGGTGTTTTCACTCGCAACCAGCTTACCTGGCTCACCATTACCCAATGTTCCCATCACTGCAGCACGAATGCCACTTAGCTTTGCCAAGTTAGCAATTAAATGGGTTACAGTGCTTTTGCCGTTGGTACCAGTAACACCGACTAAAGTAAGCGGATTGCCGTCTGGGAAATAGGCCGCTGACGCCAGTTGTGATAACTGTTGGTTCAAGCGCCAAAAGTAAATGCAGGCAACTTGCTTGTGCCATACTATTTGACCATGAGATTTTTCATCATCCGCATCAGCAAGTACCGCCACAGCTCCAGCACTAATCGCTGAATCAATATAGTTACGACCATCAACTTGGTGGCCTTTAACCGCAACAAATATATCGCCTTGCTCAATCTCTCTGCTATTTAGAGAGAGGTGGTTAAAGCCGATGTCTGGGGCAACCGTTACCGAAAATTTCGCTAACAATGTAGACAAACTAGGTTTCACCATTATTGCCTCCATTTAGCTGTACCACTTGGCTGGTATTGTCATCGGGGGCAACATTTAAATACTGTAATCCGCCTTGCATCACTTTCGAGAAAACTGGAGCAGCAACATCGCCGCCATAATAGCGGTCGGTTTGTGGTTCATTAACAAATACAGCAATGGCAAGTTTAGGGTTACTCACTGGAGCAACACCTGCAAAAATAGCAACGTAATCATCACCATAGCCACCACGAACCGCTTTACGGCTGGTACCAGTTTTACCGGCTACACGATAACCAGGTACTGCGGCTTTCTGCCCGGTACCACCATCTTGAATAACCGATTCCATCATCTCCAATACAGCTTGTGCTTTGTTTTGCTCAAACACTCTCTCGCCTGTTGCTGGCTGCTGTAACTTAATGATGGATGTTGGTCGAAATACTCCACCAGCTCCCATCGTTGCGTAAGCTTGGGCGAGTTGCAGAGGAGTAACCATTAAGCCATAGCCAAATGACAAGGTAGCTAGTTCAAAATCTGACCAACGGCGACGCTGCGGCATTTGACCGCCCGATTCGCCGACTAAACCTAAACCAGCATCGTTACCAAAACCCACATCGTAAAATGTATCAAGCATCCCCTCTACGCCCACTTTTAGGGCTAATTGGCTAGTGGCAACGTTGCTCGATTTTTGAATGACTTTGGTTAAACTAATTTCACCGTAGTTACGCGAATCTCGAACTCTACGCCCGCCAATCTGCATCCAACCAGGGCTGGTGTTAATCATACTGTTTGAACGAATATGGTCGCGCTCAAGCGCCGCAATAACCGATAGTGGCTTAACCGTAGAGCCCGGTTCATAGCTATCGGTTATTGCACGATTACGATAGCGATAACTTTGAAACTCGTTACGATTGTTAGGATTAAAAGACGGGCTATTAGCCATAGCTAATACTTCACCAGTTTCAATATCTAACACGACCACACTGCCAGACGTAGCTTTGGTCTCGGTGACGGCTTTTTTGAGCTCACGATAAGCGATTGCTTGAATCCGTTGGTCAATACTTAAAGCAATATTCTGCGCTTGTTTGGCTTGATGAATAACATCCAGATCTTCAACTACGCGACCTAAGCGGTCTTTGCGTACTTTACGCTTACCCGGTTCACCAGTAAGCCAGTCGTCATAGCTACGCTCAATACCTTCTAAGCCGTGGTCATCGATATTAGTGAAGCCAACAAGGTGAGCACTCACTTCGCCGGTAGGATAAAAACGACGGGATTCAGGTTTTAAGTAAACCCCTTTAATTTTGAGTTTGGTAACATAATCAGCAACTGCCGCACTCACTTGACGCTGTAAATAAACAAAACGACGTTTCGGATTGCTAACTCGTTGTTGCAAGCTATCTACGTCGGTATCTAATACTTTAGCCAAGGCCGCCCAAGCATCACGATTTGCTAAACTATTTTGGTCTGCCACATGTTTAGGATCGGCCCAAATAGCGCGCACTGGTACACTCACGGCTAGCTCGTTTCCTAAACGGTCAGTAATTACACCACGTTCTGCATAGCCAGTTTTGGTGCGAATCGAGCGTAAGTCACCTTCATAAATAAGCTTATCCGGTGCAATAACTTGAATATAAGCCGCACGACTCACCAATGCAGTAAACACTAAGCAAACCACTGCCATCACTAGCACAAAGCGCCAGTGGATGAACAGTCCTTGTTTATTTGCCTTAGCATTCATTAGTTTGTGATTACCACTTGTTCTTCAATTTTGGGTCGGTGCATATCTAAACGCTTTTTAGCTATGCTCTCTACGCGGCTGTGTTCAGCCAGCGCATTTTGTTCTATTAATAAATGTCGCCATTCAACATTGAGTGCATCCCGGCTCATCATTAATGATTCTCGTTGTTCGACAAACATTCTGGTGTGGTGAGTTGTCCACACCACACAAAAGGCCGAAACCACCGCAGCCACTAACAACAAAAAGTGCTGCTTGTTACGCCACACATCTTTCAAAATCGCCCGCAATAAATTGGGCTGGCGGCTAACCTCGTCCATTACAAACGTTTTGCTACCCGCAACACCGAGCTACGTGAGCGCGGGTTTACTTCAATTTCTGCTGCGCTAGGTTTTATCGCCCTGCCAATACTCTTTAGATAACGTCCGCTAGCTAACTGCTCTTCAGTAAGCGGCAAGCCTCTAGGAAACTGCTGGCCTTTTTCTTGCTTTCTAATAAAGCGCTTCACCATACGATCTTCTAAAGAATGAAAACTAATCACCGCTAAACGGCCATCGGTCGCTAAACTATTCATGGCGCCGAGCAAGGCTGTGTCTATTTCATCTAACTCGCTGTTAATATAAATACGAATAGCTTGAAAGCTGCGAGTCGCTGGGTGTTTGTATTTATCTTTAACAGGGCAGGCTTCATCAATAATTTTGGCCAGCTGCAAAGTGCTAGTAAGAGGCGTCTCTTCACGGGCATTCACAATCCCGTGAGCAATTCGTTTTCCAAACTTCTCTTCGCCAAAGGTTTTAATCACCCAGGCAATGTCTTCTTCCGCGGCATGAGTTAGCCATTGAGCGGCAGTTTGTCCTTGCGAAGTATCCATTCGCATATCTAAAGGGCCATCGCGCAAAAAGCTAAATCCACGCTCAGCGTCATCAAGTTGCGGGGACGACACGCCTAAATCCAGCAATACGCCATCAATTTTTTTCGCTAGACCCAACTCTGTAATGTATTGTTCAATGCCAGAAAAAGGGCCATGAACAATTTGAAAACGAGGGTCGTCGGCAAACTGCTTAGCGGCTTCAATTGCGCGAGGGTCACGGTCAATAGCAATCAAACGTCCTTTAGGACCTAGTTGCTGTAAAATAGCGCGACTGTGCCCACCTCTGCCAAAGGTGCCATCCACGTAAATGCCATCTTCTTTAATGGCTAGGCCGTCGATACACTCTTGTAACAGTACCGAGGTGTGAACAAATTCAGTACTCATACTAAAGCGAAAAATCTTTTAGGTTATCAGTTAACATATCAACGTCCTCTTCTAGGGCTATATCTGCAGCAATTTGTTGCTGCCATTGCTCTTCTGACCACAGCTCAAATTTGTTGAGCTGGCCAACCAGCATTATTTTTTTCTCCAAACTTGCGTGTTGACGCAACGGAGGTGGAATTAACAAACGACCATTTTTGTCCATCTCGCAATCATCGGCATAACCCAATAGCAAGCGTTGCAAACGACGCTCAGCCGGGTTCATGCTAGATAAACGTTTGAGTTTACGCTCAATTTCTTCCCATTCAGCTAAAGGGTAAAGCAGTAAACAGCGATGATTTATATCAATGGTGCACACCAATTGACCGTGACACTCTTCCATCAACCACTCGCGATATCGGGTCGGCATAGTCATGCGTCCCTTCGCGTCTAAGTTGATTGAGCTAGCGCCGCGTAACATCAGTGTTAATTCCCCATTTATCCCTAATTAATTCAGTTGTTGGGCAAACAGATCCACTATGATCCACTTTATCCCACAATTCACTAAGTTTAAGGACGAGTCTCGCCCTTTGCAAGCGACCTTGAGCAAGAAAATGAACAAAATTCCACCAACCCAAATAAAGAAAAGCCTAAAGACTTGATATACAAAGCGGCCACGCTACTTTTGGCCAAAAAATAATTAAAATTTAATGTCATATTAATTTTGAGGAATAGCGAACTGGAGGCATTAAAAAGGTAGTGAGTACGAATTGTGTGATTGAATTGAAAAAGCCCTGTTGCTAAACAACAGGGCTTTAATAAAAAGGGAGTTGGCCGATAAGCCGGGTTTTGTCGTGAACAATCATTCGTCTAGGCCATTAATCGCTTAATGGCTCAAGCAGCCTACCCGCCCCCAACGCGGGTCGCGCCTTAAGGGGGCCTATTTGGCCTTGCTCTGGGTGGAGTTTACCTCGCCGCATACTGTTACCAGACGCGCGGTGCGCTCTTACCGCACCCTTTCAGCCTTACCTGTACTCCAAGGAGCCATCGGCGGTCTTCTCTCTGCTGCACTTGTCGTGGGCTCGCGCCCCCCAGGCGTTACCTGGCACCCTACCCTATAGAGCCCGGACTTTCCTCCCCTTCGCCCGTCTGCCACTCCCGAAAGAGCGCACAACGACGAAGCAGCGATTGCCTAGCCAACTCCGGTGGCGGACTATAGCAAACAATTATCAGCAAGAATAGCGCTTATTCGCCGTGCTTTAGTCCGTAGTCATAAAGGGCGTTTTTCTTTAAACCGTAAATTTTAGCGGTAAGTGCTGCGGCCTTCTTTAGTGGCAACTCTGTTTGCAATAACTTAAGCGTATCTAAGGCATCTACCGGTAACAGCTCACTGTCTTTTTGGTAACCGGCCACAATTAGTACCATCTCCCCTTTTTGTTGGTTGGGGTCGGCTTTAACCCAAGCAAGCAGCTCTGCAACGGGCAATGATTTAATGGTTTCAAAGGTTTTAGTTAGTTCGCGAGCAAGCACCACTTGCCTACCTTCCCCTAAGCAACTAACTATGTCGGCGAGGCTATCTAAGATACGGTGAGGCGATTCGTAATACACTACTGTGCGAGTTTCTTGACGAAGTTCGTCTAATCGCTCTTGGCGTGCTTTGGTTTTTGCTGGTAAAAATCCTTCGTACAAAAACCTATCTGTAGGCAAACCCGCTACCGACAATGCAGCAATAGCCGCGCAAGCGCCGGGTAACGGCACAACCGGGTAGCCTTTAGCGCGAAACGCATTAACTAGGTGGTAGCCGGGATCATTAATCAGTGGCGTTCCTGCATCGGAGACTAACGCAATGTCATTCCCATCTAGCACTTGCTGCTCTAACCAAGCTATTTTTTGTTGCTCGTTATGATCGTGTACTGCCACACAGCGAGTACCAATTTCATAATGACTCAATAACCGGCCAGTGTTGCGCGTATCTTCGGCTGCAATCATCGACACATCCTTTAGCACTTGAATAGCACGCTGTGTGATATCTGCTAAATTGCCGATAGGAGTGGCTACAATATAAAGAGTACCGATGGCTGACATAAACTCACCTCTGATAAAAACGGCCTCTACTTTAATCAAAAGCCTCACTTGCCTCAATCTTTCACCACTTCGATTGTAGATTATTTAGCGTTTGGCTCTTAATATATGCACTAACTAATCAATACTAGTGGTATAAACCTTGAAACATAACCTGATCTCAGCGCTACGTTATCTCAGTTTAAGCCTTATGCTTTTGCTCGCAGCCTGTAGTAGTGGCCCAACCAAGCCGCCTATTGTTGCTATAGACCTTCCTTCTATTGCTGTTGCGCCTGAACATAATGCAGAGTTTTATTTGGATCAGGCTAGCATTGCGCCAGTAGAGCAAACCTTTGAATGGGAGCTCCTTGCAGCTAAGGCATACTACCAACAAGGCATGTTCCAAGCTGGTGATGCTGTAACCACATCCTTAAATAAACAAGCAAACACGGTACAACGTGGGGCAGGCTTGCGCTTAGTAAGCGCCTACGCTTTGGAGCTTCAAGGCCAATACACCCCGGCTTTAGCATTATTAGATTTTGACCCAGCCTGGCAACTACCCGATGACTATTGGTACGCCTATTTCCAAGCCCGCGGCAACATTTATCAAAAACAAAATAATCCTTTAGCTGCTTCTGGCGCTTTTATCGAGTTAGACCGTTATCTATCAGAAGAAGCCCGAGAAGCAAACCATCAAACCATATGGCAACTGCTTAAACCGCTTACCGCGTTTACTCTTCGCAGCTTTCAGCAGCCAGGTAACGAATTACGCAACGGCTGGTTAGAAATTGTTGCGATAAGTAACGAACCCAAGCAATCACCGGAGAAACTGGTAGCTAAACTACAAACTTGGAAAACCGAATATCCAGCTCACCCAGCGCTAGATTATGTAGCTGGTGACCTAGCGAAAGCGCTAAGCATTACTCCTTATACGCCACAAAAAGTTGCAGTTTTGCTGCCGTTAAGTGGTAAATACCAAAATAACGGTTTGGCGGTAAAAGACGGTTTAGTATCTGCCTTCTTAGATAGCCAAACAGAGTTTTCCAGTGATACCGAATTGGTGTTTTACGATACCCAATCCCAAGCAATGGAAACGCTCTATCCCCAGCTTGAGCAAGACCAAATCGATTTCATCGTTGGGCCGCTATTAAAATCGCAGTTACGCAGTTTATTAAACCTTGCTCCAACCCAGCCAGTGTTCGCTCTTAACGATGTGCAAGCTGGTGAACAGGAGCAACAGTTTTTCTTCCCACTCTCGCCTGAGGATGAAGCCAAACAAGCCGCTCAGTTTATGGCGCAACGTGAAGAGCAAAATCCACTGCTGTTAGCCCCACAAAGCAGCTTGGGCAAGCGCATGGCTGAGTCATTTACAGAAGAATGGCAAACCCTTTCTAGCTCTCCTGTAGATGTTATCTACTACGCTAACCGCAACGATCTACAGCGCGCAGTACGTAAATTGTTACATACCGATATGAGCCAGCAGCGTATTAGCCAGTTCAAGCAGATTTTGGGACAGGATTTAGAAGCTGAAGTACGCTCTAGAAGCGATGCAAACTCTCTGTATTTGGTGGGCAACAATACTGAAACTAAGCTAATTAAGGCGTTTATTGATGTAACCGTAAGCCCATTTGCAGTAAGCCCACGCTTATATGCCAGCTCGCGCAGCTACGACAAAAATGATGAAACCAGCGAAAACGAGTTAGACGGCATCTACATCAGCGAGATGCCTTGGATATTAGAGCAACAGTCGGTAAATGCGATTCGCCATCAGCAGCTTTGGCCTAGCTCTTCAGACTCGCAGAAACGTTTGTACGCTTTGGGTTATGATGCCTACTCGCTAATTAGTCAACTAGCTCAAATGCGCGGCTATTCAGACTATCAGCTAAATGGTTTAACCGGAAAACTCAGTGTTAACCAACAAGGTTTAGTGATACGACAACTCACGTGGACTCAATATAAAGATGGCCAACTGGTTCCCTTGGAAATCCAAGCTAACACGCTTCAAGACCAAGATATTGAATAAAGGGCAAGCTGCAGAGCAGCAAGCGGCTAGCTATCTAAGCAAGCAGGGTTTACGGCTGATTGAGCAAAACTATCATTGCCGCCGCGGCGAGATAGACCTAATTTGTAAACAGGGCGACACCTGGGTTTTTGTGGAAGTTAAATACCGCAAAAGCCTTAGCCATGGCGGAGCGGCTGCAGCGGTCGACCAGCACAAAATGCACCGTATACTGCTTAGCGCACAACACTATTTACAACAAAAAAATTTGAACCAATTTGATACTGCAATGCGTTTTGATGTTGTTGCTATTCAAGAGCAAGCACCTTACCTAGAATGGTTTCAGAACGCGTTTGGGGAATAACATGCAAGAACGAATCAAAGAAATATTTAGAGAAAGCATACAAACCAAGATTGCCGCTGCAGAAGCACTACCCGATGCGATCGAAAAAGCTACAGTGATCATCGCTCAAGCATTGCTCAACGGTAACAAACTGCTCATTGCAGGCAATAGCGCAGGAGCGGCACTTGCTCAGCAGTTTTCAGCTAACTTGGTTAACCGCTTTGATACCGAACGCCCTAGCCTTCCAGCTTTAGCACTTAGCACCGACAGCTCAGTGCTAAGTGCCATTGCGAATGATTACTCCTTTGACGAAGTATTTGCCAAGCAAATTCGCGCATTAGGCCAGCAGGGCGATGTACTTGTTGCCATCTCCGATTCAGGTAACTGTCGCAACGTAATTAAAGCCATGGAAGCGGCAGTAAACCGCGACATGACAATTATTGCGCTAACCGGAAAAGATGGCGGTGAAATGGCCGGTCTGCTTAGCGAGCAAGACGTTGAAATTAGAGTGCCAGGTGAACAGAGCGTACGCATTAACGAAGTACACTTACTGGCCTTAAACAGTTTATGTGATTTAGTAGACCGTACGTTGTTTCCCCAACAGGAGGATTAAAGGATGTTACGTATCATCACCGTTGTTGTTTTGGCAGGGCTACTACAAGCCTGTGCTGGAGCAGTTGTAGTGGGTGCCGGAGTAGCAGCAGGTGCAGCAACAGATAGGCGCACCATAGGCACTCAATTTGATGACCAAACGATAGAACTCCAAGCACTAAGTGAACTGGGCAAAGAAGAGAATATTTGGCGAGAAAGCAAGCTATCGGTGGTTGCGCTTAACGGCAGAGTACTGGTCATTGGCCAAACTCCGAATGAAGAATATTTCAACAAAATCACTCAAGTTGTCCGCGATGTAAGTGGTGTACAACAAGTGCTAAACGAAGTACGCATTAAAGCACCTGTATCTTTAGGTGTACGTAGCAATGACTCTTGGATTACCACCAAAATCAAGTTTAAGATCTACGAAGACAGTAAGCTTCCACCAGGTAAGATAAAAGTCATTACCGAAGACAGTGAAGTGTTTCTCATTGGTTTTGTTACCGCAGAAGAAGAACGCTTAGCGATTGATATTGCCCGCCACGAGACAGGCGTAGCCAAAGTGATTAAAGTATTTGAGCTGATAGAAGCCAGCTAACAAATTTAAAGTAGATACAAAAAAGCGCCTTTCGGCGCTTTTTTATTTTACGATGGTGAGTGTCGGCTTCTTCGGAGTATCCTCTTTCACCGAAACATCTTCAGGCTGACTCTCAAGCTCTTCCACTTGCTCGTAAGCAGCTTCTGGCTCAAACACGGTACCTGCACCATTTTCTCGGGCATAAATCGCGACAACGGCTGCCATAGGCACATAAACCTGAAACGGTTTACCACCAAAGCGTGCGCTAAAACTTACGTGCTGTAAGTCCATATTAAAGGCCGCAATTGCCGACGGAGCAATGTTTAGAACAATCTGTCCATCATTAACAAATTGGCTGGGCACGGTCACGTTAGCTTGGGTAGCATCCACCACCAAGTGAGGAGTCAACTCGTTGTCTAACAACCAATCAAAAAAAGCCTTAAGCAAATAAGGCCTATTTGGGGTCATCTCTTCACTCATTAACCTAAAAACCCATCGCGAATTTCACGCTCTGCATCGGTCAGTGAAGCTTGGAAAGATTCACGATCGAATACACGGATCATATAAGATTTGATTTCTTTAGAACCCGCACCTTCAAGCTCGATGCCTAAAGTTGGCAAACGCCATAGTAGTGGTGCTAAGTAGCAATCTACTAAGCTGAATTCTTCACTCATAAAGTAAGGCATTTCAGCAAAAACCGGTGCAATGCTTAACAGACTTTCTGTTAATTGCTTACGTGCAGCCTCGGCGTTCTCACCTTTTTCAATTTGCGCAACCAAGGTGTACCAGTCGTTTTTGATGCGGTGCATCATAAGGCGGCTTGAACCACGCGACACAGGGTAAACCGGCATTAGCGGTGGGTGAGGAAAACGCTCGTCTAAGTATTCCATGATGATCTGCGATTGGTACAACACCAATTCACGATCAACTAAGGTTGGAACAGAGCTGTACGGATTCAAATCAATTAAGTCTTCCGGTAAGTTGTCCGGATCTACCTGATTAATTTCTACGCTGACGCCTTTCTCAGCCAAAACGATACGTACCTGATGACTATATAAGTCGTTAGCACCAGAGTATAGCGTCATTACCGAACGCTTGTTGGCAGCTACAGCCATTGAATCCTCCAAAAACCATCTAAAATAAATACACAAACGGCAACAGCATAAATGCTATTGCCGATAATTAAATACTAGCTCAAGACTTAATGTACGTCGCGCCAGTATTCTTTCTTCAATAGATAACTAATAATGAAGAAAATGAATAAGAAACCAAGCACCCAGTAACCAAGACGTTTACGCTCTAGCTGAATAGGTTCAGCAGAGTAAACTAAAAAGTTAACTAGGTCTAAAACAGCGTGGTCATACTCATCATCACTCATCTCACCGCTGCCATCTGATTGGATGCCAACGTAGATTTGCTGATCTTCACCATCAATCATTCTTGTTTCATAAACCGCGTTTGGCACACCTTGCAACTCTTGCAATACATGCGGCATACCAACACTTGGGAATACTTTGTTATTCACCCCAAATGGACGCGTCTCATCAACATAAAATGAACGTAAATAGGTATATACCCAATCAGCTCCACGAACTCGAGCTACTAAGGTTAAATCTGGAGCTGGCGCACCAAACCACTTAGCAGCGTCTTTTTCTTGGATGGCATTTTGCATCAATTCACCTGGTTTTACCCCGGTAAAAATCAAGTTTTCTTCCATTAACTTAATTGGAATACCTAAATCTTCTGCTACACGATTATAACGCTGGTATTGAGCACTATGACAGCCAAAACAGTAATTCATAAACAACTTCGCGCCGTTTTGTAACGAAGCTTTATCACTTAAGTCATAGTTCGCTTTGTCTAAAGGAACGGTCGAACCAGCGGCAAACGCCAAGCTAGGAACCAGCAACGCGAATGCTAAAAAAATATTTTTCATCATTTGGTCACCCTTTCTGGAACTGGCTTAGTTTTCTCGTTTTTACTGTAAATCCACAGTAGTAGGAAATAACCAAAGTAACCAACAGTTGCGATACGTGCGATCCAAGTTAATAGGTCGGTCGAAGGTAAGGCACCTAGCACCCCTAGAATCACAAAACATATAACAAACTGAGCGATGTTAAGCTTATGTATGACACTACGGTAGCGAATTGACTTCACTTTACAGCGGTCTAACCACGGTAATACAAATAACACCGCAATAGATGCGCCCATCATCACTACACCCAGTAACTTATCGGGTACCGCACGCAAAATTGCATAGAAAGGTGTGAAATACCAAACCGGCGCAATATGCTCTGGCGTTTTAAGCGGATTAGCTGCTTCAAAGTTTGGCGGCTCTAGGAAGAACCCTCCTCCTTCTGGGAAGAAGAACATCACCCAACAGAAGAAGAACAAGAAGCCAACAATGGCGGCTAAATCTTTAACCGTAAAATAAGGGTGGAAAGGAATACCATCCTTCGGCCAACCATTCTCATCTTTGTTAGCTTTAATCTCGATACCATCCGGGTTGTTAGAGCCAACTTCATGCAACGCTACAATGTGCAAGAACACCAACATAACCAACACCAAGGGCAATGCAATAACATGCAAAGCGAAGAAGCGGTTTAAGGTTGCACCAGAGATAACATAGTCACCACGGATCCACAGGGTTAGGTCATCACCAATTACCGGAATAGCCCCAAACAGTGAAATAATTACCTGTGCGCCCCAATAAGACATTTGTCCCCAAGGAAGCAAGTAACCCATGAATGCTTCGGCCATCAATACCAAGAAAATTAACATCCCGAACAACCAAATCAGTTCACGAGGTTTTTGGTAAGAGCCATAAATCAAACCACGATACATGTGCAAATAAATCACCACAAAGAAGGCTGACGCCCCGGTGGAATGCATGTAACGCAGTAGCCAACCATATTCCACATCACGCATGATGTATTCAATAGAGGCAAACGCTCCATCACCTGATGGGTTGTAATTCATAGTTAGCCAAATACCTGTAAGTATTTGGTTAACTAATACCACCATGGCAATAAAGCCAAAAATATACCAAAAGTTAAAGTTTTTTGGTGTTGGGTATTGGCCCACATGTTTATTGTAGGTCTTGGTCAACGGGATCCGTTCATCGATCCAACCGATAAGTGCCTTCATCTTATGCCTCTCCCTGGTCCAAGCCGACCAAAATGGTGGTTTCATCAACATAGTGATGTGGAGGAACAACCAAGTTTAGTGGTGCAGGTACACTTTGGAATACTCGTCCGGCCATATCAAACTTCGAACCATGACAGGGACAGAAGAATCCATATTCAACACCTTGAACTTGCTCAGCAAAGCTGCCAGGTAAATAGGTGGGTGAACAGCCGAGGTGAGTACATAAGCCCACACCTACAAACAACTCAGGTTTGATTGAGCGGTGTACATTGACTGTGTAATCGGGTTGTTGAGGCTCCTCGGAATCGGGGTCACGCAACCTATCACCAATGGTGTTTAGGTTATCTAGAACCGATTGAGGACGGTTAACCACCCAAACAGGTTTACCACGCCATTCAACACGTAGTAATTGTCCAGGTTCTATTTTGCTAATATCCACTTCTACCGGTGCTCCAGCTGCTTTAGCTTTGGCACTCGGATTCCATGAACTGATAAAAGGTACTGCGGCAAACGTAGCTCCTACACCACCGACAACAGCTGTTGTCCAGGTTAGGAAGCGACGGCGGCCAGCATCGACAGGAGCGTTGCTCATCCAATGTCTCTCCGGTAAGGATCCGCGCAATTATTGTAATTTTCCTTGCGGCATGCTGCACAAGGTAGCGTTTTTCTGCTACTGGTAGCGTTTACTTGCTACTACATTATTGCAGGTAAATGCGAACAAAATAGTAATAAAAAACACACAAATTGACAAGGGAAATCAAGGTTTTTAACCTTTTAGAATAAAGAAAAGCCCGGCATAGCCGAGCTTTTTTGTAACACGAATGTGTATAGCAATTAACGTTTAGAGAATTGCGGACGACGACGTGCTTTACGTAGACCAACTTTCTTACGCTCAACTTTACGCGCATCACGGGTAACGAAACCAGCTTTACGTAACTCAGGACGTAGACTTTCGTCGTATTCCATAAGAGCACGAGTGATACCGTGACGGATAGCACCAGCTTGACCAGTTGTACCACCACCTTTAACGGTAACTAGTAGGTCAACTTTTTCTAACAATTCAGTTAGTTCAAGTGGTTGACGAACTACCATACGAGCAGTTTCACGGCCAAAGTAAACGTCCAAAGTACGGTTGTTTACAGTGATGTTACCACTACCTGCTTTTAAAAATACGCGAGCAGTAGAGCTTTTGCGACGGCCAGTGCCGTAGTATTGATTCTCAGCCATTATTCAAATTCCGTAACTTAAATGTCTAATACTTGTGGTTGCTGAGCCGCATGAGTGTGCTCAGGTCCAGCGAATACTTTCAGTTTACGGAACATTGCACGGCCTAGAGGACCTTTTGGCAACATACCTTTCACTGCAGACTGGATAACACGCTCAGGAGCTTTTTCGATTAACTTTTCAAAGCTAATTGATTTTAAGCCACCTGGGTAACCAGTGTGCGAGTGGTAAATTTTACCTTTCGCTTTGTTGCCTGTTACGGCTACTTTCTCAGCGTTAATTACGATGATGTAATCACCAGTATCAACGTGAGGAGTATATTCAGCTTTATGCTTACCGCGTAGGCGAGAAGCGATTTCAGTTGCGATACGACCCAGAGTTTTACCATCTGCATCTACAACGTACCAGTCGCGTTTAACGCTGTCTGGCTTGGCTACAAAAGTTTTCATTTGTATATATAACCCAAAATAACTGTTACACATGTGTTTGTGATAATCACAAACGTGAAAGTAGCCACTCATAGTATCCCTTCGAATACGGAGTAAGCTGGATTGTTAGTATCACCAAATCGGTGACATGTAACGTGGGGTGGCAAGATTATAGGGGAAGTACAAAAAAAAACCACCCCTAATTAAGATTATTTAAGGTAAGTGCTCTCTTTCCAAGTATTCATGAGACTGCATTTCTTGTAAGCGAGATAAACAACGTTCAAATTCAAAACTCAATCGCCCACCCTGATAGAGTTTTTCTAAGGGTACTTCAGCAGCAATAATTAAAGTAACGTTTCGCTCATAAAACTCATCAATTAAAGCAATAAAGCGTCGAGCGGCATCATCATTTTTAGCGCCCATTGCCACTACACCCGATAACAACACTGTGTGATACAGCCTTGCTAGTTCTATGTAATCCAGCTGGCTCCTCGCCCCTTCACATAACTCACTAAATTCAACGTGTAACACACTATCGGCTTCATTCACAAAATTAATCATCCGCTGATTAATTTCAATCTGACCTAGCGCTTGGCGCGGTTCGTTAGACAATTGCAAAAAGTATTGGGCTAAGTTTTGCTCCGCTTGTTGATCTAAGGGGTAATGATAAATCTCTGCCTCATTAAGGGTGCGCATTCGATAATCACTGCCGCCATCTACATTGATGATTTGGCAATGTTGTTGAATCAACTTTATGGTTGGCACAAAGCGTTGGCGCTGCAAACCATTTCGGTACAAATCTTCAGGCGGTATGTTTGAAGTAGCAACAAGCGTTACTCCTCGTTCAAATAACGCTTCGAATAGCGTTCCCAAAATCATTGCATCGGTAATGTCTGAAACAAAAAACTCATCAAAGCAGATAACCTCTGCCTCTTTATATAAACGATCTGCCACGACCTCTAAGGGATTAGTTTGAGCAGTTAAGCTTTTTAACTCTTGATGCACCCGCTGCATAAAACGGTGGAAGTGCACTCGCATTTTACGTTGCTGGGGTAAGCAGTTAAAAAAAGTGTCCATGAGGTAGGTTTTTCCTCGGCCAACTCCTCCCCACATGTAAAGCCCTTGAACAGGAGATTTAGTAGATACATCTGCGTTGGAAAATCGACTTTTTAACTTGGAAAAAAAAGATGAAGGAGCTGCAGCGGAAGTGGGCCTTTCGCTCAACTGATCAAATACGCGTTGCAATTGAGTAACGGCAAATGCCTGGGCATTGTCTTTTATAAAATCATGAGCTTGCAGATCTAGCTCGTATTGTTGCTGTGGAGTCATCCTTTCCCTATTCCCAGAACCCGCTAAAATTAGTCGAAAATTGATAGTACCATGTGAAAGCATTCTCAAGTATATTGAAAGTTCATCAAGACCAACAAAGGAATAATATGAGCGCAATTAGCAGTATGATTTTTCTTCTTATTGGTGTCGCTATTGGCTTCTTCCTTAGTCGTATAGCATCAAAGCCGGTTGGTAGCGATGCCAATATGAAGCAAGAACTCGAACAAAATAAAGCTGAGCTAGACAGTTATAAAGAGCAAGTTCAAGAGCACTTTGCAACCAGTGCTCAGCTACTCGAAGACATGGCCAAGCAATACCAAGGCATATACGAACATATGGCCAGCCAGTCAAAATCATTAATCAGTGAAGACGTAGCTCAACCGCAGCTATTTGCCGATTATCAAGAAAAATTAGAGCTAGACGAAACGGTTGAATCAAGCGAAGCTCAACCTAAAGATTACTCTAATCAACCATCTGGTTTATTTACCGAAGCTCAGCGTAAAGCTAGCTAAATCATTGAACTTTTTAAACTAAGCAGGGTCATTAAGATCCTGCTTTTTTATAATGACATGTGTTTATTGAGGTATTTAGATGAGTGTTTCCACTAAGAAATTTGTCATTGTATTGTTGTCACTGTTTCTTGGCATCAATACCTTCCAAGCTCACGCTGCCCTACCATTCTCAGTGGGCGGCGAAGAACTTCCCAGCTTAGCTCCAGTGCTTGAACAAGCCACCCCCGCCGTGGTTAATATCTCTGTTGCTGGCACCAAGGTTTCTCAACAGCAACTTCCAGAGTTGTTTAAGTACTTCTTCGGCCCAGAAGGTAATCCAGGTAACGCCGAACAAGAGCGCCCCTTTCAAGGTCTGGGTTCTGGTGTGGTAGTTGATGCGAAAAAGGGTTACGTAATCACCAATTACCATGTGATTCACGAAGCTGACGAGATTGTTGTCACCCTCAAAGATGGCCGCACCTTTGAAGCAGAAGTATTGGGTAGTGATCGTCATACCGATATCGCATTACTGCAAATAGAAGCCGATGAACTGGTTGATATTAAGCTGGCAGATTCTGATGAGCTTCGTGTAGGTGATTTTACTGTTGCTATTGGTAACCCTTTTGGCCTAGGCCAAACCGTAACCTCTGGCATAGTGAGCGCATTGGGGCGAAGTGGTTTAAACATTGAAAACCTAGAAAACTTCATTCAAACCGATGCCGCGATTAACAGCGGTAACTCAGGTGGCGCCTTAATCAACTTACGCGGTGAGCTTATTGGCATCAACACAGCAATTATTGCGCCTAACGGTGGCAACATCGGTATTGGTTTCGCCATTCCAAGTAACATGGTGCGTAACTTAGCGGATCAAATTATCGAGTTTGGTGAAGTACGTCGCGGCGTGCTGGGTGTAACCGGTGGCGAGCTTAACAGTGATTTAGCCAAGGCTTTTGGCACCGACTCGCAACATGGCGCGTTTGTTAACCAAGTTATGCAGGGTTCAGCGGCCGATAAAGCCGGCATTGAGCCAGGCGACATCATCATTGCCGTTGATGATAAAAAGGTGAAAAGCTTTGCTGAACTGCGTGCCAAAATTGGCACCATGGGCGCAGGTAAAACCATTAAAATTGGCGCAATTAGAGACGGTAAACCTATCGATTTTAAAGTGACCTTACAGCAGGCAGAAGAGCAGAACATTAATGCCAAGGTAATGCACCCTGCCCTTGAAGGCGCAAGTTTGAGTTCTACCGGTAAAGACGCCGACATATCAGGCGTGCGAGTCAATAAAGTTGCGCGTAACTCTAAAGCCTTTGCTAACGGCTTAGAAGAAGGTGATATCATTATTGGCATCAACAAAATTCGCATCACTAGTATCGCTGATTTGCGCGCCCTCTTAGAAACCGAGCCCAAGGTGCTAGCCGTAAACATTCAACGCGGTGATGAAAACCTCTACCGAATCATTCAATAGATTGAGATGATTAACAATAAAGGCGACTTATTAGTCGCCTTTTCTTTTGTCTCCAGTATCTGCGTGCTATGCTGAGAATCTAGCTGGAGAAGAACAATTGTTAGCTATAATCAAGTATTTACTCAAGCCCGCTTTTTTTGGATTAGCAATAGCACTGGGCATTTTGTTTGCGTTTCCGGAATTTCGTGAAAACAGTAAGCAACTGCTCGATGACTATACCGATACGCCGCTAGTTAGCTACGCACAAGCGTCTAGGCGCGCGGCGCCCGCAGTGGTAAATATCTATACCCGCAGCTTCTTACAATCTTATGTGAATGTAGACACTCAACTCGAGTCTCAAGGTTTAGGCTCTGGCGTTATTATGTCTAAACAAGGTTTTGTATTAACCAACCTTCACGTTATCGCCAATTCCGATCAAATTGTCATCGCCTTACAAGATGGCCGGGTATTTAACGCCGATTTAGTGGGGGGCGACATGATCACCGACCTCGCAGTATTAAAAATTGAAGCCTCTCCAGATCTCCCAGTTATTCCGCAAAACGACCAATTGGCGACACAGGTTGGTGATGTAGTGTTGGCAATTGGTAACCCATACAACGTAGGTCAAACCATTACCCAAGGCATTATTAGTGCTGCTGGACGCAGCGGTATGAGTTCAACCGGCCGCCAAGACTTTTTACAAACCGATGCGGCGATTAACCGTGGTAATTCTGGTGGCGCTTTGGTGAATACACGTGGTGAGTTAGTGGGAATTAATACCTCTGCCTATCACTTAAACGATGCAGCTGATACTTACGGGATTAGTTTTGCTATTCCCTATGTATTAGCCAAAAAAATCATGCAGGGGCTAATTAAAGACGGCACCATTGTACGCGGTTATCTAGGTTTAGACGGGCAAAAAATTACGCCTTTACTTGCCTCTCGCTTAAAGCTTAATGAAACCCGTGGGGTAATTGTGAGTGGACTCGACCCAAGTGGCCCTGCTGGTGAAGCAGGTATTCAAGCAAATGACATATTGGTGAGCATTGCAGGGACAGATATTGAGTCAATCAAACAGGCCATGGATATAGTGGCGGAAACGCGTCCAGGCTCAGAGATTATGGTTCGCCTATATAGAAACGGGGAACTACTTGAGCTCCCCGTTAAAATTACTGAGTTAAAACTGCCTACTCGACCTACGAGCGGTCGTTAAAACGAGTAATTTTTGCGCCTAGGTTGGCAAACTTGGTTTCGATGTTTTGATAACCGCGGTCAATATGGTAAATCCGGTCGACTACGGTTTCGCCTTCAGCTACCAATGCAGCAATCACCAAGCTAGCAGAGGCACGTAAATCGGTCGCCATTACCTGCGCGCCAGTTAAGTGCTCTGAATGCTTACAAATAGCAGTATTGCCTTCTAACTCAATTTCCGCACCCATACGCATTAACTCCGGCACGTGCATAAAGCGGTTTTCGAAGATAGTCTCCGTCACATGTCCGGTACCTTCAGCAACAATGTTTAACACGGTAAACTGTGCTTGCATATCGGTAGGGAATGCAGGGTGAGGTGCGGTTTTCACGTTTACAGCTTTCAGCTGACAGCCTTGCATATCAACTTCAATCCAGTCTTTACCACTAGTAACCTTAGCGCCCGCTTCTTCCAACTTAGAAAGCACCGACTCCATTAAACCTGGATCAGTATGGGTACAACGCACTTTACCACCCGTTACCGCAGCACCAACCAAGTAAGTACCGGTTTCTATGCGGTCAGGTAAAACACTGTATTCGCCACTGTGTAAGCTCTCTACGCCATTAATTACTATGGTGTCGCTACCAGCACCTTTAATGTCGGCACCTAAGGTATTCAAGAAATCGGCTAGGTCGACCACTTCAGGTTCGCGAGCGGCGTTTTCAATAATGGTTTCGCCCTCAGCAAGCGCAGCAGCCATCATTAAGTTTTCAGTACCGGTTACACTCACCATGTCCATAAAGATGCGAGCACCTTTTAAACGGCCATCTACGCGAGCTTTAACATAACCATCTTCCACACTCATGTTAGCTTGCATAAGCTCTAGGCCATGAATATGTAAATTAACTGGGCGCGCACCAATGGCACACCCGCCAGGTAGTGATACATCGGCTTCACCATAACGCGCCACTAATGGCCCTAAGGCCATAATAGAAGCGCGCATGGTTTTAACTAATTCATAAGGAGCAACAAAATCATTGGCTTTGCCCGCTTTAACAATAACGGTTTCGCCCTTAACTTCTACTTCGCGCCCAAGATGCTCAAGCATCTTACAAGTAGTGCCAATATCTCTTAGCTGAGGAACATTGTGTAGAGTAACTTGCTCTTCACATAATAAGGTTGCAAAAAGGATTGGCAGAGCCGCGTTTTTTGCGCCCGAGATAGCCACTTCACCCTCTAGGCGGCAGCCACCTTCAATTCTAAACTTATCCACTAAAACTCCTAAAGACTACAATTGGCCAAACTTCTGTTGCTTTTGCCATTCATCAGGAGTGAACGCTTTTATTCCTAAAGCGTGAATCTCATTACTCGCAATGTACTCTTTCAGTGGTGCATAAACCGCTTGTTGTTTTTTAACTCGCGATAAATCCGTAAACATTGCACCAACAGCAACAACTTGAAAGTGATTACCTTCACCACTAACTTGCACATGCTCTAACTCAAGCGCTTGCGATAAAATTTCTTCGATTTGTTCTGGTTGCATAATTCGCTCCGCGTTAAGTGCGTTAATCTTCAAAGTGCAGCAAGCTGTCTAACTCATAGAGTTTAAATAACAACTTGGCTTGTTCAGGACAGCGCTTAATTAATAAGCGCTTACTGGGTTCCGGTTTTAAGGCGGTGATAATAGCGGCTATTCCTGCAGAGTCAATCCGCTTGAGCTTGGCAAGATCTAATTCTTGAGCTTGGCAAGTCAGCAATTCGTTCCACTTAAGTGCAACTTGTTGGCTATCCCAATCTCCGCTAAGCGATAAACACTGCTGCTCAACGCTCAATTCTGCCTTCATGATTTAGACTCATTAGCCGCAAAGTTTTTGTCTTGTAGCAGCTTAATAACCCCATCAATACCATTGGCGCGAATCAGGCTATCCATCTCAGATTGTTTTGTTGAAAGTAAACTAACACCCTCTGCGATGAGATCGTAGGCCAGCCAACGGTCGGGGCTGTCAGGTGTTTTGTTCTTAAGCTTACGGAATTTAAACTCCAACTTGATCGGTGGACGTTCACCATCAACAAATTGCGCTTTAACGCCAACTTTAGATTTTCCTTCTACTGAGCGTTCTGGCTCAATATTTACTTGTTGTTGCTTGTATTGACCCAAAGCTTGAGTGTAAGTGCTTACCAAATATTCTTTAAAAGCGGCGGTAAACTCTACCCGTTGAGGCTTAGTGGTTTTTTTAATTTGCTTGCCTAACACGACAAAAGAGGCGTAGCGATAGTCGATGTGCGGCATTAATTGTTCGCGCACAATATCTTCAATTTGCTGAGCTGAATCCGCGGCGTCTCGATCAACTTCAGCCAAACGACTAAAGGTTTGCTCTGCCACATAGCTCATCAAACGATAGGGGTTTTCGTTTACTTGTTCAGCTAAAGCACTAACACTAAACAGTAGTGTTACTACCAACATCAAGCGTCTTATAAACATGCTATTTCTCCGTTATAGAAAACAGGAATTGCCCAATTAGTTCTTCAAGTACTAACGCTGATTTGGTGTCTTCGATCACATCACCGTCATTCAGCTCTTCAATGTCATCCAATACAAAACCCGGTGTCAGACCAATATATTGCTCACCCAACAAGCCGGCTGTAAGAATCGACAATGAACTGGTCTCGGGGTAAAAACCATATTGACGATACATGCTTAAGGTGACTTTTGGCATGTAATCCTCGGTATCAAGATGAATCTTCTCTACACGACCAACAACCACTCCGCCCACTTTCACTGGCGAGCGTGCTTTTAGCCCGCCGATATTGTCGAATTTAGCATACAAGGTGTAGGTATCGGTATTTTTACCTAATTGGCTATCAGCTATCTTTAGTGACAAGATCAGTAAGGCTGCAATGCCTAGCAATACAAACAAACCAACCGACAATTCTAATTTATTTACTTTCATGTTATTCCCTAAACCTAGCTGCCAAACATCAAGGCGGTTAGTACAAAATCCAAGGCTAAAACCAACAAAGAGGCATGCACTACGCTGCGTGTAGTCGCTTGGCTAATTCCCTGAGCGCTCGGCATCGCATCGTAGCCATTAAATAACGCCACCCAAACTACTGTTATAGCAAACACCGCGCTTTTAATAATGCCATTGCCAATGTCTTGACCAAATTCAATTGAAGCTGCGGTAATTGACCAAAAGCTGCCGTTATCCACACCAAGCCACTCAACACCAACCAAAAATCCGCCCCATATACCTACTAGGTTGAACATTAAAGTAAGCAGCGGCATGGCAATAAAACCAGCCCATAAACGTGGAGCAATTACCCGTTTAAGTGGATCAACGGCCATCATTTCCATACTCGAAAGCTGTTCGGTGGTTTTCATCAAACCTATTTCAGCCGTTAAAGCTGAGCCAGCCCGACCTGCAAACAACAATGCTGTAACCACTGGGCCAAGCTCGCGTAACAGCGACAACGCCACCATAGGACCAAGACTAGTCTCGGCGCCAAAATCTACCAAAATGTGGTAGCCCTGTAGGGCGAGAACCATGCCGATAAATAGACCGGAAACCACAATAATAGGCAGAGACTGCACACCTACTACGTAAATCTGGCGGATAGTATCTTTAAGTAATTGTTTGCTTGGTAAACATAGTAGAGCATGCCAAAGCATTAAGCTGGCACGCCCTAGCGCACCAATACGTAATAAGGTGTTGCGGCCTAAGGCTGCAATAGCATCAATCATAAACTCGCCTTTAATGCTTGCGCGTAATCTTCAGCAGGATAGTGAAATGCCGCGGGTCCATCAGCCTGACCTTGCAGGAATTGGGCTAAACGAGGGTCTTGATTATTGGCAATTTCTTCAACCGTCCCTTGTGCTAGAACACTGTGGCCATCAATAACAAAGACATAATCAGCAATGCTTAGCACCTCATTCACGTCGTGAGAAACGATTACAGATGTGAGTTGCAGGCTTTGATTCAAACCTTGAATAAGCTTAATCAGTACCCCCATCGAGATAGGATCTTGACCAACAAAAGGTTCATCATAAAGAATAATTTCTGGCTCTAAAGCAATCGCACGAGCTAGCGCCACACGACGCGCCATACCACCAGATAAATCGCCAGGCATTAACTCGGCTGTTCCGCGTAGGCCTACTGCCTGCAATTTCATCAACACTAAGTTACGCAGCACGGGCTCGGGTAGCTTGGTATGTTCACGCAATGGAAAAGCAACATTTTCAAAAACGTTAAGGTCGCTAAATAAAGCGCCACTTTGAAACAACATGCCAATACGTTTACGCAACTTGAACAAATCACTGCGCTTTAGTTGATGAACATCTTGACCATCAATCAGCACTTGGCCAGCAGTCGGCTTTAGCTGACCACCAATTAATTTAAGTAGTGTTGTTTTGCCAATTCCACTAGGCCCCATAATGGCTGTCACTTTGCCGGTTGGGATATGTAGGTCCAAGCCATCAAAAATGACTTTATCACCGCGCTGAAACGCCAGTTGTTTTACTTCAATCAAACTATCTGCCACTCCGTGAGCAATCTTGATTGGCCAAGGCAGACATATTATTGAGATAATTGCTTACACTCAAGGCTAAACTCTTCCCTTTTACCGGGAAAATGCCGACAATGCCTCGATTTTTTTGCATCGCGGATATTTTTTAATTTAAGGACTTGCATGCTAGTTGAATGTTTATTGTTAATTGTTGGCTTAGCATTATTGGTATGGAGTGCCGACCGTTTTGTTTTTGGTGCGGCTGCTATCGCCAATAATTTTGGTTTATCACCAATGATTATTGGCTTAACCATTGTGGCCTTAGGCTCGTCGGCGCCCGAAATTATGGTTTCTGCCACCGCATCTTTAGAAGGCAAAATGAATACCGCGGTGGGTAATGTCATTGGCTCTAATATTACCAACATTACCTTGGTTCTAGGTTTAACTGCGCTGCTCAAACCCTTACTGGTATCTTCTTCTACTCTGTTTAGAGAATTACCGATGGTGTTAGGTGCTACCGCAGTAGCGGGCTGGGTATTACACGACCAACAACTGGGTTACCTTGAAGGGGTTGTTCTACTTACCTTATTTATAGCGCTTATGGCCTACTTAATCGTTAACTCCCTACGCCAACGTAATAGCAACACCGTAGACCCAATGGTTGAGGAAGCAGAGTCGGAAGTGCCCAATGATGTGCCAACTGGTAAAGCATTGTTTTGGTTAGCAGTAGGTATGGTAGTGCTACCTCTTAGCGCCGACTTATTAGTAGGTTCGGCCTCCGAAATTGCCCGCTACTTTGGTATGAGTGACTTAGTTATCGGCTTAACCATCATTGCCATCGGCACCAGTTTGCCAGAGCTAGCTGCTTGTATCGCAGGCGTGATAAAAAAAGAAGACGATTTGGTTTTAGGCAACATTATTGGTTCTAACCTTTTCAATATTTTGGCTGTATTGGCTGTACCTGCCATGTTGGCGCCAGGTCCTATCGACGCCAACGCTGCGGGCCGCGATTTTTATGTGATGATGGGTGTAACCGTAGTGCTGTTTGTAATGGCCATGGGTTTTGGTAAAAGCCGTAAGATTTCTCGATGGGAAGGCGGCTTATTGTTAAGCGGCTTCATAGGCTACCAAATGCTATTATTCTTAGCATAAGCCGCTGTTGTCACTAATTTTAAAACTAAGGGGAAGTGAGTGTCATTTGATTACATCGCTGTTGCTAAGCGAGTACTAGAAATTGAAAGCTTAGGTATTGATAACCTTCACCAATATATCGACCAAGAATTTGCGGCTGCCTGCGAAATGATACTGGCCTGTAAGGGTAAAGTTATCCTCACAGGCATGGGTAAATCAGGTCATATTGCTAACAAAATTGCTGCCACCTTAGCATCTACTGGCACACCCGCTTTTTTTGTCCATCCTGGCGAAGCCTGCCACGGTGACTTAGGCATGATCGCCGCCGACGATATCGTATTAGCCTTGTCTAACTCAGGCGAATCTGAGGAAATATTGTCTCTTTACCCAGTGTTTAACCGCATTGGTGTGCGCTCTATTGCCATGACTAGTAACCCCAACTCATCTATGGCAAAGCAGGCCAACTATCACTTATGCATCTCGGTGCCACGTGAAGCGTGCCCCTTAGGGCTAGCACCAACAGCAAGCTCTACAGCTACCTTAGTAATGGGCGATGCTCTAGCAGTTGCTTTATTGGAAGCTCGCGGCTTCACAGCCGATGACTTTGCCCTGTCTCACCCAGGCGGAACTTTAGGCAAAAAACTGCTACTCAGTGTGAGCGACTTAATGCTAACTGGGGAACAAATTCCGCTAGTAACAGTCGAACAAACTATTCGCGAAGCGCTATTCGAAATCACTGCCAAAGGTTTAGGCATGGTGGGAGTACTTGATTCTAAGCAGCAGCTGGCAGGCATTTTTACCGATGGCGACTTGCGTCGTATCCTTGATCAGCGCATCGACATTCACGATACCCAAATTGGCCAAGTGATGACGCAGAACCCCAAAGTAATTGACGACAATTGGCTAGCCTTTGATGCCTTAAAGTTAATGAAAACCAAGTCAATTAACGGCTTGTTTGTGCTAAACAATAAAGCCGTTGTGGGTGCATTTAATATGCATACCTTATTACAAGCCGGAGTTTACTAGTGACAATTAACACGCCCTATGGCGCGGTTAGCCAAAGCAATTTTGACGCGGCAGCAAAAATTAAACTTTTAGTTTGCGATGTAGACGGGGTTTTCTCCGATGGTCGCATTTATATGGGCAATGACGGAGAAGAACTTAAAGCCTTTCATACCCACGACGGATTTGGCATTAAAGCGCTACTGAATATCGGCGTCGAAGTCGCTATCATCACCGGCCGCCAATCAAATATTGTGCAACAGCGTATGCAGGCTTTAGGAATTACTCGTATCTACCAAGGCCAACAAGACAAACTCGTCGCCTACCAGCAAATGCTTGAACAATTGTCACTAGCTCCTGAAAACGTAGCCTATATTGGTGATGATGTGGTCGACACCCCAGTAATGCACGACTGTGGTTTAGGTGTAGCCGTGCAAGATGCTCACCCCTTGTGTAAACAACGTGCCAACCTTATCACCCAAACCCGTGGCGGTTTTGGTGCGGTTCGAGAGCTTTGCGATCTAATACTGCAAGCAAAAGGCGAGCTTGATAATGCTCAAGGTATGAGTGTATGAATCGCCCAACCTGGTTCTTTGCAGGCTTATTTCTCTTGGCCTTGGTGCTGTGGCAGCTTAGTCCTTCGGAAACTCAGCAGCTAAGTGCTAAACGCGAAGCCAGCAAACCAAACTTTGTTGCCGAAAAGCTCTACAGCGTGAGTTTTGGCGAAGATGGTAGCCCGCGCTATCGGATCTATGCTGAGGAAATGGAGTTTTTTGAACAACTTAAGCACACAACTTTTGCTCAACCAAAGATCTTAGTGTACCCAGATCCAAGCCAACCTGTATGGCAAATTGTGGCCGATCACGCTACAGTACAGCAGCAGCAAAACGTCATTTTAAATGACAATGTAGTAATTAAAAATTTAAGCCGTGGCGAGTATGTTCGCGACTTAATAACCGAAAAATTGGAGATCGACCTGCAAACAGAAACCATGAGCAGCGATCAACCTGTTACCGTTTATGGCCCTTCATACGAACTGTATGGCGTTGGCATGGACGGTGATTTAGCCAACGAAATAGTGACTTTATTAGATGATATCGAAGCGGTTTACCACAACCCACAAGAGTAAGTTAGCACTTGCGGCTAGCTTGTTTATGCTTTCTTGGGGTTCACAAGCACTAGAAGACGACTTCAACAAACAAATTATTGTTGATGCTGACCGCCAGCAGGTCAATATCAAAGAAAACCGAGTCACCTTTTACAATAATGTTGTGGTGACTCAAGGCTCGATTAAAATGCACGCCGAAGAACTCAGTGTTATTGGTAGCGAAGAAAAAGGCAGCGAAGTAATGATCGCTAAAGGCGAACCCGCAACGTTTTATCAATTACTTGATAGTGGCAAGCCAATTGAAGCTGAAGCGAACGAAGTGCGTTACGACCTAAAAACCCAAACGCTAACACTCACCACCAATGCTCAACTCAAACAAGAAGAGAGCTTGGTAAAAGGTAAAATGATCAAATACAGCATCAACAAACAAGAAATGGTGGCACAAGGCGACGAAAATAGCCGTGTAACTACTATTTTCCTGCCTCAGCAGCTTGACGAACTAACGCCCAAGGAAGACCAGCAATAATGAGTACGCTAATTGCTGAAAACCTAGCTAAAGCCTACAAGGGCCGTAAGGTAGTTAAAAACGTTAGTCTAAATGTAGAAACCGGTAAAATTGTTGGCTTGTTAGGTCCAAACGGCGCTGGCAAAACAACCACTTTTTACATGGTGGTGGGCTTGGTGCCTCGTGACCAAGGCCGAATCCTCATCGATGATGACGATATTTCTAGTACAGCGATGCATACCCGCGCACGCAAAGGCATTGGCTACCTTCCGCAAGAAGCGTCCATCTTTCGCCGCTTATCTGTGGAGAAGAACATACTCGCCGTATTAGAGACCCGAAAAGACCTCGATAAAGAGCAACAAATTGGTGCATTAGACGACCTTCTTGAAGAGTTTCACATTGGCCATATTCGCAAAAATCTAGGCATGAGCTTATCGGGTGGTGAGCGTCGAAGGGTTGAGATTGCCCGAGCGCTAGCCGCCGCACCTAAGTTTATTTTGCTTGACGAACCCTTCGCAGGGGTAGATCCTATTTCTGTTATCGATATTAAAAAGATCATTGAACACCTACGTGATCGCGGTCTAGGTGTACTAATTACCGACCACAATGTTCGAGAAACTCTCGATGTTTGTGAGCATGCCTATATCGTTAGCCAAGGCGAATTGATAGCCTCAGGAAAGCCAGAAGAAATTCTCGAAAACGAACATGTGAAACGAGTTTATCTCGGAGAACAATTCAAGCTATAGTTAAAGTGCAAGTTTAAAAAAAGACAATAAGAAGAAGGAACAGCGGTAGTTAATGAAAGCATCTTTGCAGTTGCGTCTTGGTCAGCAGTTAACCATGACCCCCCAGTTACAACAGGCCATTCGCTTACTCCAGCTTTCAACACTGGATTTACAGCAAGAGATTCAAGAGGCTCTGGAAAGTAACCCTCTGCTTGAGGCGGATGAGTCTCACGCCAGTGATAGTGACGCAACCGACGCTAAATCTGCCAATGAGAAGTCTACCGAGGCCGAATCCACTGCGGACATAGACAACAGTCAAATTGAAGCAGGCGATGCCATTAATCAAGAAACTGTTTCTGACGACCTCCCTGTTGACTCTACTTGGGACGATATCTACAGCGCCAGTTCTGCCCCAGCCAGCTCATCTGGCAGCGCCGTGAGCGATGACAACGATATGTTGTTTCAGGGCGAAACTGTCGACTCTTTACAAGACCACTTATTGTGGCAAATGCAACTCACTCCATTTAGTGAAGTAGACCAAGCTATTGCTTTAGCCATTATTGATGCAGTAGATGAATCGGGCTACCTCACCCAAGACTGTGAGCAGCTACTAGAAGGCTTACGTTCAAGCGATAACAATGACTTAGATGTAGAGCTAGATGAAGTAGAAGCAGTACTTAAACGCATCCAACATTTCGATCCAGTTGGTATAGCAGCGCGCTCGCTGCAAGAGTGTTTACTAATCCAATTAAGCCGTTTTGCCGAAGACACCCCTTGGCTAAATGAAGCCAAAGATGTAGTTTCAAATCACATTGATGTATTAGCTAATCGCGATTTTCGTCTATTAGCCCGCAAAACCAAACTTAAAGAAGACCAGTTACGCGAAGTCATGCGTTTGATTCATACGCTTGAACCTCGACCAGGTAACGCGGTAGAGCCTAACCAAGCCCAGTATGTTATCCCGGATGTATCGGTTGTAAAACGCCAAGGCCGCTGGGTTGTAGAGCTCAACCCAGATGCAATGCCTAAGTTGCGTGTTAACTCCCACTATGCATCTTTAAGTAAAACCTCTACCAACGCTAACGATACCCAGTTTATTCGTAGCCACTTACAAGAAGCCAAGTGGTTTATTAAAAGTATCGAGAGCCGAAATGAAACCCTATTAAAAGTATCCAACTGCATTGTTCATCATCAACAGGCGTTTTTTGAATATGGCGAAGAAGCCATGAAGCCAATGGTACTGAACGATGTGGCAGAAGCTGTAGAAATGCACGAATCCACCATTTCCCGGGTAACCACCCAAAAATTCATGCATACACCTCGCGGCATCTTCGAGCTTAAGTATTTCTTTTCTAGCCATGTGGCTACCGATGGTGGAGGTGAGTGCTCATCAACCGCTATTCGTGCATTAATCAAGAAACTGGTAGCTGCCGAAAATACCAGTAAACCACTCAGCGACAGCAAAATTGCTGATATTTTGGCAGATCAGGGGATCAAGGTGGCAAGACGTACGATTGCTAAATATCGTGAGTCTTTAGCAATTCCACCTTCTAACCAACGTAAGAGCCTTATCTAAGGCCACTAAAAGGGGAAGATATCTATGCAAATTAACCTTACTGGACACCACGTAGAAATAACTGAATCTTTGAAAGAATATGTCCACACCAAGTTTGCCAAACTCACCCGACGATTCGATCAGATCAATAACGTTCACGTCATCCTCAACGTAGAAAAACTGAACCAAATTGCTGAAGCCACATTACATTTAAACGGCGGCGAAGTATTTGCAACCTCTGAGCATTCTGACATGTATGCCGCCATCGACAGCCTGATTGATAAACTTGATCGCCAAGTCATCAAACATAAAGAAAAACTTAACAAACGTTAGCCACCCCCATGCAACTAAATAAAGTACTTAGCTTGGACTGCACCCAAAGTGCAGTTCAATGCTCTTCAAAAAAACGCGCCCTAGAAATAGTAAGCGAACTGGCTGCCAAGCAGCTTGATACCACTACCCAATGCATTTTTGAAAGCTTGTTAAATCGAGAAAAAATGGGCAGCACAGGTATTGGCCAAGGTATTGCTATTCCTCATGGCCGTATCGACAACCAGCATCAAGCCACAGCGGTTTTCTTGCGTTGCGATCCCCCTATTTCCTTCGATGCTATAGATAACAAGCCGGTAGACTTGGTATTTGCATTACTAGTACCCGAAGATCAATGTAAGCAACATCTTAATACTCTAGCTCAAGTAGCTGAAAAACTTAACGATAAGCAAATATGTAAACAACTTCGTTGTGCACAAAGTGATGACGAATTGTACGACATCATGGTAGCCTAATACTCTAATCAGCCTTAGGGATTATCATGGAACTGATCATCGTTAGTGGGCGCTCGGGTTCAGGTAAAACCGTCGCCTTAAGAGTATTGGAAGATCTCGGCTACTATTGCGTCGACAATTTGCCGGTTGTGCTTTGGCAATCACTTATCGACAACTTAAAAAAAACCTATTCTAAAGTAGCAATTAGCATTGATATTCGAAATCTTCCCGATGAGCTATCACCGGTAGGACAGCTAATACGAGACGCTGGACCAGACATTAATCTGTTAAGCATTTTTTTAGATGCGAAGGATGAAGCGCTGATCCGCCGTTACAGCGAAACACGCAGGGTACACCCGCTTAGCCAAAGCAATTTATCTTTAGCAGAAGCGATTGAATCAGAAACCGAGCTATTAGCCCCCATTTCTAGAAATGCCGATTTGCGTATCGACACTTCCCGTTTATCGGTACACGAGCTAAGCGGCTTAATTCGCTCGCGCGTTACTGGTGACCAACAACAACAGCTAATTTTGGTGTTCGAATCCTTTGGATTTAAAAATGGTGTGCCTAACGATGCCGACTACATGTTTGATGCGCGTTTTTTACCTAACCCACATTGGCAAGAGGAGCTACGTCCTCTAACCGGCTTAGATAAAGCCGTGCAAGAATACTTGGCTGCGCAGCCTTTAGTTACCCAATATATCGAGCAGATTAGCCAGTTATTGCAATCTTGGTTACCGCATTTAGAGGCTAACAATCGTGCCTATTTAACCATTGCTATTGGCTGTACTGGCGGACAACACCGCTCGGTGTATGTGGCCGAGCGACTTGCTAGCCTCTTTAGCGCTCATCGAAAAGTGCAACGACGCCACCGAACTTTGGAACATCGCCTTGAAGCTCACTAGACAAGTAGTAGTAAAAAACAAATTAGGTCTGCACGCACGTCCTGCCACCAAGTTGGTTGAGCTGGCACAGCAATTTGACGCTGAGCTGAGTATTATAGATGGTGAGAAAACGGCTTCTGCTGCCAGCGTTATGGGTTTACTGGTGCTAGCCAGCGCGCAAGGAAGTACGCTAACCATAGTATCTGAAGGTGCAGACGCAGAAGCCGCTCTAGATGCGGTTCAAGCCCTAGTAGAAGCTAACTTCAACGAAGAATAAATCTATACGCAATAAAGCCAAGCTACAATTAGCAAGCAGCACATAACAAAATAACAATAGGGATCGCTTATGCCAGAAGAGATGGAGTTAAACCCTAATCAGCACAAACGCTTACAGGAGCTAAATCAAGCCCTCGACAGTGGTATGTTCGTGCATGTTAGGCGCATGCTTCATCAAATGCCTCCCTGTGACGTAGCACTATTACTAGAATCTAGCCCACCAGCAGGGCGTAAAGTATTATGGCAACTTACCGACCCCGAGCAACATGGTGAAATTCTCGAAGAGCTAAACGAAGATGTAATGGAAGGGGTACTTCAGTTAATGGCACCAGAAACACTGGCCGCCGCAACTGAAGGCATGGACACCGACGACATCGCTTATGTACTAAGAAGTCTGCCCGACAGCGTGTACCAAGAAGTTCTTGAGCAAATGGATGGTCAAGACAGGCACCGTGTAGAAGCGGCCCTAGCTTACCCTGAAGATACTGCTGGCAGTATCATGAATACCGATACCATTACCTTGCGGGCCGACGTAAGTATTGATGTGGTATTGCGCTATTTACGTTTACGTGGCGAACTGCCAGAGGCTACCGACGCCCTGTACGTAGTTGACGAAGATGACCTACTACTGGGCGATATTCCTTTATCTACTCTGCTTACGGTAAGCCCCAACGTTAATGTTCGAGAAGTAATGGATGGAAACGCAGAAACCATCCATGTATCTATGGATGAAAACGACGTTGCAGCATTATTTGAACGCCATGACTGGATTTCGGCTCCAGTAGTTGATGAACAAGGTAAACTGCTAGGTCGGATCACCATTGATGATGTGGTCGATATTATTCGCGAAAATGCTGAACACAGCATGATGGGTATGGCGGGCATGGACGATGATGAAGATACCTTTGCCCCAGTGGTTAAAAGTACCCAACGCCGCACCTTTTGGTTAGCAGTAAACCTGTGCGCGGCCTTAGTGGCGGCCTCCATCAGCAATATGTTTGAATCTACCCTAGAGCAGTTAGCCACCTTGGCCATTTTAATGACGATTGTACCCAGCATGGGAGGAATCGCAGGCAATCAGACCCTTGCTTTGGTTATTCGTGGTTTAGCCGTGGGTCATATTGGTGAAGGTAACTCTCGCTGGTTAATAGGCAAAGAAGCTGCGATTGGCATGCTAAACGGGATTATCTGGGCAACTGTGATTGCCTTAGTAGTGACCCTATGGAAAGGTGATTGGACCTTAGGGGTTATTATTGCTGGTGCGATGTTTATTAACATGTCACTGGCCGGTTTAGCCGGCGTAACTATTCCGCTGTTAATGAAGAAGTTTAAAATTGACCCAGCACTAGCAGGCGGTATGGCATTAACCACCGTGACTGATGTAATGGGGCTATTTTCTTTCTTAGGGATGGCCACCTTAGTGCTGGCCTAAACGACAGAGTTATCTGGTCAACGGCTCTTAACCTGTTCAAACAACAAGGTTAAGAGCTGAGAATTAACGCTTAGCTACCTGCTACTTTCATCGATGAAATCAGCACCGAGCCCGACTGAATTGCGCTTTCTTTATCAAAGTCATCAGCGATCGCCACAATATTGGCAAACATCTCTTGCAGAGTGCTGGCCACTGTAATTTCATGCACGGGGAAAGCAATCTCGCCGTTTTCGACCCAGTAACCTGCTGCGCCACGTGAATAATCACCGGTTACTGTATTTACCCCTTGGCCCATCATTTCTGTAACTAGCAAGCCGGTGCCCATTTGCTTAAGTAACTCTGCGCGACTTATACCACTGTGCTTAACCTTCCAGTTATGAATACCACCAGCATGGCCGGTGCTTTGCATTCCCAACTTACGCGCCGAATAACTGGTTAGTAAGTAAGTTTCTAATTTACCGTCAGCAATAATGTGTTTCGCAGTTGGTGCTACGCCTTCACTATCAAATGGCGTACTCGACAAGCCTTTTTTAATAAATGGGTCTTCATAAATCGACAACCAACTAGGGAATAATTGCTTGCCTAAACTATCTAACAAGAACGACGAACGACGGTACAAGTTGCCACCACTAATGGCCCCAACTAAATGACCAAATAGCCCACTGGCTACATCTTGGTCAAAAACCACGGGTACTTCGCAGGTAGAGATTTTTTGGCTATTTAAGCGCCCTAAGGTTTTTTGCTGGGCTTTAGCTGCGATGGTTTCAATACTATCAAGATCTGCAAAATCACGCGCCACACTGTAGGCATAGTCACGTTGCATCTCTTTTTCACCAGCAATTAGCATGCAACTAATGCTATGACGACTAGTTGGATAACCGGCTAAAAAGCCGTGACTATTACCATATACCTTCACACCATAATGGCTATTGATGTTAGCGCCATCACTCGCCTTAATTTGTGGGTTACGCAAAGCGATATCTTCGCACTGCTTAGCCACATCAATAAAATAATCAGGTTCTAAAGGATGAGGATGAAATAGCTCAAGATCAGGGATATCGCTAGCTAGAAGTTGCTTGTCGGCAATTCCAGCTGCAGAATCTTTAGAGGTGTATTGCGAAATATCATAGGCAGCTTTCACTGCATTTTTAATCGCTTCTGGGCTTAAGTCTGAGGTTGAAGCACTGCCCTTACAATTAGCTGAGTATACGGCAATGCCTAAGGCGCCATCGTGATTAAACTCCAAAGTCTCAACCTGTTGGTCACGGGTTGCTACACAAATCCCGGTTTGCTTTGAAATCGATACTTCCGACTCATCGGCACCCAACTGTTTGGCTTGCTCTAAGGCGAATTCCACCGCCTGCTTCAATTGACTTAACTCTTGGCTAACTTGTTTTTCAGGGCTCATTGTTATTCTTCATCTCCATGCATGGCACTAGCATAACAAAACTCATCGAGCGACCATATGCAAGAACTGGTAAGATATGAAAAAAAGTACCACGAGAGTTAAAAATGAAGAATCAGCAGCCCTATGATGATGAAGACGATTGGATCAGCAAGTCTGAAATCAAACGTGAAGCAGATCGGCTGAAAAAAATTGGTGCCGAGTTAGTTGCCCTTACCAACCCGCAGCTCGCCACTATTGAAATGAGCCCAACACTCCGCGAAGCCATTGCCTTAGCTAAACGCCTAAAAGACAAGCGGGAAGCGGCGCGTCGCCATATGAATTACATTGGCAAGGTAATGCGTACCGAAGATGAAGAAGCGATTAGTGCAGGCTTAGATAAAATTCGCAACAAGCACATTTATCAAGCTCAAGCGCAGTTAGCGTTGGAAAAACAGCGAGATTTGTTGGTTGCCGAAGGCGATGCTGCAATTAATCAGTTGCTTGAGCAAAACCCAAGTTTAGAACGCCAAAAACTACGCCAATTAGTGCGCCAAGCCAAAAAAGAAGCCGAGCAAGAAAAGCCAGCGAAGGCTCACCAAGATTTAGCTAAGTATTTAAAAGAAAACGCTTAATAAGCTAAGAACAAAAAAGGGGCCTAAGCCCCTTTTTTACGCAATTTATTTACGCCGTACCGCCAACCGTTAACTCATCGAGTTTAACACTGGGTTGACCAACTCCAACAGGTACACTTTGGCCTTCCTTGCCACATACCCCAACCCCTTGGTCAAGAGCGAGGTCATTGCCTACCATAGACACCTGTTGCATTGCTTCTGGACCACAACCAATCAGTGTTGCACCTTTAATTGGCGTAGTGATCTTTCCATCTTCGATTAAATAAGCTTCTGAAGCGGAAAATACAAACTTACCCGAAGTAATGTCCACCTGTCCGCCACCAAAATTAGGCGCAAAGATCCCTTTTTTCACCGAGGCAATCAATTCTTCAGGTTCACTTTCGCCAGGTAACATATAAGTATTAGTCATACGAGGTAAAGGTAAATGCGCGTAAGATTCACGACGACCATTTCCAGTAGAGCGTGTATTCATTAACTGAGCATTATGCTTGTCTTGCATATAGCCTTTCAGTACACCATTTTCGATCAATACATTGTATTGTCCTGGCGTGCCTTCATCATCAATATTTACAGAGCCTCTGCGCTGCCCTAAGGTACCGTCGTCAACAATAGTACATAGGCTTGAGGCCACTTGCTCACCCATACAACCACTAAAAGCCGAAGAGCCCTTACGGTTAAAATCGCCTTCTAGGCCATGACCGACAGCTTCGTGCAATAACACACCAGGCCACCCAGCACCTAATACCACAGGCATTAAACCAGCTGGAGCATCTACAGCCTCTAAGTTTACCAAGGCTTGGCGCACAGCTTCATCAACAAAGCCCATGGCCCGCTCACGCCCATTAACATCTTCTAAAAAGTAACTGTAATTTCGACGTCCACCGCCACCAGCAGAGCCTCGTTCTCTGCGCTGATTACGTTCTACCAACACACTACAATTAAAGCGAATTAAAGGGCGAATATCGGCCGCTAAGGTACCATCACTAGCAGCAACCAATATCTCTTCATAAACACCGCTCAAGCTAACAATTACTTGAGTAACCGCAGGATCTAAGCTGCGCGCATATTTGTCTGCTCGCTCCAATAAGGCAATCTTTTGCTGGTTAGACAGACTCACTAAAGGGTTATCTGCTTGATAAAACTGTTCGGCAGAAACCTTACTAAAAGGTTTAATCTTGGCGTTTACACCTTTTGAGCTGATGCCTCGTGCTGCTTGGCAAGTTTGTAATAACGCGTTGTTATTAATCACATCGGAATAGGCAAAACCGGTTTGCTCGCCACTTATTGCGCGAACTCCTACACCTTGCTCAATGTTATAGCTTCCTTCCTTTACAATACCGTCTTCCAACACCCACGATTCGTGGCGGCTATGTTGGAAGAACAGATCAGCATAATCAATTTGGTGTTTTGCCACTTCGGTCAGCGCCATACTTAGCTCTTGTTCGCCAATGCCTCCCGGCACCAGTAATGACTGACTGACTTTTTCAAACGACATAGTGTTTATTCTCTCCACCCTAGTTGTAATTGACCATGCAACGGCACGGGCATCCGGTCCCTAACTTGCTGTAATAGCTGCGGATTAAAATCGGCTCTTGCTGGCCCCGTTCCGCTTGGCTGTAGATCCAAACAACGCCCCCATGGGTCAACAATCATCGAGTGCCCCCAAGTTTGGCGTTGATTTTTATGTGTTCCTGTTTGATTGGCGGCCACTAAATAGAGTTGGTTTTCTATGGCTCTGGCTTGCAGTAACGCTTGCCAGTGGGCTTCCCCAGTTAATGCAGTAAATGCAGCAGGAAGTAATACAATATCACAGCCCTGTTGGCGCAGCAGCTGAAATAAGTAAGGAAAACGTAAATCAAAACAAATCGCCATTCCTACTCGAATTGCGCCCATATCAAACCAAGCGAGCTGCTCTCCAGCAACAAAACTGTCTGATTCTCGGTAACTCCCCACGTTGTCAGCCACATCCACATCAAACAAGTGGAGTTTGTGATAATGCTGTAATAACTCTCCAGCGGGTGAGAAGGCTAAACTGGTGGTGTAACAACGGTGCTGTTCTTCAGCTTTTGTAGGCACGCTACCAGCCACCAAATAAATGCCATATAACTTGGCTTGTTGGCTAAGCCAAGTTTGAATAGGCCCTTTGCCTAAATGCTCAGCGATAGACATATAGGCCTTATCGCCACCACCATAACAAGCAAAGTTTTCGGGCAATAGCACTAAGTCACCAGCCTTAGGCTTAGCCTGTTGCAGTAAACCTTCAGCCTGCTTGAGATTGTCTTCGACCACACCGTTTGAGGTCATTTGTAGGGAGATTAGTTTCATTGGCGAGACTCGCTGGCTCTAAACTCATCGGGTACTTTAATTTCTTGTTTCACCCGCTCAAGCTCGATAAGCTCTGGCTCAGCAAGATTACCGGTAAGGGCGAAATCAATTTGCGTCACCACTTCCACCACCGGCTCTAGCAGTTTAGACAATGCCAACACTGCAACCCCAGTCGCAGGTGTTACCAAAAAGGCGGCAAGTACCGGTAGACTGGATGTCACTTTAGGTGAGTAACTCACTCGATAATCAATTTGGCCATCGCGGAAGTCAACTTCACCTTTACCACGCATTGCGCCAGCTACGCCATCCAGGTAAAAGTCTTGATTATTACCCACGCCATTATCAAAATTAATGCTGCCGCTCATTGAATCAAAGTGCAGCCCTTTTTCAAATACATCACTAAAATCGAGCTGTAAGCGGCGTCGGATAGTGTCTAGACTAGCGAGAGTGAGCAAGCGCGTACCCTTGTCGCTCATCTCAGTAACAACACCCTTATCGGTCTTCACCGATATAGAGCCATCCAAGCTGTTCATTTGTGGTTTAAGTAAGCTGTCTTGCCAACTTACATCAAAGGTAAAGCGTGCAGGTGTGCCTTTTAAAGGGCTATCTCGGCCTAAATCTTCAATCAGTTGTTCCATATTAGAGCTATCGAAGCTGCCTGCAAACCCGGCTTGCTCTTGCTCGTCTACTATGTTCCAAAACATCGCTGCGGTAAGTTGGCTATGACCCCAATCAACCCATAAACGGCCATTCTCCATCGCTTGGTTTTCTATTGGCAGGTCTAGTTTAACGTTACCGATACGATAGTCACCAAACTGACAGTCGTTACAGCTAATCGCTATTGGTGGCAATACTTCAAGCAAAGAACTGCCTTGCTGTTCAGCCACTGCTTGGGTTTGCTCAGCTTCACTATCCAGTTGGGAAAAATCTAGCTCATTCAGCTGTGCTTTCTCAATGTTTATCTTCACGGCTTCTTCGATGCTTGGCGCATCAGGCGCCGCAACACTAGCTATCAACTGTTCAGATTCAATTTGCAGTTGGGTTTTACTGCGCGGCAAATAAGCAATATTGAGGTTGTTTAGTTTTTGGCCGAGTAACTGCGCTTCATCAACGGATCCGCGGATAAACATCAAAGGCGGCACAGTGAGACTCACGTTGGTGTAGCTCGATTCTGGCTTTTCTGGGGTGAACTTAATTTGTTGCTTTGACCACTTTAACCATGGCTCTAAATCTAGCTGAGCGAAATCAAAAGACATCGCTAAGCCTTCGCCCTGCCACAGTAAATCGTTATCTTTACCTAAATTAAGCAAGGCATATTTAAGATGTTTCTGCTCATCGACAAAATCAACTTGAGCAGCAGCAGAGATCAACTGGTTAGATTCCAGCTGCAGTTTTCCACTTAAACCATCGCCACTAATACTCAGTGCGGTAGGCCAAGTTTCTGCTGGGCGTTTTTGAATAGGTTCAGGAAGCGTAAGGGCGAGCCCTAGCAAGTCACTTCGAAAATCGCCCTTATAATCGAACTGGCCTTCGGGTTTTAAGCGAATATCTAAATCGCCCTGCCAATTAAGGCTACCAGAAGTATAATCGCTAAGTGGTATACCAAAGGCTCGCTGCGCATCACGCAGCGGCCAACGGCCTACGAGATCGAAGTTAAGCAAGTAGTTATCTGCCGAGGCTTGAGTACTAAATTTAATGTCCAGCGGCATGCCGCGCCACAGTGCACTTAAGTTATTGGTACGTAACTTTTCATTTTGAAAATATAAGCGGCCATTCACCTGGCTCAAGCTCATGCCGGCCGGCTTAACATCAATGCTGTTACCATTAAAATCAACATGACCATTTACCTCAACCTCGCCATCATAAAGCGGGATGTTCAAGTAAATCTCACCAGCTACGTCTCCGCCACCTAAAGGCAATTGCGCTAAGCTATCGCTAAGCGCTTCGATGGGTGACTGCAATAGATAGTCTTGCACGCCTTCCGCCGGGCCAGCAATTTCACCGGTAATGAAAAGCTCCGAACGACTTTGAAATTGAGGAATACTAGCGCTAATACGTTGCGCGGGGACTTCGCCTAAACGTGCGCGGTTACTTTCCATGAATAGGCCATCATTTTGAAACAGCAAATCTAGCTGCAACTCTTCCAGTGCCGGCCAATCTGGGTCAAATTTGAAAGTGGCATTCTCTAGTGGAACAAAGGCTTGGAAGATGCCGTTCTTCGCATCATAGGGGTAGTTATTAAGTTGGCCATACCACAGTACTTGGCTATGCTTTGCCTGCCCTTCCACCAAGGCATCTTTTAAGTAAGAAAACACCTTATCTGGCATGACTTCTGGATAATACCAATAAGCTTTACCTGCATCTCTAATTTCAGCGTTTGCCATTAAGCTCAATACTGGCCACGCGCCATCTTTTGGCCAAGTTAGCGACCACATGCCAGCAAAATCTAATTCAGGAGTAATTAAGTGAGTATGGTGACTGCGTAAACTCAATCCGGGATCAGCAAAACGAATCACTATATCAGAATCGAGCTTTTCAATTTTCCAGGTTTCTTCAAATTGTACTCCTAGGTGAAAGTCGCCCTGTTGCTGCAACCTAACGTTAGCCTGATGTTTATCGCCTTGCACCTTAGCATTTAAGCCGCTAAGACTAGGAATGAACGCTTGGCCTTGGGTACTCACATCAAGTAGCTCAGCTTGATAAGTGAGTTGCTTAGTGGCTTGCTGATATTCAAGCTCCAGCTGGCTAAGTTGCCCTCCCTTTAGTAACTGAGACCACGCTATGCTCGACTCGCTGTCTTCTAGCACTGCTAACACCGGTGACCAAGTCGCTAAATCAAGCTCGGCCAAGCGCCATGCCTGTTGCTGTTTGCTCACCAAACCTTGTAACGAGAAATCGGTGCTTTTATCGTTAACACTTAACTGCCAAGGTAGCTTATCAATTCGCCACTTATCAGCCACCTTCAGGCCCTGAACAAGGCCGCTGTCAATACGCAGTACTTGTTGGTTCTGTTTGCCCCACGATAAATGGCTAGGTTGCCACTGGCTTAGCCAACGTTGTTGCTGCTCTGCGCCAAATTCTGCCCATAGCGAAAGGTTCACATCACTCTCGAAATGCTGTGCCGAAGCACCCAGCAATCTGCGCATGGCTTTTAAATTAAGATGCTCAACCTTAGCGAATAACTTCCCCGTTAAGCCACTTACATCGGCAGCATCGCCGATTAGGTCAATGCGAAAACTTACTTGACCATTTTGCAAATCTTGGCCAATCAGAATTTCACCATTACCTTGGTGTAAATCCCCCTTGTTCACCCAATCTAAACTAGCAATATCAAAATTCATGCTATGTTCTGGGAAGCTCAGCTCAATGAGGCTATTGGTTAAACTAAATTGCGCCAACTGCCCCAAAAACACATTACTAATGGCTTGATAGCTTTGGCTAAAATCGCGGGAAGACCTACTGTTGTTGGGATCAACACTAAGTTTTAAATGGAATTCATCAAGCACCAAATCTTTGAATACCACTTGGCGTTGCTCCAGTGTTTCCCAAAGATCTAGTTCTAGCATTAAGGCCCCAACGCTGAAGCGGGTATTGCGGTCTTCGCCAATCGCTACCTCGGAATCTTCAAACACCAGCATTGGTCTAAAGTTGCGCAGCCGAGCACTCAGCTGACCAATACGTAACTCGGCGTCTTGATCGGCCACTAACCACTGTGCAAGGTCATCTTTATAGTTGCTGGCAAATGATAAAATGCCGCGTGCAATACTTAAGCACACGGCAATAATCACTAATACTATTGCAAGGCCGTACCAGCATTTTCTGGCGCCACGGCGTAAAGGAGTTGCCATAAACCTACATTAATACCACGTCAAATTGCTCTTGACTGTACATTGGTTCAGTTTGAACTCTAACTTGCTTTCCAATAAACACCTCTAATTCTGCTAGGCTGTGAGACTCTTCTCCCATCAACATCTCTGCCACCTTGGTCGACGCATAAACAATGAAGTTATCGGCGTCATAAGCGCGATTAACCCGAATGATTTCACGCAGCACTTCGTAACATACTGTCTCAACTGTTTTTACCGTACCGCGACCACGACAGGTTGGACACTCGCCACACAGAATATGTTCAATACTTTCGCGAGTACGTTTACGCGTCATCTCTACTAAACCTAACTGAGAGAAGCCGCTAATGTTAGTTTTGGCCCTATCTTTAGCTAAAGCCAGTTCTAGACTATGCAGTACGCGGCGCTGATGTTCGGAATCAGCCATATCGATGAAATCGATAATCACAATGCCACCCAAGTTGCGTAAACGCAGCTGGCGAGCAATTGATTGAGTAGCTTCAATATTAGTATTGAAAATAGTTTCTTCGAGGTTTCGGTGGCCAACAAAAGCGCCAGTATTGATATCGATGGTGGTCATCGCTTCGGTCTGGTCGATAATCAGGTAGCCGCCAGACTTAAGATCCACGCGTCGTTTTAGGGCGCGTTGAATCTCATTCTCTACATCAAACAAATCAAAGATCGGTCTGTCGCCAGCATAGTACTCGAGAATTTCGGTAAACTCGGGCACAAACTCAGCACTAAAAGAAACCAGTTGTTCGTAAGTTTCCCGTGAATCCACCCGAATTCGATCTAAGTGAGTCCCCACAAAATCACGAATAATCCGCAGCGCTAAATTTAGCTCTGCGTACAGCTTACTTTTACTTGGCGAGCTCTCTTTACGCTGCAGAACCTTGCGCCATACTCGTTTTAAAAAAGCAGCATCTTGTTCAAGCTCATCGGCGCCAATGCCTTCTGCGGCTGTGCGAATAATAAAACCGCCCAGCTCATCAACAAAGTCGCCACAAATCTCTTTTAAGCGCTCGCGCTCTTCTTCGCTTTCAATGCGTTGTGATACCCCTACATGGCTACTGCCAGGCATAAATACCAAGTAACGAGAAGGCAAAGTAATATCGGTGGTTAAGCGGGCACCTTTGGTACCCAGTGGGTCTTTAACCACCTGCACCATAATGTCTTGGCCCTGCCTAACTAGCTCGGCAATATTTCCCGCTTGGAAATGCTCCTGCTCGGTAATATCGACACATTCAGTATGAGGAACAATGTCAGAGGCATGTAAAAATGCCGCTTTTTCCAGACCAATATCAACAAAAGCCGCCTGCATACCGGGTAATACCCGACTCACTCGGCCCTTGTACATGTTACCAACTATACCGCGCCGCGCATCACGTTCTACGTGGGTTTCTTGCAAGATCCCGCTATCCACTAAAGCTACACGAGTCTCGGTTGGGGTAACGTTAATCAATAATTCTGCTGACATAGTAACCTAGCGAGTTAAATGTAAATGGAGTAAGCGGTCGGTCTCTACCAATGGCAGACCAACCACCGAACTATAACTACCTTCAATACGTTCGACAAACCTACCGCCAAGCCCTTGAATGGCATAACTTCCGGCCTTATCTGCCGGTTCACCACTGGCCCAATACTCAGCGATTTGGCTATCTGAAACCTCACAGAAGAATACCTCTGTGGTCACTAGCTGAGTATGCGCCCGACCTTGATAATACAGGCATATTGCGGTCATTACTTGATGCTGCTTAGCACTTAGCAAACGTAACATCGTTTTGCTGTGGTTGGCGTCTTTTGGTTTACCCAGCACTTGGTCACCACAAACCACAATCGTATCTGAGCCAAGCACCGCTACCGAATCCGCTTGATACAAACTTGCAACAGCTGCGGCTTTCTCTTCGGCTAAGCGGCACACTAAGCTTGCAGCCGCTTCATTTTCTTTTGGTGATTCGTCAATATCCGCGGCTTGGGAAGTAAACACCCAGCCTAACTGGCCTAGTAATTCAATTCTTCTTGGCGAAGCCGAGGCTAAAATAAGTGGGCACTGTGGTGTCATGAAATCTTCCACTGGCGGCGCAATTTACGCAGCAGTAAAAATATCCAAGGCCAAGCAACAGTAGTGGTAATAACCGGATAAAAGTAACCATAAGGCAACTGAATATCTTGAACGAGGTATTCCGCCCAAAAAACCACTATTTTAGCTAAACCTGTTAACCCGCCTACCACAAGTGCTTGTTGCCAAACCGAAAAATTACGCAAACGGGTAAAGTTAGTGGCGGCAATATAAGCCACTATCGACATTGCCAAGGCCCGAACACCTAAGGTTGAGCCGAGCAAAAGGTCTAGAATAAAGCCTACAACGAAGGCAATGCCCACGTTACTGCGATGGGGTAAAGCGATTGTCCAGTAGAACACACACACCAATACCCAATCCGGGCGAAAGGCGTCAGCAATCAAAGGCAAAGGTATGATTGCCAATATCAATGCGATGAATAAACTGCCGATAATGGCACCACGGCCATTAATTTTTTCAATCATGCTATGCCTTTACCAAGCGAATGTTTAGGGCCAAATAAGTAATAAGTAACGTAAGCGGTCTAACTCAACTACCGGTGTAGCCATTACGTCGGCATAGGGTTTGCCTTCCTGATAGTCAAAGCGATTAACGACCGCCACCGGGTAGCCTTCAGGAAATACACCACCTAAACCAGAGGTAACCAACACATCACCTTCACCTATGTCGGTACTTCGTGGAATATGCGGCAACTGCAAACGATTTAACTCACCAGTGCCGGTAGCCACTGCGCGAATGTCATTTCGCGCAATACGCACCGGGATGCCATGACTCGCATCGGTGATAAGCAATACTCGACTGGTGGTAGTGCCTACGTGCAATACTTGACCAATAACACCAATATCGTTGATGACAGGTTGCCCTTCAAACACCCCATCTAGTTTACCTTTATCAATAACCACCTGATGCGAAAATGGATCGGAGTCCACGGCCATAATTTCGGCCACCAGTTTTCGGCTATCATTGCGCACAGGAGAGCCTAATAAAGCCCGTAAACGAGTATTTTCTTTGGCTAGACTTTCCATCAATAATTGATCTGCGCGATTAAGCAAGAGCTGCTCTCGCAGGCTACTATTTTGTTTTTTCAGCTGTTCACGGGTAATCACTTGATTGGACATTGAGTCCATAAGTTGACCCGGCATATTGGCAATGTATTGCAAGGGACTCACAGCGGAATGCAAATATACACGCACCTGCTTAAAGGCAATCAGTTTACTGTCGATGAAAATCAAAGAAATGGACAACAAAATAGCGAGCACAAGGCGAAGCTCTAAAGATGGACCTGGGCCGAAGATAGGTTTCATCGGTCGTTACCTAAGTAGTTGTCTGTTTGGAACAAAGTTAAATAAAACGAAGAACACAAGGCGTGTTCTTCGTTAGGTGTTACTTATTCGTAATGGAACAAGTCACCGCCGTGCATGTCGATCATTTCAATAGCTTTACCGCCACCTCGAGCTACACACGTTAGAGGATCATCGGCAACTACCACGGGGATACCGGTCTCTTCCATCAATAAGCGATCTAAATCGCGAACTAAGGCGCCACCACCAGTTAACACCATGCCGCGCTCTGAAATATCAGATGCTAGCTCTGGAGGACTTTGCTCAAGCGCTACCATTACTGCACTTACAATACCTGAAAGTGGCTCTTGCAAGGCTTCTAGAATCTCGTTGCTGTTCAGAGTAAAGCTTCTTGGCACACCTTCAGCAAGGTTACGACCACGCACTTCAATTTCACGAACCTCGTCACCTGGGTAGGCAGAACCAATAACATGCTTAATGCGCTCGGCAGTTGCTTCACCAATTAAGCTACCGTAGTTACGACGCACGTAGTTGATAATGGCGTCGTCAAACTTGTCACCACCAATACGTACTGAAGAAGAGTAAACAACCCCGTTTAGCGAGATAATCGCTACTTCGGTAGTACCACCACCAATATCTACCACCATAGAACCGGTAGCTTCTGATACTGGCAAGCCGGCACCAATCGCCGCAGCCATTGGTTCGTCAATTAGGTAAACCTCGCGTGCTCCAGCTCCCATAGCCGATTCACGAATTGCACGGCGCTCAACTTGGGTAGAACCACAAGGAACACAAACCAAAACCCGAGGGCTTGGGCGCAAGAAGTTATTATCGTGAACTTGTTTAATAAAGTGCTGCAGCATTTTTTCAGTAACATAAAAGTCGGCAATTACGCCGTCTTTCATTGGTCGAATCGCCAAAATGTTACCAGGAGTACGGCCTAGCATTTGCTTAGCGGCGTGACCTACCGCAGCGACACTTTTGGGGCTACCAGCGCGCTCTTGGCGAATCGCCACTACTGAAGGCTCGTTAAGAACGATCCCCTGATCTTTTACATAAATAAGTGTATTGGCTGTTCCTAAGTCGATAGACAAATCGTTAGAAAACAAGCCTCGGAGCTTTTTAAACATAGCTGGGCGAATCCTGAGAAATAGTGTCGATGATAAGCGATTAAAACTTGGCTCACTTTACCAATGCAAACCGCGACTAGCAAGCATACTCTAGAGAGATGCAAAGGATAGTGAAGGCAATCACTTGCCTTTGGTTAAATCCTTGGTTTGGATTGCGCATTTTTCAACCAATTCACTACTGATAACGCATCCTGCGATCAATAACCCGATCACTTTGACGAAATACGCCAAAAGTTACTTGGCCACTTCCAATAGCATCATCTGCACTTTCAAAGCTACCATTGCCATTCCAATCTTCACGTAACCAATTAAGGTTACTGTCTAAATTAAACCAATAATCCACTTGCCCAGTATTGCTGTCACCCGGAGCAGTAAAGTCGACCCAAATTACGCCTTGCTCTGCGATGCCTGGAGAACGAAGTGAAACATCAGAACTGCCTCCACCAACTTGGGCTGTGTCGGAATCAACTTTAGGTAAAAACTCTAAGCTAGGAAGATTGAAATTACTGCAAACATCATCAGCATTTCGGATGTACTGACTGCCATCGTAATACTGCAATTCGCCATTAACTGCTATAGCTTGAAGCTCTGAGCCAAAGCCGTTATTAAGCTTAATGCGACCATGACGCAATTCTGGAGCAGTACCCAACACACAGCTATAAGCAGTATCATCATCTCCCACGCACACATAGGTGCCATCGGTAGATTGAATACCCGCATCGCTATGTTGATAAAATAAGCTAATAGCACCGTCTACTACCGGAGCTTGTGCCGTTACCGGCTTTTCAACGCCAGAAAGTAAATCAGTTTGGGTAAATACGCCATCAGCCCATGTACTGGTAGATTCCTCTATCATAAAGCCATCATCAAAATCCGCCACCGCAGAGCTACTAACAAAACTCCAATCATCATTGGGGTTTCGGCCTACATTCGTTACCTGGAATTTGCCCTCGGAATAGTTTTGAGTTGTAGTACCAAATGCATTCTCAGCTACAAGGGTCCAACTAACTAGCTGCTCTTGCTGGCCAATGTAAGTAAAGTCACCAAGTAAACAGGCAGCTTGAATGCTCGCCGAGGTTAGTTCAAAGTGATGTGGATAAAAACTACCAACCACATCACTGGCTTTTCCTACTGCATAATCTTCCAAGACATAACCTAGATACTCAGTCACCTCGCCAGTGTAATTAATGCTGCCCACTTCCGAATAGTTGGTATCGATGATTTGCATCACACCTGCTGATTGGCTATCAATTGTTCCATCGCTAAGTGTTCCTAGCTCTCCATTTGAAGGACTTTCTAAGCTAGCTTCCTGCTCCAAGTAATCAGGGTCTGCAACAAAGTTAGGTGCATGACAGTCTTGTCCTTGTGTACTGATATCGCAGTTGTCTATAACCGCAATCAAGGATGAAATGAAAGGGTCTCCTGCTTTAGTGAAGTAAGTTGCAGGATTGACTCTGCTTTCATCTGCTTGATTTTTGATGTCTTGCCATTGGAAACCCGCTGGTATTAGCTCCGCAGTAGCGCTTCCCAACAAGGTTGCGGTTGAGCCATCAATTTCCGAGCCTTCTTCATCCCAAAAGTTAATACCCAAACGACCAACATCGGGATAGCGTAAATTAAGCTGAGATTCGCCACCGGAAAATACTGTTTGAATCGTAGTTCTAGTATTTTGATTGGTGCCTACATTTTCAAAGCTATTGCTTAGCTGATCTTGTACCGCGAGTTGCCGCGTTCCTGATGCAGGTTGGATATAATCAGTCCAAAAACGCAGATTTTTGGTACCTTCATAATTACCAATTTGACTACAGCCAGCGCCTCCTGCAGGGTCTTTCCCGACAGCGGTAAGCTTGAGGATAAACTCAGTATTGGCTTTATGTGGATTCTCTCCCCAGGTTCCAATTAGCTCATCTTTAAACCCATAGGCATTAAAGGTCACAACGGTAGTGGCACTAATTCCGCCATCGGCTACAGTAAGTGTTACTGCGCCTTCTAAGGGATGTAGTAAGCCCAAAGTCACTTCACCTAAATCATTAGGTACAAAACTATAGCTGGCTTGGCCGTTGTCGGCTCCAGCTTGCAAGCTGCCTTGACCATCACCTTGCGACCACGTACCACGATTAGTTGAAGTACTCAGTCCAACGGTTCCTTGAAAGTTCTGGTCAATTTGCCCATCTAAAGTCGCTTGGATAGTCACCTCATGGATATCACAGGTAAGCCCAGCGCTATCAGCAAAGATATTAAGGCCAGGCACCTGCACCGAAGAATTAGAGGCGAATGCCATATAGCTATATTCCTCCGCTAAGTGACTTCGTTCGTTATCTAGGTATTGATCTTCTTCAGTGATCATCGAAAAGTCGGCAGCATTGTGCTGACATCGCCTTAACCAACCGCCGTTGTTGCCTCTTCGCTCATTTTTGCTACCCACCAAGATAGGTGGAGTAGAAAACAGATTCGTTTGATAACTGGTGGTGTAGTTACAAGTGGCTGCAGGGTTGATAGTGCTGCTGCCACTGCCATGAGTAACAGAGTTGCCAAACTGATAATTGACCACCTGATTGTCTACAGTTATAGCGCCTACCGTTGGCTCTGTAGCAAGGTAGGCGACTGTTTCATCCTGTAAATCTTCGTAATAGATTGAAGCATTGTCCGACACACAATAGCGCGAGAAAAATCGAAAGTCATAGGCTTCACTGCTATCTATCGCTAGGCGAATGCCGTTATTGTTGTACTCTGAGTTTGAGGTTAACCAACAGTTGTTATTACGTGATTGCATTTGATGCAAAACTACTGTGAGATAGTTCGGCATATCAACATTGAAGTAGTTTCTATCTGGGAAGGGGAAGGCTTCATTAGTATCAATGGTGCCCGCTCTTAACTCAGTACCATCTTCCAGAAAATGTTCACCTTCATTCACAGCAATCCAATCAACCGCTTGAATATTCTTCGAAGGAGTGGTGTTTCCTGGTGGCTCTTGTCGTGCCCAGGTAAAACCCGTCCACTCTCCGTTGCTTTGAATTACGCTGGTTAAAATCGCCGCCACAGGACCATCGTTATTTGGGTCACTGGCATCCATTGGCGTCATCAAAAAAACTAAAGGTTTAGACTGATACGCTTGATCAAAGGTGACTGTTCCACCGTTTTGACCTGCACCTGAATTACCAAACTGTAATAGCAGGGGCTCCACTAATGAGCCATCACATACAGGTGCAAAATCGACTTCTCCGGCGTTGCTAATCCCACGAACTTGCACTTCGTTGGCTAAAATCACATCCCGCTGTTGAGTGAATAATGCGCCGTCTACCTGAGCCTGATAGCCAAGTGAGACATTTCGTCTAGCATAAGCAATAAAGGCAGATTTAGTCTCATTTGCCAGGTTAATATCTTCACGAGAGTAAATAGCTAAGCGGAGAGGGTCACCTCCCCGATTAATTTCAGTTTGGTAGAAAACACTGACATCCCCCTTCACAAAAATCTTTACTGTGCCGCTACCTCCTAATACTTGGAGGGTCGCTTCAGAGCCTATTGAAAAGCTTCCATCAACCCAGTAAGTCCCAGGATAAAGATTTAAAGTGCTTTGATAGCCAAGGTTTATATTTTCAATAAAATATTCATCTTGGTTAGCTGAAAAAGTGATGGTACTTTGAGTTCCACCTCCAACATCGGCAAAGTTATTCGTATCGTAGCTGCCGCTGCCTAATACCACGCTTTGTTGATAACCGGCATTAACTGATTGACCATTGTTTATTTTCTCGATGGAAACATTATTACCGGAGCTGGCTCGATCTCCACTAGGGATACAATCGGTATTCGCATCTGGGCAGGTATCCCCAGAGGTATCTTGATTATCCACTTGGTCGATATCTAAGCGACCTTGATTAGAACCATAAATTCTAGACAGCCAATTAATTTCCAAGCGAGCATTGTTTTGTGAAGATGCGATCGGGCTAGAAAACACCTCTCGACACTCAATCGCTTGAACAGGCTGAGCTCCTAACAGAAGGCTTATGCCTAAACAAATCGCAAATAAGGACCACAACTTCATAAGGCACTCCTTGCTTGAATACTTTGGCTACGCTGGACCAATACCTCTCCAGAGCCACATTGGCCAGTAGCTTGAAGATCAAAGAAACGCGCACTCAAATCTGTGATGTCTTTTTGCTGGCAAGTCACGGTAACATCGCATGACGACAGCCCTTGACCATTAAGAGTAGGTGCATAAGTCACATTACTACATTGGCCCAAAGTTGCGGCAGGAACGTTGAGAGGAAATAATTCTGACAGTGCTTGCTCTAAACCAGAATAAGCCGCTAACTCAGCACGCGTTCCTAGAACATCCCATGCGGCATTGCGGGAGGTGTCTTGAATCATCGCCGTTAATCCCACGCTGATTAGTGCCATGACCACTATAACAAAAATAGCCACCACTAAAGCGCTACCACTTTGGCGGGTAGGAAGTGCTTGGTAAGCCTTTATGTTAGGGCTGATTAAGAACGACGATGTCATGATTAAATTCCACTACTTCTCTATTCTCAACAAAGCGCAAGCGAAGGTTCACCAAACCATTTCGCGTCAAGCTAGCAGGCGTAACTTGAAATGGCTGAACAGCACTGCTTGCTTCAAGCTTACTGGCCATTAATACCCCATTGCCACTATCAGCCGGCTGAAAGCGCAGCAAGTTACTGCCTTCCACACAATAACGGATCGGTTCATCCAATATAAATGCGCGCTGTGACGGAGAATCGGTACTTACACTAACCGAGCCAGCAAAACTAATCGTGCTAACACCAGAACTGGCATCGGCAGTTATATCACTTAAACAAAACACCTTGCCTGTGGCTGCGGTGCAATTGGCATCTAACAAGGCGCCATTGGCATTTAGCACTTCATCACTGTTTAATACATAGACTCCCAACCAAGCATTGCCAGTCGCGGCAACAGCCGGTTGATTAAGTGAAGTGACCACCGAGCCAGAAGCTGCACTGCTAGGTGTAATCGGTAAATCAATATAGGTATGACTAGAAAAAGTAGGCACAAAGGTTAAACAATGATTAGCTTCGCCAGCACTATTTTGGCCAAGCATAGCACTGTTTGGTAAGCTGTTGTGTAACTCGCGATTTAAACGCTCGATGGCAAAACGTGCTTCCCCCAGCAATACTTGGCGGTCTGCGCCTTGGCGGTAAATCAAACTACCCGTGCGCAAAAAATCACTAGTAGCAATCGCTAAAATCGCCAACAACACCATGGTAATAACCAGTTCAATTAAGGTAAAACCTTGCATGCGGCGCATTAGTAATTCCACCGATAAGCACTAAAGGCGTAATCGACGCCATTAGGAGCTCTTATTATTACGTCGATACGTTTGGCTGCATTGATGCCATGCTCACTGCTATCAACGTTAACTAGGTAAGAAAAATTACGATAAATATCCGATAAATCAACACCTAAACTATCATCAATAGTAATGAAGTTGCCGTTGGTGTGATAATCATCTACATCATTGTATTGTCCACGGTCTTCTCCTTCAGGACCATAATCACTGGCTGCCGTGCAGCTCAACTGCCCAGTTTCACTGCAGCGCCAAAGCCCTCCACCGGTGTGATCAGAGTTTTCATCAAATGATTTGCCAAGAATTTCATTCATTAAACTTGAACCAAGCTCGGCCGAGCGCACCTCGTAGACCGGGTCAACACTTTTGAGCGCTTGTGGTGCTAGAAAAGAGGTAATCACCACCAGCGATATGGCCAACACAACAATGCCTACAATTAATTCGATAAGGGTAAAACCACCAGCAAAAGGCTGCTTATAAGGGCGCATGAATATAGCCCTCTGATTCTATAATAATAGTGTGAGTATCATCGCCTTCTACGCTTATCACACAAGGGAACTGACTGCACAATGATGAATCGGCAAGCCTTACTCGCCCCATGCCATCAAAACGAATGGTTCCTTGGCTCACCAACAAATCGCTAGAATAAGAAACAGCTTCCAAAGGAGGAGATGTATTGGCGCAGCTACCATCGGTAGACAACTCGCCAGAGAAATAGTTATCAGTATTTACTTGCAGAAAGAAGCAGTCTTGATAATGATTCATTGCTTGGGTTTGCACAAGATGCAAGCGACTTAATAGTTGCTCCCGCAGGCTAATTTCAGCAAAGCCACCGCGAAAGAACTTAGGTAAAACTGTGATGGCAAGAATGCCAATTAAGATGAGCGTAATCACCAGCTCAATAATGGTAAAGCCGGAGGTTTTAGGATGAGGTATTCGCGGAAGTTCCAATTTCTACATTAACAAGTAAAAGGCTAGCCGAAGCTAGCCTTCAAACTATTAACAACCGTCGGTTAAGTCAACCTCTGCTTTAGCAGGAGTGTTGGCATCAGTCGCTTCTGTGTAAACAACAGTACAGTTAGCATCTGAGGCTACAGAGCTTGGGCGGAAAGTGATTTCACCATCGGTATCTTGATCTGCATTCCAGTCGTTTGTATTAGCATCTACCCATAATAGATAGTCTGAACTTGCTTTCGGGTAACCATAAACAGTATCGATGGTGTTACCTGCATCTGAAACTGAGCTATCGGCTTGACGCTCAACACCAGCAATCGCAGACTTACTATAAACTAAGTTAGCCCCGCCTTTAAGCGCAGCCTCTAAACCACTTAAGGTTGAAACTCGCGCATCAGTTTGTAAGTTCAAAAACTTAGGTGCAGCTGTTACTGCCAAAATACCTAAGATGATAATCACAATCACCAATTCAATTAGCGTAAAGCCTTGCTGTTTAATTGCCTTCATTTCTATATCCTTAGAAAATTATTGATTTATAAATCGTTAGTTAGGAATGTTAGTAAAAACCCGCCCTGCGGCTGGTTGATACGTGAAATTGTTATATGAACCTTCATCGTTACCAGGATCCACGTAGGAACCGTCACTATTTTTAGCCAAAGAGTTTACTTGATAGAAAATACATCGCGTCTCCTCTGCGGCTCCCGTTACCGTGGTGTAATACTTGAAATAATCACCTTGGTTAGCTACCTCAGAGAAGGTAGCCGTAGCGCGGGCTGGATTTTGTAAAATTGCGTCCCACACTTTCAAGCACTTATCCCCGGATAAAGTACCAGGGTCCACGTCTTCATCGTCGCTGGTCATAGGATAACCAGGAGCAACACTGCCATTGCTAATTTGCGCTGCAGTAGGCGTGGTTAAATACACTTTCTGAGTATCATAAATAACGGCATTTTTGCCATTTTCACTAGGGCGACCTTCAGCCTCCCATTGGGCGCGGGCTAACGAGACACCAGTAGCAAAACCGCCGGCTACGCCCTCTAAGCTCGCTACCTTGGCTTCTTCTGTAACATCTAAAAATCGCGGCAAAGCGGTAGCAGCTAAGATGCCCAGAATAACAATTACAATCACCAACTCAATCAGCGAGAAGCCAGCTTGTCTCATTGTAGATCTTGATACCGTAGAAATTGTTGTCACTGTTAGACTACCTCTTAAATCGGCTTTACAGCCATTCCTTTGTCATCAAACCTTGTTGCGGGTCATATATCAGTATGGCCACACCTAAAAACTCATAATGGCATTGCTGGTTTTTATAGGCTGCTGTCACGTCATTACCTTGCCCACTTAGTTCAGCACCAACAATGTCACGCCACAAATCTTGGCACTGCTGGTTTGAGGCAACCTTAGGCCACCCCGCTTTACTCATCGCTAAGCGTATTACTTCTAACGGCTTTTGCTCACCGCTAAGTGCATCGCGCTGGTATAAATTTATCTCCAGCTGTTCAGGGCGGAATCTAGCTATCCACAAACCATGAACTTGCGCCAGTTGTCTCACCCAAGTTTGAGCATATTCTTCTACGACTTGCTGCTCTGCTTGATTAATTGTCCTAATAAAGCTAATTAAAAGCAATAATACAACTAATAAAACTATGCAGAAGGTCACAAGCCAACTGAAGCGCGAGCGATTGTTGTCCAATAACTCATGCTGATTCAATTAACCACCTCTTACCGCGCGCATCATGTCCCACATTGGGGTAAAGATGCCAAGTGCAAGAATCAGTACCATACCTGCGACCACTGTAATCAGTATTGGTTCAATACGCGCTGTTAAGCTCTTTAAATCATAGTCTACTTCGCGCTCGTAAAACTCGGCCGCTTCAGTAAGTAATTCATCGACTTGCCCGGTTTCTTCGCCCACCGAGATCATCTGTAATACCAAAGGTGTAAATAACTCACTGGCAATCGCGTTACGCAGTAAACTTTCGCCACGTTCAATGCCGCGGCGCATTTCAACAATTCGCTCAGCCATGAACGCATTATCAACAGCGCTAGCCACTAATGACAAGGCTTGGTTAAGCGGAACCCCAGCTCCCACCATCATCGCAAAACTGCGCGAGAAACGAGCCAGTAACGAGCGCTCTATCACCGAGCCAACAACTGGTAAGCGCAATCGCGTTTTGTCCCATAACATACGGCCTTTGGGAGTACTTACATACCAGCGCACCAAAAATACCGAGCCGATAGTTAGCACCAGTAACAAGGGCCAATAGTTAACAAAAAAGTTGGAGGTGCCAATCAAGATCCTTGTAGCTAAAGGCAGTTCCACGTTAAAACGGCCAAAGATTTCAGCAAACTGGGGGATCACAAAAATGTTTAGAATCACCATGGCGATAACAATCGCTAAAATCACAAAAGTGGGATAACGCATCGCCGTTTTGATTCGCTTACGAGTATCCATTTCAAGCTCAAGATACTGAGACAGCTGCAAAAATGCTTGCTCTAACTGACCGGTATTTTCGCCAACATGAACAATACTCACAAACAATTGAGAGAATACTTTAGGGTACTCCGCCATGGCGGTAGACAAGGTTCGCCCGCTACTCAACGCATCAGATACGCCAGCCAAGGAACGACGTAACAGCTTACTATGAGCGGTTTCGGCTAAGCCATTAATGGCGCGCATTATTGGAATGCCAGCCTTAGTTAACGAATACATTTGTCGAGTAAATACCACTAACTCATCAAGCTTTATTCGCCCTTCCCACAAAGTACTAACATCTAAAGAGCCTAAGCCTTCGCCCTTGCCTTTACCCTCTGCGATTTTAATTGGGGTAAGCCCACGGCGCAGCAAGCTCTCTGCCGCAGCATTTTGATTGGCAGCTTCAATGTCGCCATTAATCAGGCGACCAGTGCTATCGCGAACTTGATAGCGAAACAAAGCCATTATTGAGCATCTTCCTGAGCATTAGTAACGCTGCCATAAACGTCAATTTCTTCTACCAAACGCAGCACCTCTTCAACCGCAGTAACCCCTTTTTTAGCGTAATCTAAAGCAGCTAATGACAAGGGGCGGTAATTTTTCGAGGCTTTTGCAGCCTTAGAAAACTCATCTGGGTCATCTCTACGCAAACCTTCCATCATTGCGTCATTGAGCTCAAGCATCTCAAACACACCAATTCGGCCTTTGTAGCCAGTGTAGTTACAGCTTTGGCAACCGTGCCCCTTGTAGAAGACCTGTTGGCTTAAATCTTCATTACTAATGTGCTCTAGCCAAACTTTTTCTTCTAGTGAACTCGTATGTTCCTGCTTACAGTTTTCACATAGTCGGCGAACCAATCGCTGGGCGATAACCGCTCTTAAAGAACTTGCCACCAAGTAACCCGCTGCACCCATATCGATTAAACGTAAGGCGCTGGTTATCGCATCATTGGTGTGCAGTGTTGTTAATACCAGGTGACCGGTTAATGCGCCTCGCAAGCCAATTTCCACGGTTTCTTGGTCACGCATCTCCCCCACCAGCAAAATATCAGGGTCTTGACGCAAAGTTGTACGCAAAATATTGGAGAAATCGAGGCCAATTTTGCTGTTTACTTGTACTTGGTTAATCCGTGGCAGTCGGTACTCAACCGGATCTTCCACGGTAATAATTTTCGACTCAGGCTGGTTCAACTCACTCAAGGAACCATACAAAGTGGTTGTTTTACCACTACCTGTTGGGCCAGTTACCACTATCATGCCGTGAGGGCGATGAAGCTGACGACGATAACGCTCCATAATGTCAGCTGGCATACCGGTTTGCTCAAGCGACAATATACCTGCCGATTGATCTAACAAACGCATCACTACTGATTCGCCGGCCTGAATAGGCATTGTTGATAAACGTACATCGATGGAATGGCCACGTACTTTAATATTAAAACGGCCATCTTGTGGTAAACGTTTTTCGGAAATATCCAAGCCCGACATCAACTTTAAGCGCAACACCATGGCCGAGGCAATTTGCACCTCATTAAGCACACTTTCTTGCAACACGCCGTCTACCCGTTGACGTATTCGCAGTACTTTTTCATCTGGCTCAATGTGAATATCTGAAGCGCCCACCTGCACCGCATCCTCAAACAAGGACTGAAGCAGCTTAACAACGGTGGTTTCGTTACTCTCATCATCTGCGGTAGCGAGGCCAATATCAAACTCATCGCTACTGGCATATTCTTCTTTTAGCTCTTGAGCAAAACCTTCAATTTCGCGGGTTCTACGATAAAAACGGTCAAAGGCTTCGACAACCTGAGACTCCCTTGCCACCACATATTTAAGCTGATGAGGAGCCAACAACGATGCTAAGGTGTCAATTGCCGAGAGGTCGGCGGGATCGGAAATAGCGACGGTTAACACGTCGCCATCTTTGTGAATCACCAATGCGCGCAAGCGGCGAGCATGCACTTCGCCCAACAACACCACTGCGTTGGCATCTACCGAAATCTGCGCTAAATCAACAAACGGGATACCTAACTGACGCGCCAAAAACTCCAGCAATTGCACCTCGGCAATTACTCCAAGCTCAATTAAGGTTGCACCTAGTTTTCGACCCGACTGTTTTTGCTGCGCTAAGGCACTCATTAAATCGGCTTCACTGATCACCTGCTCGCTAACCAACAAGTCACCTAAGCGCATTCGTAATTTGGGTTGTGCCATCGATTACTGCTCCAACTGTCGAATGCGATTAACCACAAAATCGCGAGAATTACTGGAAAGCTGTCCCATAAGTTCAGCTTGCTGATACGCAGCTAAGGCTTCTTGATAACTGCCAAGCTTATCGTTGGCAATGGCGTACCCCAGCCACCAGCGGGCGCGTGAAGGTTCATGCTTAACGAGTTTTTGATAGCTAGTTAAAGCCAATTCCTGTTTATCTAAACGTTGCGCTAAACCCGCTAACATCGCGTAATAATCTACATTGCCGATTATGCTAGGTTCAGCACTTTCTAAATAATAAATAGCCTGCACTAGATTGTCTTGTTGTACAAAAATTCGCGCTAGCATCACTCTAAACGAGCCACGCATTGGGCTTAGTTGTAAACCTTCTTCAAGCAAGCTAACGGCAGAGCGCAATTCTCCACGACCAAACATAAGGGCTGCAAGCTGCTCTCGTACTTCATGCGCTTGGTGGTCAAGCTGCAAGGCTTTTTGGAACTCTTTGCGGGCTTCGTCCGGTAGATTTTTATCTAAAGCCTGAAAACCGCGGCGAGTGTATAAGGCCACTTGCTGCTCACGGGTAAGCTTTAAAGGTTTAATCTCTAGCGCTGATTCTTGTTCGGCTTGCGGCTTGTCTTTAGCTTCAGCCGAGGGCTGCTTAGCCATAGCGAGCTCAGTCTTTTTCGGTTCTTTTGCTTTGGCTTCCACCGACTTATTGTTTGGCGCTTGTTTTGTTTCAGGCTCGGCAAGCACTTGAGAAGTTGTTTCCACTGCCACTGTTGGCTCAACTTTAGGCGCTGTTACAACTATTGCAGCTGTAGGCTCAGCTACCTGTTTATTTGAGTCGGATTCAAGGCCAGATTGTTCGGCTGAATTAGCATCTACGCTAACTAAAGCCTGCGGTGTAGCAGCCTGGCTAATCGGCTCAGCCAGTTCTACATCAATGGCTTCGGCCACCGCTTGTAACTGTTCAGTTTCGGATGAAACGGCCAATGGATTAGCTTTTTGAGCTGCTTCAGCCACTACTTCAACGTCACTGCCCACTTCAATATTCTTAAAATAACGCAGTGCTAACCAAGCCGAGATAGCCAAGGCGATTAATACTAAAGCCATTAGTATATAAGCTCTGGCACTTTTGCCGCTATCTTCAACCAAAGGAGACATGCTTTGCGGATTGCTATTTTGACGCTTATCCAGATCTTTTAGCATTTGGTTAATTACGCTCATAGTGACAAACTCCACCATGCTGCTGCCGCAACTGCGACACAGGCGCTTGCCGCGAGAACTAACCAGGTTGTTTGGCTTTGTGGCCTTACCGCATCTTCTGTATCAGCCACTGCTTGTTTAACCATTTTCACACTAACCTGTTGAGCGCCCTGACCATAACAAAGCATTAATACTTTATGGGCCAATATATTGATTAATCGAGGGATCCCGCGGCTAGCTCGTGTAAGCATCTTTAAGGAAGCAGCAGTAAACAAAGGGCCACCTCGATAACCGCTTAAGTGCAAGCGATGCTGAATATAGCTGGCCACTTCATCCTTTTCTAAAGCCCGTAGGCGATAAGAAAAGGTTATACGTTGGCGTAATTGACGTAATTGTTGGCTAGCCAAGCGCTCATCAAGTTCTGGCTGACCAAATAAAACCACGTGCAACAACTTGCGCTGCTCTGTTTCTAAGTTACCTAATAAGCGAATCACCTCCAAGGCCTCATCGCTTAGGGCTTGCGCCTCATCAATAAGCAGTACAACTGGGCGCTGCTTGCTGGCTAAATCAATTAGGTGATGATGAATGCTTTCTAATACACTATGAGATGACGCTGCCGCATCAACTTGCAAACCTAGCTCACTGGCTAGCGCCGCATGAATTTGCTCTGCAGATAAGCAAGGATTTGGCAAATAAGCAAACTGGTAATCATCGCTCATTTCATTAAGCAGTTTTCGACATAACAGGGTTTTGCCTGTGCCTACTTCACCACTTACTTTAATAAAACCTTCACCCGATTTAAGCGCCGTTTGCAACACTTGAATAGCTTCGTCATGAGGCAACAAGGCTTGGTACAAACCGGTATTTGGTGTTAAACCAAAAGGGGCTTGTGAGAGGCCAAAATGTTCGAGATATACCGCCACCAATGTCCGCCTAGTTATCTTCTGGATACCAAGTGTTTAACAACTCTTGTGATTTTTGCAGTTCGTTTTGCCAAGTATCTTGGGTAACCACTGTTGGCTGAATCAAAATCACTAGCTCGGTTTTTTGGTTTGATACCGCACGGTTGGTAAACAACTCACCTAAACCAGGAATAGAACCAATAAACGGCACTTTAGAGACTATTTCTTCCTGTTTAGAACTCATTAGGCCACCAATAACCACCACATCACCAGAGCTAGCTTTAATTACCGTATCTGTTTCTCGAATATCGCTTTGTGCCAGTGGTAAATCCAGGCTATCCGCATCGCTACCAAAGCTAATTACTTTACGTTGCTCTTTTACATCGGTAACCGAAGGGTGAACATGCAACAACACTTCGCCTTGGTCATTAATTTGTGGGGTAACATCTAAGGCAACGCCAGAGAAGAACGGCGTTAGCTCCACACTTGGATTAGTAACAGGGTTAGTACCGGTAATAGTGGTATTGGATACGTCGGTGACAAAGTACTCATCGGTACCTACTTTAATCACCGCTTTTTGGTTGTTGGAGGCTGTGATTCGTGGGCTAGACAGTACGTTTACATCACCCTGAGTTTGCAACAGTTTTACCACAGCTTGGAAGTTGCCGTCGGTAACCGTTAAGGCACCGCCGCCACCCAGCACGCTACTGATGGCATCGCCAGGAATTTGCGACACGCTGTTAAACAATACTTCTGTAGAACCAAATACGTCACCAGCATTGGTCCAATCAATGCCTTGCTGGTAACCGTCGCTCAAGGTCACTTCAATAATCTTGGCCTCTAACACCACTTGGCGTTGCAGGTTTTTCTCTGAGTGACTTAAGAAGGTTTTAATGGTACGAATTTCGTCAGGAAAAGCGCGAACCGTCACTAAACCGGCTTGCGGGCTAACCACAACCATTCTTCCATCGTTGGCGTAAGAGGTATCGTTACCACGATCACGGCGCATGTTTATGCCTATCATGCCGCGTAGGGTTTCTTCTAATTCATACCAAAAACGCGTTTCAGTAGCCGACTCAATCTTGGTACCGTTGAAGCTATCACTGCGATTAGAGCTGCTGTTGTTATTGTTGTTATTCGAATAGTTGTTAGACGAATTATTACTTGATGAGTTATTCGAGTAGTTGTTACCCGAACTGTTATTGTTGTCGCTGTCACTGCCGGTTATACCGCCGGAATTAATACGCGTACGAGTATAACCATAACGCTCTAGCATCAAGTAGTTTAATGGAATGGTTTCGATGCGCATGCCGGCCGGATATACATGCAAAATTTTGCCGCGACGCTTAATGTCGTAACCATACATATCAGCTACTACATCAATCGCTTCTTTAAGCGTTACCTCTTTAAGTTTTAAGGTAATTTGACCTTCTACACCTGGATGTAAAGCCACACTCAGCGGCGAGCCTTTAATCAGTGCGGGGAAAAACGCTTTAGCATCTACATTACGGGCATTCACATCGAAGCGGTGTTCAACTTGCAATAAGTTACCGGGCTGCAAGGCTAGCTCTGGCATTAGCTCAGCTTCAACTTCCGCTGGAAGCTCAGGAGCACTGATGGCGTTATCCGTTGGCACTTGGGCCTCGGAAATTGCTTGCTTAGCTTCTACAGGATCGGGGCGATTAGTGCTTTGACAAGCACCCACCAATACCACCATACAACCTATAAAAATCCGTTTGATATACATGTATTACTGCCCCTGCACAGTGACGCGTTTTACCGACACCTTGTCCAATTTGATTTTATATTGCTTACCCGCTCGGGCTAACACCACATAATCTTGGTGAAGTCGGCTTAAAGTAAAGCCGGAAATATTTTGATTTACTGCTACAAAGCGCTGATTAAGAATAGCGCCTGGTTGCTCACCACCGACAATAATTGCCTGTAAACTCGGTAACGCTGCTCGCTTGGTGGTGCTAGTATGCTTGCTGTTGTTTGGTGGCGCGGTAGGATCGCTCAAAGAGCTAGCGTAGCCATTGCTAGCTATTAACGAACACCCCAGCAATATCAAGCAAAGAGATTTAACCACTGATAAAGTCCTTATTGGTACTTAAGGTATATATGTCGATAGTGATATCTGCCTTGGGATACTCGTCTACTTGATAATCAATTAGTTGCCACAAAAATCGCTGCGGAAGCTCTTCAACAATCTGTAAATACTTAAGTAATGGAAAATACCCGCCACTGAGTTTTAAGCGGATCCCATGTCGATAAAAATTTAAACTATCGGGATTGCTTTCTTCACTGCTTAATACTGGCTTTGGTGCTAAAGAGTCCATAGCCACTAATACTAAGCCTGGGCTTTTTTGCAATAACTGCTCGAGTACTTCCGCCATTTGCTCAACAGGAATCAAGCCAGCTTGCTGCTGCTCTAGTGACTGGTCGATTTGCGCCAATTGTATTTTTAACTGTTTTAGCTGTCGGCTAATATCCTGGTTGGGATCTTCACGTAATTTGTTGTTACTAAACTCGATCAGGTTTACGTTTTCGTTGTACTTTGCATTTGCTTGTACCAGCTCTTTTTCTGCTCGCGCTTGCTTTAAGCTCGCAGGCTCTATCCACAGGTAATAACTGGGAAGCACTACAATAACCAATCCGGTTATGAAAATAAGTACCCGTTCTCGAAGGCTTAAGGCGGCAAAACGTAGCTGCCATTGTTGCCATTGCTCACTCACTGGCACCTCCTAGCATACGCTCGTCATGGTTAGAGCCGCTTAAACTGAAGTGCAATTGTTGTTGCTCATCGCGATAAATTTTCAAACCGGCAAACTGCTGCTGTGACAAATCAGGATAATGTTTAAATTGCTTCAGCCATTTGGGCACCGCATCGCTACTAGTTGATTGACCAGCCAAAGCCATTTTGCCTCGCTGGATGCTAATTTGGGTTAGCCAAATCTGCTGGTCTTGAATAGATGCCAAGGCCGATAAAGAAGAAGAAAAGCCGTTGTTCGCATAACTTTGACCTTGCAAGCGTTGTTCAAGCAGCCGTTTTAGTTTCAACTCTTGCTCAGCTAAGCTCAGTTGCTGTTGCAATTTCGGGTCCACAGCTCGTTGTTCTATCGCTGCTTTTAGCTGAGCAAGCTGCTGCTCTTGCGAGTTAACTAGTTTACGTTGAGCGGCAGCCTTAACAACGGCGGAACCTGTTTGTTGCTGTTGCCAAAAACCCCACGCTAAAGCAATTATACCAACCAATAACCATAGTCCTACGGCTTGCCTTAAGGAACCACGCTCTGGTTTGGGTCTGAACTCTTCGGTATAGAGGTTAATCCTTGTTTTCACGACAGCACCCCTTCTTGTAAGCCGGCAAGAGCAGGGATTTTATAGTATTGGTCACTAGACTCTATCGCCGAGATATCCAACAAGGCGACGTTGGGGGTCAGATTCTGCTGTAGCTGTTGGGCTATTTCATCGCAAAAGCGGCTAGGAATGGCTAATTGAATATGGCTTACATCGGGCAGTTTCAAAGTGGCACTAATGTAGTCGATAGAACGTTGTAGCTCTAAACTTAAACTGTCGAAGAAAGTTTGAGTAAATTCAATCTCCTGCATTTTTCCTAAACCAGAAAATGCCCGCAGTTGCCGAGAAAAACACACTTGCCCTTGGCGCACTACTATCAGCTCTAAATCTCCGGCTTTTGGTTGCCACAGCAGCATTTGGCAACGGTCGTTGTTTTCCAACAAGTTAACTGCAGCCAACGTTTCAATTGTAATACCTTCAAGCTGAATATCTTGCTGCAGAGCTATTTGCACTAGCTGCTGAATAATCTGTTTACGCACACAAACAACATTCAGCTTTTCGCTAGCCATGGGAGTGGTAGGAGCTTGATAGTAATCGATAGCTAAATCGGGGATTTGTTCGGCGACCATATCTTTGATGGTCCAAGGCACTGCGCCTGCTAACTCTTCATCAGGAACGCTAGGCTTTTCAACCTGAAACTGCTGGTAGTGCTGGCTACCCAATACAAACACAATTTGATGGTCACTGGATAACTGAGCTTCCTTGCATAAACTAGCAAAGGCTGCAGGCCATTGTTCAATAGAATCAATAGCTTGCTCAAAGGTTTGTTCATTTTGATTAGCCAGAACCAAAAAGTCAGGGCGCAAATAAGCACTACAACGAGTTTTTGCGGTATTTCTTCGCCAAAACGCTAAGCCCATCGAGTCACTGTCCTTTGATGATATCCATGTCAAACACTAGTCATCTAGTCTAAACTTTTCTTTTATTTTTTAAAGCATTGGCCGACAAATATGTGCTAATTCTCAAGATTAAAAGCGGTATATCTAGTAACTGTAGATTAGCTATACAAATACCACACTTATTCATCAAATAAATCTAAGCTAAGTGTGAGTTAAATAGGCTCGGGTTTACTAAACAAAAAGCCTTGAGCATGATGAACGCCTAAACGCTGCAAAACTCGCCACTCTTCATTACGTTCAACACCTACTGCCATCACTTGCACCCGACCTGCACAACTGGCTACCAATGAGCTCACGGCTAACTGATTAACTTGCCGCACTTGAATATCTCGAACCAAACTAGTGTGCAGTTTTAAGTATTCCAACTTAAGCTCGCTAATGTATTGAGTGCTAACAACACGCTGACCTGCGCGCTCAACAGCCAGCTTAATACCTTTTTTATTTAAGGCTTTTAAGCGTAGCATTTCAGTATCGTTGAGTTGCGATAGCTGGGTTTCAGGAAACTCCAGCACCAGCTTTTGGCATTCTTTAAATGGAACAGAAAATACCCATTGTAGTAAATCACGCATTACCGACTGCTTAATCACAGTCGCTATGTTTAAGTTAATACTAATGGGCTGGCGAGAGTATTTAACCTGTTGCATCGCAAATTTTAAGGCATGCTGATCAAAATCAGCCTGCAAACCACTTTTTTCAGCCCAAGGTAAAAATACACCCGCGTTAATCACTTCACCTTGGTAGTCGGTAATACGCGCAAGCAGCTCTTTGTAACAAACGCGTCCATCCTCATCAAAAACTTCTTGTTGATAATAGTGCAGCGCCTCGTTACTAAGCACATGCTGCAGTAAAGTACGCCAACGCACCGACCCCTTGCCGGTTTGGGTAGAACTCAACTCACGAGGGATCGCATACCAACCATTATGTCGCTGCATCTGCGCAACTCTTAAGGCATCCTCAGCTTGCTCAATAACCAACTGCGCGTTATCACCATATTCATAACCCGCGATACCGATGTAGAAGAAGTCATCGGCCTCGGCCACTTCAGGCAGGGGAATGCGCTCGAGTAATTTTAAGATACCTGCTGCGGTATCTTCAGCTTCATCCAAGGTAGATAGCGGCATTAACAAGGCAAAGGCATCACCGCTGTAGCGTGCTAGGTTCACATCAATATTACGACGGGTGTACTGCTTTAAAGCCTCAGAGCTTTGCTGCAAAATTGCATCGCCTTCGTTACGTGCATATTGGTAGTTAACATCGTCCATGCCACGCAGATACACTAACAACACCGCGCCGGTGTGCGCATCGGCATCGCCAATCTCCGCTTCTAGCTGATTTAGAAAGTGAGTGCGATTTGATAGCTGAGTAAGTTCATCAACAAAGGCATTATTGCGAATAATACAATCAAAGCGACTACGCTCTTGGCGAGCTTCAATAAGTTGGGTGATCAACTGCTCAATCGCCTTGCTTGCAGCATTGGGCCATTCTTTGCCACTACCTTGCTGCACATCCCGCAGGCGACCAGCAAGAATTTGATTGCCGCGTGTTTGCAGTAGTTCAGCACCGTACATAATGCTTTTTAGCCAGCGAAATACAGCGATTAACCCTAAGGCAACAATCAGTACACCACCACCAATACCTAACATCGCTTCCGGTTCATAGGTGAGCTGTTTAAAGGGTTGTTCGACCCAAATTTGAATAAAAAAATCAGGATGAGCCGCCAAGGGATAACGGTAAGGAATTAAGTTATTGCTGTTGCCAGTGTAATTAAGCTCACGAAAGGTATAAATAACCCCGCCGCGATTAGCTACCTCAAGCACTTGAATATTATGCGCACGCAGCCAATTTGGTAACCATTGGGCAAATTCTGGTGTTTCCGGTTGAACACTCAACTGACCATCGATCACTTCAACGACTGAGCGCAACTGATGTTGTTGCTGATTAAATGCTAACTGACGGAAGGTAAGCGCACCCCCAAGCAATACCAATAGCACTGCCACCACTACGCAGCTAATGGTAAATACTATGATCCGACTGGAAAATTTCATTAAGGGTGTTCCTCACCTTCAAGCTCTTAGTCGCACCATCCTTTGGTATGACCATTGCTTGAGTATATCAGTAAATTGCAAATAGCTTGGTAATCACAAACAAAAAGACCAGCCGAGGCTGGTCTTTAGCTCAAAAGTGACCAGATATTAGGGTCGTAGCATTCTCTCGCCACGGCTCATGCCACATACACCACTACGTACAACTTCTAAAATTTCAGTTGATTGAGATAGTGTCTTTAAGCAGGCATCTAACTTCGCGCTGTCACCACTTAACTGCATCACATACATGCTTGGTGTAACGTCGACGATTTGACCGCGGAAAATGTCACAAGTTCGCATCACTTCTTCACGGGTTGAACCCGCTGCACGCACTTTAACCAACATGATCTCACGTTCTACATGCTCAGCTTCGGTGAGTTCAGATACTTTTAGCACGTCGACTAGCTTGTTCAGCTGCTTAGTAATTTGCTCGATGGTGTTTTCATCACCAAAGGTACAAATAGTCATACGTGACAAGGTTGGGTCTTCCGTGGTTGATACAGTTAGTGAATCAATGTTGAAACCACGCTGTGAAAACAATCCGGTTACGCGAGACAAAGCGCCGGCTTCGTTTTCTAATAATACTGAAATAATTCGGCGCATTATGTTCTCTCCGTTTTGCTTAACCACATATCTTTCATTGACTCGGTTTTAATCTGCATTGGGTAAACATGCTCTTCAGGATCAACCATGATATCCATAAATACCACGCGATCTTTCATCGAGAAGGCTTTCTCCATGGCTTCATCTAACTCATCAGGATGATTAACTTGCATACCAATATGGCCATAGGCCTCTGCTAGTTTCACAAAATCAGGTACCGAGTCCATGTAAGAGTGAGATTGACGGCCATCGTAGAACATTTTTTGCCACTGCTTAACCATGCCCAGCGAACGATTGTTTAGTGAAACAATTACTACCGGTACGTTGTATTGCAAACAAGTGGAAAGCTCTTGAATATTCATTTGAATCGAGCCATCACCGGTTACACAAGCAACAGTTGCATCAGGAAAGGCAAACTTAACCCCCATAGCAGCCGGGAAACCAAAGCCCATGGTGCCTAAACCACCAGAGTTAATCCAACGACGTGGCTTATCAAAGGGATAATACAAGGCAGCAAACATTTGGTGCTGACCCACATCAGAGGTTACGTATGCATCGCCCTTAGTAGCGCGATACATTGATTCGATCACTTGTTGCGGCTTAATTAACGTATCGCTTTTGGCGTAGTTTAAGCACTTACGGCTGCGCCATTCTTCAACTTGTGCCCACCAATCTTTAAGACTGTCAGCATCGTTTTTAGCGTCAGTTTCTTTAATGCATTCCAGCATTTGATCGATAACCGAATCAACCGAGCCAACAATGGGAATGTCTGCACGGATCGTTTTCGAAATAGACGTTGGGTCTATATCAATATGCAAAATAGTGGCATTAGGACAGAACTTCTTCACGTTGTTGGTTACACGGTCATCAAAGCGTGCACCTACGGCAAAAATAACATCTGCATTATGCATCGACATGTTGGCTTCGTAAGTACCATGCATACCCAACATGCCCACAAAACGTGAGTCTGTAGAAGGGAAGGCACCTAAACCCATTAAGGTTGAGGTAACCGGCATGTTGAATATTTCAACTAGCTTGCTAATTTGCTCGCCAGCTTCAGCCATAATTGCGCCACCACCAATGTATAACACCGGTTTTTCGGCTTCGGCTAAGGCTTTAACCGCTTTCTTAATCTGCCCTTTGTGACCCGTTAGCGTTGGGTTGTAAGAACGCATGCTAACTGATTTAGGATATTCATAAGGGAACTTAAGTAGAGGGTTTTGAACATCTTTAGGCAAGTCGATAACCACCGGACCAGGACGACCAGTAGATGCGATGTAATAAGCCTTTTTGATAGCCGCTGGGATTTCCTCGGCCTTTTTAACTAAAAAGCTATGTTTTACTACGGGGCGCGAAACGCCGATCATGTCGGTTTCTTGGAAGGCATCTTGGCCAATCAAGCCTGTTGGTACCTGACCAGATAACACCACCATTGGAACCGAATCCATATAAGCAGTAGCAATACCGGTAATGGTATTTGTAGCGCCAGGTCCAGAGGTAACCAATACCGTACCTACTTCACCAGTTGCTCGTGCATAGCCATCGGCCATGTGCACAGCAGCTTGCTCGTGCCTTACCAATACATGTTCAATATCGCTACTATCAAACAGCGCATCATATACATCTAATACTGAGCCACCAGGGTAGCCAAAAATGTGTTTAACACCCTGATCTTGCAAACAGCGGACGACCATTTCGGCGCCGGATAACTTCTCCATGTTCAAGCCTCCAGGCTTTATTTATTGTAATTGTGGGGATAACTCTATTGTGTTGCGGGAAATGGGACTTAATATCCTGTCTTCCAAGGCTAGCACTTTAACGTTTCTTTACCCCCAGCGTCTACGCTTTTGTCTGCTCTTTCTATTCTTTTAAGCAGCTAATCATATAAAACAGCTCAAGCTTCTTGTAGCCACCTAAGAGTTATCTTCTAAGCAAGGCACAAAAAACCGGATGATAAGCAAGTTAACACCCGGTGATTCAGCACTACCTTAAAGCACTTAACTACTTAATAGTATCATGCTCTTCTGTTAGCCAAATTTGCTGTTCAGGATCAGAATCTTCACTCAGGGAAATACTCACCCCCATGTCGTATAGCTCTTGGATGGTCATATTGTTAGCTAACTCCATGACCTCACCGTCTTCATTAGTAAAACGCATGTTCCCTCCAAATCGTTTACCCAGACACTTTTATTTTAGTCAAGGATTCTGCAGATACCGTGCTGTCGCTCATGATATTGGCCATCAATAATTGACTCGCCGCCGGATAACTTACTTGCTGCCACATTTCACGCGCCATAGCATCTAAATCTTGCCAGGTATTGTTTCTAATGTGCTCTGCCAGAATGTTGGCCACATCGGGATAATATACCGGCTCACTTTGATCTAGCTGAAGCCATGAATCTAGTATGTAAGGTTCTAGGCTTTCGGCTATATGTGCCAGGCCCAAGCTTTGCAAAGTATAGGCATTGGTAACTTGTTCAAACTGGCCAAATAATGGCTTAACCAACAATTTTTTACCTGCCGCCATGGCTTCTGAGGGTAGTTCAAAACCAGCGTTACAAAACACCCCGGCACAGCTGCGCAAATGCTCAAGAAAGTTTTCCCGATGAATGGGTTGTAACTCTAAGTTCTCTTCTTTTCCAACTTGCTTAATTTCCGGGTGAAAACAGACAAATTGATGGCCCGTGAAACGAGTTAACAAGGGGCGGATTTGCTCTAGAGACTCAAATGGCAAATACACCAGAATTTTGCCATTGTTTGTTAGTTCATCCAGCTTTTCCACTAAGGGCGGCGCAATAGTTTGCTTAAAGTCGCACCAGTGAACACCGAGGTTATATTCACATGGCGCAAAATTACGGACTAATAATCGATTCCATAAGCCCATCTCTTTAGTGGGAATATCATGTAAAAACGCTGCTTGGTGAGAGATAGATATACTGGTTAAACCTTGCTTTTTGGCCGCCCAAGCACTCACCGGTTCAAAGTCATTAATCAGTAAGTCATAACCAGACAAATCGAGTTCGGCAAGGTCTTTGCGAAATTGTTTTAAAGAAAGATCCTTGAAGGTAGCCCATTTATCTACTTTGCCGCCCTGATGATGAAAACTAATTCCCTTAAGGCTTTTGTATTCACCAAATTCTGCCACTTTAGGCGCTTTGCCAACCCGCCCAGACATCAATACATCTACCTCGATGCCTTGCTTTTTTAAAGCGCTACATAGCAAACGAGCTCGCGTAATGTGGCCGTTTCCTGTTCCTTGTACACCATAAAGAATTCGCATTATTTGGCTTACCTAATTAATACCGTAAACAATTAACAAACCTAAACTGGCACCCGCGATAACGTCGCTAATAAAGTGCACCCCAAGCAATACTCGAGAGCAGGCAACCAAACTCGCCCAGGTAAAAGCCACACCCGCCCAAGACGGAAATATCTGAGCCACGCTGCCAGCCATAACAAAGGCCCCAGCACTATGGCCGGAGGGAAAGCTAAATCGATCGGAAGGGCGAATAAACACAGGTAAAGCTTGTGGTCGGTCTCGTCGGAAAATTTGCTTAAGCAGCAGATAGCACATTAGTTCAATAACAAATGCAGGTAAGGCGAGGCTCCAAAAGGCGCCGGCATATGAAGTGAAGGCAATAATGCCACCAAACAAGGCATAGTAATAACCATCACCAGAATGCGATACTACTCTGGCTAGGCGGGCCACCTGCGCATTAAAACGGTGCCCCAAACAGGTTGCTGAGATTGCATAATCCCACTGGCTCAATCGTTGTAACATACCAAGCTCCTTCTCGTGCTTTTCCACAGACTGGATAAAATGCTTTACCGAGAAATGAAACTAATTTTACAAATCCATGACAAAGACCCACTTGGTGACAAATTACACAAGTAGAGCTAGGTGCTTTTGCTGTAGAAGAAAATAGAACGGAGCCCAATAATAGAGTTAGAGTGTGAGGTTTATTGACTCAGCGTGGAGTAAAAAGCGCCTCTCCTTGAATAACTACCCTCACTTCAGATGGCGGCTTGTGCGCGTAGCTAAGCATGGTTGTGGCTAATTGAACTGCTTCGATACCACGCCAGCGCCGCAAAGGTGACAAATTAGCGGAGAATACCGGTTGCAGTGCTGCCACTACTTGCTCGGAAAAACGCGCCTGTGTGCGCTCGCCGAGCAATGGCCCAGGGCGAAACAGCATTAAGTGTTTAAAACCAAGGCAAGCTAACTGATTCTCTAACTCTCCTTTTATGCGCAAGTAATGAGAAGGAGACTTGGCGTTTGCGAACAAAGACGAGATAAGCAAACAGTCTTCAACATGATTGCGCTTTGCCGCTGTGGCAAAAGCTAAAGGAAGTTCTAAATCAATGGCTCGCATTGCAGCTCTGCTGCCGGCTTGGCTAAGCGTAGTGCCAATGCAAATAAATAGGCTGTGACCTTGAATCAGCTGCTGCCAACTGTCTATCATGGCAAAATCTACAACATGCTCTTCCAGTTTATCCGCATTCACACCCGTGCTTTTGCGGCCAAATACCCGGACTTTATCCCAACTTTCATCCGCTAATAGTTGCTCTAGTAAGGCACTTCCAACTAGGCCTGTAGCACCAATTACAATTGCAGTTTTAGTCAATTTATCTCTCCTGATTCAAGCTAAATTCATGCCACTACATTTGCTGTTAGCCAGTTTGCCGAGAGCTTGTTAAACTAGCCGAAAACTTGTGCATAGAAAGGCCTAAAACAATAATAAGCCTAATCGTAAACTTGTGCAGTGAAGCAAACACAAATAACAATAGACAAGGATTAATGAATGTCTGACCTAGTCAAAATTTTTGATACCACCCTACGAGACGGTGAGCAAGCGCTGGCTGCCAGCTTAACAGTAAAAGAAAAGCTGCAAATTGCCTTTGCCTTAGAGCGCTTAGGTGTAGACATTATGGAAGTAGGTTTTCCTATTTCGTCACCTGGTGATTTTGACTCAGTGCAAACCATTGCGCGTGAAATCAAAGATTCAACGGTTTGTGCACTATCGCGCGCCTTACCCAAAGATATTGATGTAGCTGCCGAAGCCTTGAAAGTGGCAGATGCTTTTCGAATTCATACCTTTATCTCAACCTCAACTGTACACGTTGAAAGCAAACTAAAACGCAGTTTTGATGATGTGCTTGAGATGGCGGTAAACGCAGTAAAACACGCGCGTAACTATACCAATGATGTTGAGTTTTCTTGTGAAGACGCAGGACGAACTCCTATCGATAACCTATGCCGCATGGTAGAAGCGGCCATTAAAGCTGGTGCAACTACGGTAAACATTCCTGATACCGTAGGTTATACCGTACCTAGCGAATTTGGCGGTATTATTTCAACCTTATTTAACCGAGTGCCTAATATCGACCAAGCGGTAATATCAGTTCACTGTCACGATGACCTAGGTTTATCGGTAGCAAACTCTATTTCAGCGGTACAACAGGGCGCACGCCAAATTGAATGTACCTTAAACGGTATTGGCGAGCGTGCGGGTAATTGTTCGCTAGAAGAAGTAGCCATGATCATCAATACCCGTAAAGATCAGTTAGGCGGTCTAACTACTAACATTAAATCTCAAGAAATTTACCGCGCCAGCCAATTGGTAAGCCATTTGTGCAATATGCCGGTGCAAGCCAACAAAGCCATTGTGGGCAGTAACGCCTTTTCTCATTCTTCAGGTATTCACCAAGATGGCATGCTGAAGAACGAAAATACCTACGAGATTATGACGCCAGAGAGCATAGGCTTAAATAAAAATAGCTTAAACCTTACCTCTCGCTCTGGTCGCCACGTAATTAAACATCGCATGCAAGAACTAGGTTACAGCGAAGAAGACTACAAGCTAGATGAGTTGTACGACAGCTTTCTTGAACTGGCTGATCGTAAAGGACAAGTATTCGACTACGACCTTGAAGCCTTAGTCTTCTTCAATAATCTACAAGATGAATCAGAACACTACCGTTTAGAGTATTTAAGCGCGCAAAGTGGCTCGGACGTTGTTTCCACAGCCACAGTTAAGCTGATAGCTGGTGAAGAAACCATACTAGAAGCGTCTACAGGTAATGGTCCTATCGATGCGGCTTACCGCTGTTTACGTAAAATCACTGGTTACGACATTAAGATAGATGATTACACCATCGAGGCTGCTGGCGGCGGAACAGCAACCGCCGAGAAAACCGATATTAAAGACGCCTTAGGTAAAGCAGATATCGTAGCCAATTACCAAGGGCGAAAATACCATGGTATGGGTTTAGCTACTGACATTGTTGAAGCATCGGCCAAAGCTTTTGTTCACGTGCTTAATCATATTCATCGCGCCGAGCAAGTGGCAAAACAAAAGCAGTCTAAATTGGGCTAGCATGTAAACAACCGGAGTCGTCATGAAAAGATTATTACTGTGCTTTATCATGATCTCCGGTTGCCTTTCGTTGTCCGCTCAAGCAGAACAGCTTCGTTTTGAAAGGAATGCCGGACACTACAACTACCTTTGGAAGGACTACCGCAACAATACTCAAACGCTTAGTTTTAGCCTATTAAATTATCCACATAAACTCACCAAATTTACCCAATATCGTCCCGAGCAAGCTCAGCAATATGTGTTAAGCAAGCTCAAGCCTAGTCTACGTAAAATAGACCCCAAACAAGCTAAAGTGAGCTTTAATACTCAACACGGTCAGCTGAGTTATCAACTGCAAGGAAATGACCAAGAGTTTATTCAAGAGCTATCACAAAAACTCGGTAAAGAAGTGCAGCAGCATTATCAAGATTACTTAACTAAGCACTATTTTGTAGAAAAACAAACTGCCGATGGCGCGATGGGAATAATGCCCGACCATAATAGGCTTGCCCAGGAAAGTGCAGAGTATTTGTTTAGCTGGCTTAATAACAGTTTGAATCAACTCGAAGACCAAGCCAAGCAACGGGAAGTAAGCAATTACCTACTAAGTTTTGTTCAATCCATTCCTTATAACGAACTGCGCTCAAAGGATCGTTTACGCGGAGCAGGCTTTCTCACACCTATTCAGGTAATTAGAAATAATGTGGGCGACTGTGACAGCAAAACAACCTTGCTAGCCAGCGCATTGAAGACCCTCTATCCACGCTTAGATGTTGCCATTATCTATGTGCCTAATCATGCTCTACTTGCATTAAACATGGCACCGCAAGCTGGTGATGAAACTGTGAGAATAGAAGGGAAGCAGTATGTATTACTAGAACCAACCGGGCCGGCCTTATTCGAGCTAGGAAAGGTGGCAAAAGAAAGTGCCCAGTACATTCATTCAGGTTTGTATACCTATCAACAAATGGACTGGGTTCCACCAGAATTTAAGAGAGAGAAGTAAACTCTACTGCGTAGTCAATATCACCATCTCCGGCGCAACGAACTACTTTACCTTTGGCGCTGAAAGGCGCAACACCTTCACCACTCAAAGCCACTTCAACTTCGTCGCCAATAGCGAGCTTTACGTCTTTAACACTAATGCCCATCCCAGTTGCACTTAGGTCTTTACATAAACCAGCATAATGCTGTTGACCAACCACAATTCGCAACTCTGCGTTAATTAGCATACGGTGAAATGCACGCTTGTTTGCTTCTCCAATCATGTTCTACCTTCTATAGTTTTTCTTCTGCAAACGAGGCTAAACGGCTCCTTACCACCCCATTCAAATACACATTTGCACTACCATCAAAATCTTTAAAACGCTCTACAATGTAGGTTAATCCCGAGGTAACGGCCGACAAATAGTTGCTGTCGATTTGCGCTAAGTTACCACAGCATACCAATTTGGTTCCTTCGCCGCAGCGGGTAATAATAGTTTTAAGCTGGGAAGCTGTTAAATTTTGACATTCATCTAAAAACACAAATGCGTTCTGAATACTGCGTCCACGCATAAAGTTTACCGATTTAAACTGAATGTTAGCCTTCTCCATAATGTAATTCATAGAGCCAGACATAGATTCATCGTGTTTATGCAACACTTCTAGAGTATCGGTAATTGCGGCTAACCACGGAGCCATTTTTTCCTCTTCAGTACCCGGTAAAAACCCAATAGATTCAGCAATTTCAGGGGTATTTCGGGTAACTATAATTTTGTCGTAGATACCTTTTTCCACCACCATTTCAAGCGCAGCAGCCATCGCTAATAAGGTTTTACCACAACCGGCTGGGCCAGTGAGAATCACCAAGTCAACATTAGGATCGAGCAAGGCATCAAACGCCATACCTTGGTAGATGTTTTTGGGATGAACTCCCCAAGCATGTTTGGCCATCAAGCGCTCATAACCCAAGTCGAGCAATTCGACATTTTGCTCGTCTTTTTTTACCACTCGCGCCGCAAAGCTTTCGGTGTCATCGATGATGTATTGGTTTACGTAACAAGGGCCAAGAATTTCGGCATCAATCACATGGTGGGTATCTCGCCCTTCTGAACTACTTTCACAATCTTTAACTCGCCCCCAAAAGCTACCTTCTAACTCAGTGAAGCCTTTTGCTAGCAAACGAATATCATCGATTAGCTGGTCGGTTCGATAGTCTTCTACACGCTCTAAGCCTGCACCTTTTGCTTTCAGGCGCATATTAATGTCTTTAGTTACCAACACCACCTGACGAGGAGCGTGTTTGTCTTGCAAATAAATAGCTGCGTTGATGATACGATTATCGGGCTCATCGGCAGTAAAGTTTTGCTGGTTCTTTTCAAGTGTATGATCTGCAAAAATCGATAACTTACCACTCACTTGGTTGTCAGCATCATTCTTCAGCTCTACACCATTTACAATTTGCTCTGGTGAGGCTGATGCAAATACGTCTTCTAATGAACGAATAGCCACTCGCGCATCTCTGCTAACGTCTTTTTGCCTATCTTTAATTCGGTCTAATTCTTCTAGGACAGTCATTGGAATAACGACGTCATGTTCTTGGAAAGAGTATATTGCGAGGGGTTCGTGCAGCAGCACGTTAGTGTCGAGAATGAACAGTTTACTTGGAGCGTTATTTTCCATATTTGCCCTCCATAGGCCAACAGGCGATGTGAGAAGTATTGCAAACGTTCAATCTCAGGCTAATTCATCCAGATAGGCATTACAAACATTTCATCTAACAGAAATGCTGACTGCTCACATTTCAGACAACTGAGTCTTTTATCACGAATTGGTAATAACAATAAATCATCATTTAGTTAGCAATGATATATTACAAACATCTTAATTCATGGACGTTATATTTTGGACCAAGCTCAACAAGCACAACACGACTCATTGACGACAGGAAAAATGTTATCAGCTCTATTTTGTATCATCATAGGTATCGTTATGCTTATGTCTAAAGACGAAGCAATAAGCTATTTAGCAATAGAATCTAACTTTGAAAGTGCAGTCGGAAAGATAGGTCGCTTAGATAGCCATAAGCACGGTGTCGATATCAGGATAAGTTATATTTTTGAAACAACTAGCGGTGATGAAATTAAAGGGGAAAGCAAAATCCTAAAAAACAGTGCCAAGTCATACTCCCAAGGTAAAGGCGTGAATATCGTTTACTCTAAATGGTTTCCAACATTTAACGAAGAAATCACTGCTCATGGCCAAAATCAAGGAAATGTTTACATTTTTCTATTTAGTCTTCTAGGGATAATCATCAGTGGGATCCACTTTATTAAATGCTCGCTTATCCAATTAAAGATTAAACAGAAATCTGATCTCCGGCAGTACCAAAACAGTTAGTTATTTTGTCTTTACCGTAATTTCGGCTTTATGCTTTTCTAAAGATCATCAGGCTAACCTTTGTATACTTATCAGGGCGATATCACAGAGTCAACTGGGTTCGAGTAGTTGATTGAGCAGTCGTTTTCTATGATATCGGGGAGGTTGTTATTTGCGGCTGTTCGCCTCACTAGATAAATGCTTTCAGCGGTTATCAGTTCGAACGTAGCTACTGGGCAATGCTATTGGCATAACAACCCAAACACCAGCGGTTCGTCCACTCCGGTCCTCTCGTACTAGGAGCAGCTCCCTCAATTCTCAAACGCCCACGGCAGATAGGGACCGAACTGTCTCACGACGTTCTAAACCCAGCTCGCGTACCACTTTAAATGGCGAACAGCCATACCCTTGGGACCGACTTCAGCCCCAGGATGTGATGAGCCGACATCGAGGTGCCAAACACCGCCGTCGATATGAACTCTTGGGCGGTATCAGCCTGTTATCCCCGGAGTACCTTTTATCCGTTGAGCGATGGCCCTTCCATACAGAACCACCGGATCACTATGACCTACTTTCGTACCTGCTCGACGTGTCTGTCTCGCAGTTAAGCTGGCTTATGCCATTGCACTAACCGTATGATGTCCGACCATACTTAGCCAACCTTCGTGCTCCTCCGTTACTCTTTGGGAGGAGACCGCCCCAGTCAAACTACCCACCAGACACTGTCCGCAATCCCGATAAGGGACCAACGTTAGAACATCAACACTACAAGGGTGGTATTTCAAGGTCGGCTCCACATCATCTAGCGACAACGCTTCAAAGCCTCCCACCTATCCTACACATGTAGGGTCAATGTTCAGTGTCAAGCTGTAGTAAAGGTTCACGGGGTCTTTCCGTCTAGCCGCGGGTACACCGCATCTTCACGGCAATTTCAATTTCACTGAGTCTCGGGTGGAGACAGCTTGGCCATCATTACGCCATTCGTGCAGGTCGGAACTTACCCGACAAGGAATTTCGCTACCTTAGGACCGTTATAGTTACGGCCGCCGTTTACCGGGGCTTCGATCAATAGCTTCGTCCAAAGACTAACCACATCAATTAACCTTCCGGCACCGGGCAGGCGTCACACCGTATACGTCATCTTTCGATTTAGCACAGTGCTGTGTTTTTAATAAACAGTTGCAGCCAACTGGTATCTGCGACTCTCAGCAGCTTAGGGAGCAAGTCCCATCACCATCAAGAGCGTACCTTCTCCCGAAGTTACGGTACCATTTTGCCTAGTTCCTTCACCCGAGTTCTCTCAAGCGCCTTGGTATTCTCTACCCAACCACCTGTGTCGGTTTGGGGTACGGTTTCGTATAATCTGAAGCTTAGAGACTTTTCCTGGAAGCAGGGCATCAACCACTTCGTGTCCGTAGACACTCGTCATCAACTCTCAGCGTAATGTAAACCCGGATTTGCCTAAGTTTACCGCCTACTGCCTTTCACGTGGACAACCATCGCCACGCTGGCCTAGCCTTCTCCGTCCTCCCATCGCAATTATACGAAGTACAGGAATATTAACCTGTTTCCCATCGACTACACTTTTCAGTCTCGCCTTAGGGGCCGACTCACCCTGCCCTGATTAACATTGGACAGGAAACCTTGGTCTTTCGGCGAGGGGCTTTTCACCCCTTTATCGTTACTCATGTCAACATTCGCACTTCTGATACCTCCAGCAAACCTTACGATTCACCTTCAACGGCTTACAGAACGCTCCTCTACCGAGCATGCAAGCATGCTCCCGTAGCTTCGGTGGTATGTTTAGCCCCGTTACATCTTCCGCGCAGGCCGACTCGACCAGTGAGCTATTACGCTTTCTTTAAATGATGGCTGCTTCTAAGCCAACATCCTGGCTGTCTAAGCCTTCCCACATCGTTTCCCACTTAACATACACTTTGGGACCTTAGCTGACGGTCTGGGTTGTTTCCCTTTCCACGACGGACGTTAGCACCCGCCGTGTGTCTCCCGGATAGTACTTAGTGGTATTCGGAGTTTGCAAAGGGTTGGTAAGTCGGGATGACCCCTAGCCTTAACAGTGCTCTACCCCCACTAGTATTCATCCGAGGCGCTACCTAAATAGCTTTCGAGGAGAACCAGCTATCTCCCGGTTTGATTGGCCTTTCACCCCCAGCCACAAGTCATCCGCTAATTTTTCAACATTAGTCGGTTCGGTCCTCCAATTGGTGTTACCCAATCTTCAACCTGCCCATGGCTAGATCACCGGGTTTCGGGTCTAATCCCAGCAACTATGCGCGCAGTTAACACTCGGTTTCCCTACGGCTCCGCTATTCGCTTAACCTTGCTACTGAAATTAAGTCGTTGACCCATTATACAAAGGTACGCAGTCACCCCACGAAGGGACTCCCACTGCTTGTACGTATACGGTTTCAGGTTCTATTTCACTCCCCTCACAGGGGTTCTTTTCGCCTTTCCCTCACGGTACTGGTTCACTATCGGTCAGTCAGGAGTATTTAGCCTTGGAGGATGGTCCCCCATATTCAGACAACATATCACGTGTGCCGTCCTACTCGATTTCACTTAAAGTAGATTTTCATGTACGGGGCTATCACCCTGTATCGCTGTCCTTTCCAGAACATTCCACTAATCACATAAAAGCTTAAGGGCTAATCCGGGTTCGCTCGCCGCTACTACCAGAATCTCGGTTGATTTCTTTTCCTCCGGGTACTTAGATGTTTCAGTTCCCCGGGTTCGCCTCGCAACGCTATGTATTCACGTTACGATACTGCATAAAATGCAGTGGGTTTCCCATTCGGAAATCCATGTCTATTACGTCTTTTATCGACTCAACATGGCTTATCGCAGATTAACACGTCCTTCATCGCCTCTGACTGCCAAGGCATCCACCGTATACGCTTAGTCACTTAACCATACAACACCTAAATGTTGTCGCTTAAATCACTTGAATAGTCAGGCTGTATAAGTCCTGCTATTCGAGTACGATCACCTATTTTTGAATACCAAAAACACTTGTTATTTAACTCGTATTTTTGAGATATTTTTATCAGCTTTTCCAAATTGTTAAAGAGCAATTGGCTTCTAGAAACCAAAGCTAAGCACTGTATTAACTAATGCTTAGCTTTGTATTCTTCAACCAAAGAGAGATGGTATCCCGTACGAGATTTGAACTCGTGTTACCGCCGTGAAAGGGCGGTGTCCTAGGCCTCTAGACGAACGGGACACTGCGTTAGCTGTTCTCGTTGGTTCTACACCACACTAGAACTTCTCTCTTTATCTTTTCATCAAGCAATCTGTGTGAACACGTCACAAGGACATAAGCATCATAATAAGGAGGTGATCCAGCCCCAGGTTCCCCTAGGGCTACCTTGTTACGACTTCACCCCAGTCATGAACCACAAAGTGGTGAGCGTCCTCCCGAAGGTTAAACTACCCACTTCTTTTGCAGCCCACTCCCATGGTGTGACGGGCGGTGTGTACAAGGCCCGGGAACGTATTCACCGTAGCATTCTGATCTACGATTACTAGCGATTCCGACTTCACGGAGTCGAGTTGCAGACTCCGATCCGGACTACGACATGCTTTTTGGGGTCCGCTTGCTCTCGCGAGTTCGCATCCCTCTGTACATGCCATTGTAGCACGTGTGTAGCCCTGCCCGTAAGGGCCATGATGACTTGACGTCGTCCCCACCTTCCTCCGGTTTATCACCGGCAGTCTCCCTAGAGTTCCCACCATTACGTGCTGGCAAATAAGGATAGGGGTTGCGCTCGTTGCGGGACTTAACCCAACATCTCACGACACGAGCTGACGACAGCCATGCAGCACCTGTATCTGAGTTCCCGAAGGCACCAAGGAATCTCTTCCAAGTTCTCAGTATGTCAAGGGCAGGTAAGGTTCTTCGCGTTGCATCGAATTAAACCACATGCTCCACCGCTTGTGCTACCGTCAATTCATTTGAGTTTTAACCTTGCGGCCGTACTCCCCAGGCGGTCTACTTAATGCGTTAGCTGCGTTACCCACGAGTTAAACTCACAGACAACTAGTAGACATCGTTTACGGCGTGGACTACCAGGGTATCTAATCCTGTTTGCTCCCACGCTTTCGTACATGAGCGTCAGTTTTTGTCCAGGTGGCCGCCTTCGCCACTGGTATTCCTTCAGATCTCTACGCATTTCACCGCTACACCTGAAATTCTACCACCCTCTACAAAACTCTAGCTTGCCAGTTCCAAATGCCATTCCCAGGTTGGTTCGGGGATTTCACATCTGGCTTAACAAGCCGCCTGCGTACGCTTTACGCCCAGTAATTCCGATTAACGCTCGGACCCTCCGTATTACCGCGGCTGCTGGCACGGAGTTAGCCGGTCCTTCTTCTGTCGCTAACGTCAAAGATATAACGTATTAAGCTATACCCCTTCCTCACGACTGAAAGTGCTTTACAACCCGAAGGCCTTCTTCACACACGCGGCATGGCTGCATCAGGCTTTCGCCCATTGTGCAATATTCCCCACTGCTGCCTCCCGTAGGAGTCTGGGCCGTGTCTCAGTCCCAGTGTGGCTGATCATCCTCTCAAACCAGCTAGGGATCGTCGCCTTGGTGAGCCATTACCTCACCAACTAGCTAATCCCACTTGGGCTAATCAATACGCGAAAGGCTCCGAAGAGTCCCCTCCTTTGGTCCGAAGACATTATGCGGTATTAGCAGTCGTTTCCAACTGTTGTCCCCCACGTAAAGGCATATTCCCAAGCATTACTCACCCGTCCGCCGCTCGTCAGCAAAGTAGCAAGCTACTTTCTGTTACCGCTCGACTTGCATGTGTTAAGCCTGCCGCCAGCGTTCAATCTGAGCCATGATCAAACTCTTCAATCAAAAGTTTTTTCGCTCAAAGTTAAAAACTGAAATTATTACTGTGTTTTACAGTGCAAGACTCCAGTTCACTTAAGCTTAATTTTTTCGCTTAAGGTCCTGTGAGTGCTCACACAGATTGCTTGATAAATTGTTAAAGAGCGTTGCTTCTCAATCGAAGCGAGGTGCGCATTCTACGCTTTCCTCTGTGGCTGTCAACCGCTTTTTAAAACATTTTAAAAAGAAGTTTGAGAGCCGGCTAACTTAGCCCTAGGCCTTGCTAACCCTGACGTAGCCTTGCTTTGCTTTAGCGCGCTGCGTGCCGTGTCAGTGGAGGTGCATTATAGGGATCGATTCCCGCGGCGCAAGCGTTTTTTGAAGAAAATCACAGAAACACGTTTAAGTGTTCAGATAGCAAACAAATTGCACCTTTTTTGACTGAATTCGCCAGATTTGAGCCCAATAACTATAGTTTAGTTTTAGTGCTTTATTATGGGCCTTAGCTACCTTGACCATATATATGTTGGTTTTGTTGTAATACTGGGTTTACTTCACCTGTGTATTGGATACCATAGCCGCCCTTTTTCCTGTGGAGTCTCTTGCTGATGTCATTTTCTATCGGCCAACGCTGGATCAGTGATTCAGAATCTGAGTTAGGTTTAGGTACCGTAGTTGCTATTGAAGGTAGGATGGTTACCTTGTTGTTCCCTGCTAGCGGTGAGAATCGCTTTTATGCCATGGCGGACGCACCAGTTACTCGAGTGGTATTTAATGTTGGTGATGACATAACCAGTACTGAAGATTGGTCGATGACCATTACAGAAGTGGAAGAAGCGGATGAGTTGATTGTTTATCATGGCGTTCGTCACGATACTGAAGAAACGGTTCAGCTACGTGAAATGTTCTTAAGCCACTTCCTCAAGTTTAACAAACCTCAAGACCGACTTTTTGCTGGCCAAGTTGACCGCTTTGATAGTTTTGTTGTGCGTTACCAAACCTTAGTGAAACGCTTTGAGCAACAGCAGTCTGAGTTAAAAGGCTTAATGGGCGGTAAAGTTAGCCTAATTCCACACCAGCTTTATATCGCGAGCGAAGTGGGTCGGCGTATTTCTCCTCGGGTATTGCTGTCTGATGAAGTGGGTTTAGGTAAAACCATTGAAGCAGGCTTAATTATCCACCAGCAGCTTATTTCAGGCTTAGCTAAACGAGTATTGATTGTTGTGCCAGACGCGCTGCAATACCAGTGGCTAATAGAAATGCTGCGCCGCTTTAACATGCACTTTAGCTTGTTTGATGAAGACCGCTGCATTGAAGCTTATGCCGAAGCAGACAACCCTTTTGAAACCGAGCAATTAGTATTATGTAGCCTTAGCTTTTTACGCGGTAGCAAAAAACGTTTTGAACAGGTTGCCGAAGCTGATTGGGATTTGATGATTGTAGATGAAGCACATCACCTGCAATGGGATGAAGCAACACCAAGTCGTGAATACCAAATTATTGAAACACTGGCCAAACAAATTGCCGGCGTTTTGCTACTTACCGCGACACCGGACCAACTTGGCCACCAAAGTCACTTTGCCCGTTTAAGGTTGCTCGATCCTGACCGCTTTTACGACTATCAAGCCTTTATAGATGAAGAACAGCACTATCAACCGGTAGCGGAAGCTGCCCAGTCTTTGCTGGCCAGTAGCCTACTAAGCACCAAGCAAGCTAATCAACTTAGTGAACTGTTAAGCGAAAATGATATTGAGCCTTTGCTCGCGCTCATAAATGACAGCGCTTCAAGTTATGAACAGCAACAACAGGCGCGTGAAGAATTACTGCAACATCTTTTAGATCGCCACGGCACAGGCCGAGTATTGTTTAGAAATACCCGCAGCGCGATTGAAGGATTTCCGATGCGCCAATTGGCTAACTACCCTCTCAGCTTACCTAGCCAATATAAAACTGCATTAAAAGTACAACAAATGATGCAAGGCAGTAACGCTGGTGCCAATAATCAATTAATGTTCCCCGAAGAGCTCTACCAGCAATTTGAAGGTGAAAGCGAAGGGGAAGCCAGCTGGTGTAAGTTCGACCCACGTATCGACTGGTTAATTGGCTTTTTACTGGCACATAAACAAAAGAAAGTGTTATTAATCTGCGCTAAAGCTGCCACAGCGCTAGCTATAGAAGATGCAGTACGCACTCGCGAAGGTATTCGCGGTACCGTGTTCCATGAAGACATGTCGTTAATTGAACGTGATAAAGCCGCAGCTTATTTCGCTCAAGACGAAGCCGGCGCACAATTAATGGTGTGTTCAGAAATTGGCTCTGAAGGGCGCAACTTCCAGTTTGCGCACCATATCGTGTTATTTGATTTGCCAATGAACCCTGATCTTCTAGAGCAACGAATTGGTCGCCTGGATCGTATTGGCCAACAAAACGATATTCAAATTCATGTTCCTTATTTAGAAGGTACACCACAACAAACACTGTTACGTTGGTACCATGAGGGTTTAAACGCCTTTGAACAAACCTGTCCAGCTGGCTCAGCCATTTTTGCTGAATTTGGTGAAACCTTAACAGGCCTGCTTGGGCAAAATACGCCAGACGAAGCAGAACTAAACACACTAATAAAAGAAACAGCTAAGCGTTACCAAGAAGTAAAAGCCAAGTTAGATGCTGGTCGTGACCGCTTGTTAGAAATACACTCAAGTGGTGGCAACAAAGCTGCAGAACTCATTGAGAAAATTCAAGCAGCAGAGCAAGACCCACATTTTGTGACGTTTAGCCTACGTTTGTTCGATACCATTGGCATTAATCAAGATGACAAGGGTGAAAATGCCTTGGTATTGCATGCGAGTGAACAAATGCTAGTGCCGTCTATTAATGGCTTGCCGGAAGACGGTTGCACCATTACTTATGACAGAGACACGGCACTTAGCCGAGATGAGATTCAACTTATGTCTTGGGAGCACCCGCTGATTCAAAGCTGTATCGATACTATCTTGGGGGCCGACTTAGGCACAACGTCAGTAGCCTTACTCAAGAATCGCGCCTTACCAGTAGGTAGCTTATTTGTTGAAGGGATCTTTGTAGTAGAAACCAGCGCACCTGCCGAGTACCAAATTGAACGATACTTGCCCGCTACACCGGTGCGCATCTTGCTGGATAAAAACGGCGGAAACTTGTCTGCCAATGTTGATTTTGAACAGTTCAATCAGCAGCTTTCTGCGGTTAACCGCCACTTAGCCGCTAAGTTGATTAGTGCTTCACAAACACAAATTCATCCTTTGCTTGCACAAGCCAATGAGCTCGCCCAACAACAATTAGCAACTATTGTTGAACAAGCCAGTGAGCATATGAAGCAAAGCTTAAATGGCGAGCTTGAACGCCTTGAAGCCTTAAGCGCAGTAAACCCAAGCATTCGTAAAGATGAATTAGATACCTTACGAAGCTTACGTGACAATGCTGGCGACTACCTACAGAAAGCCCAAGTAAAATTAGATGCGCTGCGGGTAATATTGGTTTCGCACAACTAGCAAATCGAAATTCTATTTTATTTAATAGCAGGCCTTAGCTTACACTAGGGCCTTATTTTTTAGAGCTGTACTGATGCCAGATTTTGTTTATCGCCCTCCAATGTCCCCCTACTTTAGTGTTGTTTACCAAGACGAAGCTGTAATTGTATTTAACAAAGCCAGTGGTTTACTGTCGGTACCTGGTCGGCTTGAGAAAGATAGCTTGTGGGATCGCGCTCAACGAGTTTGGCCAGACATTAAAGTTGTGCACCGGCTAGATATGGCAACCTCAGGGCTAATAGTTATGGCCTTAGGCAAGCCAGCCCAAAGCCACTTGAGTCGTCAGTTTCAGCAACGACGCACCACTAAAACCTACTATGCCGAAATCTTTGGTCATCCAGAACAAGAGCAAGGCGAAGTTAACCTACCACTACGTTGTGATTGGCCTAATCGCCCCAAACAAATTGTAGATTTTGAACAAGGCAAAGACGCTTTAACACACTGGCAGATTATTGTGCAAAGGCCTCAAACAAGCTTAGTTGAACTGAAACCGATCACTGGACGAACCCACCAACTACGGGTGCATATGCAACAACTAGGCTGCCCCATTGTTGGCGATGGATTTTATGCATGCCAACAGTCAAAAGCGCTAAGCGAACGCTTACACCTTCATGCTGCCAAATTAGGTTTTTATCATCCAGAAACAGAGCAATTTATGGAATTTGAGTGTGCTCCGCCATTTTAGTTAAAGCAAAGCTGGGTATTGTCCGATACATTAAGCATACACCCCTCCAAGGAACCCAAATTGTGCAGCTTGCTAAGTATTGCTTTCTCTCCAGTTTATTAGCAATAAACTGCGCATTTGCTGAGGTTCAACCTCAAGATTTTAGCCATTGGCCAGTAAATGGTGAATTAAAACAGCTGGATGTAGAGCAACAACAATTTGTTAGTTTGTGGCTAGAAGAAGAAACCCCGCAAAAACGTGGCACCATTATTTTACTTCCCGATTGGGGTATATCACCAAGCGCTCCCAACAGTATTGATTCACTTCGCCAGGCTCTTCCCAAACTAGGCTGGGAAACTGGGGCTATTTTACCTCCTAAGCCCATGTCAGGTTTAATACAGCAAGCAGAAACCGAGAATGATGAGCAACTGCAGCAATACAAACAAAGCTTACAAGCGCTTATTCAAGCAGCTAAACAAAATCAAGCTGAGCAGTTTGGTTTTCAAGTGATTATTGCACAGGGTGTTATGGGAGCATGGCTGGTTGAATTGCTAGCCGAAGACGAGCTAGAACAACCCGATGGCATTGTACTTATTAGCGCTTATTACCCTAACCAAACGCTGAATAAAAAACTGGCCGAGCAAACTGCAACACTGGCTATTCCAGTGCTAGATATTTATGCCGAGCACTATAACCATTGGCAGCAACAAGCCCGAGAGCAACGTTTAATAGCCAGTAACAAAAATCAAAAGCTAAACTACCGACAAACCCATTTACCCGCCACCGCCGACACCGCGCCTAATAGCGCAAAACTAAATAAAACCGTTTACGGCTGGTTCAACGCACTAGGCTGGTATTAAGCTAAGACTCCTCTCTAGTGCTGGAGGCAACCACAAGATATTGCTAAGCTGAGGGCCACAAACTCTCGCTAATAGCTTGCCATGAAAATAGTTTTTTTAGATCGCCTCACCCTAGCTAGCCATATCAACTTGGCGCGTCCCAGTTTTGCTCATCAATGGCAAGAGTACCCCAGCACCACACCACAACAAGTACTTGAGCGCTGCCAAGATGCAAGCATCATCATTGTGAATAAAGTGCAATTAAGTAGGGATACATTAACTCAATTGCCACAGCTAAAAATGATTGCGGTTGCAGCTACCGGGACTAACAATGTGGATCTAGCGGCAGCCGAAGAACTTGGCATCGTTGTTAGTAATATAAGAAATTATGCCGCTCAAAGCATTGCCGAACACTGCTTGGCGCTGATGTTTAACCTGAGGCGGAATGTATTAGCCTATCATCAGGCGATTCAACAAGGTCGTTGGCAACACGCTAAGCAATTTTGTTTTTTTGATTTCCCCATCGATAACTTGGCTAAGCAAACACTAGCAATAATAGGCGGCGGCAACTTGGGCCAAGCGACCGCACAATTAGCCAGTAATTTAGGCATGGAGGTGGTAATGGTAGAACACAAAGGCCAAACTCCTCGCCCTGGCAGAGTTGCCTTTGAAGAAGCAATTAGCAGTGCAGATGTGATTAGCATCCATTGTCCACTGACTCCGCAGACTAAGGATCTATTTGGCGAGCTAGAGTTGGCGATGATGAAGGAGACGGCCTTACTGATTAACACAGCCCGCGGTGGAATAGTTAACGAACAGGCTTTGTTGCAGGCTTTGCAAAACAAGCAAATTGCTGGCGCGGCAAGTGATGTCTCTGAATGTGAACCACCTACGCACGACAGCCCACTGATGCAGGCACTTAGCCTAAATAACTTTATACTTACCCCACATGTGGGCTGGGCGAGCAGCCAAAACATGCAAGTTTTGGCTGACCAATTGATCGATAATATCGAAGCATTTGTAGCAGGAAAACCACGCCACCAAGTATTCGCTAATTAGCGCTCTTACGTTGTTGTTTGACTAACTCGTAAGCCTGTTGAATATCTTGAGTACGCTGCTTAGCTAGCTCCATCATTTCTGGTGGTAAGCCCTTGGCGACTAACTTGTCGGGATGATGCTGACTCATTAGTTTGCGGTAAGCACGTTTGATTTGCTGGTAACTATCTTGTTGGTTAACGCCTAAGATTTGGTAGGCTTCTTCTAGCTGCTTAGCGCTACTTTGCGCGCTTTGGCGTTGACCACCATGGCGATGGAACTTGAGCTCGGCTTCCCAACGTGAAATCATCGCCTGAAGCTCTGCTTCCGAGAAGCCTAAAGCCTTGGCTACACGCTTCAATAAAGCATGTTCACTGTCGTCGATTACGCCATCAGCAAACACCCCTTGCAGCTGAATTTCCATGAACATTTGCAGCAAATCGCGACGTCCATTGACCGCACTAACAAATTGAGAAATCTGATCTTCTAAGGGAAAGTCTGCGTCTTTGCCTTGGCGAAAAGCATCTTGAGCTTGGCGCCTAGCTTCGCCTTGCAGCCGCATTTGATCCATCAAAAAGTTAGCGACCTGAATCTCTTGTTGAGTCACCACGCCTTTTGACTTAGCAATATGGCCAAGTACCGCAAAGGTAGAGAACAAAAAGGCTTGCTGAGCAGCTTGGCTACTCGCTGCCGAAAAGGCAAAATTGCCGCCTACCGCTTTATCAAACCGATGGCCTAGCCATAGGCCAAGCAAGGCACCAAAAGGCCCACCAAACATAAAGCCAAAAAATACGCCTAATACTTTTCCCCAAATTCGCATCACTATTCTCTATCTTTGGTTAATTGCTGGTCTAGTTGTTGAAGCCGCTCAGGTGTCCCCACATCTACCCATTTGCCGCCTTGTAGTTGACCACTCACTTGTTGGCTTAACATTGCTGCACGCAATAAAGGTGCAAGAGCTTGTTTACCGCTAGGCACATGCTGAAAAAAGCGTTGATGATAAATGGCTACACCACTAAATGTAAACTCAGGCTTATCTATCACCAAACCTTGCTCCAAGCTAAAATCACCGGTTAAGTTGTGGCTCGGATTAGTCACCAAGTATAAATGAGCATCACTGTCGGTTTGACTATTTTGGCAAATAGCTTGGTAACCCCAATCATTCCAAACATCCCCATTAATCACCAAGAACTGCTCGCTAGCGATAATGGGTAAGGCGTTAACAATGCCCCCGGCCGTTTCTAAGGCACTAGATTCATGACTATAAAGCACCTCGATTCCCCATTTGTCACCTTGGCCCACATGTGCTTCAACCATCTCGCCTAAATAAGCGGTATTTATCACGATGCGTGTTACGCCTGCAGTAACCAACTTGTCGATATGCCAGTTAATCAAGGCTTTACCAGCAACTTTTAACAATGGTTTTGGGCAATTATCAGTTAACGGACGCATCCGCTCGCCGCGTCCCGCAGCCAAAATCATTGCGGTGCGAATTTGGCTCATGCTTTAAACTCTTTTGCTATAGGACTAATCCACTGATGAAATGCCTGTAATTCAGGATAACGCTTGGTCACTTGAAGTACATATTCGAGTGTTTGAGGAATGGCTTCACGATAGGCAGTTTTACCATCCCTATGATCTAATCTGCAAAATATCCCTAGCGCTTTTATATGCCGCTGCAATCCAGTGAGATCAAACCAGCGCTGCCAAGTGCTCGGTTCGATACCCTCAACCAAATATGCCGACTTTTGGTTGAGGTATGTTTGCTGCAAGTGACTCACTAACTCTGGTGGCCAAGCGATATAACAATCACGCAGCAATGAAACCACATCGTAAGCAATAGGCCCCCAAACCATATCCTGAAAATCGATCATCACCATTTGCTGCTGATTGAGCATCAAATTTCGACTATGAAAATCACGATGCATAGGTGCATAAGGCTGTTCTAAAATAGCTTGGCTGACATTGTTACATAAGCCTTGCCAATCACAACGCTGCTGCCAACCCTCTCCCGCCTGCAACTCTGCTTCAACAAACCAGTCGGCAAATATATCTAATTCACGTTGAATAAATGCTTGGTCAAACTCTTCCATTTCTGCCAAATCTTCACGCTTAGTAGCCTGAAGTTGAACGATTAATGCAAGCGCTTGTCTATAAAGTTCAGAAGCAGTATCGGCACTTAGCACTTGCTCAAGCATGGTGGAGCCGAGGTCTTCAACACATAGAAAACCGGCATCAATATTTGCTGCTAGCACCTTAGGTACAGGCAGCGCTTGTGCACTTAAGGCATTAGCAATATCAACAAACTGTTGGTTTTTCTCGGTGGAGGGCGGCGCATCAACGGCAATGGCAGTGTCACCATTAGAAAGTTGAAAACGAAAGTAGCGCCTAAAACTGGCGTCGCCACTGATCATCGTTAGCTCAGGAGAAACAATGTCTAAGGTTTTTGACAGCCATTGCTGTAAAGCAGATTCGCGCACTAAATTACTCATAATTTCTTATACTAATAACAGCCTTTAAATAGCCGCTCACCAATAAATCCAGTATTATAAGCGGCTAACTTTAACCACAGAATTCATTAAGCACAACGTTGACGTTACAAGCTTGGAATTTGTTTATATCAGGGAATGGTTCACATTTATATGTTCGTAACTAAACGGTGCCTGCAAACATCGCTAGGATTAGCGGCGTTGCTTTCCAGCCTCAGTGCCTATGCAGAAACACCGTTATCTATGCCTCAGTGCCGAGCACACATCCCAGAACGCGTTAAATCCGGCCCGGTAGATCCTACCGCGCCTTATGTTATTGCCGCCGATGAGTTACATGCGAAACAAGGTGATAAAGCCAGTTTCAGCGGTAATGTTGAGTTCTCTCAAGGTCCTCGCGCATTAAAAGCCGAAAACACTGTATTAGATGAGCAAGCGCAAACCCTAAAAGCTAGCGGCAACATTGAGTTTAAAGACAACTTAGTGAGCGTGAAAAGTGATACTTTTGACGCCAACTTAAAAGATCATCAAGCCTCGCTTAACTCTGCTGAATACCAACTGTTTGAACAACAAGGTCGTGGCGAAGCCAGCAACCTGAAGATCAATGATGAGCAGAACTTATCATTAGAAGATGCCAGCTATACCGCTTGCCCCCCTGATGATGTTACTTGGGAAATTCGCGCAGAGAAAATTGATATCGACTCAAGTGAGCAGTGGGCAACCACAAAAAATGCTACTGTTAGGCTATTTAACGTGCCGGTAATGTACTTACCGTATTTCTCTTACCCCATCGGCGACCAACGCCACAGTGGTTTTTTATTTCCGAGTATCTCTACTTCCACTAAAAACGGTGTGGATGTCTCCACCCCCTACTACTGGAACATTGCTCCGAATTTTGATGCAACCATTACCCCACGTTTGATGACACGCCGCGGTTTACAACTGCAAACTGAATTCAGGTATTTGCTTGGGCAAAACAACGGTAACTTAAATGTAGAATATCTAGCCGATGACCGTGAACTAGACCGCGATCGATACTTACTTCACTGGGACCACAAAGGGCAATACCAGCGTCATTGGCGCTTTAATACTGATTACACCCGTATTAGTGATGATAACTACTTTAATGACTTAGGCGACAAGCTTGGAAAGGTTAACGAGAACCAATTGCTGCAAACGGGTGATGTGGGTTATCACACAAAAAACTGGTATACCGAGCTGTTAGTGCAAGACTTTCAGGTACTTGGTAACACCGAGCAACCACATACTCTACTTCCGCAGTTAAGCTTTGTGGGAGACTGGGATTTAAACTGGCAAACGCTGCAGTTTGGCTTTGATTCAGAAATCAGTAATTTCACCCACAGTGACAGTAGCTTATACACTGCTCAACGGGTGCATTTTGAACCTAGTTTAAGCTTGCCATATGTGGTGCCAGCAGGCTTTTTCAAAGCTGACTTAGCCTTAATGCATACCTACTATAGCCAAGATAAAGGTAGTAACTTTGAGTATGATTATTTAGCCAGCTCGGTTAATCGCACCTTACCAAAAGTGAGTGTTCAAGGTGGCTTAAACTTTGATCGAAATACCCTTTGGTTTGGTGATAACTACACCCAAACCCTAGAACCGGTGATTAAATACTTGTACATCCCTTATACCAATCAAGATGATATTGGGATTTATGATACCGATAACCTGCAACAAGATTACTACGGCTTATTTAGAGACAAACGCTATAGCGGCTTAGACCGGATTGCCGATGCGAATCAAATCACTCTTGGGGTGCATTCGCGCTTTTTATCGCCCAGTAACCAAGAGACATTGCGTTTGAGCCTAGGTCAAATCATTTACTTTGAGCCCAGCCGTACCACCTTAATTCCGGGTAGTGAGCCTTCTGATAACTCTAGCTCTGCGCTGGCTTTTGAAGCGGACGCCAATATTCAAAAAGATTGGTACGGACATACCGGCTTTCAAATTGATACTTTGGAAGGTCGACTTAACAAGGCCAATGCCGCTATAGAATGGCGCCCAGAAGCACAAAAATTGGTGCAAATGAATTACCGCTATTCGCAAGCCACTGAAACCATGGTGAGCGACGTAAACCAACTAGGTACTAAGGTTGCTTGGCCAATTACCGATAGCGTTTCTGCTGTAGGTAGTTACTATCGCGACATGATTTTAGACCGCAGTATCGAAAGCTACTTGGGTGTGCAATATAACTCTTGTTGTTGGGGCATTCGCCTTACATATCAACGAGGCTTGCAAAGCACCTATGTGGATGACTCCTCAGGCGTTGATCGAGTGGGCGAGTTTGACACCTCACTACGCCTCGACTTTGAAATTAAAGGCTTAGGTGGCAGCGATACCAGTAGCCGAGAAGAAATGCTAGAAGGTGGCAATTTCAAATACGGGCGCCCCTTTTACCTCAACAATTAAAACCTTTAACCCAAATATGGTAGAGTAAGCGGCGTTTTGCTCGCAGTAATGATAGGAACGAAATGAAAAGATTAATTTTGCTTAGTGTAAGTATGTTTATGCTTACTACTGGGCTGGTTCAGGCTCAAGAGCAATTGCTCGATAAAGTTGTCGCCATTGTCAATAATGATGTGATCACGCAGAGCCAAGTTGATGAACTCACCAATAAAGTTCTGCGCAATGCCCAAGGGGCAGAACAAGAGCTACCACCTCAAGATGAATTACAGCAACAAGTAATGGATAGGCTTATTCTAGAAAGCCTGCAGCTTCAGCTAGCAGACCGACTGGGCATTAGAATTAGTGATAGCCAACTAGAAAACACCATCGATAACATTATTGCTGGTGAAAACAAAAGTCGTGAAGAATTCTTAAATGACTTAACCCAGCAAGGCATTAGCTATAACCAGTTTCGTGAAGATATTCGTACCGAAATTGTTCTTGGCGAAGTAGGTCGCAGCCAAGTACAGCGTCGAGTTAATGTTTCAGAGCAAGAAATTGATGCCTTAATGAAACTGATTGAAGAGCAAGATAAAGGCACTGTTCGCTATCATGTTGGTCACATCTTACTGCGTATCTCTAGTGACGAACAAGCCACTCAACAGTTGGCAGAGAGCCTAGTTAAACAGCTTAAAGATGGGGAAAACTTTAATCAATTAGCAATGACTCATTCACAAGGTCCTAAAGCCTTGGAAGGCGGTGATTGGGGGTGGATGACCATTGAAGAAATGCCTACTTTATTTGCGGGTGTGGTAAGAAACCAGCACCAAGGGTCAGTAATGGGCCCTATTCGCACAGATTCTGGTCTACATATCATTATGGTTTTAGACGCTGAAGGTTTACAAAAAGTAGAAACCTTAGAAGTGAACGCACGTCATATTCTGATTAAACCTTCGATTATTCTAAGCGATAAGAAAGCGCAGAGTTTGTTATCTGAGTTCCGCCAACAATTGATCTTAGGTGAAGTTACATTTGAAGAGCTAGCGCGCCAATACTCTGAAGACCCAGGCTCGGCAGTGCGCGGTGGTGAATTGGGGTGGTCTGATCCTAGTGTATTTGTACCAGCATTTAGAGACACAGCAACCCGTTTGGAAGTGGGAGAATTAAGCCAACCTTTCCGTTCTACCTTTGGCTGGCATTTGATGGAAGTTCTAGACAAACGCACCACCGACACGACCAATAAAGCCAGCAAAAACCGGGCTTATCAGATGATCTTCAATCGTAAGTTCAATGAAGAAACCCAATCATGGCAAGAAGAGCTACGCGAAGAAGCATACGTGGAAATTTTGGACGGTGATGCATGAGTAAGGCCGTTGCTAGAATAGCCATCACCCCTGGTGAGCCGGCAGGTATTGGTCCAGATTTAGTGCTGGCCATTAGCCAGCGTGATTGGCCAATGGAGTTAGTGGTGGTTGCCGATCCTCGCTTGCTAAAAGAGCGTGCCAATGAGTTGGGAATGGATATTACTCTACTCCCCTTTCAGCCAGAACAAGCTGCTAAACCTCAAGCGGCTGGCACCTTAACGGTTGCGCCAATTGCGATGGCAAGTCCGGCGGTAGCAGGTCAGTTAGATGAGGCCAACGGCCACTATGTGCTAAATACCTTAAAATTTGCTAGTGATGGCAACATGAATGGCCAGTTTGCTGCGGTCGTTACTGGTCCCGTGCACAAGGGTATTATTAATAAAGCTGGCGTGTCTTTTAGTGGTCATACCGAATTTTTTGCCCAGCAATCGGGTACTGCCGATGTGGTTATGATGCTGGCAACCGAAGGCTTGCGGGTTGCCTTAGCAACCACTCACCTGCCCTTAGCCTATGTAGCCAAAGCCATTACTCACGAGCGCCTACACAATATTATCAGCATTTTACATCACGACCTGCAAACCAAGTTCGCGATTAAACAGCCTAAGATCTTTGTCTGTGGCCTAAACCCCCATGCCGGCGAAGATGGCCACCTTGGTCGCGAAGAGCTAGATATTATTATCCCTTTGCTTGATGAAATGCGTGAACAACATGGCATGAACTTAATCGGTCCATTACCTGCAGATACACTCTTCCAAGATAAGTATCTGGCAGAAGCTGATGCAGTATTAGCCATGTACCACGACCAAGGCCTACCAGTGCTAAAATATAAAGGTTTTGGCCAATCAGTAAACATTACCCTTGGTCTACCCTTTATAAGAACCTCAGTTGACCATGGAACAGCCTTAGAGCTAGCGGGAACTGGTGAAGCCGATCATGGAAGTATGATTACCGCCATCGAACAAGCCATTGATATGGTAGAGCGAGAACATGAATAAACAAGTTCATCAAGGGCACCGCGCCCGTAAACGTTTTGGTCAAAACTTCCTTAACAATGACTCGGTTATTAGCCAAATTGTCGCCACAATTTACCCTCAAGCAGGTGAAAACCTGGTCGAAATCGGCCCTGGTTTAGGCGCTTTAACTGAGCCTGTTGCTACCACTGCTGGCCACCTACAAGTGGTAGAGTTAGACCGCGATTTAGCGCAGCGCTTACGCGAGCACCCGACTCTAGCAAGCAAACTGACTATTCATGAAATTGATGCACTTAAATTCGACTTCATGCAGTTGGCGAAGCCTGAGCAGAAAATGCGGGTATTCGGAAACTTACCTTACAACATTTCTACGCCGCTTATTTTCCACTTATTAAGCTTTACTAGCGCTATTTCTGATATGCACTTTATGCTGCAAAAAGAAGTAGTGAAACGCATGGCTGCTGGCCCTGATAGCAAAGCGTACGGCCGTTTAAGTGTAATGACCCAAGTGCAATGTAATGTAATGCCAGCTCTAGAAGTACCGCCTGAAGCGTTCGCGCCACCACCAAAGGTTGATTCAGCGGTAGTTCGCTTAGAGCCTTACGAAACGACTCTTTATCCGCTGAACTCATTGGCAACCCTAGATAGAGTGTGTAAAGAGGCCTTTAATCAGCGCCGTAAAACAATTCGTAATGCATTAGGCAATTTACTTACGGTTGAGCACCTCGCCGAGCTCGATTTAAAGCCCACGCTGCGACCAGAAAATTTAACTATTCAGCAATTTTGTGATATTGCTAATTACATTGATAAAAATCAGTTATTGCAGGCTTCTAGCAGCGATGAGTAATACGCCAGAATATGATTTAGATATTGAAGTTGAATCAGGTTTTTTACCTGAGCATTCTGTTCCAGAAAAACAACAATTCGCTTTTTTTTACACCATCACTATTCGCAACTGCAGCGCTGAAGCGCTACAACTATTGCGTCGCCATTGGGTAATCACCGATGGCGACGGTAAAGTAAATGAGGTGAAAGGCGACGGTGTAGTGGGTAAGCAACCCCACCTTAAGCCGGAAAAACCTTTTTCCTATACTAGCAGCGCAGTGTTAGCGACCGAAGTAGGCGTAATGCAAGGCAGTTACACCCTGATTGACGAAGCTGGTAACGAGTTTGAAGCGGAGATCCCACCGTTTCGTTTATCACTTCCAAATAAGCTCCACTAGTTATAGGTGAGCCATGGCGACTTATTTTGTTGGTGACATCCAAGGTTGCTTGGATGAATTAATAGCACTGTTAAAACAGTGCAAATTCTCCACTAAAAAAGATCAACTCTGGCTCGCTGGAGACTTAGTTGCTCGAGGCCCTAAATCTCTAGAAACCTTACGCTTCGTTAAGGAGCTAGGCAGCGCTGCTCAGGTGGTTTTAGGTAATCACGATTTGCACTTGTTAGCGGTAGCCAACGGTATTCACCGGGCTAAACGTCGCGACAAGATACAAGATTTACTCGAAGCCCCCGACAAAAACGAATTACTGTATTGGCTGCGCCAACAACCCTTAATTAAGAAGCACCCAGACTTCGATGTAGTAATGGTGCACGCGGGCATTTACCCCAAGTGGAAAGTCAGCAAAGCACTCAAACTCGGCAAGGAAGTTCACAAACAGCTTTCAGGTAATGACTACTTGTCGTTACTAAAGAATATGTACAGTAATGAACCTGCTCATTGGAGTGATGAATTAGTGGGATATGACCGCCTAAGGTGCATTATCAATGTGTTTACCCGGATGCGTTATTGCTTCCCTGATGCTAGCCTTGATTTTGAATCAAAGCTGCCTCCCAACAAAAATACTAACCCTAACCTAAAACCTTGGTTTGAAATCCCCGGAAAGCACCTTAAAGAAACGCATATTGTATTTGGGCACTGGGCTGCGCTAATGGGCAAGAGTAAGCACGACTTAGTCTCTGGGCTAGATACAGGCTGTGTATGGGGTAATCATTTATCCATGCTGCGCTGGGAAGACCAGCGCATGTACACTCAAGATTGCCTAGACAAAAATATAAGCAACTAAACGCGCTCTAAGGTAACAAACTCATAGTTGTAAGGATTTTTCTCATCAGCTAGGTGCTTTTCGCTAGCAAGTTGTTGCCATTGATACTTTTGGTAATCTGGGAAGTGGGCGTCTCCTTCCACCTCTTTTTCAATAAAGGTTAAATACAGGGTATCGGCAAACGCTAAACACTGTTGGTAAATATTTCCGCCACCAATAACCATCACCTCAGCTTCGTCTTTAACTAAATCTAAAGCCGCCTGAACGGTGTTAACTACCGTAACCCCCTCTATGACTAAATCCACATTGCGACTTACCACTATATTTAATCGACCCGGCAGTGGGCGACCAATAGACTGATAAGTTAAGCGCCCCATAATAACCGGCTTGCCCATAGTAACCGCTTTAAAATGCTTAAGATCAGCCGGTAAATGCCAAGGCATTTGGTTATCTTTGCCGATGACTCGTTGCTTTGCCATTGCGGCTATCATTGCTACTTTCACTGTTTTACCTTTTTTAAACTTAGGGCTCTAAACAATTGGCCGACCACGGTATATCACTACCGATGGTATCGCCAAGCCAAAACTCAAGGCCATTAAAATAAACATTGTTCTTAAACCATTTTCGATAATGGTAGCTAATAAAGGTTCACTAAAACCATTGCTGTATAAGCTAATAATTCCCACCATGGTAGTAAACGCATAGCTACCCGGAATCATCGGAATGATAGAGGCTACCGTAAATACAGGTCGTGGAATTAAGTAACGACGTGACCAATAAACGCCAATTAAGCCCACGCTGGTAGACGCCACTAAGGTTGCCCATTCAAGTGGCACTCCCCAGTAAATACATAACGTTCTGAGGCTATGTGCAAACGCACCACCAATGGCACAAAAACCTAACATGCGAGTAGGCACATTAAACACCATAGCGAAGCCAACCGCCGGCACCGCTGAAAACAGCGCATCTTCGAGTAGTAATGCTAGTAATTCAATCATCTTATAACCACCCACTTACGCCAGTGGCCCACATCGACAATGCGATTCCCATGGCCACGCCCAAACTAAGCAGAGAGGCAAAAAACCAGCGTGAAATCCCCATACTGATATGACCTTTTACCATGTCTGAAACAGCATTAATCAATGGGAAACCTGGTACCAACAGCAACACCGATGCTGCCATTACCGTTTGTGGTTGATTGCCGATATCATAACGTACCGCTAAACCGGCGATAGTAGTAGCCACAAAGGCGGTCATGCCAAAATTAAGAATGGGGTTATGGTGGCGATGCGCCATTTCTTGGCGAAACAACATAGCAACAGCAGAGGCGACAAAGGTCATTGCAAATACCGCCCAATCACCGCCAAATAATCGGCTAAAGCACGCGCAAGACATACCAATCATAAACACCACTAACCAGCGATTATGTTTGTATGGCTGCAAGCGTTCTAAACGTTTAACTACGTCATCAACATCTAATAGCTGCTTCTCCGCCATAATGGTGATCCGCTGCACTTCGCATACCATATGCATGTTAATGCCGCGATCGTACACCCGGCGAGTAGTTGTAATACAACGCCCTTGAGACAAACCTGTGAGGATCAGCGCATTAGCAGTGATTGCCAACTCTACGCTATCCAGCCCTAAAGCTTTGCCTAAACGGACTGTCGTTTCTTCAATTAGCTTACTTTCAGCGCCATGCTGCTGCATGATTCTGCCAGCTTGCACTGCAACACGACAAATTCGAGTTTGTTGTTCTAGAGAAATGGTACGAACCGGAGCCTGAACAGGCTCCGGAGAGTTCCTAAATGAGCGTAACATGTAACGATCCAAGTAATACTACCACTAGTGATAGCTTACTATGGCTGGTAGATAACCTCTACATCATAATCGTCATCATCCCAATCATCATCGTCGTCTTCATCATCCCAATCTTCTTGGTTTGCTTTGTCGATTTGTTGTTGATGATAGTCATCCCACTGGAATTTAACTTCTTCACGCTCGGCCATTTCTTCTTCAACCACTGGTAGGGTTTCAATAAATTGACCAATCGCTTTACAAATGTCTTTAGTTCCATTGTTTTCTAAAGCAGAAATTGAGAAAACCTCACCTTGCCAATCTAGCGCTTCAATCACTTTTTGGCGGATCTCTTCAGCTTCTTCTTCAAGTACTAAGTCGACTTTATTAAATACCAACCAACGTGGTTTTTCGAATAGCTTTTCGCTGTATTGCTCTAGCTCGTTGATAATAGTGATGGCATTTTCCGCTGGGTCGCTACCATCAGCCGGTAGTACATCCACCATATGCAACAATACACGACAACGCTCTAGGTGCTTTAAGAAACGCACGCCAAGCCCTGCTCCATCTGCAGCGCCCTCAATCAAACCGGGAATATCAGCAATAACAAAACCGCGGTTTTCTGATTGACGCACCACGCCTAAATTAGGAATAAGTGTAGTAAATGGGTAATCAGCCACCTTAGGTTTAGCTGCAGATACGCTGCGAATAAAGGTGGATTTACCCGCATTTGGCAACCCCAACATACCTACGTCGGCAAGTAGCAATAGCTCCAATTGAAGGTTGCGAACTTCACCGGGAGTACCGTTAGATTTACGACGAGGCGCACGGTTAGTACTGCTCTTAAAGCGAGTATTACCTAAACCATGAAAACCACCTTTAGCCACCAACAAACGTTGTTTATGTTGGGTAAGATCGCCAAGGATCTCTCCAGTGTCTTGATCACGCGCTCGCGTACCAACCGGCACAGGCAGCTCTAAATCCTCACCACGCTTACCAGTACAATTAGAACCCTGGCCATTTTCGCCACGCTCTGCTTTATGAAAACGTTCAAAGCGGTAATCAATCAAGGTGTTTAGGTTTTCATCGGCTACTAAATATACACTGCCGCCATCTCCGCCATCACCACCATCAGGACCGCCACGTGGAACATACTTCTCACGACGGAAACTAATGGTGCCATTGCCGCCGTCACCGGCGTCTACTTTAATTACCGCTTCATCTACAAATTTCATTTTTCACTCCAGCATTATCGCTTAACTATAATGCACCACGCCTACTTCGTAAGCGAAATAGTGGTTTCTTGGAAAAAAAAAGCCCCGCAGTTGCGGGGCTTTTCAAATATCGAGTTGGACGTTTATTCAGCTTCGATGCTTACAAACTTACGGTTTTTAGGACCTTTAACTTCAAATTTCACTTTGCCTTCGGCAGTTGCGAAAAGAGTATGGTCTTTACCGATACCAACGTTAGAGCCAGCGTGGAACTTAGTACCACGTTGACGAACAATAATGCTACCCGCTAATACAGACTCGCCACCGAAACGCTTAACACCTAGGCGTTTGCTTTCCGAATCGCGACCGTTACGAGTACTACCACCAGCCTTTTTATGTGCCATGAGTATTTTCCTCTAAATTAACCGTTAATGCCTGTAATGCGAACTTCAGTGAACCACTGACGGTGGCCCTGTTGCTTACGTGAATGCTTACGACGACGGAACTTAACGATTTTAACTTTATCGCCACGACCATGAGAAACAACTTCAGCTGTTACTTTGGTACCATCTACATAAGGTGCGCCTACTTTAACGTCTTCGCCATTAGCAACTAGTAATACGTTATCAAATTCAACTGTGTTACCAGTCTCAACGTCTAGTTTCTCAAGGCGAAGTGTTTGACCTTCGGCCACACGGTGCTGTTTACCACCACTTAGGATAACCGCGTACATTTTCTTCAAACTCCGCTTACACCTGATATTTCAAGGTGTCTATAATTCTCAACAATGACGGCGGATTCTACGGAAAAAGATCTGTTCCCGCAAGGGGAATTTCAAAAAAGTTTAAAAATCACGCAAGGCCAAGAATTTTAAGCGGTGAAAGCTGCTTAAACAAAGGAATTGAGATACTATTACAGCATTAAATTATCACCATAATATTGCTGAATCATCGGCAACAACCTCTAATAAGAAATTATGCAATTGGATGCGATAAAAAAGCTGTCTGATCAAGACATGTCTGCGGTAAACGAGCTTATCTTTAAAGAACTCGAATCAGATGTGGCTCTTATAAACCAAATCTCTTTTTATATTGTAAATAGTGGTGGCAAAAGGATCCGACCGCTGTTGACCGTATTGGCAGCGCGAGCTTTAGGTTATCAGCAAGATCAACACATCAAACTTGCGGCCATTATTGAATTCATTCATACCTCTACTCTCTTACACGATGATGTAGTTGATGAATCCGAATTACGCCGCGGTAAAGATACTGCCAATGCACGCTTTGGCAACGCAGCCAGTGTATTAGTTGGCGACTTCCTCTACTCACGCTCTTTCCAGTTAATGACCCAACTGCAAAACCTTAAAGTGATGGACATACTAGCCGATGCCACCAATGTAATTGCGGAAGGTGAAGTATTACAGCTAATTAACTGCAACGACCCTGATACAGATGAAGCACGTTACTTTGAAGTTATTTATTGCAAAACAGCCAAATTGTTTGAAGCGGCGACTCGCTTAGCAGCAGTAATTGGTGAACAAAGCGCTGAGATAGAACTTGCAATGCAAGACTACGGCAAATACCTAGGCACAGCATTTCAAATTATGGATGATGTATTGGATTATGTTGCAGACCAAGCCGAGATGGGCAAAAACGTGGGTGACGACCTAGCAGAAGGTAAGCCAACCCTACCGCTTATCTACGCCATGGAACAAGCTGAGCCAGCCGATAAGGCGCTAATTAGCGAAGCCATTAAACAAGGTGGCTCGCGCGACCAACTCGACGCGATATTAGCGATTTTAGACAAAACCAAGGCACTTGATTACTGCCGAGAGCGCGCAGCTGAAGAAGCACAAAAAGCGATTGACGCTTTAACCTTGATTGCTGACAGTGACTACAAGCAAGCGCTTATGAGCCTAGCCAATATCGCAGCCGACCGCGCCGCTTAGCTAGTTTTATTAAATGGATACAAAAAAGGCTGCCTAAGGGCAGCCTTTTTATTAGCTCAACATTAATTAAGCAAAAGGATGGCGTAAAATAATAGTTTCTACACGATCTGGGCCAGTTGAAATAATGTCAACCGGCACTTCTAATAGCTCTTCAATGCGCGCTATGTAGTTTAATGCTGCTTGTGGCAGTTGCTCGCGAGCAGTTACACCAAAGGTGTTCTCCGACCAACCAGGCATTGATTCATACACAGGCTCAGCCACTTCGTAACCTTCAGCTGCCATAGGCGGAACTGACAGAACATCGCCATTAGGCATTTTGTAACCAGTACAAATCTTTAACTCTTCCAAGCCATCTAGTACATCTAGTTTGGTTAAACACAAACCTGACAAGCTGTTAATTTGTACTGCGCGACGCATTGTTACTGCGTCTAACCAACCACAACGGCGTTTACGGCCAGTCGTTGCACCAAACTCATGACCTTTCACGCCTAAGTGTTGGCCGATGTCATCATCAAGCTCTGTAGGGAAAGGACCAGAACCCACACGCGTGGTGTAAGCCTTAGTAATGCCCAAAACATAATCTAAATGGCAAGGGCCAAAACCACTACCCGTAGCTACGCCACCAGCAGTAGTATTTGATGAAGTAACAAACGGATAGGTGCCGTGGTCAATGTCTAATAAAGTGCCTTGAGCACCTTCAAACATAATTGAGTCACCACGACGACGAGCCTTATCTAGCAAGTCAGTAACGTCAGTTACCATAGCCGTAATTACTGGCGCCATCTTGGTCATTTGCTCAAGCACTTCTTCATAACTTACGCTTGGCGCGTCGTAGTAATGATTAAGTTGGAAGTTATGGTACTCCATCACTTCTTTTAGCTTGGTAGCAAATTGCTCCATGTCGAACAAATCGCCAACACGTAAACCGCGACGAGCAACTTTATCTTCATAAGCTGGACCGATACCACGACCAGTAGTACCAATAGCGTTTTTACCACGCGCTTTTTCGCGCGCCATGTCTAAGGCAACATGGTAAGGCAAAATTAGAGGACAAGCCTCACTGATCACCAAGCGTTCTTTTACAGGAACGCCGCGCTCTTCGAGCATAGCCATTTCTTTAAATAGCGCATCAGGTGCTAATACCACGCCATTACCAATTACGCAGGTAACGTTATCGCGAAGTACACCAGATGGTATTAAGTGGAGGACAGTTTTTTCACCGTCAATAACTAAGGTATGACCAGCATTGTGACCGCCTTGATAGCGCACCACATAGCTTGATTTGTCGGTAAGCAAGTCTACGATCTTACCCTTGCCTTCGTCTCCCCATTGGGAGCCAAGGATCACTACGTTCTTTCCCATTGTCTTTTGTCGTCTCAGTTAAAAAGCGATTCTAGCAGAAATCGGACAGTCAAGGGGTGCATGTTATACCGATTTTATGTGCCAAGGTCAAAGATTAATCACATACAAGAGTATAATAGAAACACCCACTAAGCCGAGTCCAATTTGCCGAATATTACTCGCCGGCGCTTCCGATAATGTTTTTAGTAGACGTTTCCAACGCTTAGGAAACAATAAAGGCCCTAGGCCTTCGATAAGGCACACTAGAGCCAATGCAAGTAATACAGAATCTGTCATAAAAAAGCCCAGCGTTAACTGGGCCCTCAGTATTATTGTTTCGCAGGTTCTTTCATATAACGGAAGAATTCGCTATCTGGTTCTAACACCATTACGTCTCCGCCGTTATCGAAACTGGTGCGATAGGCCATTAAGCTACGCCAGAACTTATAGAACTCTGGGTTCTTAGTATAAGCGTCTGCGTAAATTTTAGCGGCTGTAGCATCACCTTCACCACGCATTTCACGACCACGCTTATCTGCATCGGCCAGCAATACATTTACACGGCGGTCAACGTTAGCGCGAATAATCTCGGCTTGCTCTTGACCTTGCGAACGGTGCTCTTTAGCTACTGCTAAACGTTCTGCACGCATCCGTTGGTAAATACTACTACTTACTTCATCAGGTAAGTTGATTTGCTTAATACGCACATCGGTAACTTCGATACCAATCTCAGAAGAACGCGCCATACGTTTAAGCGCATCTTCCATTACTTGGCCACGTTCACCAGATACGATATCGCGAATAGTACGAGCACCAATTTCGCTACGAAGACCATTGTTAATCTTGCGTGTTAACAGAGACTCAGCTTGCAGTACTGAACCACCTGTTGATAGGTAGAATTGTGAAAAATCAGCGATTCGCCATTTCACGTAAGAATCAATAATTAAGTCTTTTTTCTCAGAGGTTACAAAACGGTCAGCGTTGCCATCTAAAGTTTGAATACGTGCATCTAAAGTACGCACAGAATCAATAAATGGAACCTTAAACTGTAAACCCGGTGGGTAAACCTTGGTTGCGCCATCAGCGGTACGTTTTACTTTACCAAACTGAATAACAATACCACGCTCGCCTTCGTTCACTACAAATACCGACGAGTAACCCACTAACAAGGCTAAAATAATGCCAAAAATAGCTAATTGTTTCATGGCTTAGTTTCTCCCCGAACTAGAGCGGTCACTGCTTCGAATCGACGAAGGGCGTGACGGAATCGAGCTAGCAGGCTCTGAACTTATAGTAGATGGTTTATTGCCCGAGCTAGATTTACGTTGAGTAGGCTGCTGGCCTTGCTCCATTAGCTTGTCGATAGGCAAGTAAAGCATGTTGCTGTTATTAGAAGCATCAATCAGCACTTTGTTCGACTTACCGTAAATCTCTTCCATCGTCTCTAGATATAAACGGTGGCGAGTTACGTCTGGCGCATTTTCGTATTCTGGAAGCAATTGCTCAAAACGAGCCACTTCACCTTGTGCACGCAATACAATCTGCTCTTGATAACCTTGGGCTTCTTGCTCAATACGCTGAACTCGACCACGTGCTCGTGGTTCAATTTCACGTTGATAAGCTTCAGCTTCACGAATGAAACGCTGCTCATCTTCTTGTGCAGAGATAGCATCATCGAAGGCATCTTTAACTTCTTCTGGCGGACGAGCCGGCAGGAAGTTCACGTCAACCACTTCAATACCTAAGTTATAAGGTTCGATGATTTTGTTTAATAAGGCTTCGGTTTCGCTACGTACAACTTCACGACCCGTGGTTAAAATATCATCCATGGTGGTGTGACCAATCACGTAACGCAAGGCACTGTCGGTAGCTTGTGCCAAGCTATCATCTGGCGCAGTCACACTAAACAGATAAGCATGTGGACGAACCACTTTGTACTGTACATCCATCTCTACACGTACAACGTTTTCGTCTTCAGTCAGCATAAAGCCCGATGCTGGTAAAGAGCGAATAGCCTCTACGTTCACTGGAATCACTTCTTGAACAAAGGTTGCTTTCCAGTTCAAACCAGAATCTACCAAACCTGATTCAGGGTCGTATTTACCAAAGGTAAGAATTACGCCCTTTTCAGCTTCTTTAATGGTGTAGAAACCGCTCGCTACCCAAATAACAGCCAAGATGACCACTACTACAGCAATGCCAAAACCACTCACACCACCGCTGCTGCCACCAGATGATGGCTTTTTACCACCACCAAAAATGCCACCAAACTTACGGCTTAGCTTAGTAATTACTTCATCTAAATCAGGCGGACCCTGATTACCATTCTTATTGTTATTGCCCCAAGGGTCACGGTCACCGCCGCCACCTTTGTTGCCAGGCTCATTCCAGGCCATCTGTGTCTCCAGAAATTAAAGTTAATGCCTACTCACATTGAGCAATAAAACTTTCCAAACTATGGTCGAACTGTTTATCTAACCGTTGCCATGCAATAGCATCAAGTCGGATATCTACAACGATATTTCCTTCATCGTCTAAACGTTCACCTGCTACGCAGTCTAACTGATACAGACGACTACGCAAGCGCCCTTCACTAGGAGGCAAACGTAAAGTGTGGTTAACCATGTCACCGACTAAACGCTCGCTGATTGCCTTAAACAACAAAGGCAAACCTTCTCCCGTTAACGCCGATACCCACACTTTTTGGGGTAAACCTTGGTCATCACGCTCAATACGTGGACTCATATCAGGGTGTTGATCTACTTTATTGTAGACCTGCAAGAAAGGGATATCTCCTGCCCCTATTTCATCTAATACTACCTCAACCTGCTCAACGTTTTCAGCCATTCTTTCATCACTACAATCAATCACATGTAATAATAGCTGGGCTTCACGGGTTTCGGTTAGGGTGGCTTTAAAAGCCGCCACTAAGTCATGAGGAAGGTGGCGAATAAAGCCCACGGTATCGGCAAGTATCACCTTACCTACGTCCTCAATATCAATTTTCCGTAGTGTTGGATCTAGGGTTGCAAACAACTGATCTGCGGCATAAACCTTAGATTCAGTAATTCGATTAAACAAAGTCGACTTACCTGCATTGGTATAGCCAGCTAAGGAGACAGTGGGTAACTCGGCACGTTGCCTTGCTCTTCTGCCCTGCTCTCGTTGTTTACCAACCTTTTCTAAACGCTGTTGAATTTGTTTAATACGCGCACGCAATAAACGTCGATCGGTTTCTAACTGAGTTTCACCTGGGCCGCGTAAACCGATACCGCCCTTTTGTCTTTCTAGGTGAGTCCAGCCGCGTATTAATCGGGTCGACATATGGCGCAATTGCGCTAGCTCAACTTGCAACTTACCTTCGTGGGTTCGCGCGCGTTGGGCAAAAATATCTAAAATGAGGGTGGTACGATCTAAAACCCGCGCCTCACAGAGCATTTCTAAGTTTCGCTCCTGTGCTGGCGATAAAGCGTGATTAAAAATAATCACATCCGCTTGGGCACTTTTCACTAATTCTGCGATTTCTTCTGCTTTTCCTGCACCTACAAAGTACTTAGGGTGGGGAGAAACTCGGCTACCGGTGATGGTAGCCACCGCATTTACGCCTGCAGAGCTGACTAACATCTTCAGCTCTTCCAGGTCTTCTCGCTCATCTTCGTCACTAAAATTTACATGTACTAAGATGGCTTGTTCACCTGCTTCATAACGGTCAAACAAGCTATTTTACTCCTTGGCATTTACCAAGGCTGATAAGCCTTCGCAAATGCTATTCGTCGTTCTTCGAGTCGTCAGATACTGGGGTATGGTGTGGAACAGCGCGAGCTGGCACCACAGTAGAGATAGCATGTTTGTATACCATCTGGCTGACAGTGTTCTTCAACAAGATGACAAACTGATCAAATGATTCAACTTGGCCTTGCAACTTAATACCGTTTACTAAATAAATTGAAACGGGAATACGCTCACGTCGTAACGCATTCAAAAATGGGTCTTGTAATGATTGCCCCTTCGCCATGTTATTGTTCCTTTTTTCTTATTAATTAATTGGCATAGATCAAATTCGATTATATACCACTAACTTGGAGCCTTATAGCGACAATTTCAAGTATCACTTAGCGAATTAGTAATTATTTTGTTATTTCTTGGATCACCACTCTGTAACCAAGTGAGATCTGACCAGCTTTTTAACCAATTCATTTGTTTTTTAGCCAGTTGCCGTGTAGCCACTACACCACGAAATACCATTTCATCATAATCCATCTCGCCACTTAGATATTGCCACATTTGGCGATACCCAACGCTCCGCATAGACGGCAAACTTAAATCTAGATCCCCCCTCTGCATCAGCGATTTGACCTCGGCTTCAAAGCCAAGTTCCAACATCATCTTAAATCGCACTTCTATGAGATGGTGCAGTTGGGCTTTTTCTTTCGGCGCTATAGCAAACTGGTGGATTTTATAAGGTAAGGGGGCAAGCGGTTGATTATTAATCTCAGTCAGAGATTTACCGGTTAAACGATATACTTCAACCGCCCTCATTAAGCGCTGATGATCGTTTACATTGATCCTTGCTGCGGAGGTGGGATCGTATTGGCTAAGTTCTTGATGCAAACTTTCCCAGGAACCGTCTGCTGCTTGCTGCTGAATCTCACTGCGTAAGGCTGCATCAGCTTCTGGCAAATCTGCAATGCCGTCCACTAAGGCTTTAAAATACAACATGGTGCCGCCCACCAACAGCGGGACATTGCCACGCGCATGAATGGCATCAATTTGCTCTAGAACATCGCGACGAAAATCGGCGGCTGAATACACTTCAGTAGGATCGCAAATATCAATTAGAGCGTGTGGGGCTTGCTGCTGTTCTTCGGCAGTAGGCTTAGCGGTGCCGATATCCATTCCACGATAGATTAATGCAGAATCAACACTAACCAATTCAGCACCCATTTGCTGATGAAGCTGAATAGCTAAAGCGGTTTTGCCTGAGGCCGTAGGCCCCATCAACGTAATAACAGGCAGGCTAGTTGTCATGATTAAAACTCTCGATGCTGGCACTTAAATCTACCGCTCGCCACAGATGCTTAGGCAGTTGACTCGGATTGTGACTATGCAATTGTTGGCTTAACTCTATCGCCTGTTGCCAAGTGTGCTCTTTAGGTTTGCTTTGTAGCTTAATTAGCCCACTTAACAAGGCTTCGGCTTGCTGCCATTCTGAATCGGGAAGTTGACTCATCGCAGTTAATAAGCTTGGGATTAACTGAGCAAAGTCGGCTTTGCGTATCAACTTTGGCACTTGAGCCACGATAACTTGCTGCTTGTTAGCAATATTAAACACAAAGCCGATACGCCGCAGTGCTTCTTGCTGTTGGCTTAGTAAAAGATGCATTGGCTCATCTAAAGCTAGTTTTAACGGCAATAGCAAAGGAACGCTATCTAAGCCTTGCGGCCACTGTTGCATTGCTTGGCTATAGGCTAAGTGTTGCTGGCAAGCCCAAAGGTCAAGCAATATCAGCTTCTCGCCAATACGCGCTAACAAATAGGCGCTTTCAACTAAATGCAAAGGATAAAGCGCAGCGGCCTGTGGCTTAGCACTCACAGAACTTACTTGGCTAGTAGAGTCAGCTCTAGTTGCTTCACGAGTAAAATCGGCAGCACTGCTCAACCACTGATGATTAGCTGATAACTCTGAGGATCGCGGCTTATCGGCTCGCTGAAGGCTTGACTGGTAGCTCTGGCGACCTTCGCTCACTCTCGGCGTGGCAGGAGCTGCACTGGTGTAGCTATGAGCAACTTGCGCTAGTGGTGGAGCGAATATTTCATTTACCGGTTCATCTTGGTAAACCAGCAGTTCACCAGTGTGATTATGAGCCGGAATTTTACTCAAGGCTGATGCCAGTACTTGTACGATGTAGTCATGCACCAAACGGGCTTGATGAAAGCGCACTTCATGCTTAGCCGGGTGCACATTCACATCGACTTGGTCTAATGGCAACTCCAGAAATAATACATAACTGGCATATTGTTCATCGGGCAAATAGGCTGCAAATGCTTGGCGAATAGCGTGTTGTAGCAACTTGTCGCGCATCATCCGACCGTTCACATAAAAATACTGCTGGTCGTTTTGCGCACGAGCCACTTCCGGTAAACCTAACCAACCGTGTAAACGTAGTTGGTCATGCTGATTATCTAGGTGCAAACAGTGGTTAGCAAAAGGGGCACCAAATACTGTGCTTACTCGCTTCAGCTGCTTACCCAAGTCTGTGGCTATGCGATACTGGCGGATTAATTTGCCATTGTGTTTTAAACTCAGCGCCACATCAAAACGGCTTAAGGCTAAACGCTTCAACAGCTCATCAATGTGCGAAAACTCGGTTTTCTCAGTACGTAAGAACTTGCGCCGTGCAGGCGTATTAAAAAACAAATCGAGCACGTCTACCGAACTGCCAATAGGATGAGCGCAAGGTTGCAAACTAACTTGCATGTCACGACCAGCAGCTTGAGCTTGCCAAGCTTTTTCTTGCTCAGCAGTACGAGAACTTAAACTTAAGCGAGAGACCGAGCTAATACTTGCCAAAGCTTCACCGCGAAACCCCAAGGTGGCTATAGCACTTAAATCATCAAGGCTGTCTATTTTGCTGGTTGCATGGCGACTAAGCGCTAAACCCAACTGCTCTTTAGCAATGCCGCTGCCGTTGTCGCGAATTAGTATGCGTTTTGCGCCACCCTTATCAATTTCGATATCGATACGTGTTGCGCCAGCATCAAGGCAGTTTTCAATTAGCTCTTTAACCACCGAAGCAGGACGTTCTACCACTTCTCCGGCGGCAATTTGGTTAGCCAGCTGCGCTGGCAATATTTGAATAGGCATCGAATTAACTATTTGGGATGGTCAGCACTTGACCGATACGCAAGGTATTTGAAGTTAGTTTGTTGGCCTTTTTCAAACCCGCAACGCTGGTATTGTAACGAGCAGCCAACACCGATAAAGACTCGCCCTTTCTCACGGTATGCTTACGCACGCCATAGGTTTGCGCATACAAAGTGCCCGCCAAAGGCTTAGTGCGGTAATGGGCTTTAATGCCTTTAACTACCGCCTTGGCAATCTTTTCTTGGTGATTACCCGTTTTTAGTAACTTTTCTTCTTTGTGGTTGGTAATAAAACCGGCTTCCACCAAAATAGAAGGAATGTCTGGCGACTTAAGCACCGCTAGGCTGGCATGCTCGGGACGTTTTTTATGTAGCGAGGTTACTTTGCCTAGCTCACCCAATACTTTTTTAGCTACTTCATAAGCGGTGTTCATTGAGTAGTCCATCTGCATATCAATTAAAGCGAAGTTAAGATGCGCATCATTTTCCACACTGCCCATTACTTCACCCACACCACCCAAAAGGTCAGATTCAGCTTCATGCTGCTCTAAATGTCTACCTACTTCACTTTTAGCCCGGCGAGTAGATACCACCCAAACTGAAGCACCTTTTGGTTGAGAGGAGGTAAATCCATCAGCATGAATCGACACCAAAAAATCGGCTTTGTTTTTGCGGGCTATTTGCGAGCGCTTATTTAGATTAACAAAGTAGTCACCTTCTCGAATCAACACCGCTTTTAAACCGGGCTCTTGATTAATTAGGCGTTGTGCACGCTTAGCGATAGCCAGCGTGATGTGTTTTTCGTAGGTTCTTTTGTTGCCGATGGCGCCGGGATCTTCCCCACCGTGGCCAGCGTCGATAGCAATAATAATGTCGCGATTGCCCGCTAACTGCTGCTGCGTTTTAGCTTTAGAAATCTGCTGTTGTTGCTTTTTAATTTGCGCGCTACCAGCTTTGTCTGGCAAGTCTATCACCAAGCGATGGCCATAATTTCCGGTAGGCTTAAGAGCAAATACGGTAGGATTAACCGCTTGTGAAAGCTCTATAACCAAGCGAAAATCGCCTTTAGCCTTTGGCGTACTAGGGCGGATTTTTTTAACCAAGTCGCCAGATAAGGGGACTTTGCTCAAATCACTGAGCATTTTACTAGCGGAGAGATCCAAGACTAGGCGGTTAGGTTTACTTAAGTTGAAATGGCTAAACTGTGGCGCACCAGATAAATCCAATACAATACGAGTATTATCAGGGCCGCTCCAAACACGCACCCCAGATACATCGCTACTGGCCATTGCCAGCCCACAAAGCAAATACAATCCTAAGCCTATCCAGCGACTTAATCTAAAACTACCCTGCATGTTGACTCAACCACTCCACTACTTTTTGTCCTTGCTCGCTCAATGCTTTCACTTGAGCACTGCGCTGCTCGCCTCGATAAGCTAGCTCAACCAACAAGTCTGCTGCTGGTAAAAAGCCCAGCCCCTTTTCAGGCCACTCCACCAAACACAAACAATCGTCGGCAAAGTAATCGCGAATACCAATAAATTCTAGCTCTTCAGGGTCGGCCAAACGGTACAAATCAAAATGATTGACTCGCCACTCACCTAATTCATAAGGTTCAACCAAGGTGTAGGTTGGGCTTTTTACCTTACCAGTGTGGCCTTTACCTTGAATAAAGCCACGGGTTAAAGTGGTTTTCCCAGCGCCTAAATCACCTTCTAAATATATAACTGATGCCTGCCGACAAGCCTTAGCTAATAATGCGCCTAAAGCTACGGTTTGTTCTGCGTCAGCTAATTCAATATGCCACGTTTTCATTACAATTTTGGATTCACTAGTTGTCTTATAAAAGGCATTAGATCTGAGGCCAGCATGCCTCTTTCTCCCTGTTCTGCAGCTTCATCTGCAGCCATACCATGAATACACACCCCAAGGCAGGCAATATCAAACAATGAGTGCTTGGCTGCAAATTGGGCGATTAAGCCGCCGATTATACCAGACAAAACATCTCCCATCCCGCCCGAAGCCATGCCGGGGTTACCTACAGTACAAATCTTCACTTGTCCTTGCGCGCCAGCTACAACGCTGCCGGCACCTTTTAATACACATACACCGCCAAAACAGCGCTGTATGTTTTGAGCAGCGGCAATTCTATCACTTTCTACTTCTGCCACAGAGCAATTCAACAAACGCGCTGCCTCACCTGGATGTGGAGTTAGTACCCATTGCTCATGCTGCATCGGTGCTTTAGCCAACAGATTAAGTGCATCGGCATCGACCAAGCAGGCTTTGTCTTCACTTAATACAGCTGAAAACAGCGCTTGCGCCCACTCATCTTGTCCCAAGCCGGGACCTATCACCTTACAGCTAGCCTGGATTAAACTCCTATCTAGCAGCTGCAGAGAATGCTTAGTCACTGCTGCAACCATTAACTCTGGTCGTCCGCTACTCACCACCGACTGATTTTGCGCCTGAGTAAATACATTAACCAAGCCAGCACCAGTGCGTAAACAGGCTTCGGCAGCCATGCGAATAGCGCCAGCCATTCCAGTATTCCCACCCACTAAAGTCACTCGGCCACAACTACCCTTGTGAGCTATTTTTGCCCTAGGCGCAAGCATCGAGCGTAACTGAGCATAATCTACACGGCTAACTTCAGTAGTATTTTGTTGCTCGAACAAATCACTTAGCCCCAAACCGGCAAATAGCAATTTACCAACATATTCAGGTGCTTGCCCGGTAAACAAGCCTTGTTTGGCAGCGATAAAACAAATCGTAGCGCTAGCTTTTATCGCACTGCCTAACAGCTTTCCGGTATCAGCAGATAAACCTGAAGGTAAATCTAAGGCAAGCACTGGCACGCCGCTTTGATTGACTTGAGCAAACAGAGATCGCAATGGCGCTCGCACATCACTGTTTAAGCCAATGCCCAACACGCCATCAATAATCACATCACAAGGCCAATCAAATTGTTTGCTAAGATCAAGCTGTCCGCCCTCGGCTTGCCAGGCAGCTAAGGCTTGTTGTGCATCACTAGGCATTCGGTCTAAATCACCTAAGGCAAGCACTTTTACCTCTTTACCAGCTTGCTTGGCCAACCGCGCAACCACCAAGGCGTCTCCGCCGTTATTGCCACCACCCGCTAATACCAAAATACGCTTGGCATTGGGCCATTGGCATTGCATCAGTTTAAAGGCAGCCAAACCCGCCTGTTCCATCAAAGAATACAAGCTAATACCTTGCTGCTCAGCCAGCACTGCTTCTTGGCGTTTCACTACTTCGGCGCGCCATAAACTCTGTGGTAAACTGTGCGAAAACAATCGGTGCTCTGGAGCCATGTCCCTACTATCCGAAATAGACCTAAAACAGCTGGTTCAACATATCAAGCTAACCGCTAAATCGCTAGGTTTTCAGCAGATCGGCATAACAGATGTGGATCTCAGTCAACATCATCAAGATGTTGAGCAATGGCTGGCAAAAAACTACCACGGAGAAATGGACTATTTAGCCCGTAACCTTGAGCTTCGTAAACATCCAGAGCAGCTGCATGAAGGCACTCAACGGATCATTTCGGTGCGCATGGATTACCTACCAGAGGACGCTAAGTTTGCCCAAAGCCTCAGCGCCAGCGATCAGGCATATATTAGTCGTTATGCGCTGGGTCGTGACTACCATAAGCTAATGCGCAAGCGGCTAAACCAACTGGGAAAATCGATTAATGATTACTGCCAACAGCAGCTAAATATGCGCCCATTTGTCGACTCAGCCCCGGTAATGGAGCGCCAACTGGCCACTAAAGCAGGCTTAGGTTGGACTGGTAAACACAGCTTAATCATCAACCAAGATGCTGGTTCGTGGTTTTTTTTAGGTGAGTTATTTGTTGATTTACCCCTGCCCATAGACCAACCAGTAGACGAGCAATGTGGTGATTGTGTTGCCTGCATCACCATTTGTCCCACGCAAGCCATTGTTGAGCCCTACCAAGTGGATGCACGTCGCTGTATTTCTTATCTCACCATTGAATACGATGGGATCATTGAGGAAGAATTACGACCGCTAATGGGCAATCGCATCTACGGCTGCGATGATTGCCAACTTACCTGCCCCTGGAATCGCTACGCCCAGCTCACTCAAGAAGCCGATTTTGCTGCCCGAGAACAACTGGATCAACCAACACTGTTAGCGTTATTTGCCTGGACCGAAGAAGAGTTTTTAAAGAAAACCGAAGGCTCGCCTATTCGTCGGATCGGCTATCAACAGTGGCTACGTAATATCGCGATTGCCTTAGGCAACGCCGCCTATTCACAACAAGCTATTGACGAGCTAAGCGCCAAGCAAGGGCTTGAAGCCGTTGCCCAACACCACGTTAATTGGGCGATAGAGCAACAACAGAATAAAGCGGCAAAAGCTTCTCGCAAAACCGCCCGTTTGATCCGTATTATAGAAAAAGGATTAACTCGTGATGCTTAATGCATCGGTAGAATAAGTTCTGTTACACTTTTTAAGAACAAATAAAATGGAAGCAGCTCATGCACTTACTTGGCGTTGATATTGGTGGCACCGGCATAAAGGCAGCCATCGTAGATTCTACCACTGGCGAGCTTATTAGCGAGCGTCACCGTATTGCCACCCCACAACCTGCCACGCCCGAAGCAGTAGCCCAAAGCTTAAAGCAGATGGTTGAGCATTTCTCTTGGCAAGGTCCTATTGGTTGCGGCTTTCCTGCAACGGTTCACCACGGGGTTGCCCAAACCGCCTCTAATATTGATAAAAGCTGGATTGGCACCAACGTTGAAGCCCTATTCGCTGAATATACCGACTGCCCGTGTTATGTAGTGAACGATGCCGATGCAGCCGGTATGGCCGAAATGGCCTTTGGCGCAGGTCACAAACACCAAGGTGTGGTAGTGATTATTACCGTTGGCACCGGCTTAGGTAGCGCAGTGTTTGTAAATGGCGAATTGCTTCCCAACACCGAGTTTGGCCATATTATTTTGGAAGGGCGAGTAGCCGAGCACTATGCCAGCGCCAGAGTGCGCGAAGCAGAAGAGCTAAGCTGGAAGAAATGGGGCAAGCGCTTCAACCTTTACTTACAGCGCCTCGAGTTTTTAATGTCGCCCGATTGCTTCATTATTGGTGGCGGTGCCAGTAAAAAATTCGAAAAGTACCAAGCGCAGCTCAATTTAAAAGCTGAAGCTTTGCCAGCACAGGGCTTAAACCAGGCTGGCATTGTTGGCGCAGCCATGTACGCCCAGCATCAAAGCTAATTAAGATTCGAGAATAGAGCCGCTTAAATAAGATTGGCGAAGCGGTTCGTCAAAATGCTCAATGCTATAGCGAAGCAGCTCTCTGGGCAGTTCGCTAAGGTGCTGTTGCAAAAATGCCTCTACCGCTGGCTTATCTCGCTTGGCCAGCTCTCTCAGCATCCAGCCCACCGCTTTGTGCATTAAGGGGTGAGCATGGGTATGAAAACGCTTTGCTAGCGTAATTGTTAAATCAACATCATTTTGGCGTATATAGTAAAAGCAACTCACCATAGCAATACGTTGCTGCCACATACTACTGCTGCTAGCGAATTGCTCAAGCAGCTCCCAATCTTGATGCTGCCAGATATAAGGGCCAACAATTTTAGGCGCAGAGCAGTCAACCAAATCCCAATTATTCACATACTTTATGTAGCGCTGGTAAAACGCCAACACCGCTTGTTGTTGCTGATGATTTTTCGCTTTTTGATAATGTTGACACATGACTACCAAGGCAAAAAAGCGCTCCTCATGAAAGGCAGAAGAGATTAAGTCTGTGAGCTCCTCTAGAGGTAAAGGATAGGCTTTGGCAACCCTTCTGGTATTAGGCACACGAACACCTAAAAACTGATCACCTTCGCCATAACCACCTGGCAATGCTTGAAAAAACTTTGGCAAGTAAGCCGCTTTCTCTGGCTCAGCATATTCGCGTAAAGCTTTTTGAACTTGTTCGACTTGATTCATCACCCACCCTTTACGGTCAACAAAATGCTTATGTTAAACACAAGCTTATACCAATCACACTAAGTAAGTGATCAGAAATAACCCAGGAAAAATACTCGAGAATAAGGCAGAAATTTTCGATAAGCAGTTATTCTACAATCAAAAATTCTAACGCAGTGGTCGAGCATTTTAACCAGATAGAATGAACCGTTACTTAGTACGATTGGTATTAACCCACCAACAACGGCTTGAGTATTTAATTGACCATAAAACAGCAGGCAAAAAAAAGCCCCGCATCAATGATGCAGGGCTTTAATTTGGAGCGGCACATCGGGTTCGAACCGATGACCTCAACCTTGGCAAGGTTGCGCTCTACCAACTGAGCTAGTGCCGCTTAATTTTTATCACTATTGAGTGCGGTGTTCTTCCACGCTGAGCTAGTGCTGCTCAACTTCAACTACTTGGTACTAGTTAAAATTTTAAATTTGGAGCGGCACATCGGGTTCGAACCGATGACCTCAACCTTGGCAAGGTTGCGCTCTACCAACTGAGCTAGTGCCGCTTAATTTTTATCACTATCTAGCGCTGTGTTCTTCCACGCTGAGCTAGTGCTGCTCAACTTCAACTACTTGGTATTAGTTAAAGTTTTAATTTGGAGCGGCACATCGGGTTCGAACCGATGACCTCAACCTTGGCAAGGTTGCGCTCTACCAACTGAGCTAGTGCCGCTTAATCTTTATCACTATTTAGTGCGTTGAGAGCCTAACCAAAGGTTGCGCTACTCTTTGTTACCACACTGAGCTAGTGCCGCTTAATTTTTATCACTAATCAAAGTGACAGCCTAAACTGTCTAAGGCCATGCCTTCACGTTGTTTAGGGCTGCGAATTATACGAGGAAATTTTGCCTTTGCAAGAGCTGCAAAAGAAAAAATTACAGCTCTTAAACTGTTTGTTTAGTTTTCGCCCAGTTTAAAGAAGGTTTTTTGATAATGCTGCATTTCTGCTATTGATTCGCGAATATCATCCAAAGCTAGATGAGTACCGCTTTTAGTAAAGCCATCTAAAATTTCTGGCTGCCAACGGCGAGCCAATTCTTTTACCGTACTTACATCTATATTTCGGTAATGAAAGAACTGCTCAAGCTCAGGAAGGTACTGGTGCATAAAGCGACGATCTTGACCAATGCTATTGCCACACATCGGAGATACGCCCTTAGGCACCCATTGCTTGATAAAATCGATAGTTTGCTGGGCAGCTTGCTTCTCATCAACACTGCTGGCACGAACTCTAGCAACCAAACCAGATCCAGTATGAGTGTTGGTACACCACTCATCCATGCCCGCTAAAACTTCGTCAGATTGGTGAACAGCAATCACCGGCCCTTCTGCAAGAATGTTTAATTGAGCGTCGGTAATAATCGTCGCGATCTCTAAAACGCGATCAGTCATGGGTTCGAGACCTGTCATCTCCATATCAACCCAAACTAAGTTCTGTTCACTAACAGTCATGTTGACCCTATTTATATTTCGGAAATATTTTCCGCAAATCTTTGATAAGCGGTATCATAGCGATTTATTACACTTACTTGAATAGCAGTTTTCGTGACAAAGAGAAAGAAACTGAGCCAAGGTCAGCTTCGCCGTGTGCGCAGCAACCAAGAAAAGCGCTTAAAAAAACAAGATAGCCACCAATGGTTAGATGACCAATTAGGTCCTCAACAAGAGGGAACTATCATTAGCCGCTTCGGCCAACATGCCGATGTGGAAGCTAACAATGGAGAAATATTCCGTTGTAATATGCGCCGTTCAGTAGGCTCTTTAGTCACTGGAGATGAAGTTGTATGGCGAGCCGGCAACGAAGAACAGTCCGGTATTCGAGGGGTTATTGAAGCCTGCCACGAACGCCGTTCTGTGCTTACCCGCCCTGATTTTTACGACGGTATTAAAGCCATTGCCGCCAACATCGACCAAGTAGTGATAGTTTCTGCAGTATTACCCGAATTCTCCACCAGCATTGTAGATCGCTACCTAGTTGCCGTTGAAGATGTAGATCTTGAACCCATTATCCTGCTGAACAAAGTTGATCTGCTTGATGCCGAGCAACGCAAAATAATTGAAGAGCAACTCAAAAATTACCAGCAGCTTGGCTACAAAGTTATTTACGCTAGCACCAAACAAGCTGAAGGGCTTGATGATTTAAGCCAACAATTAAGCAATAAAACCAGTATTTTTGTTGGCCAATCAGGCGTAGGCAAAAGCTCGCTGGTAAATAGTCTTCTGCCAGAGCAAAGCATCGATACCAAAGAAGTATCTGAAGTATCTGGCCTAGGCCAGCACACTACCACTACCGCTCGTTTGTATCACTTAGTATGTGGCGGCCGCTTAATCGACTCCCCCGGAGTACGTGAATTTCAACTTTGGCATCTTGAAAAAGACCGAGTAGCTTGGGGCTTTATCGAATTTCGCCCTTGGTTAAATCAATGCCGTTTTCGTGATTGCAAGCACCAAGGAGACCCTGGTTGTGCGATGCAAGAAGCGATAGACTCAGGCAAAATTTTGCAACAGCGTTTCGACAGCTACCAGCGTATTCTCGAAACGATGGAAAATAACAAACCTTCTCGGGTTATTCCCGGAAAGAAATAATTAAACCAATAAACAACGAGAACCTAGCGTGTTAGACAAAATTAAAGTTGCCGCCCAGTACTGCTTCCCTCAACACGGTTTATCCCGTTTAGTGGGTAAGCTTGCTCAAGCTGAAGCAGGAAAGTTGAGTCATTGGATCATTAAAAAATTCATAAACCACTATCAAGTAGATATGAACGACGCGGTTCACAGCGAAGCCAATGCTTACCCAAGCTTCAATGCGTTTTTTACTCGCCCGTTAAAGCCTGGCACTCGCCCTATTGTTGAAGGCGACAACAAGCTTGCTCACCCGGTGGATGGCGCAGTAAGCCAACTTGGTCCCATCCAGCATGGTCAGTTAATTCAAGCCAAAGGTCATGACTACAGCGCCCGTGAACTACTTGGTGGAGATAAAGCCTTAGCAGAAGAATTTAGCGACGGCGACTTCGCAACCATCTATCTAGCTCCCAAAGACTACCACCGCATTCACATGCCTTGTAAAGGCAAATTGCGCAAAATGGTCTACGTACCAGGGCAACTTTTCTCGGTTAACCCTCTCACTGCTGCTAATGTGCCGAATCTGTTTGCCCGCAATGAGCGTGTAGTTGCCATTTTTGATACTGAGTTCGGCCCAATGGCCGTGGTATTAGTAGGTGCAACCATTGTTGCTAGCATAGAAACTATTTGGTCTGGCACCGTAACGCCGCCGGGCGGAAAACAAGTATTCACTTGGGATTATCAAGACCAAGACATTAGCCTAGATAAAGGCGCCGAAATGGGCCGCTTTAAACTAGGCTCCACCGTGGTGATGCTATTTGCCAAAGACGCCATAGAGTTTGAACAATCACTAGCGCCAACAGTTGCCACCGTAATGGGGACTCACTTTGCAACTAAAGCTGAATAGCTGCTATAAGCCTTGGCAATTCTTTACCAAGGCTTATTCAATTCTGCTTATTATTACGCTATTTCAAATATTTAATATAAAATAACTAACAAAGCTAAGCGCAATGATGCGGTCTTAACCATGGCTGTTTACCAATGACTTTATCGATTTTCTCTCGCGGTTTCCTCGTATCGCTACTGTTCTTTTGCTTAGCGGCACAAGCAAACGTGGGCGGAGAATCTCATCTCAAAGGCTTAATCAGCTCGCTAGATACCCAGCCTAGCAACTTAAACACCCAGCAACAGCAACTCATCTATGAAGAATCCTTAGCGCTATTAAAAGAGGGCAATAGTTACCGCGAAAAAGCAAAATACTACCGCGGTATTATCAACAACTTCTCTCGCCTACGAAAAGAGCAACAAGAGCAACTTAATCAATATCAAGCGCCGGTCATTGAAAACTTAGCTGAGCTAAACTCGAATCAATTAAATGAACAACTCACTATTTGGCAGGCTAAGCTCAGCAATACCAATAGCCAAATTGACGAGCTAAAACAGCGCCAATACCGTATCGATTTAGACGTAAGCGAAAACCACCAGCGCAGTGGACCGCTGCGCGAGCAGTTAAACACCGTTCGCGCGAAGCTAGAGCAGCTTGAGTTTGGCGTGCTTAACGAAGTGGAAGAAGCCGAGCGAGTTCGCGCTCAAGTTAACGAAGCCAGCCTAACTGCCCAGTTGGCGATGCTGGAACTCGCTGCGCAAAGTGCCAACCACCGAAACGAGCTGCTGCAGCTTGAAATAAGCTTGCTACAACGCACTCAGTTGGCAGAAAAGCGGATTGTAGAAAGTGTTAAAAATCGCTTGTCACTAGAGCATCGCGCAGAAGCTCAACGGCTATCTGATCAGCTAGCTTTTGCCGCTCCCGAGTTACTTAATGACCCGATAGTGAAAAACTTAGTAGAACAGAATCAGTTACTACAAACAGAGCTATCAGCCTTATTTGAACAAAGTGAAGAGATTGCCGACCTACAGGAGGAAGTAAACGACGAGCTTGAACACATCAAACTCACCTTCGCTAATTTTAAAGAACAAGTATCCTGGTTAAAGGTCACTCGCTCCTATGGTGAATACCTACGAGAACAGATCTCTAGTTTGCCAAAATTCAAAGCAGTTGCGCCAATAGAGCAACAGATTATTGAAGTGCGGATCAGTAAACATCGTCACCAAAATCTACTTTATACCCAACGTAATCAAAGCCAAAGAAAGGCTCAGCGCGAGTTCATCGCCACCTTAAACGAAGAACAAGCCAGAATATTTAACAAGCATTTGAAGCTTAACCAGCAGCTTTCAGACAAATACTTACTGGAGTTAGACGCAAGACTATTTGAGTTAGCTCGACTTAAACTGGATTACTCAAAACTAAACAGTCAACTGAACACCATTAACCAAGAAGCCAACCAAGAGCTATTTTGGACGGCCGATGTAAAAGCCATCGATTTAAGCTTTTTCAGTGATATTCGTTACTCTTTGATATGGTTATTTAGCGCTCAGCAATACTCACAACTCAGCGATGCCATCGCCAAACTGTCTTGGCTATGGTTAGGCTGGTTATTGCTAGTGGCAGCCAGTGTTGCTTACATCTACTATTTAAAAAAGCATTGGCTTAAAGGCTACCTGCAGCGCATCGATTCAAAAACCGGCAACATTACCCGCGACAAATTTAGCTATACCCTTGCCAATTTGTTAGTCAGCGCGGTATTTGCTACTCCCGTGGCGCTATTTATTGGCAGTGTGGGTTTTGCCCTGATGTATGAATGGGAGTCTTCCTTCGCTCGCGACTTGGGAGATGCCCTATTTAACGTTGCCATCGTGTTATGGCTATTTCATTTGTTACAACAGTTTTGCCAAAAAAATGGCCTGCTAAATACGCATTTCAAATGGCCTTTGGTAAACATCAGCCAAGCAATTACCTTAATCCGCCGCGTGGTTTACGTAAGCTTGCCCTTAGTATTCATCCTTAATCTGTGCATATTACAAACCAGTCAGCCGGCCTATAGTGGCTTGGCACGTTTGGCCTTTATTGCATTGTTATTGTGGGTAGCTTACGGCTTTCACAGTATTTATCGCATAGAGCTTCCGGTGAACTATCACTTAGACATTTTTAAAGCGCCACAATTAGCGAAAAAGCTGATTTGGGGCGCCGCCATTAGCATCCCCTTAATGGCAGCACTCGCCTCTGCAGCAGGCTTTTTTGCCACCGCATTTACGGTTTATTGGCAGGTAGTGCTTAGCTTCATCATCGCTGCGGTTTTCTTATTGGGCTATTTGCTTATTCACCGTTGGATGCTACTACAACGCCGCCGAATTGCTTTTGACCGAGCAAAAGTGCGCCGCGCTGAAATGATTGCTCAACGCCAATCTGAAGAAGACGACTCTTCTAGCTCAAATGAGGGAGTGATTGATTCAATCGAGGAACCCGTCATCGACCTCGACACCATTAGCGCCCAGTCTTTGGGCCTATTGCGTGCTGCCTTGGTACTGTCTCTAGTATTAGTTCTGCTTTTGAGTTGGTCGGAAATGACCAGTGCGTTTTCGTTTCTAGACAACATCACATTGTGGGAAAGCAGCTCTAGCCGCGCCGGTGTAGCCACGGTAGACGCCATTACCCTGCGCTCTTTAGGCTCTGCCCTATTGGTATTCTTTTTTGCAGTAGTGCTTATCCGCAACTTACCTGGTTTGTTAGAACTGATGGTCTTGCAGCATTTATCACTTAACCCCGGCACCGGCTTTGCCATCACCACCATGATTAATTACATGGTAATACTGTTTAGTATTTTCAGCGGTTTTGGTTTGTTGGGCATCGAGTGGTCGAAACTGCAGTGGTTGGTTGCTGCACTTACCGTAGGTTTAGGTTTTGGTCTGCAAGAGATTTTTGCTAACTTTATTTCAGGCTTAATTATTCTGTTTGAAAAACCAATTCGCATTGGCGATACCGTGACAATTCGCGAACTTACCGGCACGATTTCTAACATTGAAACTCGCGCTACCACTATTGTCGATTGGGATCGCAAAGAAATAATCGTACCTAACAAGGCCTTTATCACGGAACAATTTATTAACTGGTCGCTCACCGATCCTATCACCCGTGTGGTGCTAATGGTGCAAGTTAAACAAGGCTCTGATAACCAGCTAGTGAACAAACTATTGCAAGAAGCGGTAGATGCTAACAGCTTGGTACTAGCCAACCCCGCACCAGAAATATACTTTACCGAATACACCAACAACGGAATGAAATTTGAAATGCGTGTTCACGTGAGTGAAATGCGCTACCGCTTACCGATGACCCATGAACTGTACACTTTGATCAATGACAAGTTTAAGGCGAATAACATAGAGATAGCCTACCCACAATTAGATATATCTCTCAATCCCTGAGCACGGTTTTGTTATCTTAAGGGCTATAAAAAACCTCTATTTCAATTAATTAGCCCAGAGACCCTCGATCATGGCCGTGCAAAAACATTTCAAGCTGCTGGTTTGTTTTATTGTTCCCCTGTTAATACTGGCACTTCCCACTAGTGCCATTCCACTACCAGAGTTAACCGTGGTTCAACACCGTATCATTGCTATCTTTGTACTGGCGGCGCTGTTATGGATTTTTGAACCCGTGCCAGTGTTTGCTACTTCATTATTAATTATCACCTTGGAACTGGTGCTTATCTCTAATCAGGGAATTAGTGCCATTGTGGCCGATACTGGGCCAGCACCAATGGGTGAACTGCTGCCCTATACCAGTATATTTAATGCCTTTTCATCGCCAATTATCATCCTGTTTATGGGCGGCTTTGCTTTAGCGATTGGCGCATCTAAGTTTGAGCTAGACAACAACTTAGCCCGTGTACTTCTCAAGCCATTTGGCAAACGCATTCCAATGATCATGCTCGGCATTATGCTAATTACTGCCGTGTTCAGTATGTTTATGAGTAACACCGCTACCACCGTAATGATGCTGGCCATTGTAGGCCCCTTAATTGCCGCTGCGCCGCGTAATGACTTGGGCATGAAAGGCTTGATTTTAGCTATTCCAGTAGCGGCTAATACCGGTGGCATAGGTACTCCAATTGGTACGCCACCCAACGCCATTGCCCTGCAATATATTCCAGAGGGGCAAATTACCTTCGCTTCTTGGATGGCTTTTGGTATTCCTTTTGTGATTATTCAACTAGCAATTGGCTGGTTTTTGTTGTGCAAGCTCTATCCCTCAAAAACCGGTGTATTAGAGCTGAATCTGAAAGGCCATTTTCAACGAAGTACTCGCGCTTACATTGTGTATGCCACGTTTGCGCTCACTATCTTATTATGGCTAAGCACCGCGTGGCACGGCATGAACAGTTACGTGGTAGCAATTATTCCTTTAGCGGTGTTTACCTTAACGGGAGTCATTGGCAAAGACGATCTCAAGCTATTTAACTGGGACGTATTATGGTTAGTGGCCGGTGGTATTGCCATGGGTATGGCATTAGAAAAAAGTGGCTTAGCCGCCAAAATAGCTACATCTATCGACTTTGCTAGCCTGCCCACCTTAGCCGTAATTGTGGTGCTATCGATTATTTGTGTGGTGATGGCGAACTTTATGTCGAACACGGCCACCGCCAACTTAATTATGCCCATCGCGGCGGCAGTTGCCACCAGCTTGCATGGTTTGGATGGTGACGGCGGCATCACAACCCTACTAATTATTGTCGCCCTGTCGGCTTCCTTAGGCATGATGTTACCCGTTAGCACCCCGCCCAACGCCTTGGCTTACTCAACCGGCTTTATTGAAACCAAAGACTTAATAAAAGTAGGCGGGATTATTGGCTGTACCGGCTTGGCGCTACTGTATGTGGCTATGATGATATTCCTATAACACCAAAATAAACGGGAGCACAGCTCCCGTTTATTTGTTTACGCCCTGTCTACACTAAAGCTTTGCACCGCTTGAATGTTAGGCGTGCCTAATGCCAACATCAACAGGCGGTCGATGCCTAGAGCAACGCCTGCACAAGCGGGGAGGCCTGCCGCTAAAGCAGCTAAAAAATGCTGATCCACTTGCGCAGCAGCCAAGCCCATATTTTCCCGCACCTGCTGGTCTTTAGCAAAACGCGCGGCTTGCTCCTTAGCGTCGGTGAGTTCATGAAAGCCATTGGCTAACTCTATGCCTTTAAAATACAGCTCAAAGCGCTCTGCTACTTGCGGGTCTTTTGCTGAAATTTTAGCTAGCGCGGCTTGTGATGCTGGAAAGTGATAAACAAAGCAAGGGCGCTGCTGGCCAATTTTAGGCTCAACGCCCAAGCTAAATAACAGCTGCAAAATGGTGTCTCGATCAGGCTCATTCACCACTAAATCTTCAACCGATAGGCGTTTAGCTACAGCAACAAACTCAGCTTGGCTAGCATTGATGGGATTGATACCAAGGTGTCGCTCAAAGGCTTCAACATAGCTTAAACGCTCTGCCTTATTACAAGCCAAGACCTCGGTGATTAACTCATCCATTTCATCCATTAAGGCAAAATGGTCAAAACCAATACGGTACCACTCCAACATAGTGAACTCTGGGTTATGAAAACGCCCAGCCTCTTCATTACGAAAAGCTTTTGCCAGCTGATAAATGCAGCCACTACCAGCAGCTAATAAACGCTTCATATGAAACTCGGGCGAGGTTTGTAAATACAAAGGCATGGTTTTGGGTGCAGCCGGCCCAGACAAAGTTGTGCTGAAGCTATGCAAGTGCACGTCACTCACGCAGGCCTGGCTTAAACAAGGTGTGTCTACTTCCATCACTTCACGCTTGGCAAAAAAACATCTGATTTTGTTAATGATTTTTGCTCTTTGCTGAAGTGTTTGAATACTTGCAGAGGGTTGCCAAAGTGTTTCAGACATGCAAATTTTTTCCTGCATTGAGTTAGAAATTGTCGCGGGGTTTTATACCACTTTGCTAACAAAAGCGGGAGTTATATCTCAAAAGCTAAATTATCTCAGCAGCTTGCACAAAGTAGCGTCAATATTTGATTTTAGTCAAGCATCAAAAAGCTAATACCCGCACAATCATTGTAGGCTTATTTCGTATGGAGAAAAGCGTGGAAGTAATCAAAACTGATGTCGCCATTGTTGGCGCTGGGGGCGCAGGTTTACGCGCCGCCATTGAAGTTGCAGAACAACACCCCGAGTTAGAAGTAGCATTAATTTCAAAAGTATATCCAATGCGCAGCCACACCGTTGCCGCAGAGGGTGGTGCTGCAGGTGTAGCTCAAGATCACGATAGCTTTGATAACCACTTTAACGACACCGTATCGGGTGGCGATTGGTTGTGTGAACAAGACGTGGTGGACTTTTTTGTTGAGCGCGCTCCCAAAGAACTTACTCAACTAGAGCACTGGGGTTGCCCTTGGTCACGTCGTCCCGACGGCAGTGTAAACGTACGCCGTTTTGGTGGCATGAAAATCGAGCGAACTTGGTTTGCAGCCGATAAAAGTGGCTTCCACATTCTTCATACCTTGTTTCAAACTTCAACCAAGTATCCCAGCATTAAGCGCTACGACGAGCATTTTGTGCTCGACCTAGTCGTAGAAGACGGCCAAGTAAAAGGGGTTATCGCCTTAGATATCGCCGAAGGCGTAGCCAAGCTTATTCAAGCTAAGTCGGTGATTATTGCCACTGGCGGTGCAGGTCGCGTTTATCGCTTTAATACCAACGGCGGCATTGTGACTGGTGACGGTATGGCCCTAGCTTATCGTCATGGCGTAGCACTGCGTGATATGGAGTTTGTCCAATATCACCCTACTGGTTTACCCGGCTCAGGCATTTTAATGACCGAGGGCTGTCGTGGTGAAGGCGGCATTCTTACCAACAAAGATGGCTACCGTTACTTACAAGACTACGGCCTAGGGCCAGAAACGCCAGTTGGCGAACCTAAAAACAAATACATGGAGCTAGGGCCTCGAGACCGTTTAAGCCAGTGCTTTTGGCAAGAAGCGCAACTTGGCCGAACCATTGAAGGGCCAAATGGCGACTACGTAAACCTCGACCTTACTCACTTAGGCGAAGACTACTTACTAGAACGCTTACCGTTTATTTGCGAATTGGCAAAAGCCTATATGGGCGTAGACCCCGTTAAAGAGCCGATTCCAGTGCGCCCAACCGTGCACTACACCATGGGCGGTATTGAAACCGACGGCCGTTGTGCCACATCACTAAAAGGCTTATATGCCGCAGGTGAATGTTCATCAGTTGGCTTGCATGGCGCTAACCGTTTAGGCTCTAACTCACTCACCGAAATAACCGTATTTGGTCAGGTGGCGGGCGAATCAGCAGCACGCAATGCCATTGTGAGTGAGCATAGCGACAGTGCTTCATTGCTTGAGCAAGCAGAGCAAACTCTGGCTAAGTACCAAGCCTTAAAATCGAATCAAGGTGATGAAAAAACCTCAGACATTCGCAACGAGTTAGGTCGTACCATGGAAGCTGGTGTGGGCATTTACCGCACCGCAGAAACCATGCAACAAACCATCGATAAAATTGCCGAGCTAAAACAGCGCTACAAAAACATTAAGTTGGTAGACGACAGCGAAGTGTTTAATACCGAATGGCTCTACGCTGTAGAACTTGGTTACTTATTAGACGTAGCCGAAGCGATGGCTGTCTCGGCGATTAACCGCAAAGAGAGCCGCGGCTCGCACCAGCGTATTGATGGTTATGAGCAGCGTGATGATGTGAATTTCCTTAAACACACTTTAGCTAATTACCGCCCTGACAGTGCACCAGAGATTAGCTACAGCGATGTGAAGATCACCAAATCTCAACCTGCCGAACGTGTTTACGGCGCAGCCGCCGATGCCCAAGAAGCAGCCAAAAAACAAGCGGAGGCAAATTAACATGGCCGAAACGATGAAAATCGATATTCTGCGCTACCGCCCAGAAAGCGACCACGAGCCGGTATGGCAGAGCTACGACGTTCCTTACACCCGCGAAATGTCGCTGCTAGAAGCCTTGGCTTACATTAAAGACGAACTTGACCCTACCCTTAGCTACCGCTGGTCTTGCCGCATGGCTATTTGTGGTAGCTGCGGCATGATGGTAGATGGCGTTCCTAAGTTAGGCTGTAAAACCTTCTTGCGTGATTACCCCAATGGCATGAAGGTAGAAGCGCTAGCAAACTTTCCCATCGAACGTGATTTAGTGGTAGACATGAGCGACTTCATTGAGAAGTTAGAAGCCATAAAACCTTACATCATCAACGATAATCCACGCGCTTTAGAAGATGGCTGTCACACCCAATCACCTAAGCAAATGGCGCAATATCGTCAATTCTCGATGTGCATTAACTGTGGCCTTTGTTACGCGGCATGTCCGCAATATGGCTTAGACAAATCTTTCACTGGACCGGCTGCACTCGCACTATTACACCGCTACAACCAAGACAGCCGTGACGCAGGCAAGGCCGAGCGAATGAAAATAGTCAACGCTGAAGAAGGCGCATGGGGCTGTACCTTTGTGGGTTACTGCTCAAAAGTCTGTCCGAAAGACGTCGATCCGGCCGCCGCTATTCAACTCGGCAAAGTAGATAGCGCTAAAGACTATGTGATAGCCATGTTCAAGCCAGGAGAGTAAGCATGAGCAAACGTAAACCTTATGAACGTAAGATGGGTGCAACTTGGTGGCTCAAAAATACTTTTCATACCAAGTACATCATCCGTGAAGGCTCAAGCCTAGTGATTGCCATTTACAGCTTTGTATTGCTGTTTGGTCTATTTCGTTTAAGCCAAGGGGCCGAGGCCTTTAACGGTTGGCTAGATGCAATGAGCCAACCAGGCTGGGTAGTATTTCACTTACTTAGCCTTGCCTGGACGCTTTATCACAGCATTACCTGGTTTAGCTTAGCCCCTAAAGCCGCCAACATTTGGCTAGGCCAAAAGCGCGTACCCGACAGCTGGATAGTAAGTGGAATGTACGGCGCTTTGGCTGTGATTAGCTTAGCTGGCTTAATCTTGGTTTTGATTTAGGAGACACCAATGAAACGTTCTAATGAACCTGTATTTTGGGGAATGTTTGGCGCTGGCGGCATGGTTGCTGCGCTATTCACTCCTATCGCTATTTTAATTACTGGCTTACTGGTGCCTATGGGGATTATTCCGGGCGAACAATTCTCCTATGAGCGACTCCTAGCCTTCTCCCAACACTGGTTAGGCGCAGCAGTAATTTGGATAGTGATTAGCCTGCCGTTATGGTTATGTATGCATCGCCTCTATCACACCCTGCATGACTTCGGCATTCACGCTGGCAACTTAGTAAAAGCATTGTGCTATGGCGTAGCCTTCGCTGGCTCAATCGCCTGCGCAACACTGCTGTTACTGGGCTTAGTATAAATAGCTAAAAACAAAGTGGGCTAAGTTAATTGCCCACTTTGTTTCACCACTACATCATCCCTAACTGCTCGCAATTTATTGCTGCTACCCGCTAAGTGCCTCGATAAAACATATCGTACTAATCAGCCCAAATGCCAGCCAAGACAAGTGTTTAGCCTTGGTAAAAAATAGGGCTAGCAAAGCACTTAGAAAAAACACACTGCCTATAATTAATAACAACAAAGTGTCGGCGGGTGAAGCGGTAAACAATAGAGCGGCGAAGCCCAGTGCGCATACCGACAATATGTGCCAACAAAACCGCAGAGTACCCTTGGTAAAATGATCACCGCCCAATAAATGCGGAATGTTATCGCGCTTGAACAAACGGATAAGAATGTACTTTTCACCTAAATAGGAATGCACCACCGCAATTAAGAGCAATATCAGTGACGCAACAACAAGCAGCATATCTACTCCTTGGATTCGGAATTTAAAAAGACTTAGTACTTAACATACCTTGTCAAAACATAGAACAGCGTAACACTGCTGCTAAGCGTTGCTAGAGGAGTAAAGACAACTGACTCCCTATAGCAAAACCCAAGTTTAGTCATTTTGGTGGTGAATAAATGTCGAGGGGAATTGCGATAAAGCTGCTTTAGCTGCGGATGCCGGAAGGAATAAAATATAGTTAAGCCTAGTAAAAGGGCGGCCAGTGCAACAATACACTCAGTCAAAAACCAATTATCACAGATAACACTTTTACTAGCTTAAAGAGTAAATACGCTGAGTTGGGGTCAGCCTACTTTCAAGTCTCGTTGGCAATTACGTTTAAGTAAACGAATTTCTGATTCTAACTGCATCTCTCGCTGTTTAAGCATATCCAATTCTGCTTCTTTACAAGCTAACTGCTCAAACACCCCGGTTGGGTAATCACCTGCGCCTTTTGCAAAACTCAGTTTATGGGAGTAACGCTTACTTACATGCCCTACAGGTGCTTCTATCACTGCTTCCATACTGATAACCTTTTTGTCATTAAGTGGGTCGTTGATTAAGCATTGCAGACAAATGGCGTTTGCGCAAAGTTTAAAATTGACTTAAATCAAAGCGATTAACGAGGAAATTTTATTCAACTAGCAAACATATTTTTCATCTAAAAAGTTAGTTGATCAAACTAGATCTTAAACAAAAAACGAAATAAAAAAGGGAGCCGAAGCTCCCTACTATTTTTTAAGTAGTGATTACTTTACACGGCCTACATATTCGGCGCTGCGAGTGTCAACCTTAACCACTTCACCAATCTGAATAAACAATGGCACACGCACAACCGCGCCAGTGCTTAGAGTTGCGGGTTTACCACCAGTACCGGCAGTATCACCCTTAAGGCCAGGGTCTGTTTCTGTCACTTCTAACTCTACAAAGTTAGGTGGCATTACAGCAATTGGATTTTCGTTCCAAGTGGTAATAACACATACGTCTTGCTCAACTAACCACTTGGCCGTATCGCCCACTGCTTTTTCGTCAGCGGCAATTTGCTCAAAAGTATCGTTGTTCATGAAATGGTAGAACTCGCCATCGTTGTATAAATAGGCTAATTCGTAATCCATTACGTCGGCAGCTTCTACAGATTCGCCCGACTTAAAGGTTTTTTCTAATACTTTACCGGTTAATAAACGGCGTAACTTAACGCGGTTAAATGCTTGGCCTTTGCCTGGTTTTACAAATTCGTTTTCTAGAATTGCGTATGGTTCGCCGTCGAGCATAATTTTTAGCCCGCCTTTGAATTCACTGGTACTATATGACGCCATTTGGTCCTCTACTTACAAGGTAATATCAATTTCAATGTTGCGAATAATACCGCGAAACGACGCTGCTGTGCAGGGTAATTGGCAAAAAGAGCTGGCAAACGCCATCACAGATCCCAAAGATCTGCTGCAATTTTTGCAATTAGACCCGGAAAACTTCCAATCAGACATTGCAGCCCGCAAATTATTCCCAATGCGTGTGCCTTTAAGCTTTGCCAAACGCATGCAAAAAGCCAATCCTAATGACCCACTGCTACTGCAAGTTTTGCCTCAGCACGCTGAGTTTATTGAAGTAGCAGGCTTTAACGAAGATCCCTTAGAAGAGCACCAAGCCGCTGTACCCGGTTTACTGCATAAATATAAAAGCCGAGTATTATTTATTGTACGTGGTGGTTGTGCGGTTAACTGTAGATATTGTTTTCGTCGCCACTTTCCTTATCAAGATAACAGCCCAAACAAACAGGGTTGGCAACAAGCGCTAAATTATATCGCACAAGATCAAGCAATTAATGAAGTAATTTTTAGTGGTGGCGACCCACTAATGGCTAACGACCAACAGCTTGCTTGGTTAATAGAACAACTAGAACAAATTCCCCACTTAAAGCGGCTGCGTATTCACACTCGATTACCAGTGGTTATTCCAAGCAGAATTACTATCGAGCTGACTCAGCTACTGGCACAAACTCGTTTGCAAACCATTGTGGTAAGCCACATCAATCACCCCAACGAGATAAACCAAGAGCTAAGCAGCGCCTTTGCCAAATTACATGAAGCAGGCATTACTTTGCTTAACCAAGGAGTGCTGTTAAAGGATATAAACGATGATGCCAGCATTCTAGCGCAATTAAGTGAGGCCTTATTCTCGGCTAATATTTTGCCTTACTATTTATTTTTGCTCGACAAAGTTGCCGGTGCAGCCCATTACGATATTGACGAGCAAAGCGCAGTAACGATAATGCAGGACTTATATCAACGCTTACCTGGCTTCTTAGTTCCTCGCTTAGCCCGCGAGCAAGCAGGCAAACGCAGTAAAACACCCATAGATATTGGCTTGAGCTAAACTAAAGCAACAGAACAAGGCTTAACTCCTTTTTAAGTTAAGCACGTATTCACCCAAATACAGCGACCACATTCATGGATAAAACCAAGCTCATTGAGCAAATTCAAGAAAACCTCAAAGACATCTACCACAAGGCCATTGATGCCGACACGGTGATTCAGCAGCAACAAGAGCAAGGCAAAGCCAAGTATACCGAGTTGTTTAAAGACAGTTTATTTAAGGCCAAAGATCGTCAGTTTTTGCCCTATGTGGAAGAGTTAGCAAGTGATTTGGTGCTACTACAAGAAAGCCAAGACGATGAGCACTTTGTGACTCAACTAAAAGTAATGGTTGCCAAACTAGAGCAAATCCACGGCTTACTGGCCAACTTTAAACAGCTTACTCGCTAGGGCTTTCTGCAAATGCTCTCAGGTAGGGGGAGAACTCTTCGGCTGGCGCCCAAGCAGCGACAGCCGCTCCCAATACCAACACTTCTTTTGTAATCTCTTTAAGCTGCTCTAAATGCTGTTGATTCTCTACGCCATCTACCACTAATTTCACTCCCAAGCGATTGGCAAACATCACCGTGGCGATCAACATAGGCTGTTTGTCGCTGGCATTGAGCAGATCCGACATTAAGGATTTAGCACCGCGCAAGTACTGTACTGGCAGGTGATTAAGCAATTCCAAGGGACATTCTGCACTACCAAAATTATCCAGTGATAAACTCACTCCAATGCGGCGTAACTCTCGAATCGCATCCACACAATCTAACAGCATTTGTTGGTCACTATCGATAATGTTAATGATTAAGCGATGCGGCAATATTCGGCTCTCAATTAATACTTTGTTCACCAGTACTAATAAATCGTTGTGTAAAGTTGATGAAGAAATCGACACCGCCAATTGCAAGTTGGTATTTAAGCCATGCTGCCAACGCTTAAGTTGCTGAGTAGATGCACGAAGTACCCAAGATTCTAACGCCACTACACAGCCACAAGCGTGGGCAATGTCCACCAATTCGGCCTGCTCTACCCAGCCATAAACCGGATGCTCCCAGCGCGCTTGCACCTCGGCACCCACTACTTTGTCATTCGCTAAGTCCAAAATAGGTTGATAAAACAAGCTCAAATGCTGGTTTTCTAGAGCATCACGAAACTGGCTAAGTAAATGCTGCTCTCGCTCTTTGGCCAATTGCATTTGCCCTTCGAAAAACTGCCAAGAGCTGCAACGTGACTCTTGCTTAGCCTGATACATGGCGGTATCTGCTTGGCCCAATATAGTGAGCCAGTCATCCTGGCTGTCTAAGGCGGTGCTAATACCAATGCTGGTGCCTACAAAGCATTCTCGGTCTTCCAAAGACATTGGTTTTTCTATCACGTTAATTAAACGCTGCGCAAAGCCAGAGCAGTCTTCACTTGAACGCACGCGTGTTTGTACAATGGCGAACTCATCACCACCTAAACGCACCGCGTAATCACAATGGCGCATTTGCCCGTTTAAACGCTGCGCCACCACATTTAAGATGCGGTCGCCATACTCGTGACCATAACTATCGTTAATGCCTTTAAAGCCGTTAAGGTCTAGCACCATAATCGCGTAATCTCGGCGATTGTTCTCTAGGCTCGCAATAAATTCTCGTAAACCGGCCCGGTTAGGTAAGCCGGTGAGAACATCGTGATTTGCAAGATAGCGATTAATATGATTCTCGCGCACTATCATCACAATTAAAATGGAGCCGCTAATTAACAGCGCACCAATGGCAAAAGACAAAATCAGCTGCAGTTGTAATAACTTAAAGTCAGTTTTCTTATCAAACTCGCTGTTTCGCTGAAACTCTTTATTCACCAAGGTATTGATAGGGGCAGAATACATGTTCAGCCGTTCAATCACCTGTACAAACTTCTCGTGACTAGGCGGTAAGGCTTGTAGCAGAGGCTCGATGCGCTGAACCTCTTGAAACAGCTCTCTAACCAGTTGTCTGGCAGACTTTATATTGTGAAAACCGGCGTTTTCTTGGCCTTCTAACAGCACCGGAAAACGGCTCCACAAAATGTCATAACGCAGCATTAAATCAGAATGCTTTACGCCACCAAGTCGGTAAAGTTGCAGCGCATTAATAAAGCGGCGATGCTCCATTTGCAACTGAACCACAGACCAAGACGTCGACGACTTAGGCGACTCAAGTAGCTGAATAATTTGTCTTAATTGATAAATACTGATGACCGCACTAACTACAAACAGCGATACCACTAAGGAAATTAAGAACTTCTTATATTTTTGCGGAAGCTGGGTAAGCCAATTCATCAATAGCTAGGCTCACTTAACAATAATGCTGCGCAACTGCCAAATCATAAAATCGTTATAAGGCATTTGCAGTAGTTCTGGGTGGTCGTCTATCGGCAGCATTAACCATAACGGGCCTTTATCGCGCACCCGCATTGGGCGATCGTTATCAGACCAAGCCAAAATAGGCTCAAACTTTTTAATGTCGGAAAAGTCGATTTCAACTTCATAGTTATTTAAGGCCACTAGGGTAAGCTTGCTCGATTGGGCTCCCGCTAACTCTAGTACTTCGGCTACTTTTGGGCCTTTGTAGTGATGGCGGGTTTCAACCCAAGGATGGCGCGTAACAATGGTGTGCTGCGGCAAGGCCTGTAGCATCTTTAGATCAAAGTCAGCTGCGCCTTGGTTGTTTCCATGCAGAATAAGCCCGGCAATAGTTAATATAGGTTCGTCTTGTGGGCTGGGTAATTCAGCAGAGCTGAAAGAGGAACATACCAATAAACCTAATGCTAACAAAAATCGCATAACTCGTTCTCCTTAACGTGGTTAGCTGCGCTATATCTAGTTACTTCATCATAAACCATAGCGCATTTGCTGCAGTTGTATCCTGAGTATGCGGGAGTTTTAGCCAATAAAAAAGGGCAAGCTAAAAAGCCTTAGCTTTTTAGCGGTTAAGAAAGCCAATTAAAGCAAACCATCAATCACAAACCAACAAACTAGTTTTTGATTGGCTATGGATGCCCCCAACATCAGAAAGTTAGTCAGAAAAGTGATAAGCGGCTTAACTCGCTGGCTCTCCTTTGTTTATTCAGAGCACTTTTTAGCTCTCTATTACGCCAAGCTAGCTAAGTTTTGAACGATAACGAGAACATTATTTCAGGCTTAGATAACTACCCTCATCACTAATCACCAACACTTTCATCAATAACTCGAACTTAGCTGTTTGTTTTTGGCTCTAGTTGATGCAATATTACGCAGTATTTACTGATATTTGGTGTAAGTTGTTGTTAGTAAGCCAATTAATCATGTAATCACCAAACAAAAAACAGCCAATGCTAAAATGGAGTTTTACATTAGATGAAATGCAGAAATATTACTCAATTCACTCTTCTGGGATTGAGTATCGCTTTAGTGGTCCCTATTGCTCAGGCAACCGACGCCGACATGAACAAATGTATCGACCGAGCTGCACAAGCGGTTAGCGGAAACAAACTCGCGGGAGCTAAATCAGCCATCCCTCGCTGCTGGCGAACGTTACAGTCCAGCATCAACCAGCAAAACAATATTGATGTTGAAGCGTATAGCAGTCAGCTAAACCAAATCCAACAAGATTTTGAGCAAGCAGGCGGTGATGCACTAGGCAAATTCTTGCTAATTACTGAAGTTGCACCACTAGACACTAAGTACCATAAAGTCTTGGAGCAGATGCAAAATGAGCTGCGACAGTTGCAGCGAGCTATTCAAAAGGGAAGCAGCGACAAGACGGTTAATCGGCACAATGAGCGCTTTGAAGGCTACGCTAAGCGCGTTAAAAAAGCCGATCCCGATTATGACTTAAGCAGCAGCTATGCCCTACGCGACCAGCTTGTTGCAAAAACTGCACAGGCTGAGCCAAGTGCAAGTGCAACCGCAGCTTCAGTAACTGCATCTTCAACTACCACAAAGCAAGCTGAAGTTGACCAACAAGTTGTTAACAGCTCCGAGCAAAGCTCTAAGCAAAAGAAGAACACTGCGCGCAGCACTGGTAACAAGACTAACGACGCTCTAAACAAATGTTTTAGCCAGTTAGATAGCGAGCTTCAATCTTCTCGTAACGATGGCTTTAGTCGTCAGTTCACCCGCTGCCAACGCGATCTGCAAAAAGCAATTAACGCCAAAGATACCGACAACGCAGAGCACTATATTGCTCAATTGGACAACTATCATAAACGTGGCACTAACGAGCTAAAGATAGAGCTATTACCACCGCTAGTATTCTACCCACTTGAGCCGATTGACCGTAAAGCTAACACCCAAGTAAAGAACTTACAGAATGCCCTCCAGCAAATCCATCGTGATATTTTCAAAGGAGCACCACTCGCTTCCTTGTCCAACACGGTCACTCGCTATGAACGTACACTTCAAAAACTTCAGACTGATTATCCAGACTATGATTTCAGCTTATACACCGAGCTAGCAGCCCGCTTGGACGCACAAGCCAATGCTGCCGATGCCGAAGCACAAGAAGTTCGCCAGCAACGCCTGATGCTCCAACAGCTAGATAGACAACTAATGACCTTATCCAGCCAGTTCTACATCTCAGACAGCTACATCGAGCAATGGGAAGCGATTGGCCCCTCTAGCGAATACACTGAAGGCATCGCAGAGTTCCGCGAGTTGTACGCCGATGATGAAAGTATTCAATTCTCCTTAGGCTTTATCGAAAAGTACTTTGCAGCCCTAGAAGACAATGCAGATAAACACTATCAGAAAGATCTGCTACCAATGCTGACAGCAATGGCCGATTACCAAGATAACTCCGCGCAACGCTACTTCAGTAGCGCGCAAGCCGATAAGATGCGTGATGCCGATGCCCAGCTGAAGGCCCTTTTACCCCGCTTGCAAAACGTGCATGGTCACTCAGAGGTTCTCAAGGACATCATCGCTAACCACCAAGAGCTATCAGCCGCACTTGAACAAAAAATCTCAGCTGGAGAGGCTACCATGCGCCAGCGCCTAGAGAGTGAGTTAAAAGACGCACGTATGCCAAAAGCAGCCAGCAGCCAAGATAAGACCCATCAACAGCAAGTTGAAGAACAGCTAGCCAAGGTAATTGGGCGCACCGAAAGCTATGGCAAGCTAATATCGACTCCCATACGTACCAACAGTAACTGGACGCAAGAGAACCACCCGTTAACCGGCTTACCACAGCTGCAAAAAACTGTCTTCCATGCAGCAATGCAAGACCCAGAAGGTAATTGCCACATTATGCAATTGCACGTTGAGCGTGTTTACACAGGTGACGGCTGGAGCGGCCTAAATCTCACCAACTGGTGGAACGAATACCCCATCATGTGCTCAAAGACTTAAGCCTCATGATGTAACAACAAAACGCTCGTCTATCGAGCGTTTTGTTTCCTTTCGCCAAACACCACAACTAGAAATAAGCCCCTTGGTTCAAATAGTGTTTTACTCAGCTTTAAATGGCTTGAATAAATTGGTGATAGTTCTTTCGTAGCTAAGCGACTTGTTACCTCAATTTCTTTATCACAGGCCCTCTAACACCTAGTCTTGTGGACACAACCTTATTCACAGCTAGCCCACGCAATACTAATCGCCCAAGGTTTAAGCATAAAAAAAGCCCGTAAAGCAATGCCTTACGGGCTTTAAGAAACTTTATGAGTTTCTATGAATAGCTGAAGCGATGATTACATCATGCCGCCCATGCCACCCATACCACCCATGCCGCCCATGCCGCCCATATCTGGAGCGCCACCAGCAGCTTTGTCTTCTGGCTTATCGGTGATCATACATTCGGTAGTGATCATCAAACCAGCAACAGAGCCAGCAAACTGTAGTGCAGAACGGGTTACTTTAGTTGGGTCAAGAATACCCATCTCAAGCATGTCACCGTATACGCTAGTTCCAGCGTTGTAACCAAAGCTAGCTTCGCCTTCTTTCACTTTGTTAGCTACTACAGACGCTTCGTCACCTGCGTTAGTTACGATTTGACGAAGTGGAGCTTCCATAGCGCGAAGTGCTAAGCGAATACCTACGTTTTGGTCTTCGTTGTCACCTTCTAGGCCAGCAACTTTAGCTGCAGCGCGAACTAGTGCAACACCACCGCCCGCTACAACACCTTCTTCTACTGCTGCGCGAGTAGCGTGAAGAGCATCTTCTACGCGGTCTTTCTTCTCTTTCATTTCAACTTCAGTGGCAGCACCAACTTTAATTACTGCTACACCGCCAGCTAGTTTAGCTACACGCTCTTGAAGTTTTTCTTTGTCGTAGTCTGAAGAAGTATCTTCGATTTGCTGACGAATTTGAGAAACACGGCCTTGAATAGCAGCTTCTTCACCAACACCATCAATGATAGTTGTGTTGTCTTTAGAGATAACTACACGCTTCGCGCTACCTAAATCTTCTAAAGTAGCTTTTTCTAGCTCTAGGCCAACTTCTTCAGAGATAACAGTACCGTTAGTTAGAATAGCGATGTCTTGAAGCATGGCTTTACGACGGTCGCCAAAACCTGGAGCTTTAACAGCAGATACTTTAACAATTCCGCGCATGTTGTTAACTACCAAAGTAGCTAGCGCTTCGCCTTCTAGATCTTCAGCAATGATAAGCAATGGCTTACCCGCTTTAGCGAGTGCTTCTAATAGAGGAAGCAATTCGCGAATGTTAGAGATTTTTTTATCAGCCAATAGAATGAACGGGTTGTCTAGTTCAACAGTGCCGTTTTCTTGGTTGGTGATGAAGTAAGGAGATAGGTAACCACGGTCAAACTGCATACCTTCAACTACGTCTAACTCATCAGTTAGCGCTTGGCCTTCTTCAACAGTAATTACGCCTTCTTTACCTACTTTTTCCATTGCTTCAGCAATGATGTTACCAACAGTAGTATCAGAGTTAGCAGAGATAGTACCTACTTGGGCAATCGCTTTAGTATCTGCACAAGGAGCAGACAAACCTTTAAGCTCTTCTACAGCAGCTACAACTGCTTTGTCGATGCCGCGCTTAAGATCCATTGGGTTCATGCCAGCTGCAACGGCTTTTAGGCCTTCGTTTACAATGGCTTGAGCCAATACTGTAGCAGTAGTGGTACCGTCACCGGCAGCATCGTTGGCTTGAGAAGCAACTTCTTTCACCATTTGTGCGCCCATGTTTTCGAACTTGTCTTCTAGTTCGATTTCTTTAGCTACCGAAACACCATCTTTAGTGATGGTTGGTGCGCCAAAAGATTTGTCTAGCACTACGTTACGGCCTTTAGGACCTAATGTAACTTTAACTGCGTCTGCTAGTACGTTTACACCCGCTAGCATTTTGCTGCGAGAATCATTTCCAAAAATTACGTCTTTAGCTGCCATGATACCTTTCCTAATATTCGTTCAGCTTTTTCTTAACCAGAAAAAAGGGAGATTATTCTACAATTGCTAGAATGTCTGACTCAGACATGATCAGCACTTCTTCGCCGTCAACTTTTTCAGTTTTAACGCCGTAGCCTTCGTTGAATACAACAGTGTCACCAACTTTTACGTCTAAGGCTTGGATTTCACCATTGTCAAGCATACGACCTTTGCCTACAGCAAGTACTTCACCACGAGTCGACTTTTCAGCCGCAGAGCCAGTAAGCACGATGCCACCAGCTGATTTACTCTCTTGGTCTTTACGTTTGATGATAACGCGGTCATGCAACGGACGGATGTTCATTGCTATCTCTCCTTAAATAAAACAATCGTGTTTTGTCTATGAAAATGCAGCCAAGGGCTACAAAGCTTTAATGTTGAATTTAAGATGGGGGCGTAAACGCTGCATACAAGGGTTGCTAGCAATTTTTTTTTGGTTTTCTGTCTTAAAAACTTGGCCAATATCAAAATGAAAACATTTTCAGTTACAAATTTTACAAAAAACACTTGAACCCAGACAAAAATTTGAGCAGGATCACAGCGACTGGTCGTACTAGACAGTTATACCAACAATTAGATAACAAACTAATAACAAATGTTGGTTTTATTTGGCGTAACAGCGGGAGCACTTGATTATGCAGCAAATCTATATTGCATTTGAGCGTTTAAGTGGTTTTCTAAGCAAAGAGAAAACTGTTTACTTACCTTTTCAAGGTAGCGTTAAAGAAGCCGAAGAGCATCTACGTTCCGACGAGTTTGATTCGTTTTTGTCTACCAGCAAAGGCTTGAATCCTCGAGTGGTAACACAAAGGCACTAATTGCCTGAGCAACAATTATCGATAAAAAAAGAAGGGCTATTGCCCTTCTTTTTTTATATCCAAATTTTGTTATTAATCGTCTTTTCTTTCAAACTCACCCTCAATGGTGCTGCCTGGCTTATTATCAACCTTGCCACTAGGTGGATTGGCGTCTTTCACATTGCCCTCCCCTGGTGTTTGAAAACGCATAGACTGCATTTTTAAGGCCTGAGACTTTAACACTCGAGCAGCCAATAGGGCTCGTAGTGGCGGTAGTAAAATAAGCAAACCGAAGAAATCGGTAATAAAGCCTGGCATCACTAACATTGCACCTGCAATGATTAGCATTAGGCCTTCAATCATTTGTTGAGCAGGGGTTTCTCCTCGCTCCATTGCCGAACGCGCCTGAAAAGCGGTTTGTAATCCTTGGCTACGAACTAGAGATGCACCAACCAATGCAGTAAGAATGGTTAAGGCAATAGCGCTTAACGCGCCCATCTGGCTGCCCACCTGAATTAACACATAAATCTCTGCGTAAGACAGGCCAGCAAACAATAAAAATACATATAAAAACAAGGCGTAGTTCCTCAAAGTCATGGAGAAGCTGAAAATCTGCTTCACCTTAAGGGTAAAATATGAGGGCAGTTGGAGCAAATTTAAAGGCTTATGCTCAATAAACCAGCAAACAACAGGACATTTCGCTTATTTAATGGCGCTTCAATAGCTACTTTCTACACTCAAAGTGACATCTGCTTACCAGAGGCTCAATATGGAAACCGCTTGCTATTTAGTTCTCACCACTTTTGATAATGTAGATGCTGCTCAGCGCTTTGCGCAGCAGCTTGTAGAAAAAAAATTGGCGGCTTGTGTTAATATTTTGCCGCAAGTCAGGTCTATTTATCGCTGGCAAGACAATATTGAATCCAGTAGTGAGGTACAGCTGCAAATTAAAACCAATTTGCGCTGCTTACATTCCTTACAGTGTTATTTTAAACAGCATCATCCCTATGATTGCCCAGAATTTATTGCGCTACCCATTGAACAAGGAGCGAGTGACTACCTGAAATGGCTAAACGATTCTTTACAATAGTATTTTTGCTCTGCTTGAGCTTACCGAGTATTGCCGACAACCTACTCGACCAACTGCCCGGCCTAAAGGCCTCTCCTAGTTCTAATGCAAATGAATTCTTACCTGTAGATAGCGCTTTTGCCTTCAACTTTATTGAGCAAGACGGTGCCCTGCACCTTAGTTGGCAAGTTGCCGAGCAATACTATCTTTACCAAGCTCAGTTTAAAGTTGTGGCAGACGGCCAGTCGATTGATTTAAGCAAACTACTGCCACAAGGTAAGCTATATAACGATGCTTACTTTGGTGAAGTGTTTATTTACCCGCAAGATGTCTCTTTCTCTGTACCGCTTAACCAGCTAAATCAAGCCAATAATATTCAGGTCACTTATCAAGGCTGTGCCGAAGCCGGCTTATGTTACCCGCCAGAAACCAAGCCAGCTTTTCTTTCACAATCTTCAGCTGCTAATGCTGCAACACAAGCGCCCAGCACAACACCAGCTGCACCAATTGCAAACAACGAAGGCTCGGTTCCCATTAGCCAACAATGGGTGCTGGCCGATCGCCTCACCAACAACAATATTTGGCTAAATGTATTGCTGTTTTTTGTATTAGGCATTGGCCTCGCTTTTACGCCTTGTGTATTTCCTATGTATCCCATTCTTACCGGCATTATTGCCGGTGCGGGAAAACAGCTAAGCACTAAGCGCGCCTTTAGTTTATCGATGGCCTATGTGCAAGGTATGGCGGCTACCTTTACCGCCTTAGGCTTAGTGGTGGCCAGCGCGGGTTTACAGTTTCAAGCGGCGCTGCAACACCCAATCATATTAGGCGGCTTAGCCGTGCTCTTTGTGGTGCTAGCGCTGTCTATGTTTGGCTTGTTTAACCTACAACTGCCCAGCAGCCTGCAGCAAAAGCTAAATAGCTTAAGTAACCAGCAGCAGGCAGGTTCGTTATCAGGTGCTGCCATAATGGGCATGATATCTGGCCTAGTTGCTTCTCCTTGCACCGCCGCCCCACTCTCTGGGGTACTGATTTACGTAGCGCAAAGTGGCGATCTCGCCTTAGGCGCGATTACCCTATACAGCTTGAGTTTAGGTATGGGCTTACCCTTGTTACTGTTAGGCGCTAGCAGCGGTCGTTTACTGCCAAAAGCAGGGGCGTGGATGAACCACGTAAAAACCTTCTTTGGGGTAATGCTGCTTGCGGTTGCCATTTTAATGCTAGAGCGTTTTTTATCTGCCGAAGCGATTCGCATCCTGTGGGCAGCATTAGTCATTGGCGCCAGTGGTTATTACTATCATCAAAACCGCTTAGCCCTATTAAGTGGCTGGCAAACCTTTAGGCAACTATTGCTGCTAGCAATAATGGCGATCAGCTTGTTGTGGGCCGCTCAACCATGGTTTGCACCTGCGCCAGCCCAGCAGCAGGGAGAGTTTATTCAAGTGGCCAACCTAGAAGAAATGCAGCAACAGCTGCAACTAGCGGCACAGCAAGGAAAACCTGCTTTAGTGGATTTTTATGCAGACTGGTGCACCGCCTGTAAAGATTTTGAGAATAAGACTTTTCACGCTCCGCAAGTTGCTGCCAAGCTGGATAAGATGGTGCTAATCCAAGCTGATGTTACTCAAACTAATGCCACAGCCATTAAGCTGCTCAATCATTATGAAGTGCTAGGTTTGCCCACCATATTGCTGTTTGACCAAAGCGGTGAGGAGTTAAAACAAGCCAGAGTCACCGGCTTTATGAACGCCGAAGCCTTTACCGCACATTTAATCCTTAACGGTTTATAAGCCATAAAAAAGCCACCCTAGGGTGGCTTTTTACTATTCATTATTGCGAGTCAAGCTTAAGCAAATTTAAAACCTTGTACTAAGTCTACCTGCTCTTTAGCTACAGATTCCAAATCATCGCTCAAGCGGTTTAGCTCAGTTACTACTGTAAGGTTTTGCTGAGCAGCGCTAGAGATGGTTTCCATACTGCAAGACACATCCACACTGGTGGTTTGCTGTTGGTTAGTTGCCACACTAATCTCTTCGTTAAGCAGCGATAAATGCTCAATGTGGCTAGCAATATCACCAATTTTTTGGTTAATCGCATTCACGTTACTCGCATTTAGCTCCATGCTCTTATTACACTGCTCAATTTCCTTCACCGCTAGCTCAGTATCTTGCTGCAAACCACCAATCATGGTTTGAATTTCGGTGGTAGAGGAAGCTGTGCGCTGGGCTAACTGGCGAACTTCGTCGGCTACTACCGCAAACCCTCGGCCTTGCTCACCCGCACGTGCGGCCTCAATGGCGGCATTAAGCGCTAACAAGTTGGTTTGCTGGGTTATGCCTTCAATCACTTCTAGTATGCCAAAGATAGCGTTGCTGCTTTCGCTCACATGTTTCACTCTGTCGGTTGAGCTAGCAATGTTGGAGGCCAAAGCTTGGTTGTTTTCTAAGGCTTCTTCGGTTAGGCGAACGCCATCTTGCGTGCTATCGCTGATCTCTCGCATACCTTGTGCAGCAGAGTCTGCTCGGCGTGCTACATCTTGAATCGCCTGTTCCATTTCGGTCATGGCGGCCGACACTGTGATACATTGGCTACGCTGCTCGTCCAGCTGCTTCATTATGTCGCTACCGTGCTGACGGTTTACGGTAGAAGCTTGCCCTAGTGCTTCACTCTTTTCACGCAAGCCCGTTACGGTGTCTCGCTGCTGTTCAATAACCTGGTTTAGCTGGTTGCTCAACATGCCAAACTCGTTGCCACTTTGATACTGACAGCGCTGGCTCAAATCACCATCTGCTAAGTGCTTAAGGGTATTAATCAATTGCTTCAGCGGAGTTCTAATCAACTGCTGAATAATTAAACCCATGGCGATACAGAACAAAATAGTAAGTGGAATAACCACCGCACCACTGTTTATCAAGGTAGAAATGCTGCCAGAAGCTTCTTCGATTTGCTGCTCGGTGGCGCTTTGGCTCTCTGCAGTAAGTGCACTTAAATTACTATTCACATCTTGTAGCTGATCAGTAATTGATGCTTTAAGCTTCATCAGTTTGTTTTGCTTAATTAGGTATTGTTGGTATTGGCCTAACAGGCCACCAAACGCAGTCACTTCGTTAAGTAACCAAGGAATTTGCGTTACTAGTTCATGCTCGCCCTGAACGCCTTTCAGCTCTTTCTCAACGATCAAGTCACCAAAGTCTTCTTCTACGTAGCTTTTAGTTTCATTATTGCTAGTAATCACCTTACCAACTTCACGAGGATCGGTTGAGTTGAGCACATTAATGGTTGCCAGTTGCATTGCCGAGAGATCGGCACTTACTGCGTCTAGCAATACTTTAAGCATATTAGGATCTGCTTCATCAAACAGTTGGCCTAACAACAAGTTAATACGTAAGGAAATGCCTTGGAAAGTTGCGGTACGCTCAGACAGGGATGTGCCACTAGAGATAACATCTTGATGCAACTCAATAAGGTATTCTGCATCTTCGAATAACAATTCATTTTGCTGTTGAACAAGGCTAAAGTTTTCACTTTCTACGCCATTTTCCGACAACCAATTTACCAATACTTGCTCTGCCGCTTGGTAATCGGCCACGCGTTGATGGTATTGCGCAATAAGTTGATTAACTTTTTGTTCATCGCGTTCTTGAATGGTGTTATTCAGCACACGTTCAACCGCGGTTAAACTACGATCAAGCTGGTTCGTATGCCCCATTAAAGGGAAAGCTTGAGTGATCACTTCACCCATTGTGTTTTCTGCTTGTTGCATTTGTTTCCATGCAACTAAACCGAGCACCAGCAATACGATACATAGCATTGAAAATGTCGCCAGAATCAACTGGGTAATGGACAATTTTTTATGTACTAGCATCTTTAATCTCACTTCTTTAATTAGTTCACTTCCGTATGTAAGCGCTTACATAATAACCGTGCGACCAGCTGCTAAAGATTATGTTTTCATAATATAAATTTATGAAAACACGTTTTCGAGAGCTGCTCGATCTTTATGCTGAGGTTAATAATATGTTACTGATTAAAAGGGTGATTTGGCTCATAAAACCAGAATGGGCAAGGCTTAAGCCGTGGCACAAAGCACATTCTAGTTATGAAATAAAATTAGTTTTGGCTTGCTATACAGAATCGCTATAGCCGAGTAAGCTAGGCACGTAGACTAACGATGAGCTCAATATGCAACTTGGAAAAATTAACTTAAATTTACTCAGTGCATTATATTATTTACTGCAAGAACAAAGTGTTACTCGCGCTGCAGAAAAAATGCACCTAAGCCAGTCCGCCATGAGTAAACACTTAGCAAAATTACGCGAAGTATTTGGCGATCCTTTACTGGTGCGAGTGCAAGGACAACTACAGGCAACGCCTAAAGGCATTGAGCTAAAAGCCCAAGTAGCACCGTTATTAGACTCTGTGGAAAACTTGCTACACCAACAAGCCTTTGAGCCTAGCTTATGCCAGCGTACTTTCACCATTGCTACCTCAGACTATGTAAGTGAACACTTACTGCCAAAAGTTCTCGGTGGTATCTACCAGCAAGCGCCTCAGCTAAATATTGAGCTATGTAACTGGGACCATACCACTAATAGGCTATTACACAGTGGCGAAGTAGACCTAGGCATGACACTGCCTCCCCGGGATAGCACTGAGTTACACGCTACCACCTTAGGCACCGATCACTTAGTGTGTTTAATGCACCAACAACACCCCTATTTATCGATAGCGCAACCCAGCATGAGCGACTACTGCCGCTACCCACACGCCATCATTACTACTGGTGCAGACAAAAACAGCCATATTGACCGCCACCTTAGCCAGCAAGGTTTACAGCGCCAAATTCAATTTCGTGCCTCTTCCTATCCAGCCACAGTACAAATTCTCAGTGAGACAAGATTCATTCTTACCTTGCCCGCCAAAATCGCCAAACAACTGCTAAAACAGCGCCCCTTAGCAATGGTTGCTTTGCCCTTTGAGGTTAGCCCTTTTGACTACTCGTTGATTTGGCATCATCGCAACCATCACGATCCCGCTCACACTTGGTTTAGACAGCAAATCCATCAAGCAATGACTTAGCCATGTAAGCACTTACTTACCCTCTTACTCATAAATTAAATGGCTTTGCTAACCAACAGCCATATGTTGCTGATGTTGAATACCAAATTGCTGCCGGTAGCTTTCCATGGTCATTGCCATTTGTTTTTTAAATAAACGACGAAAACTGCTTTCGTCTTGATAGCCAACTTCCAACACAATTTTATTGCTAGGTAATTGGGTCGCCTCGAGTAGGCTGCAAGCTTGATTTACCCTAAGCCGCTGAAGGTACTGCAAGGGGGAGCAATCTAGGGCCGCAGCAAAGCGGCGCTTTAGTTGGCGATCACTAATGTTTAATTCTTGAGCCACTTCCACCATGCTAATGTCTTGGCTGCTATTTCGCTGCAAGTAAAGCTGGGCCTGTTGCACTAAGGCATCTTGATGTTCTGGTTGGTACTGGTGAGCACGATAAGGCGCAGCTGGCGGGGCATTAAGATCCATCATCAGCAACTTGGCGGTATTGATGGCTGTTTGATGCCCGGCAAAGCGCTCTACAAGACGCAGCACTAAATACTCATAAGCCATACTGCCACCAATCGAACACAGTAAATTGCCATACTCAGCAATGGTATTCTGGCTATCAATGCTTAAGTGCGGAAAGGCACGGCGGAAGTGGTGCTCATTACGCCAATGCATTAATGCCGGATTCTTGCCCAGCAAATCGGCTTGCGCTAGCAAAAAAGCGCCAGTGCACATACACACAATCATTTTGTTATCTGCTACATGCTGCTGAAGCACAGGTATCATTACTTCGCTTTGGCGCATCGCCGTTTGCACTTTTTCAAAGTTGCTAGCCGATTGATAAATGCCAGGAATGATCCATATGTCGGGTTGTTCAGGACGCGCTATAAAACTAGCTAAATCGCAATCGGCCTCAATGCGCAATCCATTGGTGGGAGTAACCCTATTACCATCTAGCGACACCAGTTCCCACTCAAACAGCGGCATGGCACCAGATTTAATCAAGCTGTAATTAGCCGCAATAAGCGCATCTAATATGCCATTAATGCCCGTGCCAAAGCAGTTATCCATTAACAAAATTGCCGCTTTCATAACCCTGTCCATTTTCACCATCACAATGGCAAATATGACACTTTTTAAGCTTATCAGCAAATAGGATACTAGTGACTAAATCTCAGGGAGAGACTATATGACTCAGCCAAATCAAGCCAACTCACTAAACTGTGATACCCCTCAACCGAGTAACAAACAAAAACGACACCAGCGAGTGGTGCCCTTACGTTATCAAGCAGCAGGGTTAGCATTTAACCTGGCTGGCATGGTAAACCATGCCTGGGCAGCAAACACATTGGCTAAGTTGTGGTTTCGTGTTTTCAAGCGGAAGGTTAGCCCTAATACTCAAGCCTTTTGGCAAAGTGCCGAGCAAACCATCACACTCAAGGTAAACCAACATAAGCTACCCTTGCACTTATGGGGGGAAGGACCTTTAGTGGTTTGCTTGCATGGCTGGAGTGGCAGCGGCGTGCAGTTTCGCCATTTTGTTCAACCTTTGGTTGATGCTGGCTACCAAGTTGCGACATTTGATGCCCCCGGACACGGCAGTCACCAAGATTCGCATAGCCACTTACTCGAATTTAGTGACAGCTTGTTAGCCATTCAACAGCAAGTTGCCAAGGTGCATTGTGTACTTGCTCATTCCTTTGGTGCTATGGCCACTACCACAGCCCAGTTACGTGGTTTTGCTCCAACCAAGCTAGTTATGTTGGCCCCTCATTTAGATGTAGAAGAGATGTTTTCTACCTATGCCAATCTGCTAAGCCTACGCCAGAAGCTTAAAGCTACCTTTAAAGAACAAGTGGGACAAAAAATGCAGAAGTTGTTGGCGGGTGACGATCCTTGGCAATTGTTTAGTGTAGAGCGCTTAACCCCGCAAGCTACGCCAGGTTTGTTGATTAGTGATAGCCAAGACCAAGAAGTTAGCCAACAACAATTTAAGCTAATTCAACAGTGCTGGCCAAACGCAAAACACCAGCAAACAGAAGGACTAGGCCACTTTCGCCTGCTAAAAGACCCTCATGTTATTGCTGAGACTGTCAGTTTTGTTGGAAATCAAAGCCACTAAATGCAAACTCACATAGGAAGCAAAGGCTAAATACTTTATGCTCGAGTTAAAGACATTAACCAAGAAACATGCTCGTGGCACAACAAGTCCCTTCAGATTGCCCAGGCTGCGGAGCCTCAGTCGGCTGCACAGCCAATGAACAATGCTGGTGTATGAATATGCCAGCTATTTTGCCGGTAAGCGCAGATCTCAATGAGCGGGCATGTCTTTGTCAAACATGCTTATCCAAAAAGTTGGCCGAGAAATTAACGCTGTTGATAGCCAATACGCCTCATCATGAACTATTAGAATTAGCGGCGCGCTACCGAACACCAGCTAACCAACAAGCTGCCTTGCAAGAACATCTAGATTTCAGCATGGAAGATGGCTTAATGGTTTTTAGCGCTTGGTATCACTTAAAACGAGGCACCTGCTGCGGTAATGGCTGTCGACATTGCCCTTATCCTAAATAAACTCAAACAAACCCAGCAGCAAATAACAGTTAAGCCAAAGTGTTTACTTGCTTAGTGAAAGCTTTATTAGCAAAGCCATAGGCTAAGCGAGTTAGTCCCCAGAAGATGAGCAATACAACGGCAATAATTGCATAAAGTGCGTGCAGGTCAATCGACAGTTCAAACAATAAAGCAGCTAGCTCGGCTTGCACATCTAGCCATGCGATAACGCCATAAATCTCGTAAAACGAATAGGCAAATACCGCTAATAGCTCTGCAACAGAGATAAACACCGAGGCAAGCCACGACCAAAAGCTCAAGTAGCGTAGCTCTGCACGCATAAGCGCCCGTTGATGGTCTTTCACAAACAACTGCACCGCAATGGAGGCCGACAGCATAAGGACAATAATGCCCAAAAAACTATTCGACTCTAAATCCAACCACGACACTACTGTGCCAAAAACTAACGAACTGGCTAAATAAACCAGTGCGAACCACATTAGGTATTTGTTAAGTGATACTTCAGCCGTTTGCATGCTCTTCCTTTAACCTTACTGCCTAAACTACCCGCGCATATTAACACTAAGACGACAAAATTTAGCATTAGCCCAAACACTTCTACTTACGCAATATCAATTTAATCTGCGCTGAAAAATTCCAGCTCACAGTTTTAAATTGTTTACTCACACATAATTCCAAATTGGAATATTAAAAATACCTACAATTCCATTTTTATAAGCAGTAGCAACTTCTACACTAGTCGCAGTTTTTAAATCTCAATACTTTTCAGGGATGAACGCGTGTTAGAAGCATTAAGCGCACTTTTATTAATCAATTTATTAGGCATGTTAAGCCCTGGCCCAGACATGGTAATGGTATTGCGCCATGCCAGCAGCGGAAAACGCCAAGCAGCATTGTGTGTAGCGGGCGTATTGCTAGGCTTTAGTATCCATATCGCGCTAGCCATTGGCGGCTTATCTATCATCATTAAACAATCGCCTTTATTGTTTGAAGTATTGCGTTGGGGCGGCGCAGGCTTTTTGGTATTCCTAGGCTTAAGAACCTTATTTAGTCGCTCCGAGCTGATTGAACTCGCCAGCCAAGGCAAACCTAAGCGCGCTAAAAAAGTGGTGCTAAGCGGCATTGCTTGTAACCTACTCAACCCAAAGATTTTAGTTTTTGTAGTAAGCGTATTTAGTCAGTTTATTGGTAGCGAAACACTACTCAGCGAAAAGCTGATGCTCGGGGCAGCTTTGTTACTAGAAACCGCATTGCTGTGGTACCTATTAGTGCGCATTTTGTCGCATCATAAAGTGCAAATGCAGCTACAACGCTACCAACAATGGGTGAATAAATTTAGCGGCACAACCCTACTTGGAATGGGAACTTTGCTCGGTCTTCACAGTTAAGCCCTCTGCAAATTGAAACCCGCAGGGCTTGGTGCTATGGTCAAAAAAAAGGCAGATGAATCATGGTTATGGAAGATACCTACAAGATCATTATCGCTGACGACCACCCCTTGTTTCGTAGTGCTCTTCAGCAGGCAGTACAAACTGCCGTTCCCGATGCTCAGTTACTAGAAGCTGAGAATGTTAACGACCTACTTAAACTGCTCGAACTAGAGCGCGAACCCGACCTACTGTTATTAGATTTGAAGATGCCCGGCGCTAATGGCTTCTCGGCATTTACCCATTTGCACGGTCAATATCCAGAGCTACCGATTGTGGTGATCTCGGCCAGCGAGGAAGTAAGCGTAGTGCAAAAAGCCAAGCAGCTTGGCGCAACTGGTTTTATTCCTAAATCGACCCCACTACAACAATTGGTTGCCGCCATTCAACACATTATTGAAGGCGACGACTGGTTCCCAGAAGGCATAAGTTTTAGCGCTCAAGCTGAGGAAGACCCTCTAGCCGAACGCTTAGCCAGCCTTACCCCACAGCAATACAAAGTATTGGTAATGCTTAACGAAGGCCTGCTAAACAAGCAAATTGCCTACGAGCTAAATGTATCGGAGGCCACGATTAAGGCCCACGTTACTGCGATTTTCCGCAAACTTAACGTGAAAAACCGCACCCAAGCAGTAATCGCTTTGCAACAATTAGAGCTAGAGCCAAGCCCAGAAGATAACGAGATTTAAATAGCTTCTGAAAAATTAGAAAGCCCGCTGGTCGGGCTTAGTGTTTTATGCAATAAATTAAGCTTAAGATTTTTGCATTTGCTGCTGGAAAGTAATTTCAATAAATTCGGCTGGGCGAGTGATCGCAACAAGTACCGTAATCTTTAAAATCCCTTCAAGAATATCTTCACTGGTCATGGTTTCACCCAAACCAACATGCACGCTAAAAGCTTCAGCTGGCGCTGTTCCAGCTAAGCCTCCTTGTTTCCAGATTCCTGTAAGGAAGTTAGAAATCATGCTTTTAATCGTGACCCAAGTTTGTGCATCGTTTGGCTCAAATACATATGCTTTAGCCGCTAGTTTTAGCGATTGTTCGAGCATAATCATGGTGCGGCGCACATTAACGTAACGATAATCCAAGCTATTTCCATCCAGAGTTCGAGCCCCCCAAACTAAGGTTCCTTGACCTATAAATGAGCGGATCGCATTTATCGATTTACCATTGCCATCTACGTTTAAGCTTTCTTGCTCTTCGACGGAAACAATCAAAGCAGGTGAAGTGACGCCAACTACTTCAATATTCGCAGGCGCTTTCCATACACCTTGCATATTGTCGCTCATGGTATACAAACCGGCCATCGCGCCTGATGGAGGCAGCAAATTGAGTTGACTGCAAATTTCTTTAACAAGTGCTGGGTAAGTAATACAAGATGCACGTAAGCCTTTATCAATAACTTCGGGAGTAGGATCGTCATCACCCGTTTCGGTAGCAGTAAGTCCTGCCAACATTTTACCTATAACTGACGAGGCATCAGGCGCACCAAGCTCTGCGTTTATAGCCGCTTGCAATACCGCTTTACCTTCGTCACTTAAAAAGCCGAAGTGAACATCTGAATGACTAAACAAAGTGCTGTTTAGCCATGGGAAATACACTGCGCCAAAATCACCAATCTCTTTATTTGATATTCCAGCTCTAAACGCTGCCACACTATCTTCTTCGTCTTGAAAACCGTTATGAACATCTAACAGAGCAATACGGCTGCGCATTTTACTGCCACAATGCATCAGCATTTGCTGCTGCACCGCGTAACAATCGGCAGCTGCAAGACTGACTGCATCAGGAATCACCACCAGGGTAGGCTCTTGCTCTTCAACTAAGGTAGTAATGCCAGCTAACATTGCGTCTTTAGCCAAGTCTGTCGTGTAATCACCAACCGATACGATGTAGCAAGGACCGCCGCCATTTAAGAAAAACATCTGCATACTTTGGTACAAACGATACTTATTGCCGCTTGCTGCAACCGTATAGTGCTTGTCATCTAAAGACATATCTGCGCTTGCGGCGTCAGCGGCTTGTGCAAAATCAAACTGCAAACTAGCTCCAAAGCCAAAAACACTTTGAAACTCAGCCATAGAGCTTATCCGAATAGATTTGTTTAGTACTGACTTGTTATTTTTACTGGCGGTTTGGGTATAGCCGATAAATGCCGGTACTGCAGTTGCTACCTCCACGACTGAATTTGGAAACGCATTTTTTTCAACAATATACACACCGGGAGTTTTTATGTTTCTCATGCCGTTTTCCTCTTATAGAGCCACTAATATTTCTGAGGCTTTGGTCTTCTTTGCTGCGTCGAGGTAGATATAACAAACCAAGAAAACTACGCATACTCAAAACATCTTAGTCACATGCTCCTCAGCCGGAGGGATAAATTTGCTGGTACGATGATAACGCTCTCCATCAAACGACAACCACCCGAGCTTAGTAAGAGCACGTAGATCACGGCTCACTAGTGGCTTAGCAAATGCTGGTTCGAGCTGCTCACATCGCCATTCAGCTATATGTGAACTTGTTTTACTGTGATAACTCAGCTCTTCTGGATACTGATCCAGCGCTTGCAACCACCAGAGTTGATGAACATTAATTCCCAATTGGCGCGCTCGTTTTACTTCTTGAGGGTGACTCTCTGCCTCTAATACTAGCTTCTGGACTTCTTGGCGGAGCATCGTTTGCACAAAACCTTTACTATATTCAGCCATCAATGGGATTAGTTCTGCCCAACTAACTTGCAACTCTCGAGTAACCAAAGACAAATACAAGGTTCTTTCAGCAGTTTCAAAAATTTGCCAACTGCCGGTTGGAGATAGCTTACAAGTTGGAGCGGGTAAGGTTTTAGGTTTAGCCACTATAAAACAATCGAACACCTGCCAAGCACTGCCATTCCAATTGGCCATCAGCCGCATATTAGTGCTAAGAAAACTATTTACTCCCCACCTAATCAAGCTACCCCTCCCGTTTATAGAAATGAAAAATTAGCGACATCGTAAGACTATTGTTGTTCAAGTACGCGTTAAAACATCAACCATTCTGTCCACTTAAGAGCTCGGCTTTAGCCAATCATTAGCGCCTTTTTGGCTATTAAGCAGCTGCTGGCAGAGTTTTTTCAAACGTAATGGGCGTAGTGGTTTACTTAAGTAGGCAAAGCCTTGAGCGCGTACGCGATCGATTAGATCAGTTTGCCTATCGGCGCTAATAACTATGCCATGACAAGAGAGTTGGCCTTGATGAATTAAGCGCTGCAGCGCTTCTAATCCGGTTTTGTCATAGTCGAGATGATAATCACTAAGAATTAATTCTGGCACCCAACCGCCCTCTATTACCTCTGCGGCGGTATCAGCATCTTCACAGCAAATCACTTCGTAGCCCCAACGGCTTAGCAGACTTTCCATGCCGGCAAGAATGTCGGGCTCATTATCAATACAGAGTACTTTTGCGCCTTGAGTAGTGCTAATGGGAGCACCTTCTAATTGCTTAGCTTTATAGATATTGGCTGCTTCAACCACAGGAACAGTAACGTAAAATACCGAGCCTTTGCCAAGTACCGACTCAACACCAATGGGAATTTCCAATAACTCGGCAAAGCCTTGGGCAATTGCTAAACCTAAACCTAAGCCTTCTTCTCGAGCCCGGCCAGACTTTTGTAACTGTTGAAACTCTTCAAAAATTTGCTGCTGTTTGCTTTGCTCAATACCTGGGCCGTTGTCCCATACTTCCAAACGTAAGCTATTGCCTTTGCGACGCGCCCCCAATAAAACCTTACCTTTAGGGTTGTAACGTAATGCATTGGTGAGAAAGTTCTGCAAAATGCGGCGTAATAATTTACTGTCGCTGCTTACGGTAAGCTTGCTGGTATGTAACTTGAGCTCCACCGCTTGTTGCTGGGCTAAGGGGATAAATTCGGCATGAATATGGTCAAGCAAATGGCCTATTTCAAACTGCTCTTTACTCACCACCACGCGGCCTGACTCAAGACGCGAAATATCTAGCAAATCACTAATGATTTCCTCGGCAGAATACAGCGACTTATCGATGCTCGCAGCCAAAAACTTGGTGTCGTTTTCTAAGTCGGCCTCAAGCAAAGAGCCAGCAAACAGCTTAGCGGCATTTAACGGCTGCATAAGGTCGTGGCTTACCGCCGCCAAAAAGCGCGTTTTAGATTGGTTAGCTTGCTCGGCGGCATGGGTAGCATGCACTAATTGTTGGTTAATAGACGATAACTGTTGAGTACGCTGCGCAACTCGCGCCTCAAGAATTTCGTTAGCTTGCTTGAGCATGTCTTCTGCTTGGCGAAAGGTGGTAATGTCACTAAAGGTCATTACATAGCCACCATTTGGCATCGGGTTACCTTGCACTTGGATCACTCGACCATCACGCCTGATCCGTGAAGATGTGTGGCTATTGCCACGACGCAAATGCTCTACCCTACGTTCTACATGTTCTTCAATATCACCCGGACCACACAAACCATTAATAGCATTATGGCGAATCAGATCTTCAATCGGCCGACCTACTGCAATCATGCCATTAGGAAAATCAAATAGCTCGGTATAACGGCGATTCCACGACACCAATTTTAACTCTTTATCTACAATGGCAATGCCTTGATCAATGTGCTCAATGGCACCTTGTAGCAAGTGTTTATTAAACTGCAGTAGCTCCGAAGCTTCTTCGGCTATCGAGGCAAACTCTTCAAGTTGAACTTGCTTACCTTGCAGGGCAGAACCCAGCACTAAACGCGCCGACGATGAACCAAATACCCCACCTAACATGCGTTCCGTTTCGGCAATCAGCTCCACCGGTGCTTGTTGATTAGGGCTAAGGTCCAGATCTCGAGAGCTCGCATATTTACCAAATGCCTCGCTTATGCGTTGAGTCCCCAAAAAGCGTGATGCCAGCATGTGAAGCTCTTCTACGCTCACCTTTGATTGGTATAGAGCACCGGCATCATCACTTTTACCAGTTTGGCCAACAAAGTTACTGGCTTGCAACCATTCGGAAACGGCTGGGCTAGATAACTTAGACACCAATAAATACGCCAACAGGTTACCCAACAAACTAAGCACAATGCCCCAGTTTTCATTGGAGATCAGCGCGTGACCAGCAAGTTGCGGCGCAGTCAGCCAATCGGCAATCCATTGGTTAAAAATCAAGGGATTTAGGCCATCAGTCATATTGAGTAAATTGAGTAGCCATAAGCTCATGCCCACTAACAAACCAGCATAAACGCCGGTTCGATTGCCTTCTCGCCAGTACAAACCAAAGATAAGTGGAATCGCTAATTGAGCGATTGCAGCAAAAGATAAGAAGCCAATGTCAGCAAGGTTTGTTAGCTCGCCCAACATCAAGAAGGTGCCCCAAGCTAGCAACAGAATCACCAAAATGGTGGTGCGACGGACATTAAGCAGTAGTTCGCTAAACTGAGCAAAATTGCGACGGCTCAAACCGCCTTGTTTTAGCAGCAGTGGTAACACTAGGTCATTGCTAACCATAATGGCTAAAGCAATGGTAGACACCACCACCATGCCACTGGCGGCGGAGGTTCCACCTAAAAATGCCACCATTCCTAACCAATCATGCCCTGCCGCAAGCGGTAAACTAATCACATAGTTATCGGCGGGCGTATTCGCTGGCAATAAAACATCACCAGCAAAAGCGATGGGTAATACAAAAATCGCCAGCAACACCAAATAGGCAGGAAATAGCCAACGCGCGGTTTTTAAATCATTAACTTGGTTGTTTTCTACCACGGTTACATGAAATTGGCGGGGTAAACAAATAACTGCCGACATCGCTAACAGCGTGGCAATTACCAAATCTGTCACATCGGCAACGCTAATCTCTTGCCATTTAAAGCTAAAGGACTCACTTACCGCTTGCTGGGCGCTAAGCGGCAAATCCCACAATATCGATACCGCTAGCAAACCCACACAAACAAAGGCCACCAGCTTAACCAGCGACTCAAAAGCAATCGCTACAATCACCCCACGGTGATGCTCTGTGGCATCAATATGGCGAGTGCCAAATAACATGGTGAATATCGCCAAGGCGATACTCACAAACAAGGCGATTTGCGAGCTACTGCCTTTACCCACTGCTTCTCGCATTGCATCGCCGCCAAACAAGTCTAAACCCATCACAATGGCGCGTAATTGCAATGCGATATACGGCAATACACCAATAATACAAATAAGTGAAATAACTACCGCTAAGGTTTGTGACTTACCATAACGTGCTGCGATAAAGTCGGCAATTGTTGTGATGTGTTCGCGTTTAGCGATTAACACCACTCTGGCGAGTAGTTTCCAACCAAACAGAAATAGCAATACCGGACCAAGGTAAATGGGAATAAAAGATAAGAAGTTCTCGCTGGCTTGGCCCACGGTGCCGTAAAAGGTCCACGAGGTACAATAAACAGCAATAGAAAAGCTATAAAAAGCCGGTTGCCAGCGCAAACGGGCACTGGCATTTTGATCGGTAAAATAGGCGATCACAAATAGCAAACCCAAGTACGCCAACGACAGCGGGATAACTAACCAGCCCTCACTTACTATTTGCATCTATTCTTTCTATCCTTGTGATCACTAAGCCATTTAATACAAGGCTTAACCCAGCCTTCACTATCAGCAACTAGAACAACATCCATTTTCTATCTGCCTACAAACATTGATTTACTGCTGATTTTATCTGCAGCTCGTTCACTTAGCTTACGCTAGCAAAAAAGATTGTCGATAACTGTGATTAATACAAAGAGTTATCAAACTATTACTAGGGTCTGTTGATCTTTGCTGTTGATCTTTGCTGATGGTTTTTGCAGCAGTTTATTAGCCATTTAGGCAAGGCAGTGAGTGAGCAGTAAGGTGGGCTTAATAACCACTCGCTAACGCTGAATAAATGGCTAAGGAATGCTGCCCAAAGGGTTCGGATAAGCGAGCTTTACTCTTTGTTAAGCACTTCTTGCTTAGCCCACTAGGCTTCTAAGTGCTCGCCGCGATTAAAGCCCGCTTATCTCGAACAAAATTTCAACACCAAAGATCAACAGACCCTAGGAAAGCAGGGAATTTAGACTTAACAAAACTGCATTTTCTAGCTGCCAAAATCCGCTTAAGGCCGCGTTTAGACTAAAGTCGTCTAGGTTCGCTAAGCAAAAAATATCATGCTAAATGCGGATAAATACCTGAGTTAAACACGACTAGGTGAGGCAATGAGTACCGACTTTAATTTTCAGCACCCGCCCTTTGATCAGCTTGAGCCCAAGCAGCGTGAACTGGTGTCTAGCAATCTAGACATTCACTACTTTCAAAGCCAGCAAAAAATAGTTACAGCGGGCGCGCAGGCCTCCAGTTTGTTCATAATTATTAAAGGCCAAGTTGAAGAGCGCGCCGACAATAATGATGAGGTATTTGCCCACTACACGCTAGAAGACTGGTTTGATGTACGCTCGCAATTTGGCGGCTATGCAAAACATGACTACATCGCCCTAGAAGAAACCCTTTGTTACGCCCTGCCTAGCCAAATCTTTCGCCGCTTAGTGAGTGAAAACAGCGATTTTGGTGACTATTTTCAGCGTGACTTAGCCACCCGTCACCAACTGGTAGAGTCTCGCGAAGGCAATAAGAACTTGGCAGAATTCATCCTCACCACCATTGATGAACGCAACGTACAACCCGCAGTGGTCATTGAAGGAGAGACCTCGCTGCAGCAAGCCACCCTAATTATGCGCGAGCAAAAGCTGGAGTCATTACTGGTCAATCACGACGGCTGCTTTGGCATGCTAACAGGTACCGACTTACTCCATGCTGCGGTACTGGTGCAGCAATCTCTCGATACTCCGGTTTGCCAGCTAGCCAACTTCAACTTAATCAGTGTGAATAAAGGCGACTTTTTGTTTAACGCCATGCTGTTAATGACGCGCAACAGCATCGAGCGGGTGGTGGTAAAAGACCAGCAAAAGATCATTGGCATACTGGAGATGGCGCATCTGCTTAGCTTGTTCTCGACCCACTCTCACGTATTGGCTTTACGCATTGCTCGCGCCTCAAGTATTGAAGAACTCAGCGAAGCGGCACACACCCTCAATAAACTGGTAGAAAACCTCTGCAATAACGGCATTCGCACCTTATTTATTATGAAGTTGCTCGCTACCATGAATGAGCAAATTATTAGCCGAGTGTTTGAACTGAGCATCCCACACCAACATCACAACCACATATGTTTGATGGTGATGGGCAGTGAAGGTCGTGGCGAGCAAATCGTTAAAACCGACCAAGATAACGGCTTAGTCATCGAAGATGGATACGATTGGCCAGAGCGACAACAGCAACTAAATCAGTTTAGCGAATACCTACTCGAGTTAGGTTACCCGCCTTGCCCCGGCAACATAATGGTGAACAACCCAGATTGGGTGCAGCAACAAAGCCAATGGAGTAAAACCATTGCCAATTGGATAGAAACCGGCCACGGCGATGCCATGATGAACCTCGCCATAGTATTAGATGCCCACGCCATTGCGGGTAATAAAAGCCTACTGCGTAGATTACGCAAAGATCTAATGGCACAAATGGCTAATCGCAGCGTTACCTTGGCGTTTTTTGCTCAGCCAGCCTTAAAGTTTCATACCCCACTCACCATGTTTGGCAATATTAAATCCAAACAAGCAGGCTTAGATATCAAGAAAGGCGGGATTTTTCCTATTGTGCATGGGGTACGCGCCCTAGCCTTAGAACATGCAATTAGCGCGACCAATACCCTAGAGCGCATAGAACAGCTCGCCTCATTAAAAGTGATAGACGAGGACAGTGCAGCTAACCTTAAAGAAGCACTATTGCTGTTTTTTAAACTGCGTATTCAACAGCTATTCCCGGCTGAAGAGGGCCAAGACTATCACGTACTTAAGCTAGACAAGTTAAATCACAGTCAGCGAGATTTATTACGCCATGGCTTACACGTAGTGAAAAAGTTTAAGCAGCTATTAGCGCTACACTTTAATATTCGCGATTACTAGGCGGTTAAATGTTGCAGCGTTTGCTTTACCAACGAAAATATAAAGACAGCGAATTCGCCACGTTGTTTGCCCCTTATCGCGGTAAAGAATACGTAGCATTAGATCTAGAAACCACCAGCTTAGACACCAAACTGGCCGATATCGTCTCAATGGGTGCGGTCATCATCAGTGAAAATCGTATTTTGGCCAGCCAGTGTTTTGATATAAAAATTCGCGCTACCGATAAACTTGCTGGCGACTCAATTAAAGTACATCGCCTTCGCCACAGTGATTTAGCCCAAGCCTGCAGCATTGAAGAGGCTTTGCCAAAACTGCTGCAGTTTATTGGCGCTCGGCCAATCGTGGGTTACAACATTGGCTACGACCAACGGATTTTAAATCGCCATTGCAAACAACGTTATGGTTTCAAATTGGTGAACCCACTCATCGATGTAGGTCGAATGTTTGCCGACAAAGTACATGTAGACCACGTGGGTATAAGCCCCAACCAAGACTTAGTGCATATATGTCAAAGTTTAGGTATTCCGCTATCTGGCCGCCATCAAGCAATTGACGACGCCATAACTGCAGCGATGATATATTTGCGATTACAACTGGGCCCAAGGCCAACCAGTGCGCTGCCTCAAGCCATATCGGCTTAACCACCCTGTTGATAAAATAAACGCTAGTATGAATGGGATTTCATCGTTCAATTAAGCTATAAGCGCTTAATCACAGCTCTGTGATTTGCCAAGAAAAGCCGCTAGTTCCAAGCATATTTTAAGGCTACATTAGCCTTAGTTTTCTCCAGTTTGGAAGGTTAAATGAAAAAACTCGCCCTATTAGTTTTACTTGCCAGTTCAGTCTCTTACTCCGCCTTTGCAGAGCAGCCAAACCAAGATACCTTGGCTCAAACCGGTGCGCTAAACAGCAGTAAAACGCCGCTATTTGGCGCCGAAGTTTACAGCAACGACAAAGTGCTTTACGGCAAATTTGTGGTACGCATGAAGTTAGTATCCGAGCCCGGAGTAGTTTCGTCGTTTTTCACTTACGACAACGAATCTTGGCAAGGCAATGGCATTCCGTGGAGCGAAATAGACTTCGAAGCCATTGGTAAAACGCCTCATCAGCTGCAAACCAACCTCATCACTGGCCAAGCCAATAAACGCAAACACAGCGAAAAGAAACACAAAGTTCCACAGCTAGAAGAGTTTGTTGAATACGCCATTACCTGGACACCAAACGAGATTATTTGGGATGTTGATGGCGAAACAATCCGACACGACACCGCCGAAAATTCAAAGCAAGTTATCGCCATGCGCGACATTCCACAAAGCTACCGCATGAACATTTGGATTTCGGAAGCCATTGGCTGGGTAGGTCGCTTTAAAGCCAGTAGCTTGCCACTTCACCAAGTTGTAGATTGGATTGAGTATCACGAATACCAAGATAACGGAGAGTTTGCCTTAACTTGGCGTGACGATTTTGACAACTTTGACCAAAAGCGCTGGGGCAAAGGCGATTGGGGCTTTGAGTCAAACTTAGTCACCTTCTCACCGAACAATGCCAACATTGTTAACGGTAAGCTAGTTCTTAGCCTAAGCGCCGAAGGCATGGATTTAGACTACAGCGAGTAACTCAATCAAGGATCCCAGCCAACTAGCTGGGATTCTTTAAAAACTAGTTAACCTGAACCAGGGATAAGGAAGACTTTGCCCCCAAGTACTTAATCTAGTGTCATGTTTCTGGCGAGCTCAGCTTAGTTATATTGAGTCTCACTGGTTCTATCAAACACCTCACCTTGAGTGTTATCAACAGTGAGTTTAATTCTGCCAGTATTGTAGCGGGTAATCATAACCTTTGAGTTGGTCTTCAAAGCCACTTCATCGGCTTGAGTTATTTCCATCACCTCACCTGAGTTAGACTCCACCAAGTACTGAAAAGCCTCTATCTCTTTATTATTGTTGGCTTCAATTGCCGCACCCACTAAACCAATTACCGCTAACGCCGCTCCCGCATCTCGTGCGTTTTCACTACGCCCTGCACCAGCCATAAGACCACCAGCAGTCGCGACAGCGAGTCCAGTATGTAGGCCTTGCTTATCTATATCAGAGGTTTTTACTCTTACCTGCTTAACACTAAGAACCACTGCTCGTGTCACCTGAACCGCACTTTCATCAGAGTTATGTACATCTGGATCATAACGATCGGCCATACTTGAGCACGCGCTGGTAACAATAACCATGGCAATGACGAGAAGTTTTTTCATAGTGTTTCCCATTTGAGCTTGTTAAAAAACCCAAATGTACCCGCACTTGAACAAGTTATTAAACGAACACCTTTAAGCGAAACTAACAGCTGAATCCGTTTCCCTTAGCTGCAAAAACCACCAAAGCAAAATAGCGTTAATTAGGAAGTGTTGCTTTAGCTCGCAAATTAATCCAACACAGGCCGTGAGCCGCCTCTCAGTTTCATCGCGCAACATAAAAAATCACTTTGATTAATAAAGCATTTTACTATTCTTCACAAATAATTAACCAAAAGTCTAATTGTCGACAACCTGTGTCAGTGCGAGTCTAGATTAAAATCCGAGACGTCAATGACGATATCCCGCCTCACATCGAGGAAGCAAGGAGAGGAAGATGAGTGAACAAAAGCTGTACCCCGTTAAAGCTAACATTGCAGACAACTGCTTACTAAACGATCAGCAATATCTAGATATGTATCAAGAATCTATCACCCAGCCTGATCAGTTTTGGGGGAAGCACGGTAGCGAGTTACTCGATTGGATCCAGCCTTATACTAAAGTAAAAAACACCTCATACGACCCTGGTCATGTGAGCATCAAATGGTTTGAAGATGGCCTGCTAAACGTAAGTGCCAACTGTATTGACCGTCATCTTCAAGAGCGCGGTGACGAGGTAGCAATTATTTGGGAAGGCGACAACCCAGAAGAAGACAGCAAACTCACTTACAACGAACTGTACCAACAAGTTTGTAAGTTCTCTAACGCGCTTAAACAGCAAGGCGTTAAAAAAGGTGAAGTAGTATGTTTGTACATGCCAATGGTACCAGAAGCAGCTGTGGCCATGCTGGCTTGTACCCGTATTGGCGCGGTGCACTCGATTGTATTTGGCGGCTTCTCTCCAGAAGCACTAGCGGGTCGCATTATTGATTCAAATTCTAAATACGTGATTACTGCCGACGAAGGTGTTCGTGGCGGGCGTGGCGTACCACTTAAAGCCAACGTAGACCAAGCCTTAGAAAACCCAGACTGTGAGTTTGTTAAAAGTGTTGTGGTACTAAAACGTACCGGCGGTGAAGTAAACTGGAATGCCAACCGCGATGTATGGTGGCACGACATTACCGAAAACCAAGCGGCCGATTGTCCGCCAGAACCAATGAATGCCGAAGACCCGCTGTTCATCCTTTATACCTCTGGCTCCACCGGCAAACCTAAAGGCGTATTACATACCACGGGTGGTTACCTGCTTTACGCCACAATGACCTTTAGGTATGTATTCGATTATCATCCAGGCGACATATACTGGTGTACCGCCGATGTCGGTTGGATTACTGGCCACAGTTACTTGGTATACGGGCCATTAGCCAATGGTGCGACCACCATCTTGTTTGAAGGTGTGCCTAACTACCCTACCTCAGCACGTATGAGCGAAGTATGTGACAAACACCAAGTGACGATTTTATACACGGCTCCAACCGCTATTCGCGCCCTAATGGCGCAAGGTGATGCCGCCGTGCAAGGTACCAGCCGCAGTAGCCTGCGGATTATGGGCTCGGTAGGTGAACCGATTAACCCGGAAGCGTGGGAATGGTATTACCGCACCATTGGTGACGAGCGCTGTCCAATTGTAGACACTTGGTGGCAAACCGAAACCGGCGGTATTTTAATTACTCCGCTACCAGGAGCAACCGCACTTAAACCTGGCTCGGCAACTCGCCCATTCTTTGGCGTGCAACCAGCCCTAGTAGATAACGAAGGTAATGTGCTAGAAGGCGCTGCCGAAGGTAACCTGATTATTAAAGACAGCTGGCCAGGACAAATGCGCACCGTTTATGGTGACCACGAGCGTTTTGAGCAAACCTACTTTTCAACCTTCCCTGGAACCTACACCACCGGAGACGGCGCTCGCCGCGATGAAGATGGCTACTTCTGGATTACCGGTCGCGTAGATGACGTACTAAATGTAAGTGGCCACCGCATGGGTACCGCCGAAATTGAAAGCGCACTGGTTGCCCACCCTAAAATTTCAGAGGCTGCAGTGGTAGGTGTTCCTCATGAAATTAAAGGCCAAGGCATATATGCTTACATCACCCTTAATGCCGGTGAAGAGGCCAGCGCTGAACTACATAAAGAAGTGAAAGCCTGGGTACGTAAAGAGATTGGTCCAATTGCCACACCGGACATTTTACACTGGGCAGAGGCTTTACCTAAAACCCGTTCAGGCAAAATTATGCGCCGTATTTTGCGTAAGATTGCCACCAACGAGACCGACTCTCTAGGTGATACTTCGACCCTAGCGGATCCATCGGTGGTTGATAAGCTGATAGAAGAAAAATCGAATGCAGCTTAACTGCTAAAACCAAAAAGCCGCTTTAGTTAGCGGCTTTTTTCTGACCAAAATTATGCAACTTGGTATCTATCTGTATCCAAAAGTTAACAGCAAGCTTAAAAAATCGTTTAACCAGATCAAGAATTTCGTCATCAATTACCGATACACTATTAAGCAATTTCACATCACCACGCTAACTTCTGAACAAGGATGAGAAGAAGATGATTAATGTACTTAAAAGCCTAGTGCTTTGCGGTTTTATAGGTCTATTGTCACAAGCTCACGCTTCAGAGCGCTCCGACCTTGCTTGGCAAAGTGTAGAGCAGCAACACGCAATACTCATTGATGTTCGCAGCGAAGGAGAGTTTAGCCAAGGGCACTTGAGTAACGCACAAAACATTCCGCACACCGTGATTGCCCAGCAGATCACCGCCATCACCAAAGATAAAAGCCAGCCTATCGTGGTTTATTGTCGTTCGGGTAATCGTTCTGGTTACGCCTTACAAGTATTACAAGCTATGGGTTACCAGCAGGTGGTAAACGGTGGCGGCTTAAAGGAAATGCTCGCCTCAAAGAGTCATTGAACACCCAATACAAAAACGCCGCTACATAATCTGTAACGGCGCTTTAGAGTAATTGCCACTGTCTGTGTTACTTAGCAGCCAATATATCAGCGTCTAGCGCCAGCGGCTCGGCTTGCTCACTGGTTTTAGGGTTACGTTTTGCAAGCAAGTAGTAAAATAGTGGGGTAAGTAGCAATCCAAAAATGGTAACCCCAATCATGCCAGAGAACACCGCCACGCCCATAGCTTGACGCATCTCTGCCCCTTCACCAGTAGAAAACACCATTGGCACAACCCCCATAATAAAGGCGATAGAGGTCATTAGAATTGGCCGTAAACGTAAGCGTGAAGCTTCTAATACCGCTTCCATAACTGTGCGACCTTGGTCTTGTAACTCCTTAGCAAACTCGACAATTAAAATGGCATTCTTGGTAGCCAAGCCTACCAATACAATCAAACCAATTTGAGTGAAGATGTTGTTGTCTCCACCCCAAAGCAATACCCCACTAATGGCCGATAACAAGGTCATAGGAATGATTAAAATAATCGCCATTGGCAAACGCAAGCTCTCGTACTGAGCAGCTAACACCATAAATACCAAAATAATCACCAAGGGATAAATCAGCATTGCAGTATTACCCGACAGCTTTTGTTGATAGGTAAGCTCGGTCCACTCAAAGGTCATGCCGATGGGCAAAGTTTCCGCCAAAATCTGCTCGATGGCAGCCTGCGCTTCACCGGAGCTATAACCCGGCGCTGGCCCACCATTGATCTCGGCAGTGGTATAGCCGTTGTAGTGCATCACTCGGTCTGGGCCCGCCACATAAGAGACATCAACAAAGGAGCCTAGCGGGATCATCGCACCATCGGCATTTCTCACCTTAAGTTGGCTAATTTGCTCTGGCGATTGCCTAAAGGACTCATCGGCTTGAATGTTCACCTGATAAGTTCTGCCAAACTTATTAAAGTCATTTACATAGGTTGACCCCATGTAAGCTTGCAAGGTAGAAAATACTTCATCTATCGCCACCCCTTGTTGCATGGCTTTGGTTCTATCCAAATCCAAATCAAGCTGCGGCACATTTACTTGGTAACTAGAGAAAATGCCAGTAAGTGCCGGTGTTGCCCAAGCTTTTTGCATCACTTGCATGGTGACATTGGCCAACTCTTCATAACCAAGGTTTGCGCGGTCTTGGATTTGCAATCTAAAGCCGCCAATAGTGCCTAACCCCTGCACCGGCGGTGGTGGGAATATCGCAATAAAGGCTTCTTGAATACCAGCAAACTGTTGGTTAAGCGCACCAGCGATGGCATTAGCCGAAAGGCTAGGGTCTTGGCGTTGGTCAAAATCGGCCAAAGGTGTAAACAAAATCGCGCTGTTTGGGCTGTTGGTAAAGCCGTTAATGCTTAAGCCAGGAAACGCCACAGCGTGTTCAACCCCAGGTTGTGCCAAGGCAATCTCAGACATTTTTTTCACTACCGCTTCGGTGCGCTCTAAAGAGGCAGCATCAGGCAACTGAGCAAACGCCACTAAGTATTGTTTGTCTTGCCCTGGCACATAGCCAGTAGGAGTGGTGTCAAATTGATAAGCCGTAAGCCCTAATAAACCCACATAAATAATGCCTACCAAAGCCGACAAGCGAATTGTCTTTTTGATGATGCCGCCATATACATTGGCACCTTTATTGAATAAGCGGTTAAACGGCACAAATATAAACCTGCCAAACAAGCTGTCCATAATGCGAGTTAAACGGTCTTTCGGTTCGTCGTGACCTTTTAGCAACAAAGCAGACAAAGCAGGACTCAAGGTTAATGAGTTAATCGCTGAAATAAAGGTAGAGATAGTAATGGTTAAGGCAAACTGCTTGTAAAACTGTCCGGTTAAGCCAGACATAAAAGCAGTAGGAATAAACACTGCCGCCAATACTAAGGTAGTTGCCACAATTGGCCCCGTCACCTCTTTCATGGCGCGCTGGGTAGCCGCTACCGGGCTTAAACCTTCAGCAATATTTCGCTCTACGTTCTCCACCACCACAATGGCATCATCCACCACAATACCAATCGCCAATACCAAACCAAATAACGACAAGGCATTGAGCGAGAAACCCATAAGGTGCATAAAGGCAAAGGTACCGACTAAAGAAACCGGTACTGCCACTAATGGAATGATAGAAGCGCGCCAAGTTTGTAGGAACAGCACCACCACTAATACCACTAGTAGTACCGCTTCAAACAAGGTTTTAACTACCGCTTCAATAGAGCCACGCACAAACACGGTTGGGTCGTAAACGGTGTCGTAGTTTAGACCTTCCGGAAAGCTTTTCGCTAACTCGGCCATACGCGCACGTACATCTTCAGAGATCTGGATAGCGTTCGAGCCAGATGCTTGAAACACACCAATGGCAATTGCATCCTTGTTGTCGAGTAACGAGCGCAATGCATAGCTGCTAGCACCCAACTCAACCCGAGCAACATCTCGCAAGCGGCTAACTTCGCCTTGCTCGCCCACTTTAATGATGATGTTCTCAAACTCTTCAGTAGTACTTAAGCGCCCCTTCACGTTGATCAAAATCTGAAAATCAGACTCACCGCTAGGCTGTGCGCCCAAACTACCGGCAGCGGCTTGCTGGTTTTGCTCTCTAATTGAGGCGATAATTTGGTTTGGATTTAAACCTAGAGCTGCCACTTTGTTAGGGTCTAGCCAAATTCTTAAGCTGTAATCACCCGCACCAAACAAACGCACAGCACCCACACCTTCAATTCGGGCTAACTCGTCTTTAACATTAAGCGCCGCATAGTTGGACAGGTACAATAAGTCGTAGCGATCTTCTGGTGAACTAAGGTGAACCACCATAGTAAGATCTGGTGATGACTTTTCGGTCACAATACCTAAGCGCTGCACTTCTAAGGGCAAACGCGGTGTGGCGCGATCAACCCGGCTTTGAACCTGCGTTTGAGCTTGGTCGATATCGGTGCCAATGGCAAAAGTAACGGTCAGCGTCATGCGCCCGTCAGAGGTGGCCTGAGAAGACATATACAACATGTCTTCAACACCGTTAATTTCTTGCTCAAGCGGTGAAGCCACGGTTTCGGCAATCACCTTAGGGTTTGCCCCAGGGTAGTTAGCTGTAACTACTACTGTTGGTGGCACCACTTCTGGGTACTCGGTAATGGGTAATTGCCATACGGCAATGGCACCGCCAATAAACATCAGCAGCGATATAACGGCCGCAAAAATCGGCCGTTTAATAAAAAACTGAGAAAACATGGGCGAATCTATCCTTGTTGAACTTACAACTTAGCGTTAAGGCTTAATTGCTGATGTTGTTGGTCAAGTAACTGTTGAGACTCACGCAAGGCAGAAACAACCTCTTCGCTAGCCATCGCGGTGGCAATTGGCGTTACCTGCATCTGCGGCCGTACCCGCTGAATACCGTTAACCACAATTCGCTCTGAACCCGATAAACCTTGGGAAACAATCCGCAAGCCATTAATTCGCTCACCTAATACTACCGGGCGATATTGCACTTGGTTGTTTTCGTCCAATACCAATACAAACTTGTTATTTAGGTCGGTACCGACTGCTTTGTCATCAATTAATACCGCTTGATAAGAACTACTTCCTGCAATTTGTAAACGGGCAAACATACCTGGCAGTAATTCCCCACTAGGATTACCAAAGCTGGCACGTAAACGGATAGTACCGGTGCCGCTGGCAACAGCATTATCGATAAAGTCTATCTGGCCCAAGTGCTTAAATATTTGCTCATCAGCCAAAGCCATTTGCACTACCGCTACAGTTTCTTGCGCGCCTTGCAGCGGCAATACGTTGCTTAACTCTTGGTATTTCAAAAAGCTTTGCTCATCTACATCAAAGTAGGCATGCATATGCTGGGTAGACACAATACGAGTAAGCTGGCTAGCGCCAAGGTTTACATAGTTACCCTCGGTGATTAGCGCGTTAGACACTCGACCGCTAATAGGAGCGCGCACCTCGGTAAAGTCTAAATCCAAGCGAGCTCGCGATAAGGCTGCAGTAATCGATGCCACTGCCGCTGCGCCCTGTTCTCGCGCCGAAAAGCGATTATCTAAAATTTCATCAGAAATGGCGTTTTGCTTATTCAAGGCTTGGGCCCGCTTGTACCCTTTTCGCGCCAGTTCTAAACTACTTTTAGCACTTTGAAGTTCAGCTTCTAGGCGAGCCACTTCGGCGGCAAAAATGCGGCTGTCGATTTTAAACAGCACTTCACCTTTTTCTACCAAGCTACCTTCGTTAAACAGCACTTGTTCGATGTAGCCCGATACTCGCGGCACCACCATCACGGTTTGTGGTGCTTGCAGGCGACCGGTATACACATCGGTTTCGGTAATGCGTTCAAGCAATACTTCGGCTACATCTACACTTGGTGGTGGAGGTGCTTGATTGGTCGCAGCTTCCGGTTTTCCGCAAGCCACTAGGAAAATGCTTAAAGCACTTACTGCGATGAGTTTTGTTAGATCAAAAACTGATGCCATCTTCGTTCCCTCAAGTGATGATAAATTGATATATGGATGATATTTTGTTTTGTACTGGCTGGTATATTAATCACGAAGTATGATCGAGATCAAGATCTTTTTGTACCAAGTGGTATTTAAATATCTAGACAGGTCTGAGTGGCTTAGCTATGATCAGTTTAATGATAAATTGAGGTAGAAAAATGTCCCCCAAGTGCTGTTCTCACATTGGTCGTCCACGCAGCTTTGACGCAAACCAAGCGCTAGAAAAAGCCTTAGAAGTATTTTGGCAAAAAGGCTACGAAGGGGCATCGTTAAATGATTTAACCCAAGCCATGGGCATTAATAAACCCAGTATGTATGCGGCTTTTGGCAATAAAGAACAGTTATTTTTGCAGGCCATAGAGCTTTACGAATCTCGTCCTCAAGCCTATTTCTATCCCGCCCTTGAGCAAGATACCATTTACGACGTAGTGGATTACATGTTGAAAGGTGCAGTGGCCAATTTAAGCGATCCCTCGCAGCCGCAAGGCTGTGTGATTGTGCAAGGTGCTCTGTCGTGTAGTGAGTCTGCAAGCACCATTAAACAAGCCTTGCAGGAACGTCGTGCCCAAGGCAGCGTTGCCTTACAGCAACGTTTCGAGCGCGCCAAAGAAGAAAAAGATCTCACCGCCGATGCCGACCCAGAAGCGCTAGCCCACTACTTGGCAACTGTGTTACAAGGTTTAAATGTTCACTCCACCAATGGCGCAACAGAAAAACAATTGCAGCAAGTCGCTTCACTCACTTTAGACACCTTTAAGCGAGTAAGCAGTGCAAAAATAGCCGCCAGCTTGCAAAGCATGAGTAAATAAGGCGCACCACCAATCCAGCTAGTTGTTATTTGTTGAAGCTGCGCCGATAACGTCCAGGAGAAACCCCAAAGCTTTTCTTAAAGCGATGCGCAAAGGCAAAACCATCTTGGTAACCTAGTTGACTGGCGATCACGTCTATCGACCAGCGGCTTTCGCGCAGCAAATAACTGCCATGCTCCAAACGTAAACGGCTTAGATACTGCTTGGGGCTGCATTTAAACTCTTGCTGAAACAAGCGATAGCAGTGCGCTTCCGATACCGACAAACGTTGCGCCATCTCGGCTACTGTCCATGGATAGTGTAAAGAAGAGCGCAATTGCTGCTCTAGTTTGTGCAATGGGCTTGGCTCGGCATTTTTTAGCGGCTTAAGCAACTGCAATAAATAGCGTTTGATAAGTTGGGTTAAGGCCGATTCTACTAGAGGATCTGCCTTGGCTTTAGTTTCCTCATCCAATAACAACTTCATGCACTTATCAATATTTTGACTAGAGTTGATTTTCAATACTTTGGCGTTTTTGGGAAAGCGATACCAACTAATGTCTGAAGAAAACTGAAACCAATTATGCCGCCAAAAGTGGCTAGCCAAGCTGAGCGAGTAATTAACCCCAGCAGGCAAAATAACAAAGTCGTTTGGTCCCAAGCGCTGACTAAACTCTGAAGTATGTAAACTGCCCGCTCCCGCCATAGAAAACAACAAAGTGTGTTCCTGTGGAGCTTTGCGGCTAACAAAGTACTCACCTCGCAAATACGACACCCCAGATAAGTTAATCTGCAATTTAGTTAACTCTGAAAATCGTTCGGTGGTTAAAAAGCGCTCAACACAGGCGGGGCCTATCTCGAACTTATCTTGCCAATGTTGCTCAGCCATAAATGATAGTTTTGAACATATTTTTGATAGCTTCAATTATGTGGAAAGCCCAATATATAAGATAGTATCGCGCCCATAATTATTTACCACCACTTATAACTAGATAGCTTTTATCTGATGCAAGTCACATTTTGAGGTTGTTATGTACGCATCTCCTATTACTTTGAATCGCTCATGGCTAGAGCAGTTCTGGCGCCTAGCTTGGCCAATATCTTTACAAGCAGTATTACTAAGCTTATTAGGCTTAGTAGACGTACTAATGGTTGCCACTTTAGGTGATGCCGAAGTCGCCGCAGTAGGTTATGCCGGTCGCGCATTCTTTGTGGCAATCGTAATCTTAAATGGCTTCTCGACAGCGTGCGCCATTTTAAGTGCGCAACACTGGGGCACTAAAAACTGGACAGCCATTGGCCGCACTGTGGCTTTATCTTTTTATGCTGGACTTATTTTTACCCTGGCAACCTTAGCCTTCATGCTTTTCAGCCCTAGCACCATTATGCAATGGGGCAGCAGCGATGCGCATTTAGTTGCTATTGGCAGCGATTATATTCGCGCAACCGCCTTGATGATTCTGTTCACCTTGCCAGTGATTGTGTTTGAGTCTGCACTACGTGCTAGCGGCAATACCAAGCTGCCGCTGTACATTAGTGTTTTTGCTGTGGTCGCCAATATCGCGCTTAACCAAGTATTAATTTTTGGTTTTGGCTCGATCCCAGCTATGGGTATTGTAGGCGCAGGTGTTGCTACCGTTATCGCACGTTTACTGCAACTCGTTGTATTGTGGGCCAGCCTTTGGTGGCAAAAACACCCATTACTAAAAGTATGTTTAATTGGTTTTTGGCAGTTTAAACAAGCTGAGCTAATCAAATACGCCAAGCTTGCTGTGCCACTAGTGATTAACTTTAGTATTTGGTCGAGCGGTGTATTTGTATTTGCCACCTTGTATGGTCAATTGGGAACGAACGCATTGGCGGCTATGAGCCTAATTAGCCCAATAGAAGGTATCGCCATCTCGTGTTTCATGGGATTCTCAGCAGCTTGCTCAATAATGGTGGGCAACAAATTGGGGGCTAACCAATTTAACCAAGCTTGGGTAGATGCACGCTTAGCCTTGTTAGTTAGCCCTATTGCCGCCATTGGTATTGGTGTTGCTATTTGGTTATTGAGCTATCCTTTATTGAACTTGTTTGGCGCTTTAGAGTCAGAAACTTTGCAACTTGCCCAACAATTAGTGTTAGTGCTGGCAGCCTCTACTTGGCTACGCATTTTTAACATGGTGCTAATTAACGGTATTTTGCGCAGCGGCGGCGACAATAGCTTTTGCTTAATGTCGGATACATTCTGCCAATGGGGTGTGGGTTTAATGCTTACTTCTATTGCCATTTTTGTGTTCGATGTAAGCTTAATCACCGCCTTCTGTATCGCATTAAGTGAAGAAGTATTTAAAGCTATGTTGTGTTTTTGGCGCATGAACCAGAAAAAATGGCTACGTAACCTAACTACCGAGCCTCTCGCCGAAACCAACTGATTAGACCAGAAAAATGCTGCCATTTTCTGCGAAAACCCTATAATTGTCGAAAATGTCGATGACATAGCACATTTATCTTTGATAAATGTGCTAATCTTAAGAAATCGACAAGTTCTATAATTTAAGCTGGTTTTTCAACGAAAATGACTGATAAATTCTCTATTTTGTTACTCAATGGTCCAAATCTAAACTTACTGGGCAAACGTGAACCTGAAGTTTACGGTCACCAGAGTTTAGACGACATTGTTGAACAGCTACGCCAGCAAGCCAATGACCTGGGCGTAAATCTGCAAGATTTCCAATCTAATGTCGAAGGCGAACTTATTAATCGCATTCATCAAGCCATGGGCGAGATCGATTTCATCATCATCAACCCTGCGGCTTTTACTCATACCAGCGTAGCGCTGCGCGACGCGCTATTGGGTGTGAACATTCCGTTTATAGAAATTCACCTATCTAACGTGCATGCACGTGAACCCTTCCGTCATCACTCTTTCCTTGCCGACAAAGCAGAGGGAGTGATATGTGGTTTAGGTAGTCAAGGATATCAATTTGCTTTAACTGCAGCGCTAAACAAGCTGCAGAAATAGCTATTTAATTAACCTAATACGATAAAGAGAGCCCTTATGGATATTCGCAAGATTAAAAAATTAATCGAATTAGTTGAAGAATCTGGTGTTGCTGAACTAGAAATCACCGAAGGTGAAGAGGCAGTACGTATCAGCCGTAACTTCAGCGGTGCAGCTCAAGCCGTATACGCTCCAGCACCTGTTGCAGCTCCAGCCCCAGTTGCTGCAGCTCCAGCCGCAGCACCTGCTGCTCCAGCTGCTAGCGAAGTAGCTTCTGGCCACCAATTACTATCGCCAATGGTAGGTACTTTCTACCGTTCTTCATCTCCAGAAGCGCAACCATTTGTGCAAGAAGGCCAACAAGTTAACGTAGGTGACACCCTATGTATCATTGAAGCCATGAAGATGATGAATCAAATCGACGCCGACAAATCTGGCGTGATTAAAGCCATTTTGGTTGAAGACGGTGACGCCGTTGAGTTTGATGAACCGCTATTCATCATCGAATAAAGAGGCATTTGTATGCTAGATAAAGTAGTTATTGCTAACCGTGGTGAAATTGCCCTGCGTATTTTACGTGCATGTAAAGAGCTAGGCATTAAAACGGTAGCTGTGCACTCAACAGCCGATCGTGACCTTAAACACGTATTGTTAGCCGACGAATCAATTTGTATTGGTAAGCCCGCGGCAACTGAAAGTTACCTAGACATTCCGCGCATTATTGCTGCTGCCGAAGTTACCGATGCCGTGGCCATTCATCCGGGTTATGGTTTCTTATCTGAAAACGCTGAGTTTTCTGAAATAGTAGAGAAAAGCGGGTTTATCTTTATCGGTCCTAAAGCTGAAACCATCCGCATGATGGGTGATAAAGTTGAAGCGATTAAAGCCATGAAAAAAGCCGGTGTACCTTGTGTACCGGGTTCTGATGGCCCACTAGGCAGCGATGAAAAACAAAATGCGGCCATTGCCAAACGCATTGGCTACCCGATTATCATTAAAGCTGCTGGCGGCGGTGGTGGTCGTGGTATGCGCGTTGTTTACAGTGAAGACGAGCTACATACCTCTATCGATTTAACCCGTACCGAGGCTGGCTCATTCTTTGGTAACGACATCGTCTATATGGAGAAATACCTAGAGAACCCTCGCCACGTAGAAGTTCAGGTATTATCAGACGGCCAAGGTGGCGCTATTCACCTAGGTGAACGTGACTGCTCAATGCAACGTCGCCACCAAAAAGTGGTTGAAGAAGCTCCAGCACCAGGCATTACCGAAGACATGCGTCGCAACATTGGTGAACGCTGTACTCGTGCATGTATCGAAATTAACTACCGCGGTGCAGGCACATTCGAGTTCTTGTATGAAAATGGCGAGTTCTACTTCATTGAAATGAACACCCGTATTCAGGTTGAACACCCAGTAACTGAAATGGTTACCGGCATCGACTTAATTAAAGAGCAGTTACGCATTGCTGCTGGACAACCTTTGTCATTTAGCCAAGAGCAAGTGAAGTTAACCGGCCACGCGATTGAGTGTCGTATTAATGCTGAAGATGCGGAAACCTTTATCCCATCTCCAGGTCGCATTAACCGTTTCCACCCACCGGGTGGCATGGGCATTCGTTGGGATTCACATGTATATGCGGGTTACTCAGTTCCGCCTTACTATGACTCGATGATAGGTAAACTAATTACCTACGGAGAGAACCGTGACATCGCCATAGCGCGTATGAAGAACGCCCTTTCTGAGCTGGTGATCGACGGTATTAAAACCAACGTTCCGCTGCAAGAGAAAATTATGCAGGACGAGAACTTCCAGTTTGGTGGAGCGAATATTCACTACCTAGAGAAAAAACTCGGTATGTAATTCGCCAGCTGTTAAAACTAAAAAAGGCCTTAAGAATACTTAAGGCCTTTTTCTTTGTATAGCGAGACTAGTTAAGAGCTCGCCACCACGCTTCTGTACCTTGGCTTTGCCCAACAGTGAACACCTCACCTATTTTAGGTGTCACTAGTTGCACATTGGCTTGCTCGCTTAGCTGACTAATTCTCTCAAGCGGTTCATACCAAGAGTGAAAAGCCAAATCAAAGGTGGAGTTATGCGCCGGCATTAAGGCCTTCCCTTTTAAATCCAAGTGAGCTTGCAAGGTTTGCTCTGGCGTCATGTGTACCGCTGACCAATCTTTGTCATAAGCACCGGTTTCCATCATGGTTAAATCAAAGGGGCCATAACGCTCACCAATTTGCTTAAAACCATCGAAGTAACCAGAGTCACCGCTAAAAAATATTCGCTGCTCCGGCGCATCAATCACATAAGATGCCCAAAGCGTTTGGTTAGCATCAAATAAGCCGCGACCAGAGAAATGCTGAGTAGGCGTAGCTGTCACCGTTAACTCACCAAAATTGGCCGACTGCCACCAGCGTAAGCGTTGAATTTTTTGGCTATTCACGCCCCAATCTAGCAGGTGTTGATCAACCCCTTCAGGTACCACAAAATGCTGAACCTTATCTTTTAACAGCTTGATGCTGTGCTTGTCTAAATGGTCGTAGTGATCATGGGAAATAATTACCCCATCAATACTGTCCAACTCACTGAGCTCGAGCGGGGGTTGATGAAAACGCTTTGGGCCAATAAAGCTAAAAGGAGATGTTCGCTGCGAAAATACCGGGTCAATCAACCAGCGTTGCCCAGCCACTTGCATGTAAACACTCGAATGACCAAAGCGAATAACACTGCTTTGATCGGCAGGTAAAGCGTCAAGCTGAGAAGCGCTCAAAGGCATCACAGGAATGCCATTACTTGGCGTGGCATCTACACGCTGCTCACTCACATATCGCCACAAAATACCCCAAGCCGAGGCATTAGCTGGCATTGCTTGTGCGTTTTGGTACTTACCATTATTAACTTGGGTGGTAAAAACCGTGTTGTCAGCCGCTAAGGCTGAAGCGAATGGTGTACTCATTAATCCTCCCAAACAAAAACTAATTACCTTGTTTCGTGTGCTCAACGTGGCGCCCTCTTAAATTACACCGAGGAGTTTACTTTCAACAAACACCAAAGTAAACCCATTGGTTTACTTTATTTTGAGACGTCAAATGTAAGCAAGTTGTTACAGCAATATCTAACTGGGCGATGGCTTGAGCCTGCAGTTTCCAAAATTTGTCTTACACTTAAACCATCTTAGTTAGAGCAAAGTTATGCTTTGGGAAGTGATAATTTAGCCAACACCTAGAACAGAAATGAGTGCAATGCCATGATTATTAAACCAATCTATGAAATATTGCCGAGCCTTTACTTGGCTGCCGGCTCAAGCTCGGTAATATGGATAGACTCTACCCTGGGAGTAGCAGGTGGTGTGCTGCTATTTTGCCTTGGCTCGCTTATTTGGGTAATGCGCTCTAACTTTCGACGTTTAGACCAAGCGGATCATGCTGGTAAACGCTTCAATATTCCTGAATCTTTATACGAATTTATGCCCTTTTTGTTTATTGGCTTGGCTCTCTCCTTAGCATCTACACAGCAATCTATTGCCGCCTACGCCATTGCAGCACTGTGTTTATACCGAGGCTGTTCCTTACTTTACATGCGTCATCGTTACCGTCGACATACTTGGCAAAAAGTGCCCAGCGCCGTAAAAACCAGCAACTAGCCTTAGTTACCAATAAACATACAAACAGACAATTTGGCTAACTCTCGTAATTGAGTCTATGCTTAATTATGTTAATGGAAGGTTGCTACATGTAACAGGGAGGGCTTATGTTGCCACGTGCCATATACGAGATTTTGCCAAGCGGATATTTATCTGCTGGTACTGGGTCAATGCTATTGCTTGAACCTTGGCTAGCTCATGTTGGTGGTGCATTACTATTTTGTATGGGCGCGCTTATTTGGGTGCTTCGCTCAAACTACCGCCGTTACGATAAGTACAAAAAATCATTTACCCGCAAAACCAAGGCGATTCCCGAGCCAGTTTACGAATTTATTCCCTTTTTATACCTTGCCTGCAGCGTACTGGTATTAAGTCTTATGTTTAATACACCTGCGCTAATTGTTGCAGCTTTAGCGGGATGTCGTGGTTTAGTTTTATTGTACAAGCGCGCGCAGTATCGCAATCGCGGCTTAAGCCCTGCCAATTAACCAGCAAAAATCTGTTTAAAAAAAGGCTAGCTTATCCCTAGCCTTTTTTGTTTACTCAAGCCAATAAATAGCGGCCTTGGCTTATAAACAAGCTCTCCCATTAGAGACAACAAATGCTAGTTGCGCTCTCTCCGCATTAAGGGATTTCAATTTTTAGATGATAAGCCTTATCTAACGCAGTACACTTGCCGCCTAATCTAGAAGAGGAGCGGACAATGCCTTGGATCCAGCTAAAAATAAACGCCACTAAAGATACTGCCGACGCCATTGGAGACATTTTAATGGAAACCGGCTGCCAAGCCGTGACATTCTTAGACCGCCACGACACGCCTGTATTTGAGCCCTTGTTAGGTGAAACGCCGTTATGGGGAGATACCGATGTGCAGGGCCTATACGATGCCGCTACCGATATGTCGCCTATCCTTAACTTCTTAACCGAAGCGCTTATTCTAGAGGAAGGCAACTACAAACTAGACCAACTAGAAGACAAAGACTGGGAACGCGAATGGATGAAAGACTTTCATCCGATGCAGTTTGGCGAACGCTTGTGGATTTGCCCTAGCTGGACAGACGTACCAGATCCTAGCGCGGTAAACGTAATGCTAGACCCAGGCCTAGCCTTTGGCACAGGTACTCACCCAACCACAGCACTTTGCTTAAAATGGTTAGACCAGCTCGACCTTAGCAACAAAACCGTCGTGGACTTTGGCTGTGGCAGCGGCATATTAGCCATTGCCGCGATTAAGTTAGGCGCTAAACGGGTGGTTGGGATAGACATTGACCCACAAGCAATTTTAGCTAGCCGCGACAATGCCGAACGCAATAGCGTGGCCGACAAGCTCGAACTCTACCTACCTAAAGCCCAGCCTAAAGATTTCCAAGCAGACATTGTAGTTGCCAATATATTAGCTGGCCCACTTAAAGAGCTCAGCGAAATCATCCTAGCCTATTTAAAGCCGCAAGGTTCAATTGCCCTATCAGGCATTTTAGAAGAACAAAGCGATGAAGTAGTTGCCGCCTATCAAACACAGTGCAATATGGATCCGGTTGTTCTTGATCAAGAATGGTGTCGATTAAGCGGAACAAAGCGCTAAGTTCACCAATAATGTGGCACAAACCCTCTACTAAAGGGTTTGCTGCCATATTCTGTAGCTAAAAATCCAGCTTTTTTTTTGAAAAATGTTCAAAATATAGCCTTTTCAGCGTGCCTAAAAAGTCGTAAACTACGCCGCCCTGAGATTGAGAAGAACGACAGTCATGCAAATAGGCAGTTACAAGCTGGACAATCCGGTGATACTAGCGCCTATGGCTGGAATTACCGATCAACCCTTTCGTCGCTTATGTTGGCGTTTAGGTGCGGGGCTTACGGTTTCGGAGATGGTGTCCAGTAACCCACGGGTTTGGAACAGCCAAAAATCACTAAACCGTATGGTTCACCTAGATGAATGTGGCATACGCAGCGTTCAAATAGCAGGTTCAGATCCAGAATTGATGGCTCTCGCCGCCCAACATAATGTGGCAAATGGCGCGCAAATCATCGATATCAATATGGGTTGCCCCGCTAAAAAGGTAAACAAAAAGTTAGCTGGTTCGGCGCTATTACAGCAACCCGAGTTAGTTAAACAAATTCTTGATGCTGTTGTACAAGCAGTTGATGTACCTGTGACACTTAAGATTCGTACTGGGTGGTCACCAGAACATCGCAATGCTTTGCAAATTGCCAAGCTTGCAGAAGCTGCCGGTATTCAATCTTTAGCCATACATGGTCGGACGCGAGCGTGTATGTATAAAGGTTTAGCCGAGTACGACACCATCAAAGCAGTAAAACAAGAGGTTTCGATACCTATTGTGGCAAATGGTGATATCACCACACCGGAGCAAGCCAAGCATGTTTTGGATTACACCGGCGCGGACGCCATCATGATAGGTCGAGGAGCGCAAGGTAACCCTTGGCTTTTCAGAGAAATTAATCACTTTTTAAGCACCGGGCAGCATTTAGATGCACCCAAAGCCGAAGAAGTGAAGGAAGTAATGCTTCACCACTTAGACAACCTATATTCACATTATGGGGAGTACCAAGGGGTTCGTATCGCTCGCAAACATGTGGGGTGGTACTTGAAGCAATTAGCGGACACGGATGAGTTTCGTAGCCAGTTTAACCAGCTTGAATCAGCCCTGGTACAAACGTCCGCGATTGAACAGTTTTTCGAATAGTTGTGATCATTAATTAATTAAAAAGAGCGTCAAGTATGTTTGATTCAAATACCACCACAAACACACTTTCTACTATGACTAGCAGTGCAACTAGCACTGAAGTGAAAGAACGTCCATTACGCGATTCAGTTGAGCAAGCATTGCGCAACTACTTCGCACAGTTAAATGGCGAAGATGTGTCTGAATTGTACGAATTAGTACTATCTGAAGTTGAAGCTCCGTTGCTTGACGTAGTTATGCAATACACTCGCGGCAACCAAACCCGCGCTTCAATCATGTTAGGTATCAACCGCGGTACTTTACGCAAGAAACTAAAAAAATACGGCATGAACTAAACATCTGTTCATAAGGCATTGATTAAAAAGCCAAAGTGAGTAATTTCACTTTGGCTTTTTTATTTTTTCTAGCTATTACAATGTACTAACTTGAGCTTAAATCATTCATTTTCCTGACAGCTCACTTCCTTAAGCTAAGGTCTATTAGCACTCGAATTTAGATAATCGATTAACTGTTCTGCTGCAAATCTATATCCTTCAGATCCCCAGTGTGTGTCATTCGGCAAGTAAATATCAACAGTTCCACGTTCAACTTCGTCCTGAATCAAACTATCCAATCGAAGCATCGATAACTCAGAGTATTTACCCAATGAGGGAATAAGGCTGAAGTTTGCATATTGCTGATCAGCAAGAACCTTCGAATAAGCTGATAATTTGTCGGGTGCGATCATTAACACAAATCGAGTTTTACCATTTTTCTCAACAGCTTTCTGAATAGCTAATAAATTACAGGCCATAAGTTCAAGATCTTCAGCCTCCAAATATTGCTTGTCGAAGTCGTTTTCATGTATCAACAGCTGGTGTTGCACCTGGCTAGAAAACAGCCCCAGGCGCGTAACCTCAAGAGCAACAGTGTCACTAACGTTTAGCCCAATCGTTCGGGATAAAGCTTTTAATAGATAATGGCTAGCCTGATCTAAATCTAAGCTAAAGTGATTAACCTCTCTAGCTACAGAATAAGTTGAATAGTGGCGATTATTGTCTAGTTGAATTGTTGGTAACTCTGAGTGAGAAATTTTCTGTGGGAACTGACAGTCTTTTTGTGAGGAACGTTTATATAAGCTTGCTTCTACACTTTGAAAAACAAATAGCTTTGGTGGTTTTTCCAGAAACAATGGGCTAGATAGCAGTCGACTGGCTCCACCCTGATTAAAGTGTAGCACTTGTGCGGTAAGCCCAGTAGCTTCAACAAAGTAGTTCACCCAGTTGTTATTAAGATCATCCTGTGAAAATGAATCACCTAGCACGACTACGTCACTATAGAATTGGTAGCTTTTCTTATTTTTTTGAAAAAGTGCATCGCGATAAAAATTTTGGGGCAGGTTCCATCCAAAATCATTCTCACTGAATCCGGCAGTTCGAGTTAAGTTGCCTATGGTCGGTGATTCCAAATATGCACTAGTCGCCACCAATACAATACTGAAAAAACCAATAGACAAAATGACAAGACAATTAAAACGATGAAAACTAGACATAATCAAAACCGAAAATACAGGAACTCACTAACGTTATTCATATTAAGAATGACATGTAGTGCAAGAATTGAAATCAAAACAGCCCAAACAAAGTTAGCTCGGAATCTAACTTTATCAGCACCGGGAAGTAAACCGACAATCTGCAAGCTATTTGGTAAAACCAATACAGCAACAGTTAACCCCAATATCCATTTAGTTACAGAAAAATGCTTTCTGAATAGGTCATTGTAGAATAAGCTCCCACTACTATCATAAAATGGACTAAGCCCTAGCATAGATTTCCATATCTGCATTGCTACCTCTAAAGACTCTGCACGAAATACTACCCATGCAAACACTACACATGTAAAAGTAATAAGCCAGCTGATGCCTATACTCACCTGTCGTGGTAAATAATAATTTGCTTTAAACCTAGTTAATTGATGCCACTGATGATTAACAACCAACATCACACCGTGCATCCCCCCCCAAATAATGAATGTCCATCCAGCCCCGTGCCACAAACCTCCGAGTAACATAGTTATTAGCAAATTTTGGTATCTTCTGAAGCTTCCTAAGCGATTACCTCCCAAAGGTATATAAACATAGTCTCGTAAGAAACGAGAAAGAGTAATATGCCATCTTCGCCAAAACTCTATAATGTTTAACGATTTATATGGAGAATTAAAGTTAAATGGAAGGGATATACCAAACAGTAAAGCTACACCTATAGCCATATCTGCATAGCCAGAGAAATCAAAATACAGCTGAAATGTATAACTTAAGGCTCCATACCAAGCTTCAATAGGGGCTAATACAACTCCCTGTTCTGCTGCTGTAAATACCTGAGACACATAAACCGACAACTCATCTGCAATCAGCACCTTCTTAGCTAAGCCCAAAATAAACAAACACAATCCGGTAGCAACTTTTTTAGGGTTATATTGGTAGCAACTATCATCCAAAAACTGCGGCATCATTTCTTTGTGGTGAACAATAGGGCCTGCTATAAGCTGAGGGAAAAACGTCACGAATAAGCAGTATTGAAGAAAATTATACTCTCTTGTCTCTTCACGATAAGCATCTATAAGGTAGGCGACTTGCTGAAAAGTGAAAAAAGAAATAGCCAAAGGAAGAACAATCGATTCTAAATGAATATTGCCTGAAATAACGAGGTTGAAGTTATCTACAAAAAAATTGGCATACTTATAATAAGCCAATAAAGCCAGGTTCAAAGTTATTCCAAAAACCAGAATCAGCTTTCTATTCGAATGGCCACTTGCACGATGATTAAGTTGCACCCCTATTGCGTAATTGAACAACATAGACCCCATAATGAGTCCCAAATACGCTGGGTTCCACCATCCGTAAAAAAATAAAGATGCCCCCACCAACCAAGAAACAGCAACCCGATGATGCCCTCGGTTTCCAATCCAAAAATACACTAAGCATACAGTGGGTAAAAATAGGAAAACAAAAGCGTAAGAATTAAATAGCATTAAATTGTTGACGCCACCGACAAAGTTTTTTTTATTCTAGCTTGAGAACGCTTCAAGATCTTTACTTTACATTTTTTAGATAAATGCTGAAGAGCAATACGCTAAACATCAAAACCCATCAAAGCAAGCGCTTAAGTTACACCTCTACAAATTAAGACGCTGATTTAAATGCTATTATTTTTACAGAGATCGCCGATAACTCCGTTAGAGCGAACAAAAAAGCCCAGTAGACCTTAGCGATTTACTGGGCACAAATTTGGAAAGGACTGCCAATACATCAGACAAAATGTATTGGCACTTTGTGTTTAGCCGAGCATCTTACGTGCGGCTTCAACAACAATGTTTACTGCTTGGTGTTCGGTGTTTTTCATCAAGCTTTCGTCTGGGATCTCTTGCTGGGTTCTATTCACAATCACGCCTGCTACACAGCCTGCTTTTAAGCCTTGCGAGGCACACATAGTAAATAAAGTGGCGCTTTCCATTTCAAAGTTAAGTACGCCCATGGCTTGCCATTCTTCCATTGAACCTTGGAAGGCTTTAACTACGCGGCCAGACACCGTGTCGTAACGCTCTTGGCCTGGGTAAAAGGTATCGCTAGAAGCAGTTACACCCACATGGCAGGTTGCCTTGGCGTCTAATGCCGCACTATTTAAGGCTTGCATACAAGAAAAGTCGGCTACCGCAGGAAACTGCATGGGAGCAAAGTGGCTGCTGGCGCCGTCTAAGCGAACCGAAGCGGTAGTTACGATTACATCACCCACATTAATATGTGGCTGAATAGCGCCGGTAGTACCTACCCGCAAGAAGGTGCGAATACCTAGTTGTGCCAGCTCTTCAACTGCAATTGAAGTGGACGGCCCGCCAATGCCGGTTGAACATACTACAACGGGTGTACCGTCCAATTTACCTAGGTAAGAGGTAAATTCACGCTGCGAGGCTAAAAATTCCGGTTCTTCTAATAACGAGGCAATACGTTCTACGCGCTGCGGGTCGCCAGGAATAATGGCTAAAGTTGCGCCTTTTAGCATCTCTGGGTTTAAGCCAAGATGAAATACACTCGCTTGCTGGTTCATGTTTACCTACTTAATATCGTCCAATGATTGATGAGCAGAGCATAGGACGAGAACTGAGCAATAAGTGTGAAACATCTCGCATTTGAAGCGAACTTAGCAGCAAATAGCCTAATAGTTACTGCTTGTGTTGATCAAAACGCCTGCTCAAAAAAACATTAAATTTATCAATAATCGAACTTTTCTTGGCCGCTGTGTTCTACAATAGCCTGAAATAGTTTTTGTGCTTACTTGAGGTAACAACCATGAATAAACAGCTACTTATTGGCTTAACTTTAACCCTAGGTTTAGCCGGCTGTGCCAGTAAACAATCGGAGCCAAGCATGGACTTAGCAGATAGCCGTTGGTATATGACGGGTGATTTCTACAACATTGCAGATATTAAGCTGCCAGCATTTACCTTAGAAGAAAATGAAAATGGCTTTAAAATTTCTGGCACCACAGGCTGCAATAACTTTTTTGGCCAGGCAGAGTGGGATGGAAAGCAACTCAACGTTACCCAACCAATAGGCATGACCCGCATGTTGTGTGACGATATGGCAAACAAAATTGAAATGGAATTTGTGCAAGCGCTAGAAAAACCCTTAGTGAGTGATGGCGAGAACTTACGCTTAAACAACGGTGCAATGTTTAAGCGCGTACCTAAAAGCTAAGTCTTAGTTTTATACGGTAGCGCTAAACCAGCGCTGCCGTGCATCTTTAATCCCCGCAACAGCCATCAATACTGCAATCACGGCACTACTACTCAAGACCCACCAGCTAGTAACAAGTTGATGCTCTTGCCACTCTACCGGGTTTACTTGCCACTGCCATTGAGCAACGGCCCAATCTAATCCCCAACCAAATGCCATAGCACTAGCAACCACCCCAACCAAATAAGCGACTAATGCCCGCATGCCCATTTCTTGGCGAACCAACATTAGTGTTGCGATGTTAGTGGCTGGGCCAGCCAACATAAATACCAAGGCAGCTCCTGGAGAAATACCCGCAATAATTAAGCCCGCGGCAATTGGGGTTGAAGCAGTGGCACAAATGTACATGGGGATCCCCACCAACACCATTATCACCATGGTGATCCATCCTTGCCCCCATCGAGTCATAAAGCTTTCGGGCAAGTAAGTTTGAATGAGTGCCGCAAAGACTAAGCCCAACACTAGCCACAAGTAGCTATCTTCCACTAACTCTACAAAACTTTGCAGCCATTGTTTGGTATTAACTTTTTTCCTGCTCTGCGCTGGCGAAGGCTTGACCTCACTGGCACAACTATTTTTGCCACTACAACAGCTTTTAACCTCGGTAGTGCTGGCTGACTCGTCCTCGCCTTTGCCAACCAATAAGCCGGCTACAATTGCACTTACTATTGCCGCGATTGGCCTCACAACCGCCATTACCGGCCCTAACAGGGCATAAGAAACGGCTACTGAATCTACCCCAGTTTCTGGAGTGGCAATTAAAAATGAGGTAGTGGCACTTTTAGACGCGCCAGCGCGGCGCAATCCCATGGCCGCGGGAATCACCCCACAAGAACACAAAGGCAGCGGCGCACCAATAAATGCGGCTTTAACTGTGGTGCTGGCTTTACTGTTACCCAAGTGCTTAGCTAACCAACGGCTAGGTAAGCCTAACTTAAGGCTAGCTGCAATCACAAAGCCCAAAAACAACCATGGGGCTGCGCTTAAGAAAAGGTTTATAAAGTTATTCAATAGCATCATCTAAGGCCTTTAGTATTGAACAGGAACGTGCACTTTCTTCTCCGCCACAGCAGGCATCGTGAAGAGTTTTAAGGGTTGTTTCGAAGGCTTTTAGCTCTGCTAGTTGCTGCTGCACCTTAGCCAGTTTTTGCCCTACAACATTGCTAACATCGTTACAGCTGGCGGTTTCTGCATGCTCTCGCAGAGTAAGTAGCTCCAATATATCTTTTATTGATAAACCGGCTTGTTTAGCGCGCTGGATAAACCTCAACCGCGCTAAATCTTGCTTGCTGTACATACGGTAGAGGTTCTCGCCACGTGCAGTCGGCACCAACAAACCTTTGCGTTCGTAAAAACGCAAGGTTTCCACCGTCAAACCACTTAGCTTTGCTAGCTCACCAATCTTGTACATAACCATCCTCCATTTCTTTTATGATAAACCCTGTAGCTAGGTATAGGGTCAAGAGTTTTATGAAAGAAACAAAAAAGCCTGATAAAAATCAGGCTTTTGGGATAGTGAGTTAGGCCTTGCGCTACTCGTAACGATTACGCTCTTCGGGCAAGTCTGATGAATACTCAACAAACTCCACTTCAAAGTTATTCGGATCGCGAAAATACACATTACGACGATGGCTACTTTGGGCCCCTTCATGGTGAATCTGAAAGCCTGCATTTAACATACGAGTAATTAAACCGTCTAAATCAGCCGTAATATAAGCAAAATGCGCCATACCTATTTGATTCCCTTCAAGCGGCCGATTCTCCCCATAACCTTGATCGTTAAACGTAAGGTATTGGTCATCATCGCCAAAATGTAACCAATGCCGCTCTACCCCATACCAAGTTTGCTTACCCTCTCCTCTCACTTGCCAATGAGGAAAAGCCGCCTGATAAAAAGCCAAGGTTTGCTGCATGTCTTTTACCACTAAGTTCAGATGTTCTAATTGCATCGTGTTCTCCTTTGCGCTTTTAGTGCTAATTAAAGCTATTTATTGATACTGTGCTTATCAGCCTAAAACCTGAACTTAAGTTGAGGTAAAGAGATTTTTTACCTAATCTTTAAAATTTGTAGGAAGTAGCTATGCAAGATCGACCTAAACAGGCCTTGTCTGTTGGTATTGTGGCTAAACGCTGTGGTATTAAGGTGTCTACACTGCACTTTTACGAAACTAAAGGTTTAATTAATAGTTGGCGTAATCACGGTAATCAGCGGCGCTATCATCCCGATGTACTGCGGCGGGTATCGGTCATTAAGGCTGCTCAAAAAATGGGGATAAGTTTGGCAGAGATAAAAGCAGCTTTCGCCAAACTCCCCAATCAACGTACCCCTAATAAAACCGACTGGGAAGCGCTCTCACAGCAATGGCGCGATATACTAAACCAACGTATCAAACAGCTGGAGAATTTACGCGACTCCCTCACTGGCTGCATCGGATGTGGTTGTTTATCCATGAAAAGCTGCCCGCTCTATAACCCCGATGACCAACTCGCCAGCGAAGGACAAGGACCGGTTATTTTAAACCGCAATAACCAGTCCTCATAAAAAAGTCATCTTTTTCCCGCATACTTGAGAACTATTTACTGCCTTAAAGCGTTCTATTGTTAATAACAAAGGAGTGTCTATGTTTAGTTTTCTAAAACCTAACCCGCTTAAGCGCAAGCGCCAAAAGTACGATGCATTGTTGGAGTCTGCAATGCTGGCTCAGCGGCGTGGCGACATTATGACTTACTCAATGTTAAGTGCCGATGCTGACGAACTATGGAAAGAAATAGAGCAACTTGAATCACAGCAAAAATAATTAACAAAAACCACAGCAACAGCTTCGCAAGTTGCTGATATAAAAGTTATTTTCTTCTATACGGTTGAGTCATTTCACTAAGCCGTCCATACTGGTTAAAAATCAAGCAAACATAAACAACTAGTCAAATGGCCGACAGAAAGACCGCTCCACCTCAGTTCAAGACAAAATACATAAAGCTCGGAACCGTTGTGGCAATGGTGTCTATATTCAGCTTGGCTATTTTGGCGATTGTCTTTACCGCGCTTGAAAACATTGAACAAGAAGTAGAACACAAGGTTAAAGAGTCACTGCAAACGGTACTGCGAGCAACTCAAGAAGCCCACCATATCTGGATTCAGCACCGGCTTTTGGAATTAAGCAATGCTGCTCAGTCAGAGTCGGTAGTGCGTTCTGCTAGCATAATTAGTCAGCCAGACAGCCCCTCAATCATGCGCGCCAACGCAGAAGCCAGCGTTAAGCGAAGCTTTGCGCTGATGATGGAGACCTATCAAGATAAAGCTTATTGGTTAAGTGACTTAAACGGGCAGGTGCTCTATTCCAATAGGTCTAGAGACATCCACCAAACTCACCCCTTGTTTGAATTTAAAACCGACAAAATGGAGCAAGTACTCACCGGCGAAACCTTATTTATTACCGGCTTGCCGCAACAAACTAAACACAGTAACAACATGTACTTTAGTGCCCCGGTATTTAATGCAGATAAGCAGTTACAAGCGGTGCTTATTGTGAGTGTTAACCAAAGTGACCACTTCAGTCGAATTACTCAATTGGGTCGAATTTGGGACTCTGGTGAAACTTACGCTTTTGATCGCAATGGCTTAATGCTTTCGGCAAGTCGCTTTAATGAGCAGCTGCACCGCTTAGGCTTGCTGGAACCAGGTCAAGATGCCATCAACAATTTGCATATCACTGATCCCAACTCAGCCAACCACGAGAACAGTAAAACCCTCACTTTGATGGCCCAAAGCGCCACCCAAGGAATTACCAGTTACAACCTTAAAGGCTATCCCGACTATCGGGGGATACAAGTAGTGGGAGCTTGGACATGGCAACCCACTTATGATTTTGGCTTAACCACCGAAATCGACAAAGCCGAAGCTTTTCAAATTTATTATCGAACCCGCAACATCGTGCTGCTGGGTATCATCAGCTCTTTGCTGGTAGCGGTGAGCTTATTTTTATTACTCTACTTTAGCCAACGCAACGCAAAACAAGACTTGCGCCAAGCAAGAATGGTATTGGAAGATCGAGTAAAAGAGCGCACGGCGGATTTAGAAGCCTCGCAACAGGAGCTACGCACCGCCTATCGCGAACTAGAAAAACTGGCGGTTACCGACAGCCTTACCGGCATTCCTAACCGGCGTTGTGCCGATGAATTTCTTGAACAAGAATGGCGACGCGCCCAGCGTGGTGGCTACCCCATTACTATTATGCTTATCGACATTGACCACTTTAAACAATACAACGACCACTATGGCCACCCAGCTGGCGACGTATGTTTAGAGAAAGTGGCTCAAACCTTAATTGCTACGGGGATTTGTAAACGTCCGGGCGATCTTATCGCTCGCTACGGTGGTGAGGAGTTTATTGCGATTTTGAGCAATAGTGATTTCGACTATGCGGAATTCTCTGCCAAGCGACTAGTAAAGGCCATTAACAAGGCCGAAATTCCACACCAGTTTAGTTTGGTAGAAAAGCAAAATCACATCACTATCAGTGTGGGCGTATCCATTGCCGAAAGTGCTGATATAGGTTTAACAGAGATTATAGATTTGGCCGATAAAGCACTCTACTTGAGCAAGCAAAACGGCCGCAATACCTTTCGTTTTCAACTGCCACCAGCTGATTCATCCACATTACACATAGATTCAAGCTCAAAGGTAGATTGATATGGCTCTAGTTGGTAAGGGTAAAAGTGAAAAACAGTCACTTAAGCTTATACTCCATCTAAAGCTGCAGTTTGTGTTTACCAAGTGGTCAACTATCGCTATTTAAGCGCTTGGCGTAACGGTTAATTTAAGCTTTTGTTTCACTCAATTTGCCCTCCATACCAACATTTCTCAGTTAAAAACGGCGCATTCTTCACACTTTTGCTGTAAAATGCGCGCCTCAAACCTAAGTTGTTTATTTTTCGGGCAACTTGTACCGCTAGCGCATGTAACTGCTAATGAGGATAAAACCCCAATGGAAAACGCTCGACCGATTCGACGTGCACTGATTAGTGTTTCAGATAAAACAGGCATTATCGAATTCTCACGATCTTTAGCCCAACAAGGTGTAGAGATCTTATCTACTGGTGGCACCGCAAAATTACTGGCCGAAAACGGCATCGAAGTTATTGAAGTATCTAACTACACTGGCTTCCCAGAAATGATGGATGGACGTGTTAAAACTTTACATCCAAAAGTACACGGTGGCATTTTAGGTCGACGCGGTACCGATGATGAAGTGATGAACAACCACGGCATTAATGCTATCGATATGGTTGTTGTTAACCTTTATCCTTTTGCAGCAACAGTAGCCAACCCAGATTGTAGCCTTGAAGATGCAGTAGAAAACATCGACATCGGCGGCCCAACTATGGTGCGTAGTGCGGCTAAAAACCACAAAGACGTAACCATTGTGGTTAATGCATCAGACTACGATCGCGTACTCGCCGAAATGGCAGCCAACGATAAGTCGCTAACTCACGCTACTCGCTTTGATTTAGCCATTGCAGCCTTTGAACATACCGCAGCTTACGACGGCATGATCGCCAACTACTTTGGTACTATGGTACCTAGCTACGGTGACAACAAAGAAGGCGACGAAGACAGCAAGTTCCCACGTACCTTCAACAGCCAATTCGTTAAAAAGCAAGACATGCGCTATGGTGAAAACAGCCACCAAGCAGCAGCTTTTTATGTTGAAAACAACATTGAAGAAGCTTCAGTATCTACTGCCACTCAACTTCAAGGTAAAGCCTTGTCGTTTAACAACATTGCCGATACTGATGCTGCACTAGAATGTGTGAAAGAATTCGACGAGCCTTGCTGTGTAATTGTAAAACACGCAAACCCATGTGGCGTAGCGCTAGGTGGCAATATTCAAGAAGCTTACGAGCGCGCATACAAAACCGATCCAACTTCTGCCTTTGGCGGCATTATTGCCTTTAACCGCGAGTTAGATGCCGATACTGCTGAAGCCATTGTGTCTCGCCAGTTTGTAGAAGTAATCATTGCCCCTAAAATTTCTGAAGCCGCTGCACAAATTGTTGCTGCTAAGAAAAACGTACGTTTATTAGAGTGTGGCGAATGGTCAACTAAAACCACCGGTTTGCAGCTTAAGCGTGTTAACGGCGGCTTATTGGTTCAAGATCGCGACCAAGGCATGGTAACTCAAGACGAACTAAGCGTTGTTAGCAAGCGCCAGCCTAGCGAAGAAGAGTTGCGTGATGCACTATTCTGCTGGAAGGTAGCCAAGTATGTTAAGTCTAACGCCATTGTTTACGCAAAAGGCAACATGACTATTGGCGTGGGCGCGGGCCAAATGAGCCGCGTATATAGCGCTAAAATTGCTGGCATTAAAGCCGCCGACGAGAAGCTAGAAGTAGCAGGCAGCGTAATGGCATCGGATGCATTCTTCCCATTCCGCGATGGTATCGACGCAGCAGCTGAAGCTGGCATCACTTGTGTGATTCAGCCTGGTGGCTCAATGCGTGATGACGAAGTGATTGCAGCAGCCGATGAACATGGCATGGCCATGGTGTTCACTGGCATGCGCCACTTCTACCACTAAAAAACCACAGCCAGCCTCGCGCTGGCTGTTTTGTATTTCGGCTTGGTAAGCCAAGCCCCGTTTACTCAGTATTGGATAGACAAACATGAACGTACTTGTGATTGGCGGCGGTGGCCGCGAACATGCTCTAGCATGGAAGGCTGCGCAATCTCCTTTAGTTGAAAAAGTATTTGTTGCCCCAGGTAACGCCGGTTCTGCACTAGAGCCTAAGCTAGAAAACGTAGCCATTGGCGTAGAAGACATTGCTGCTTTACTTAGCTTTGCTCAGCAAAACCAAGTTGAACTCACCATTGTTGGCCCAGAAGCGCCATTGGTTATTGGTGTGGTTGATGCCTTTAGAGCCGCAGGCCTTAAAATCTTTGGCCCTACTGAAAAAGCTGCTCAACTAGAAGGCTCGAAGTCATTCACTAAAGACTTTTTAGCCCGTCACGACATTCCAACTGGTTACTACCAAACCTTTACTGAGGTTGCCTCTGCAATTGCCTACGTAAAAGAGCAAGGCGCACCTATTGTGGTTAAAGCCGATGGTTTAGCTGCAGGTAAAGGCGTAATTGTAGCCATGACCGAAGCCGAGGCAATTGCCGCTATTGAAGACATGCTTGCCGATAATGCCTTTGGCGAAGCTGGTTCTCGCGTAGTGATCGAAGAATTCTTAGACGGCGAAGAAGCTAGCTTTATCGTAATGGTAGATGGCAGCAACGTATTGGCCATGGCCACCAGCCAAGACCACAAACGTGTTGGCGATGGCGATAGCGGCTTAAACACTGGCGGCATGGGTGCTTACTCGCCAGCTCCAGTGGTTACACCAGAAATCCACCAGCGCATAATGGATGAAGTGATCATGCCTACGGTTAAAGGCATGGCCGCTGAAGACAATGAGTACACTGGCTTCCTATATGCTGGATTGATGATTATGGCTGACGGTTCGCCAAAAATCATCGAATACAACTGCCGCTTTGGTGACCCAGAAACTCAACCAATTATGATGCGTATGCAGTCTGACATTGTTGAACTGTGTTTAGCTGCTGTTGACCGTAAATTGGATACTAAAACTGCTGAGTTTGATCCTCGCGCAGCAATGGGCGTAGTGCTAGCTGCTGCTGGCTACCCTGGCTCTTACCCTAAAGGTGACGTAATCACACTGCCATGCCTTAGCGAAGAAACCAATAGCGCTAAAGTGTTCCATGCAGGTACTAGCGAAAAAGACGGCAACATTGTAACTAACGGCGGCCGCGTATTGTGTGCTACCGCTCTAGGTAACAACGTTACCGAAGCCCAAGCAAATGCCTATGCGCTAGTGAAAAAAGTATCTTGGGATGGCATGTTCCACCGTAACGATATTGGTTACCGCGCAATCGCCCGCGAAAAAAGCTAAGTAAACCAAGCCGCTTGGCAACAAGCGATATATCAAGCCACTGTAAATGACATTTATAGTGGCTTTTTTTGTTTTAAATCTCTCTGCCAGTTCTTTATCTCAATTATCAAACAGCGATGCTATTATTCACTTGTCGGTATTAACTAGAGATATTTATGGAACAGCATAATTGGCTAGAAGATATATTAGCCTTGCTTATTGGCACTACCATGGTGGCCTTAGGCGTGTTCTTTTTTAAAGAAACCCAACTTCTTACTGGCGGTACCGCCGGTTTAGCCTTGCTTGCTAGCCAATTTATGAATTTGTCTTTTGGGCAAATGTTCCTGCTCATAAACCTGCCCTTTTTTGTACTAGGTTTTGCCAAAATGGGGGCAGCCTTTACTTTTAGAACCGTAGCTTGTGTACTTTTAGTGTCGGTGTTTACTGATTACATGCATCTAGTCATCGACATCGCCCAACTCAATAGGATTTATGCGGCACTGAGTGGTGGATTTTTAATCGGCACTGGCATGCTTATTCTTATTCGCCATAAAGGCAGTTTGGGCGGTGTGAACATCTTGGCCCTGTATCTACAAAAGCGTTTTGCGATTCGTGCTGGACATGTGCAAATGGGCTTAGATGTGGTGATAGTAACCGCCTCTTACTTCTTAGTACCACTTAGTGTGTTACTGTGGTCTATTGCTGGTGCATTTGCCTTGAACATAGTAATTGCACTTAATCACAAAAGTGGTCGCTACCAAGGGTTGTCTTAATCTTTCGCTATGTTTAATCAATCACTCGAAGCGGTTTTTCTCCACCACGACCAATTACTCCAAAGCTACCAGCAATACTGGCAGTTCAGCCCTTTTCGGCAACACAGTTTACCTTGGCAAAACCACGCGCTAGTGGACCAAGTAAAAAACTTAAACACAACGCAAATTCAACAACTTGAACAATCCCCAGAACAAGCGGTTGAGTTGTTTGCTAAGTACTTCCCCGAGCTAAAGCCATGTTTAGAACGATGGCACCCCCAAGCGGCAAAAAGCGCCGATTTGGAGACCCCTTTTTGGTTAACTAACGGAATAAAGGGGCGAAAGGCAGCGCAAATTCAAGCCTTTAGCGAACAACTACAAGATGAAAACTTACCAATACTCGAGTGGTGCGCCGGCAAAGGGCATTTAGGACGTTTAATTAGCTTTCACCATCAATTGCCAATAAACAGTTTAGAGTGGCAAGCAAGTTTGTGTGACAGCGGCCAGCAACAAGCTAATCAACTTAAACTGCCACAACAATTTCATCACTGCGATGTACTTGAGCCAAGCGCCCAGCAGCACCTCAAAAGTAAGCAACATGCGGTAGCCTTGCATGCCTGTGGGGAGTTACATCTGCAGCTACTGCGCTTAGCCGCAAATCATAAGCCGCAAAAACTTAGTATTTGCCCCTGTTGTTATCATTTGATCAACAGGCCTCACTACCAGCCTTTATCAAAGCTGGCTAAGCAAAGTGCTCTTACCTTAAGCAAAACAGATTTGCGATTAGCGGTGGCGCAATCAGTCACCTCTGGGAAGCGAGTGCAAACTCTACGTCAGCGCGAAATACACTGGCGACTCAGTTATCAAAGCTTACGCGAAGAGCTCACTAACACCGAACACTACCAAGCGCTGCCTTCTGTTGGTAAGCAGTGGTTCAGTCAAGATGCCCAATTTTCAGACTTTGCGCAGTGGGCCTGCCAACAACATCAAATAGGCTTTCCCGATAGTTTTGATCAACAGCTTTACCTGGAAAAAGGCCAACAACGCCACTTGTTAGTAAGGCAACTCGAGTTAGTACAACTGCTATTTCGTCCTATTATGGAGCGTTGGCTATTGTTAGACCGTTGTTTATTTCTTCAACAACAGGGTTATCAAGTTGGATTAATGGAACTTTTTCCCTTTAAAACCAGTCCACGTAATGTATTAATACAGGCGCAGCTCAGCTAACTCTGGTTTACACTTTTAATTGCTACACACGCGGCTTGATAATTATTGTCGCTTGTTCAAACTTTGGAGACGCTATGTCACGCCGTTTAATTTTGGTTTTGTTATGTTTCTGTTTCAGTGCCGCTGCGACAGAACAAGAAAATCAATATGAAGAACTCTACGATCAAAAGCTTTCTGACATAGAAGAAACCACAACAGAGATTGGCGAGCAGCAAGCAGAAGTAGACTCGAACTTAACAGAGCCAAACACAGAAGATGATTCAGTTGAAGTTGAAGCTGAAGCAGGCAGCGTTAGCGAACCGCAAGCAGAACTGGCTTTGCCCGAACCACCTAAGCCAATCATTCCTATCGTAGCCGGTAAAACAGACCAAGCCAGCGCCAGCCAAACAACCGAAGAACAGCCACAAGAAGAAACTTGGGGGCCACTGTCTTTACTCAACACCGAGCTTAGTCCAAACAGTAGCGCCACCCTAGACTGGTACTCTGGCCACCTACCAGGCGGCTTTGAGCTAGCCACCCCAGTAGTAGTGATACACGGTAAAGAGCCTGGTCCACGCGTTTGTATCACTGCGGCGGTACACGGTGATGAAGTAAACGGCGTAGAAATAGCGCGCCGGGTGGTTAAGCAGCTGGAACCTGAGCAACTAAAAGGTACGGTTATCTCTGTGCCAGTGGTAAATATTGATGGTCTGTTTCGCAAAGATCGCTATATGTCTGATCGCCGTGACCTCAACCGTGCATTCCCAGGTAGCCCAAACAGCTCAACTGCTTCACGAGTCGCCTACAGCCTCTTCAATAGCATCATTCGACACTGCGACAGCTTGGTTGATTTGCATTCAGGGTCAATGTTTCGCGAAAACCTCACTCAGCTTCGCGCAGATTTAACCATCCCAGAAGTCTCTGAGTTAGCCAACCAATTTGGTGCCATTCCGGTACTACAAAGTATTGCACCCTCGGGCAGCTTGCGCGGCGCAGCTACCGCAGCTGGCATTCCTACGGTAGTGATGGAAGTAGGTGGCCCCTACACTGTGGACGAGAAGCAAGTAGATACTGGAGTAAAAGCGGTGCAGAGTTATTTAAGCTCTGTGAACATGTTGCCACGTTCGTTCTTTTGGTCTTCACCGCAGCCGGTGTTTTATGCCTCGCAATGGTTACGAGCCCGTGATGGCGGTATCCTGTTAAACAGGGTCGAGTTGGGTGCTAGAGTAAACAAAGGCCAACTACTCGGCACTATCTCCAACCCCATTACTGATGATGTAGAAGAGGTCTTCTCGCCCTTTAATGCAGTGGTGATCGGCCGTGCTCAGAACCAGGTAGTGAGTGCTGGCTTTGCCATCTTCAACCTAGGTGAACGTCGGACCATTGAAGACCTAGAACAAGAAGGCGAGCAGATTAAGAAACAAGTGGCCGCGCAAAATGCTGAACAATTAGGCATGGCTGAAGGCCAGACAGAACAGCCTGCGCTAGATAGCGAGCAGCAAACCGAGCAAACGCCAGCAGCAACTGAAGCCGCAGGGCCGGAAGTAACCACCGAGTCAAGCCAAAACAGCGCAAACCAAGAAGCAAGCGTTGAAGAGCCTGCAGCCACAAGCGAAGCGGCTCCAGCAGAGCCAGCAACAGCTGTTCAGCCGGCCGCAGACGCTGCGCCTGTTCTTGAACCTATTCCGGAAGAGCGCATGCCGCAACCCGAAGATGAGGATGGATAATGAGCCAACAGCAACGCTGCCCATGGTGCGGGGATGACCCGTTCTATCAGCAATATCATGACCAAGTTTGGGGGCGTCCAGTCTACGACGCCAAAGACTTATTCGCCAAGCTTTGCTTAGACGGGCAGCAAGCTGGCTTATCCTGGATCACCATCCTGCGTAAGCAGCAGACTTACTATCAAGCCTACGCGGATTTTGAGCCTAGCGAGATCGCTAAGTTTGACCAAGCTAAAGTTGAAGAGCTACTGCAAAACCCCGGCATTATTCGCAACAAGCTTAAAGTTAATTCGGTGATCCGCAATGCCAAGAGCTACTTGGCGATGCAAGAACAAGGCATCAACTTTAGTGAGTACTTGTGGAGTTTTGTTGGCGGGAAACCCATTCAGAATAGCTGGACCAGCATGGCCGATATCCCCACAGAAACAGCCGAATCACAAGCCATGTCGAAGGCGCTAAAAAAAGCGGGCTTTAATTTTGTCGGCCCCACTATTTGTTATGCCTTTATGCAAGCAGTAGGCATGGTGAATGATCACCTCGTTGATTGCCATGTATACCAAGAATGCCTTGAGCTAGGCCGTTGATAATAACGGCTAACATAACAACTAAGCCATGGGAGCAGAGCATTATCACTTTTAGAGATAGTGTTAACAGCCCCTAGGCGCTGCGATTCATTTTGTTTGAACCACGGGCCCAGTTAAGTATCGGCTTTTCCAACAAGTAGAAACTTAATGCGGCAATAGTCCAAGACAAACACACTACCAATGCCCCAATTTGCAAACCAAAGGTAATATCCTCCATGCCCATATAATGGTATTGCGGCACCCACAAAATACGAATGATCTCCATAATCAAATAATGCCAAAGATAAATACCGAAGGATAAAGTTGCGATGTGGGAGAACAAGCGATTATCTAACAGCCAGCTGCAATAACTGCTAAAATGGGCGGCCAGCAGAGCGACAGCACACAACATCGAAAACAATGGGGCTAAATAGGCTTGACCAAGGCTTTGGCTAGGCGCCCCAGGAACCAAATAATTTAAGCTCATCCAACTAGCCAAACCAAAGGCACCGAGAAAAGCCAGATCAAAATAATAATGCCTCAACTGCTGTTGCTTCTCATACCAAGCAATACCGGCAGCAGCGATAACACCACACAAAAACTGCCCCATAAAACTGGCTATATTCCAGTAAGGCAGCCACTGTTTTGCTCCGCCAATAATTCCGTACTGCCAACCTTTACCTTCTTGGTCGGTCATAAAAAGTAGAACAATTAAGTAATGCAAAAACTGCATTACTAGTAGCAACGCGACTCCCCATGCTATTGCCACTTTCAGGCTTGATGTTTTACGTCGCCACAGCGGCATCAATAAAAGTGGCAGCAATAAGTAACAACTCACCTCTAAACCTATTGACCATAACGGACCGTTTATATCACTGGGGAAAAAACTAATGTAGTGATAAGGCGCAATAAAGCTTAAGCCAGCTAATAAACGTGGCAAGGCATACTCTTGAGGCGCAACTAGCATGTTTAATAAAACGCTAACAAGCAGCACCAAGTAATACGCAGGAATGATGCGAGCGGCTCTTCGTTTTATGTATTCTTTAATGCGTGGCAGAGTTTGAGCAGAAAAATGCGCTTGCCAAAATGGGTAAGCTAGCAAAGCCCCAGATAACACAAAAAACAAACTCACACCTAACTCACCAGCATGCAAGCCCTTAACTAACCAGTGATGTGAATCTAAGCGTTGTGCTAAGTGATGCGCAAGTACAGCTAAACAAGCTAGGGCTCTCATCCCATCGAAACCACGTAAGCTATGCATGTTTCCCCCGATCAATTTACTCGACTCATAACGGTGATAGCGTGCTGCTTACCCGTTAATTCGGCCCATAACTCGCTTCCTTTAAACCAATATCGAGTTTGGTAGTCAGTATCGCGATAAGACACTTCACCCTGTTTAAAATCAGCAATAAAGTGCCGAGGCTTGTCGTCTATACCCAAAGCAGCGTTGGCGACATGTTGCAGTACCACTTCAATCTGCTGCGCATTAGGCTGGCGTTTAAAATCAATGGTAAATTCCACGACACCACTCCAACTGCCTTGCCACTTTCCCAAAAAGGCACTGGCATCTTGGCTTGCCCGATCTTGCTCTACACCTTTAGGCCGGTCATTAAGCCACCACCGATATAAAGGCAATGCCAAGCTCATAATAAGACTAAGCAAGCATAAATGTCTTAAGTACGACCATGGGATAGTTTGTGTTGATTTCAACATAGGCTCGCCTCCTAGGTGTAGTTTTCCACAACTAGGCCAAGCTAAGCAGCCGGATTACTGGTTTTGCGAGCAAACAATATAATTTTTCTTAAATCGAAGAAAAATTCGTACCGCCATGAAAAAAAACTGCTTCGAATTGAGGCTTTTAAAGAGTATCTCGAGTTGGATAGCTAATCGGGATCTAGGTTGTAACGTTCAAGCAATTAGTTGTGGGAAGATTCAAATCTAGTTGTTGATTGAAAAATACTACTGGGGATTGTATTTGCTTCCTCAGGGAGGTTGAGGAGAGCTGGTTCGCCTGATCGGCGATTACATCATTCTTACTGTAAAACTATTTCTATTTAACTATTTCGGTTTAGCGTTGTTCTGAAATTAACGGCTTAATTCAGCAATGCGTTGTTCTTCAGTTTTTTTGTTTTGTAGGTAGCTTAGTGCAACCCAACCCATAAAATCCATCATAATCATTCTCTCTATATTAGTGTTTAATTTAGCGGCTACGTTCTTGAAGTTTTTGTTCTTCAGTTTTGCTGTATCCAAAGTAGTTAAGGGCTACTAATCCAAATAAATCGTACATAATTTGTTTCCTATTGTTACTTGTTTAACTAGCGGCTACGTTGAGCTACTGTTTGTTCGTTGTTAACGTTTTTAGCGCGAAGAGCGTAATATAATCCGAATAATTCCATAATATGTTCACCTTTATGTTTAAGTTGATTCTGAAAGAAAATAACCTCTGGCAAATGCTTTTTGTTACTAACTTTCTCTTACGGTTTTAATTTTATGCGACACAACGCACATTTAGTATTATGAAATTTAATTTTTACATTATTAAATTTATCTTTTGGTAATAAAATTACCAAGCCGCCTCTTTGAAAACACTTTCATTACATTTTTCTTAGCACGCTATTCAAAAATTCTTTGCTAACTAACAGCAAAAAGATCATTAAGCTGTTACTTCACTCAGCTTTTCCTGCAATTAATTGAGCTACGCTAGGAAAAAACAACGCCCCTAAATAAAAGGAGTAACAATGCAAGCTATCCAAGCTCAACATCATGGCGACACACTGAGCCTTAACCAAATTGACGACTTACAAGCAAATGCCGAGCAGATCCTCATAAAGGTTGAGGCCGCTGGCGTGAACCCTGTAGATACTTACATCGTTGCTGGTACTAACAATTACACCGCTACGTTTCCCCATACTCCGGGAAAAGACGCCGCAGGTACTATTGTCCAGTTGGGCGCCAAGGTAACAGGCTTCGAGTTAGGGCAACGCGTGTATTGTGCAGGTACCATAAGTGGCGCCAGTGCTGAATTATGTTTAGCTAGCCCACAGCAAGTTCACGCCCTTCCCGATGGCTTAAGCTTTGAACAAGGCGCGTGTTTGGGCACACCTTACGCAACAGCTTGGCGAGCTTTGTTTATTCGCGCCAAGGTTCAAGCAGCTGAAACAGCATTGATTCATGGCGCTAGTGGCGGAGTAGGTTTGGCGGCAATTCAATTAGCCAAAGCGGCAGGGTGCAGAGTATTTGCTACTGCAGGTAGTGATGCAGGTTTAGCCTTATTGAAACAACAAGGTGCAGACGTTGTGGCCAATCACCACCAAACAGAACATTATCAAGCACTACAACAAGCCGGAGCGGTTGATGTCATTTTGGAGATGCTGGCAAATCAAAACCTAGGCGATGACCTCCCCTTGCTTAATAAAGGTGGAAGAGTAGTAATAATAGGTAGTCGCGGCAGCGTAGAAATTAATCCGCGCGATTTAATGGCGCGAGACGCCTGCGTAATGGGTATGGCGCTAGCAAATGCCGATAGCAAACAGCTCACTCAAATACACTCGGCAATATATGCAGGTGCCACAGCCGGTTTTGTACGTCCAGTAATAAGCCAAAGCTTTAAGTTGGCCGACACCACTTTAGCCCATCAAGCAGTTATGCAAGCAGGTGCTACTGGTAACATTGTTATTCAAATTAACCAGTAAGCAATATCAAGTACAAAAAAGCGGCTTAAGCCGCTTTTTTTATTATTCGCTATTTACAAATCTTTAGTGCTCTCTAGGTAACCAAGATCAGAAATAAGTGTGTAAGCACGCGCTTTTTCAGTGAAGCTTTGCTGCGACTCGATAATCTCTTTAGCCAATGGATCACGAGCGGCGTGTTCCGCTAGCAACTCATCATTGGCTTTTTTCAATGCAGTGAGAACTTCTTTAGGAAAGGTGCGCACTTTAATGTCTGGGTATTCTTGCAACATGGTTGCCCAGTTATTGGTGCTCATTGCTGTGGCTTCTACATAAATATCAAAGGCTGTGGCGCGCATTGCCGTTTCTAAAATGGCCTGCAAATCTGCTGGTAGAGATTCAAACTTCTTCTTGTTCACAAGAAACATGTTCTCTGAACCTGGCTCATGCCAACCGGTGTAGTAGTAAGGGGCAATTTTGTGAAAGCCCATACGTAAGTCTAGCGAAGGCCCAACCCACTCTAGGGCGTCAATAGTATTACGCTCAAGCGCGGTATATAACTCAGCTGGCGGAATGTTTACTGGCGTAGCGCCTAGTTTAGCCAGCACTTCACCAGCAAAACCTGGGATACGCATTTTCAGATTTTGTAGATCATCTACACTGTTAATTTCATTGCGAAACCAGCCGCCCATTTGCACCCCAGTATTGCCACCTGGGAAGGTTAGCAAGTTATGCGGCTCATACACCTTTGCCATTAGCTCTTTGCCACCACCATAGCTATACCAAGCGTGTTGCTCCATCGCCGTCATACCAAAAGGCATGGTGGTAAAAAACATGGTGTTAGGCACTTTGCCTTTGTAGTAGTAAGACGCCGAGTGGCCCATGTCATACTGGCCGCTTTTCACAAGATCAAAAATACCCAAAGGCGCTTTGTGCTTGTTGGCAGAATCAACACGAATCACCAGCCGCCCATCCGACATCTGTTCGGCCATTTTGGCAAAGCGTTGCACCCCAGTATCAAGCAACGGGAATTTAGTTGGCCAAGATTCAGCTAGCTTAAGCTTATAAACCTTGCCTTCTGCAATAGCATTAATAGACAAACAGCTCGCCAATAACGCAGTAAAACAGAGCAATCCTTTTCTCATGGTAAATCCTTATGTGTAGGTAGTACTTTAGTGATTATTATTATGTTGTGTCGCTGAAACCTAAAGTCATACTTTAGTTTCATTAACAGAATGATAACAGAGCCTTAGCCTGACTCATACTGCGTTTAAGCCCTAAACCAAGCGCAATAAAAAAGCCTTTCAAATAAGAAAGGCTTTAAAGTGTTGAACCGAATAAACAGCTAGTTTTTAGCCGACACTTGCTTGTACATAAGTGCAGCACACACAGCCCCAATAATAGGAGCTACCCAAAATAACCAAAGTTGCCCCAAGGCAATGCCACCCTCAATTAGCGCAGGGGCGGTGCTTCGTGCTGGGTTAACCGAGGTATTAGTAACCGGAATAGATATCAGATGAATAAGAGTTAAACCCAGGCCAATTGCGATAGGGGCGAACCCCGCTGGTGCGCGTTCATCGGTGGCACCTAAAATAATGAATAGAAACATAAAGGTCATCACTATCTCACATACCAATGCGGCCACTAATGTATAACCACCCGGTGAGTGCATGTCGTAGCCATTGCTGGCCAAACCATGACTTGCTAGGTCGTAATCACCGCTACCACTGGCAATTAAATACAAAATAATCGCCCCCACAAAGCCACCCAGTAACTGGGCACAAATGTAAGGAAACACATCAACTTTAGAAAAACGCCCAGCAACCGTTAAGCCTATGGTAACGGCAGGGTTTAAATGACAACCAGAAATGTGGCCAATGGAGAAGGCCATAGTCAGCACGGTTAAACCAAAGGCTATCGACACACCTACTAAACCAATACCTACTTCTGGAAAGGCTGCGGCTAAAACTGCGCTACCACATCCACCTAATACCAACCAAAACGTGCCGATCCCTTCGGCAATTAATCGATTAAACAACGGCATGTTTGCTCTCCTTTTCAAACATTTAGTGACAAATGCAAGTCATCTTGCTGCAGCCTAACTATAGGCCACAATTAGCATCGTCACTGATTTTTGCTACAGATAAGTGATTTACTTTGTTTTAAAAGCCTAACGCAGTGCTTAAGCAGCTTGTGTAAATAACCTGAAGACTTAGGTTTGTTAGATTTTATATTCGATAAATGCAATGTAATCAGATAATAACTTAGATAAATGGTATGATCGCCGCGTTTTTGTCTGATTAGAGCTTATTGTAGGAGAATTATGTTTAAGCGTTCTTTGTTAGCGGCGAGTCTATTCGCTGTAAGTAGTACCGCAGCCTTGGCGAGTTCAATTAAGTTTGATCTTAATAACGACGTTTTTGAAACAGGTTTTGCAACGCAAATTGCACCTGGTGCAGAGATGTCAGCTAACTACATGTACTCTCGCCCAGAGGGTGATTTAGCAGATTTCGGCATAAAAGCGACTCACCAACAAGACATCCATAAATTTGCCATTGGCGCAAAATTTACCAAGCTGTGGGCTAACCACCGTGAAAACCCACATGCCTTTGCCATTGGTGGCGATTACAGCATTGCCGTTGCCCAAAACCTAAAAATATCGGGCAGCGCCTATTATGCTCCTTCGGTATTAACCAGCAGCGAGCTAAACCGTTACTACGATTTAGACGCTAAGATTGCTTACTCAATCATGCCGCAGGCAGATGTATACCTTGGCTATCGCGCCATTCAATTCCGTTACGCTAACGAACCAGATTTAGATTTTACTAAGGGCCTGTATATTGGTGCAGCCTTTAACTTCTAAACAAGAAAAGCCCTGTTAAACAGGGCTTTTTATTATGGATATATAGTTAAGGGAAGTTTATCTGGGATTACTTAAACGTACGCTGACGTGTTTTTTCAAGACCTTTTAAAATCTTATCTAAGCGATCTGGGTGTACCATAAACTCTTGGAAACCTTTCATACCGGCTTTAGCCATAGCAGGATCAGTATCGCGGTCATAGAACTGCGCCGTTCCAGATGCCGAGCCTAACATCGCCACACCTTTATTTAAGAACTCATTGTCCTCAGCTTTAGCTTTTTTGTTAGGTGGAATTTGTAATAAGGCTTTGTTGATCTTAGTTTGATTCTCAGGACGCGCCATAAACGCTAGGTATTTTCTAGCATCTTCTTTGTTTTTGGCTTTAGCTGGAATATGTAAGGTATCCATCGGTGCATCTTCTGCTACACCTACCGTTGGGTCGATAATTGGGAACTGGAAGAAGCCCATTTTATCTTTCACTTCATCTGGGAAGTTAGGGGTAATGAAGTTACCAATTAAGTACATCGCCGCTTCACCGTTGTATAAGAACGGCTGTGCTTCCTGCCATGAGTATGATGCGTGGTTCTCTAAGAAGTAACCAGGTTCAATCATCTCTTTCCATTTTTCCATGGTTTTCACAACACGAGGATCAGTGTAAGGCACTTTGCCATCCATCAATTCCATGTGGAAATCCAAACCATTTACACGGAGGTTCATGTAATCAAACCAACCGGCGGCAGTCCAAAGGTACTTAGTACCAATAGCGATAGGCGCTACGCCATTCTCTTTAAGAATTTTTGACGCCTCAACTAACTCTTCCCATAGGTAGGGTTCTTCGATGTCATATTTTTCAAAAATGTCTTTACGGTAGTAAATGCCCCATTGGTAATAGGTATAAGGAACACCCCATTGCTTACCATCAATAGTCATCGCAGGCGCAGCTGTTGCAAAATCTGCAGCCATGTCGTTTTGTTGCCAAAGGTCACTCACATCTTCAAACAAGCCCTTATCAACAAAGGCTTTCATACGGTTACCTGCATACCAATGCACAACATCAGGCGGCGAGGTTACTAGCCAGTTACGAATGGTAGTTTTGTAGGCTTCGTGATCGTACAAGTTGTACTTCACTTTAATGTCTGGGTACTCTTTTTCAAATTCAGCAATGATTTCTGCAAATGCGGCTTTAGGTGCAGGGTCAGAAGCGTCAGAGTTAATAATCAGTTCGCCAGCGTTAGCATAGCCACCAATTAAAGTAGCTAGCGCTAAGGCTTGACCACATTGTTTTAGTTTACTCATCATTTACATTCCTTTAGTTTTGTTGTCCTTGAGCAGGATTTATTTACTTCCCTCATTATTGCTTGAGGGTGTGTTTAGCCTTTAGTTGCCCCGAGGGTCAACCCAGCAATAAAATGACGTTGCATGGTAAAAAATAGTATGACCGGAGGTAAGGCCGCTACTACTGCACCAGCTGAGATCAACTGCCATGATGCCAACCACTGACCTTGCAACGCACTGAGACCGGCGGTAACTGGTCGCACTTCATCGCTTTGTACCAGTACTAAGGCCCAGAAAAAATCGTTCCAAATAAAGGTAAATACCAGTACCGCTAACGCTGCTGTAGCCGGTTTTACCAATGGCAATACAATGTGCCAAAAAATCTTAAATTCACTTACACCTTCTACTCGCGCAGACTCAATCAGCTCGGTAGGTAAGCCAACAATAAAGTTACGCATGAACAAGGTACAAAACCCTGTTTGAAAGGCCACATGGAATAAAATAAGCGCCCAGTGAGTATCGTATAAACCAAACTGAATGGTTAAATCACGCACTGGAATCATCAAAATCTGAAACGGCACAAAGTTACCCGCAATAAAGGTGGCAAAGATCCAAATGTTAGCCTTAAAGTTGTATTTAGCTAGGGCAAATCCCGCCATGGTAGACAAGGCTACACAACCGGCTACTGCTGGTAGAGTAATGATTAAGCTATTCATCAGGTACTGGAACATCGGCGTTGAAGTAAATACCTGAGTGTAGTTTTCAATTAACATCCACTCACTTGGCCAGCCCCAGTAATTACCTTGGTTAATATCGTTAAGCGAGCGCACCGAGGTTGCCATTACTGCTAGCAATGGCAGTAGCCACAAAACAATCGAAATGGGCAATGCCACACGGTAGCTAATGTTAGTGAAGGCAGACGCCTTTTCTATAGGACGTGGGTACATTATTTCTCACTCCTTATCATCCGCCACAAGAAGTAAGCGATATAGATATCCATAATTAAAAATAGCACTACAGCCACCGCTGCGCCGTAACCCATGCGATAGTTGAAAATTGATTCTTCATACATCATGTATGCTAATACTGTTGAGCTGCCCCACGGACCACCCGCGGTCATAGTGGCCACTAAGTCGAATGAACGTAGTGCGCCAATCACGGTTACCACAATGGCAATAAACGTTGCTGGCCTTAATTGCGGTAACACGATGTACCACAGCATTTTCCAGCCCTTGGCGTTGTCTAAACGCGCAGCTTCAAGTTGCTCATGATTTAAGTTATTGAGGCCTGTGAGGTACAAAATCATGCAATAAGCGATTTGAGGCCAAAGCCCGGCGGCGATAATGCCGTAAGTCACCAAGTCTTCGTCGGCAAGAATAGAAACCGGATCGCCACCAAAGAAAGTGATCACACTATTCAAAACACCAAAGCTTGGGTCATAGAACCAAGAGAACACCAAACCTACAACAACTTGCGAAATAACAAAGGGGAAAAAGAACAAAGCTTTTACCAGGCGAATTCCGTAAACCTGTTGGTTAAGAAATAGTGCAATAGCTAAGCCCATGGGCGGCGCCAGCATAAACAACACCATCCACATAATGTTGTTGGTTAAGGCTGTCCAAAACTGATCGCTGTCGAACAATTCGATGTAGTTTCCAAACCCAATAAAGGTTTTTTCACCCAGGCCATCCCATTCAAAAAAGCTGAGCCAGATACTTTCTAAAACTGGAAACAACACATAAATGGAAAAAATGATTAATGCCGGACCTAAAAACATCCAAGGTGCGACATCACTAGCGCGTAATCGTTTACCCGCAACCAACTCAGAGGCTGAATTAACAGCATTTTCTGGAGATTTATTTGAAGAACTCGACGCCATTCCATGTTCCTTATTTGCCTGCAGGTATCAAACAATATAGCTATAAATAGCGGTTTACCCTTGATACACATCGCATTTCAGCAATTTTAACCACCCTTACGAGTAGTCAATTAACTATTGTTATAATCAAACTTAGATCAAAAATTGTGACAAGTAAACGTTTTCACAAGGAGAATGTTAAGGTAAAGTAAGATTTATGATCAACATCATACTTGTTCCGTTGCTAAGATTTAAAAGCAACCAAAGATAGGGATAGAAAATGGCAGATATAACACTTACCGGCTTAGTGAAACGCTACGCCAAAATTGAAACGATTCACGGCGTTGACCTAGATATTAAACACGGAGAGTTTGTAGTATTTGTTGGGCCCTCGGGCTGCGGTAAGTCTACCCTACTGCGTATGATTGCTGGTCTAGAAGACATTTCAGGCGGCCAGTTAAGCATTGATAATCAAGTAGTTAACAATGTTGACCCCGCAGAGCGCGGGGTTGCAATGGTATTCCAATCTTATGCCCTTTACCCACACATGACGGTTGCCGAGAACATGGGTTTTGGCATGAAGATGAACGGCGTAGAAAAAGCTGAAATCGATAAGCGGGTGAACATGGCTGCAAAAACTTTGCAGATGGAAAACTTGTTACAAAGAACCCCTAAAGAGCTATCTGGTGGTCAGCGTCAGCGGGTTGCGATAGGACGCGCGATCGTTCGTGATCCTCGTGTTTTCCTCTTTGATGAACCTCTTTCTAACCTAGATGCTGAATTGCGGGTTGAAATGCGTTTACAAATAGCCAAGCTACATAAAGAACTTCAAACCACGATGATTTATGTAACCCACGATCAGGTTGAGGCAATGACTTTAGCCGACAAAATTGTGGTGCTACGGGCCGGTAATATTGAACAAGTAGGCTCGCCACTTGAGCTCTACAACTACCCTGAGAATCTGTTTGTAGCTGGCTTTATTGGCTCACCAAAGATGAACTTTATGCCTTGTAAAGTTCATGCCTTGGAAGGCGACCAAGCTGATATCCAATTGGCAGATGGCCAACACATCACTATTACAGTTCGCGATAACAGCGTAACCGTAGGCGAAGAACTCAAGTTGGGCATACGCCCCGAGCACTTGCGTTTAGATGATACAGGCGCACTAAAACTTGGCTTCAAAAACGAAGTAAGTGAACGCCTAGGTAATGCTACCTACTTATTTGGTCAGCTAGGTGATATTGATGGGATTAAAGTGCACGTAAATGGCGATCACCAAGTTGCTCGCTTTACCGACATTACGCTTAGCTGTGAACTGTCGGATTGTTATTTATTTAACCACTCCGATGAAGCGGTTCGTGTTTACAACAAAACTGTTCAGTAATCTTCTCGACACTACAATAAAGTCCCTATAGAGACAATTATTGCTTACCTTTTCACAAAGGCAAGCAATAATTGCTCAAAACACTTCATATCCAACAATCTTAGCAAGCACTCTCCCTAGGTTTTTCTTTACACTTTATCCATATTAGTTTTCTGGGATAAACACTATGACTTTCACTCTGCGACTAAGCCACAGTCAGCGCATTAACTAGCCAAGCGCTGGCTGCAAACTGGCTTTTCTATTTTTCTTTCCAATATCAAGGATGTCGCAATGTCTCAGTTTAATCACAATAAATACGCTTCATTTAAACCGGTCGCGTTGACCAATCGCCAATGGCCAAACAACAGCATTAATCAAGCTCCACAATGGTGTAGTGTAGATTTACGTGATGGCAACCAAGCCCTAATCGAGCCGATGTCGGTAGAGCAAAAACAGCGTTTGTTTGCCTTGCTAATAAAATTAGGCTTTAAAGAAATAGAAGTGGGCTTTCCAGCCGCCTCTACAACAGACTATGATTTTGTACGCTGGTTAATTGAAACAAATCAAATACCTGATGATGTGTCGATTCAAGTATTAACTCAAGCTCGTCCGGCCTTGATTAGCCGTACTTTTGAAGCCTTGAAGGGAGCAAAAAATGCCATTGTGCATTTGTACAACTCCACCTCAAAAGTGCAGCGCGATAAGGTTTTTAAACTAGACAAAGCTGGCATCATTAATATTGCAGTGCAAGGCGCTAAAGAGCTACAAAAACATGCCGATCAAAATCCACACACTAATTGGCAATTTCAGTACTCCCCCGAGAGTTTTACCGGCACTGAGTTAGACTTTGCCGTGGAGATTTGCAACGCGGTTGTGGCCCAGTGGCGCCCCAAAGCACAGCAGAAAATCATTCTTAATTTGCCCGCTACCGTTGAGATGTCTACTCCCAATGTATATGCCGACCAAATCGAATGGTTTATTCAGCACATTGCCCATCGCGAAGACATTATTATTAGCCAGCATACTCACAACGACAGAGGTTGTGGCATTGCAGCAGCTGAGTTGGGCCAACTAGCCGGAGCCGACCGCGTTGAAGGGACTTTGCTAGGCAACGGCGAGCGCACTGGTAACATGGACATCGTAACCATGGCAATGAACCTTTATAGCCAAGGTATCGATCCTAAACTAGATCTAGCCGACATCGACGAAATAGTACAAGTAGTGAAGTTTTGCACCCAATTGCCGGTTCACCCACGCCACCCTTATGTGGGCGAGCTGGTATTTACTGCCTTCTCGGGCAGCCATCAAGATGCAATTAAGAAATGTTTAGATATTCAACAAGCCGACCAACACTGGGATGTTGCCTACTTACCTATAGACCCGGCTGATTTGGGCCGCGATTACCAGGAAGTGATCCGCATTAATAGTCAATCGGGTAAAGGCGGCATTGCTTACATTTTAGATAAGGATTACGGCATTCAGTTACCTCGTTGGGCCTTAATTGAATTTAGCGCGATAGTGCAAGCCGATGCAGAAAAAAGTGGTGAAGAAATCAGTCCTGAGAAAATTTGGAGATTGTTTAACAATCACTATTTGGAGCAAGCGCAGGGCTACAAGTTAACTAATTATCAGGTTAACTACCAACAACAAGAGCAGATCCAAGTATTGATTGAGCGTAAGCAGCAGCGCTGTGATATTCAAGCCAGTGGTAACGGCGCTTTAGCAGCCTTTGTGAATGGATTAGCCGCCGAGTTTAAGCAACAGATAGAAGTGCTAGACTATAACGAGCATGCCTTGAGTAAAGGCGCTGAAGCAGAAGCAGTATGTTACATAGAAACCAAAATAGCCGGCAAACGCTACCTAGGTGTAGCAATTGATAAAGACATACTAACCGCCAGCCTTAAAGCCCTGTTGTGTGCATTCAATCAGCAACTAATCACTGAGGAACAACGCCAGCCACAACCCGCTTAAACTAACGCTCGCGCAGCATTGCTGCGCGAGTAGACCGTTTAGTGCTGATGACCACCAGCACCATGGGCGTGGCCATGAGAGATCTCTTCTTCACTGGCGGCTCGCACTTCAACTAACTTAATAGCAAAGTCTAAATGTTTGCCTGCATAGGGGTGGTTGGTGTCAATAGTCGCCATAAACTTGCCAACCTTAACTACCGTAACTTGACGTGGCCCTTGCTCTGTTTGCACAACTGCTGGCATACCGGCCTTCCAGTTTTTAGCGCCCTGTAAGTGCTTAACAGAAATTCGCTCCACGGCTTCTTCGTTGCGCACACCGTAGCCATTTTCTGGGGCTAAGCTCAAGGTTACTTCAGCACCGGCTTCTTTACCTTCTAAGCCTTCTTCAATGGCAGGAATCATCGACTTGTGCCCGTGTAAATAAGCTACAGCTTCGCCATTAGTGCTCTCTAATAGAGCACCATCGGTTTCATGTAAGGTATATTCAAAGCGAACCACTGTGTCTTTAGCAACTTTCATAACTATCTCTCAAAATAAACGTTGCCACACTACAACAAAACGCAGCCGCTTTGCCAAGTATTATCAGCAAACGTAGCCGCTACTTAGTTAGCAGACCTAGATCTCAGTCTAAGCACTGAGCAATACAACTCTCGGAGACAGTGGAAAATGCTCTCTTATTAACTTGCTGATTGTCTCTAAGCTTAGTGGAAACGTTTACATCTAGGTCCGATTTAGCCAGAGAATTTCTTCTATTGCGTCGTCTTCTTGTGGGTAATAATGACAACGCCATGTCTTTGGCTTGGTAGTCTTGCATTGTGTGCTCCCTGCAACTGGTGTTTCTAGTTATTTTAGAGATGATAAACAAACAGCCTAGACGAAGTTTATTACATCTACACCTCGACCTTAGTCTTATTTACTTTTTCTTGTAAAAGTTTTCTTGGGTTTAATTAACTTATTCATTTTTTACATACCAGCAATAACCGTGATTTGCTTGATTGAGTTTTTGAAAGCGCTATCATTCACTCAATAACGCTGCAATATTAATCAACAAGGAGGTTGAAACTAGGAGATAGCCGATGAGTATCGACAACGTAGTTCCCTACCCGTCCAACCAAACCCCGTCTAATGCATCGCAAGCATTAATGGAACATTTGTTCTCTCTGCGCAGCTTGCCACAGCAACATCACATTGATGAGTTAGCCGGCATAAGCCTAAGCATTCGCTCACTTGATCAGCTAAACCAACTGGCCGTACTTAGAGAAACAGCCGAGCGCCAGCAGCTTTTTGAGCATTTCGAATCGAGTTCTTGGTTTGTACAAGAGGGAGGTGACTACCTGTATCGTCCAGAGCTACTTAGATCGGCCCCGCTAACCAAAGTAGTGTTGCTGCTAAAAGAAACACTCACTTATCGCAATTGGAATGATTTACTGCGCTTGGCACACCCGCATTATTTATCTCAGTTGCTAGAGCGACTACGCGATTTTTCAGAGTCTAAGCATACGGCTTAAGTAAACCCAACTAGACAGGCCACATAAAGCTTTTGGTATAAAAGCTCGGCTAAGTTGCCACAGCGAACTTGAAGCTGTGGCTTGCTACTTTTAGCAAACTATAAGGCCAAGCCGAGCGAACTCAGCTCAACCAATATCAACTAGAGCGCTTGGCTAATATACTCGGCCAAGCCATCAAAGCCGCCCAAATGTGGCAACAGCTCTATAGTTAGGTCTGGATGCTCGTTGGTGGCTTGTTCGATAATACGTGGCAGGTCATTCACCACATGTGTACCAGCGGCTAAAAAGTGCGGATACAAAGTTATTTGCTTAGCGCCAGCCTGGTAACAACGTTCTATCTGTTGTGGAATCGTAGGCTCAACCAATTCCAAAAAAGCAGCATGTACTTGAGAGTAATGACTTAGCTTTTCAGCCAACTGTTTTGCAAGCTCAACCACTTCTTGATTTGATTGAGGACGGCGGCTTCCGTGTGCCACGACCAATAAGGCTTTCATACAATTCCTAAGAGTTACAAGATTAATTCAATTTAGGCGCTAGCCAATTGAGTAGGTATTGCAGGTATCTTACTGAAAGTGTCTAGAGATGGGAAAGGAGATATCGAAGAAAACCAGCCCTCAGAGTTGAGGGCTGGTTTTAAAGAAACTATTTAACAGCGTCTTTTAATGCTTTACCAGCTACAAAGGCAGGTACATTGGCTGCTGCAATTTGAATCTCAGCGCCAGTCTGAGGATTGCGACCAGTGCGCGCTGCACGATGATTAACTTTGAATGTACCAAAGCCGATTAGCTGAACTTGGTCGCCTTCTTTAAGCGCGTCAGTTACTGCACCTAAAGTTGTTTCTAGTGCTAGTTTAGCTTGAGCTTTAGATAGGTCAGCTTTTTCAGCAATAGCATCAATTAGTTCAGTTTTGTTCATAATGTCTAAATCCTTTATGTTCGTTTTTAAATAATCCAGCTTCACTTTAAGAGAAAAAAAAACGCTGCGCAAAGAGTTTTTCTTCTTTAGAGCCTTGTTTGGCGGGGCTTTAACCAATTTATGCGTAAACAGTCACAAAAACACCGCTTAAAAGAGGATTATTCCTTAAGCATTGTCTTCTAAACAGATCCCTAAATTGCTCACACCTTGGTTAGCAGCCAGCGTTTTCAAGGCTTGCATAGACGCTTTGCCTAGTTCAAGTTGCTCGATTAGGTCAAGTAATTCACTTTGAAAAGCCAACTCTTGTATCACTAAATCTTGCGCCAAGATCTCTTGTTCTGTTTGTTCTCCAAATTGCAGCTCTAACAAGCTTAAAACACTAGCTAATGAGGTTTGACTAGCTTGTTCAGCTTCTTGACCAGTTGGTTCAAGTAAAGCATTAAATAGGCACTCCACCACCACACAACAATCTAAGGCAGGATAAACGCCATACATGTCGTAACTCTGTGGGTCTGGGATTAAGCTATCAAAGCGCTCACGCTGAGCAGAAAAGTTAATTTTGGTTTTAGGATGAAGCGCGCTTTCCCAAAATAGACTGAGTAATTTGTTAAAGTCACTGTCATGTTCCAGCTCTACAGCTTGGCAAAACAATAAGTAATTTGGCGCCATGCGTTGGCATAAAGCTAAACAATAAAGTGATTGTTGCTTACTGCTTAACTGGGCTAAACGGTCGATATCACAAGGGGTAAGCATGGTTTGCTCCGCACTCAATAAAACGATTAAGATAATCAGGGCTAATTTGCTATTCAGCTTAACACCAGCACGCTTGCTTAGCGAAGTTTAGTCTTATTCAACCACAAGGTGCCCTATGCAAATTACCATTGTAACTCCTCAAGCTCAGCGGTATGTCGAGGCTTTAAGCCCGCGTTTCCCTCAATGCCAATGGTTTTACGCAGAACAAGCAAGCTTGTTGAACAAAGCAGCGTTGGCGAGTGAAATCCTATTAGCTACTCCTAGCGAGGCAGCCAACATCATCACCCAAATGCCAAACTTGAAATGGTTGCACTCTAGTTTTGCGGGTGTCGATGCGCTACTAAAAAATCACCTACCTCAACATTACATACTTACCAATAGCCGCGGTGTATTTGGCCCCTTGATGAGCGAATATGTATTTTCTTACCTATTAGCTCACACTCAGCAGCATCAAACTTATCAATATCAACAACAGCAAGCGCTATGGAAAACTCAACCAGGCCTTAGTTTGCAAGGTCTTACATTTTGCAGCGTTGGTAGTGGCAACATTAGCCAACACTTGGCAACCACCGCTAATCATTTTGGCATGCGCACGGTTGCTCTAAGCCACAGCGGCGCAGCCAAAGCACCGTTTACCCAAGTAGCCAGCTTTGAACAACATAAACAAATATGTGCCACCGCTAAAGTAGTGGTTGCGGTGTTGCCTAATACTCCGCAAACCCTTGGTGTATTAAACGAGAAGTTTTTTGCTAGCTTGGCCGATGAGGTGGTGTTTTTTAATGTCGGTCGCGGAGACACAGTAGACCAAGCGGCATTGCTCGCCTTTTTAAAAGCCAAGCCCAAAGCTACCGCTATTTTGGATGTAACTAGCCCAGAACCGTTGCCTAAAAACCACCCTTTATGGTCGCAATGTAACTGTATTATTACGCCCCATATCGCAGCACCCAGCCGAGTGAGCGATATCATTGAGCTATTTGCTAGCAAGTTGGAGAACTATTTAGCAGGGGAAGAATTAACCGATAGAGTAGATTTTTCGAAGGGCTATTAGCCAGAAACGGCAGGCAGCGAAGGCTCGCTGCCTTTAGCTGTGTTTACGAGTCACCTTCAAAAGCAATTTGCTTTTCTAAGTCAAAAGCCGCAAACGCGCGATCTCCCAGAGAGTTAAGCACCTTCACCTCTCCATCAAGAATAGCGATAATAATTTTACCCACTTTATCGTCATTAGGAATAATCACCCGGCCTTTACTGCTTTGGTTTAGCCCCGACAATACCTGCTGTTGCAACAACAACGGGTTATCCTCATCGTAATAAAGCATGGTTACTTTCATAGTAGGTCCCTAAGGCTTAGCCATTTACGTAACAATAGCAACAAATAAACCAACAAATAGCAACTTTAGCCTAGCTAAAGCACTTCTACCTATGTACTCAGTTCCGGACGCTGCCTAACAACCCCTTTAAAAACATATTGTTCAAAACAACATCCGTTAATTAACATTAGCATAGCTTTTGTTTAGTGGTTAATGATGGTTTTGCTTTTAAGCATAGCTTATAGTCGACGCTAAAGTTAAATGAAGAGAGAAATCATGGCGTTTAAAGAATACAAAGTTTTAGCAATTACCGAAGGCGCTCTTGGCACCCTGTTTTTAGGCGCATCGGGCATGCCCTTGCAAAAAGTAGAAGCTACCTTAAATAAAGAAGCCGCTGATGGCTGGCAGTTGGTGTTTCAGGTAATCGAAAATCGCCGTTTCTGGCTTTTTTGGAGCCGCGAAACGGTAATTGTCACTTTAGGTCGTTAAAGGTGTTGAATCGCGAGCAAGTCGAACAGCGGCAAGAGCAATTGCGGGAGCAAATTGCTCTGTTGCCTCAAGAGCAACGCAAGCATTTTTATCAGCTCTGGCAAAAACAAGTGAAAGATCCCGACAGCTACGCAGTGCTTAACTACCTGTTATTGGCTGGCTTGCATCATTTTTATTTGGGGAAATGGCTACGTGGTGCGGTTAATTTAGTAATATCCATAATTGCAATACTACTGGTAGCCTTAGGTGCTGGGCTGCTTGGTTTAGGCTTATTGGTGGCAATTACAATAGTAGAACTGCCTGCTCTATTTCGCTCCGAATTAGTGGTGTTAGATTATAACAACCAACAAATGCAGCAATTATTAGAGCAGGTTAAATCGGCTTAATCTTTTGGCCCTTTAACTAACCACAGTAAAAAGCCAGCCAATGGCAGCAAGCAAATCAAAAATACCCACAAATACTTACGCCCTACTTCAGCGCTACTTTTTATGATTTTTACGATGGCAAATACATCACACACCAAAATGGTGATAGCTAACAGTAACGACATGCATACTCCTTGTTGAAATCGGGCTTATTCTAAATCAATTTGACGGCGTAAGTTGAAAAGAATTTGTTGGCGCGCTTTAGCTGCTTCATCGTCTGGCTGTAGGCTTATTTTTTGGGTCACCATTTGCAACTCAAAGTACAACCAACTTCTCACAAAAACGCTATAACGCGTGTCTAAACCAAAAGCGACTAAACGCGCATAATCTTGCTCGGGAGGATCTTGATAAAGGCCTTCTCGAGACTCCACCAGCACTTCGCCCAAATACTCTTGAGATACCTCATCGTTTGCATAAGCGCCATAAATACTACTCAAGGAAAACAATATGCCCAACATCAACTGCTTCATATATAAAACCTTATTCTGTGAGTAACTTAATTGCCATTATTAGCAACAATAGTGCAAAGGCTTGTTTCAAGCGTCGCGCTGGCAAGCGATACGCCAAACGACTGCCCAAACGAGCAAAAATAGAACTGGTTAATACTATGCCACACCATGCCGGCAAATAAACATAACCCAAACTCCAGCTAGGTAGTTCGGCAACATGCCAACCGTTGTAGATATAAGATATCGTGCCTACCAGCGCAATGGGTAAGCCACATACCGCAGAAATTGCCACGGCTTTGGGAGCTGGCACACCAAACCAGCTAAGGCTAGGAAAGGTTATGGTACCGCCACCAATGCCAAACATTGCTGAAATGCTTCCTACCAGTGTGCCTAACAGTCCTGTACCAAGCGGCCCAGGTAAACTTTTTTGTGCCTTAGGAGTGCGACCAAACGCCATGTAAGCAGCCATAAACAGCAAAAAGCCAGCAAAATAAGTACTTAAGTGATCGGCGTGTAATTGCGTGGCAAGCCAAGCGCCAAACATTGAGCCAACAATTAGTCCAATGCCTAAACGATTCACTACTTGCCAGTCAATCGAGCCTCGGCAGTAATGGGCATAGCTGGCACTACTTGCGGTAACAATAATCGACGCTAAAGAGGTACCAATAGCGAGGTGAATGGCTGAATCACTGGCAAAGCCCATTGCGCCAAAGCTACCAATTAACACCGGCACAATAACTAGACCGCCGCCAATACCAAACAGTCCCGACATTAAGCCAGCAATGGCACCAATAAGCAGAAAGCTTAAAAACATCACAACAATTACAGCGCTATTTGTTTAGTTAATGCGCTCAGTCTGCGTTAAGCGTAAAGGTTGCGCAAGATTTTCTGGTTCGCTTTTAGAAAAATGCGAAGAAATATAAGGATGTAGATTCGATTCACCAACACTTTTTAGTTTGTAGGTGACAACAACGATCAGCACTAATACAACAACAATGCTTATTTGTAGTGGGGATTTCATAACATCAAGCTCTCTGTTACGGGTATAAACGAACTTCATCCGTAAAGAGTTCTAAGATGCTCACTATAGCAAATTAACTTGCAATAGCGAGCGATTTTCAGTGTAACAACTAAGCATACAGCTTATATGTGTTATTTAACTTTGTAATATGTGGACAGGGCCACACAAAAATCTACTTGTGGTATTTAGCACTAAACTCATGCACAGCATCAATAAACGCCCCAGCATGCTCAGGGTTTACGTCTGGGTGAATACCGTGACCTAAGTTAAATACATGGCCACTCCCCTCACCAAAGCCTGCCAGAATAGTTTGTACTTCTTCACGAATCCGTTCTACTGGCGCATACAACATTGATGGGTCCATATTACCTTGCAGGGCAACCTTGTCGCCTACGCGCTTTTTAGCGTCTTCGATATTTATAGTCCAATCTAGGCCTACCGCATCACAACCAGTAGCAGCAATTTGCTCTAACCACTGACCGCCATTTTTAGTAAACAAAGTCACCGGCACAGCTTGGCCGTTTACATTGCGGGTTAAACCACTCACGATTTTGTGCATGTATTGCAAAGAGAACTCGTTGTAATCACGTGGCGACAACACCCCGCCCCATGTATCAAATACCATCACCGATTGTGCACCAGCAGCGATTTGGGCGTTCAGATAAAGAATTACTGAGTCAGCTAATTTATCTAACAACATATGCAGGGTCTTTGGCTCACTAAAGGCCATTTTCTTAATACCTGCAAAAGATTTGGTTGTACCGCCCTCAACCATGTAAGTTGCCAAAGTCCAGGGACTACCAGAGAAGCCAATCAAAGGCACTTCACCTTTTAGCTCACGTTTAATGGTGCGAACTGCATTCATTACGTAACCCAGCTCTTGCTCAGGATCTGGCACACCTAAGGCCTCTACCTGCGCTTTGCTAGTGACAGGGCGTTCAAACTTAGGGCCTTCTCCTGTTGAGAAGTACAAACCTAAGCCCATAGCATCGGGAATGGTAAGTATGTCTGAAAATAAAATGGCGGCATCTAGATCAAAACGACGTAAAGGCTGCAAGGTCACTTCACAGGCCAAATCGGCATCACGGCATACCGACATAAAATCACCGGCGCCAGCGCGAACCTCGCGATACTCTGGCAAATAACGCCCAGCTTGACGCATCATCCAAACTGGTGTCACATCAACTGGCTGCTTTAACAGTGCACGCAAATAGCGATCGTTTTTGAGTTCCGACATACCTTTCCCAATTATCTAAAATTTTAGCTAGAGCATTGTAACTAGCTGCCTTAACAACTCAAGCCTTTAGCACTAGCAATGGGTAATTCTGCACCGGATTATCACTAATTGTGGGTAACTTGCTCACTCCAATGGTCAATCATTTCGCGAGCAATGGTGCCGGGTGGTGGCAAATGTGGCAGTTGGCTTACATCAAACCACTGTGCGTCGGCTAATTCTCGACGGTCTATCTGTATTTCGCCCTCATCGTATTCAGCAAAATAAGCGGCCATTAAAGAATGCGGGAATGCCCAAGGTTGGCTTTTCCAATAGCGCAGATTTTTTATCCGTAAGCCTGTTTCTTCGCGTACCTCGCGGTGAACAGTATGCTCAAGGGTTTCGCCCGCTTCCACAAAGCCAGCAATGGCTGTGTAAATCGGTTGTTCTTGTTTTTGATGACGCCGATGATTTGCCAACAGCACTTTATTACCGCGGCTAATTAATACAATAATGCTCGGAGAAATACGTGGGTAAGCGCGAAAGCCACACTGTTGGCATTGCATTGCCAGTTCCCAGTCCACTCGCTCTAAAGCCTCTCCACAACTCCCACAAAAACGATGCGTTTTAAGAAATAAAGCAAATTGTTGGGCTTTTCCCACTAAGTCAAACAGCTGGCTATTTAGTAACGCCATGCTAGCACGCAGCTCTATCCACTCCCCCATGCCTAAATCAATAGGCTCGGCAAGTTCAAGCCGTAAACATGCTTCCCCCTGATAATGGGAAAAACGTTCAACTTTGGAAAAATCCAAGTCAGGCAATGGTAAATCGTCAACATCGCCATAGGGGATCCGCTCCCCTTGAGGAATAACTAATATTTGGTTACCACAGGTGAAAAACCACCAGCCAAATTGCTTATTCACGGTTGGTCCTTTTTATCGCGCGCTTGCTCAATTAGCGAATAATGACCAAGCTTACACTACATAACAAGCTTTTCCCGACTGACAAATGTTTAGCCAAGCCGCACTTAAACTAAATATCGGTTGACGAAAGCCGCGATTTTATTTAGTTATAGTTACATAAATTAGGGAACTAGGAGCAAGGGCGATGCTAAGCAAACTAGAACAAGCTCAAGCCAAATGGGGAGGCGCCAGTCAAGTTATTGATGCTTGGCTAGATGCCAGAAAACAATTACTCATCGCTTATTGTGAATTAGCAGGGCTGCCACCTTACGACAGTGACGAGCGCTCTTTACCTGCACTGCCTCAAATTACCCAGTTTTGCCAACAGTTAGTTGACTACGCCTCCACTGGGCATTTTGAAATCTACGAGCAAATCGTTAGTGAATGTGCCAACGATGGCGATACTCTTCCAGGAGAAAAGCTGCTCCCTCAAATCACCGAAACAACCGACACTGCCCTAGCCTTTAATGATAAGTACGCTGAGGTTAACGAAGATTTAGAACTTGGTAGTTTTGATAAAGATTTATCACTACTGGGTCAAGAGATGGAAGTTCGCTTTGCTATCGAAGATGAGCTACTGGATCATCTTTACCAACATAGCCAGCAAAGCGCAGCCGCAGAATAATTTTAAGTAAAGGCCTATGACGGTCTTTTTTATTTTTGCTTAGCCATAAAAAAACGCAGCACCTAGTGCTGCGTTTTTTGTTTAGCTTAACGCTTAATTAGCTAGCTGGCGTTTCTTCAGCTGGAGCATCAGCTTTCTCGATGTCAATTAGCTCAACTTCGAATACCAAGATAGAGTTTGGTGGAATGCTACCAGCACCGTTTTCACCGTAACCTAACTCAGAAGGGATGAAGAATTTGTACTTCGCACCTTTAGACATTAGCTGAACGCCTTCTGTCCAACCAGGAATTACACGGTTAAGTGGGAATGTTGCTGGCTCGCCGCGATCGTAAGAACTATCAAAAGTAGAACCGTCAGTTAGGGTACCTTTGTAGTGAACAGTTACAGTATCTGCAGCGCTTGGCTTATCGCCTTCTGCATCAGTTAGCACTTCAAATTGAAGACCTGAATCAGTAACCGTTACGCCTTCACGCGCTGCATTATCAGCTAGGTACTTATCGCTTTCTGCTTTAGCAGCTGCTGCATCTTCAGCAGCTTTTGCTTCAACTAAACCTGCTAGCTTTTCGTCTAGTGCTTTAAGAGAAGCTTGAATATCTTCTTCAGACATAGCAACTTCGCCGCTAAGTCCATCTTGCATACCTTTAAGAACCAATGCGTTGTCTAATTCAAGACCAAGCTCTTTTTGCTGTTCTAGAGTTGTCGCAATGTAGCGAGAAACAGACGCACCGATCGCGTATGCTTGCTGCTGGTCTACATTTTCTAAGGCAACTTGCGCTGCCGCTGGAGCTTCAGCTTTTTCTTCCTGACAGCCAGTTACGGCAAAAATCGAGGCGGCTAAAACCGACACGGCAAAATACTTTTTCATTCATTTATCTCCAATAGAGTCGCATTAAATCTGTGGCATTGCGTGCAAGATCATTATGAATAATTAAACACTTAGCCGACAAAGCCCTTATACTAACCCTATTAGTCAACACAACCTAGTGACAGTTCCGTAAAAAAACGTAAAAAAATGACATTTATTAAGTTGTTTGTGATTTATGGCATCGCTTTGCTACTCAGCAGTTGTAGTGACGATGCTCCCCCGCTAAGTAGCTGGCAACAAGCTACCGACGGTGCTTATGCTGCCGATTTTTCGAGTGATGGTAGCTTGAGTTTGGTTTCTTCTATTCATCATGGTTTAAGCCTTTGGGATGTAAAGCAACAACGTCAGCTGTTTCAATGGGATCATCAAAACCAGCAAAATAACCAAGTATTTTTAGTTAAAATTGCCGAAGGCCAACAGTTTGCTATTAGCGCCAGTCGTGATGATTTTGTGGTGTGGGACATAAATAGCGGACAAGCGCTAGGCTATTGGAAGCTTAGTGAATCAAGCATCCGTGATATCGCGTTATCGAGTAATGGTCAGCAGGTACTTATTGGCCTAGGCGATGGCAAAGTTATTCACCTTAACTTGGTATCTGGCCGCCGCTTAGAGTTTTTAGGCCACAGCGAAAAAATCAACGCTGTTGCGCTGTCGGCCAACGGGCGCTATGCGCTCACCGGCGGCAACGACTACCAAGCTTTATTTTGGGATACCCAAACCGCGCAAGTTATTTTGCGTTTCCCTCATCAAGGACGCGTTTCCTCGGTGGCTTTAGAATCTGACGGAAAGTATGCCTTTACTTCTGACAACGGCAAACTTGCGCGAGTATGGGCCTTACCTAGCGGCGAGCAAGTGAGTAAGCTCAAGCTCACTGCCAGACAAAACATATTCTCTTACGTTAGCTTTACTAATAATGGTGAATGGCTAATCACCGGTTCAGCTGCCAGAAAGCTTAGCCTTTGGCATGTTGCCAGTGGCCAAGCCTTACAAGATTGGTTGGTCACCCCTACCAAGAAAACCCGCCCCAAAAGCGCTGTTGTGTATAGTGCAGCGATGCTTGATAATGGCCAACTAGCGAGCGCAAGCTCCAGTGGGTTAGTCGAAATTTGGCAGGTTAAAAAGTAGTATGAATCAGCAAGAATTAGAAAGTGTTATTGAACGCTTAGAAACAAAACTGGCCTTTCAAGAGGACACTATCGAGCAACTAAACCTTGCATTGCAAAGCCAACAAAGCCAATTAGAGACCTTAGAGCACCAGTTTAAATTGATTCGCGCCAAACTGTTTGAAGGTGATGGCAGCGCAGCAGTTGCTCCGCAAGAACAAGAAACGCCTCCTCCTCACTATTAAGCGCGGCCATGTCTCATTCATTTCGTTTAGCCCAGCAGGCCGATCTGCCCAGCATCGTTGAGATCTATAACTCAACGATAGCCTCACGCAAAGTAACGGCAGACACAGAGCCACAAACGGTGACCTCTCGCCAAGCTTGGTTTGAGCAGCACCAAAATCCTAAGCGCCCCTTATATGTGCTAGAACAAAAAGGAGAGGTGATTGCTTGGTTAAGTTTTAGTGATTTTTATGGTCGGCCAGCCTACCAACATAGTGCTGAGATAAGTTTATATCTAGCAGAAAGCCAACGTGGTAAAGGTTTAGGCGGTAAGTTGTTAATTGAGGCCGAAAGCTTAGCCCAAGAGCTAGGAATAGAAATCCTACTTGCCTTCATATTTAGTCACAATACCCCTAGCCTAGCCCTATTCGAAAAGCTTGAATATCAACGTTGGGGTCAACTGCCTAATGTAGCCCGAATGGATCAGCAAGACTTCAGCTTAACAATACTGGGGAAATCTCTCACTTAAAGTCAGATGAGCTAACTGGACTAAAATAAGCATTATGATCATGGCTTACCGAAATCAACGGGTATGCTATGCCTTAATAGAGCCGCAAATTGCTTAAGTCGATAAGGCTAAAACCTCATTAAGGCTTAAACAAACCTATGATATCTTGCTCTGCTTTTTCTGCAGCTTGCTTGGGACGCTCGGCGCGGTAATCACAGCTTACGCACTCAATATGCTCGCGCTCTTCACCGTCGATTTGCTCAACGATTAAACGAATAGAATCTTGTTCACTACATTCTGGGCATACTGCGCCAGCAATAAAACGATGTCTTGCCATAGTTAACTCTAGTTTGCACTACCATGTTGCTATGCGGCATTCACCGCATCGGTTATCATAGCGGCATTATTGCATACTTTTAGCAGCACATAGCAACAACCATGATCGTAGCCAACAACATAAGCCTGCAGCGCGGCAGCAAATTTCTATTAGCAGAAAGCAACCTCACTATTCACGCTGGTCAAAAAGTGGGTTTAGTCGGTCAAAATGGCTGCGGTAAGTCTTCGTTATTCGCCTTGCTTAAAAATCAGCTGCAAGTTGATGAAGGCGACCTAAAAGTACCGAGCAAGTGGGAAATTTCCAGCGTAGCCCAAGAAACACCAGAGCTACAACGCAGTGCTATTGATTACGTGCTTGACGGCGACCAAGAGTTTCGCCAATTGGAACAAGATATCGCCGCCGCTGAAGAATCAGGCGAAGGCGAGCTTATAGCCACCTTGCACACCCAAATGGATACCATTGGCGGCTACCAGATAAAAACCAAAGCTGCCGAACTACTGGCTGGTTTGGGTTTTAGCGAAGCCGGCCAACAACAAAGTGTGAGTGATTTTTCTGGTGGTTGGCGAATGCGCCTAAACTTAGCCCAAGCGTTGCTGGTTCGCTCCGATTTATTGTTACTGGATGAGCCAACCAACCACTTAGACTTAGACACTGTTGTATGGCTAGAGCAATGGCTAAAGCGCTATCCCGGAACCTTAATCCTTATTTCGCACGATCGTGATTTTCTCGATAACATCGTTAATCGCATCGTGCATATTGAGCATCAGAAGCTCAACGAATATACCGGTGGTTACTCCGACTTTGAGCAAATGCGTGCTACTCAGCTTGCTCAACAACAAGCCATGTATGAGAAACAACAACGCGAGCGCGCCCACATGCAAAGCTTTGTGGATCGTTTCCGTTACAAAGCCAGCAAAGCTAAGCAAGCGCAAAGCCGCTTAAAAGCGCTAGAGAAAATGGAAGTGATAAGCCAAGCACATGTCGACTCGCAGTTTAGCTTTCATTTTAGAGAGCCCGACAACTTGCCGCTGCCCTTGCTCACTATGGAAAAGGTGAGTGCCGGTTATGAAGACAAAACCATTTTAGAACAGGTTAAATTTAACTTAGTTCCCGGCAGCCGAATTGGCTTGTTGGGGCGTAATGGCGCTGGTAAATCAACCTTTATTAAGCTGTTATCAGGCGAACTTAAAGCACTTGCTGGCAATGTTGAAATAAACAAAATGGCAAAAGTGGGTTATTTTGCTCAGCACCAGCTTGAAACACTGCGCCCCGACGATACCCCCATGCAGCATTTGCAACGCTTAGCACCAAATTCCACCGAGGCTGAACTACGCAAGTATTTGGGCAGCTTTGGTTTTCAGGGAGATAAAGCGCTCGAGCAAGTTGCACCCTTTAGCGGTGGCGAGAAGGCCCGCTTAGTATTGGCCTTGGTAGTTTGGCAAAAACCTAACTTGCTATTGCTGGATGAGCCAACCAACCACCTTGATTTAGAAATGCGACACGCGCTAACACTGGCTCTGCAAGAGTTTACCGGAGCAATGATTATTGTTTCGCACGACCGAGCCCTACTACGTGCGACCACCGATGAGTTTTACTTGGTAGATAGCCAACAGGTCTCTCCATTTAACGGCGACTTGGATGATTATCAGCAGTGGCTTACCCAAGCCAATAGATTAGAGAACAGCAGTGCTAGTGCTGCAAATAGCGCTAACCCGGTAAGCCAACGCAAAGAACAAAAGCGTCGCGAAGCCGAGTTTCGTCAGCAAACTAAAGGCATTCGTAAAGAATTAGAAAGTTTAGAAAAGCGCAGCGCTAAAGCCCAAAAAACGCTTGATGACATCGAGCAAAAAATGGCTGAACCAGAGCTGTACGAAGCCGATAACAAAAATCAGCTACAAAAATTGTTAAAACAACAAGCAGAACTTAAGAGCGAACTCGAAGAAACTGAGCTAAGCTGGTTTGACCTGCAAGAACAGCTAGAAGAGCAACAACAGGCTTTTGGCATCGAGCAGGCTAATTAAGCCACTTGACCAATTTTGTTAGTACAGTAAGGTAACTAACAATAAAACTATTAGTAAAAATTCAAGGATGTATATGAACACGGCGTTAGACCGCTCACGATTGATTATTGCCATTGTGCTTATTGTGGTGGGTATTGCAGTAATAGCCTATGTATTACCTCAAACCATCAGTTTAGTATCACTGCCTCATGATGCCCCATTTATGCAAGGCTTCTTTGAATGGCTAATGGCAGATACCGACGCGATTAACGAGCAAGTAAGCGAAGAATTTTTCGAGATATTTCAAACCTTTATTAAGGTTATTGTATTAGTTGTATTCCTTTGGGTTTGTGTGAAGCTAGTCAGCGTAGGCCTAATGATTATTCGCGAAGGTGTTGGCTTAATAAAACCAGCTAATAGCAGCGAAAAGAAAGCTAAATAGCCCTTATAAAGGCAACAAAAAAGCGAGTGTTAGTACTCGCTTTTTTGTTTCTTCGCTATGGCAGCTTTATAAACCTAGCACCATGCTGGCCAGCCCAAAATACACCAATACCCCAGATACATCAGCAATGGTTGCCACTAAAGGCCCCGATGCTGTGGCAGGGTCCATCTTCATCTTATTGAGCAAGAACGGAAGACTCAAACCGACTAGTGAGCCTACTAGTACAATAATAATCATCGACATTGAAACGATCATGGCGACATCTGGTCCACCACGAAATACACCAACACTATAAACTGCCGCTGCCATGGTTAAGCCTAAGGCCAAACCAACCAGTAGCTCTCGCGCAAATAATTTGGACCAATCATTTTTGTCTACTTCACCGGTTGCTAATGCACGTACCATAAGCGCAGCCGCCTGCGAGCCTGCGTTACCGCCACTGCCAATAAGCAAAGGTAAAAAGAACACTAAGGCAACATGGCTGGCAATGGTATCTTCAAAGTGAGCAATGCCAGCACCCGAGAACATTGCGCCAAACACCAGTAATACCAGCCACATTACCCGCTTTCGATACAGCTCCCAAATGCTCACGCGATCGACGGTTTCATCTAACTTGCCTACCGAGGCACTTTTTTGCGCATCTTCGGTGGCTTCTTCAACGGCTGCATCCATCGCGTCATCGTAAGTCACGATGCCCACTAACTTTTGCACCTCATCAACCACCGGTAAAGCCAGTAAGTCGTAATGACGAATTTGCTTAGCGGCCTGCTCTTGGCTCTCTTCAACGGTTACCGATACCACTTCGGTACGCATTAACTCACGTACTTGAGTATCTGGAGAGGCCAAGATCAACTCACGCAAAGACACAGTACCGCGCAAACGGCGCTGGCCATCAATCACGTAGGTTTGATAAATGGTTTCTTTATCTGGCGCTTCTAAGCGCAACTGCTTAAGCGCACGGCTAACTAACCAATGCTCTTTTAAGGTGGCGTAGTCAGAGGTCATTATCGCCCCTGCTGTACCTTCTGCATAACTTGACAGCTTACGTAAATCTTCACGTTCGGCTTGCGCTAAACCCGGTAGCACCATAGCGCGCTGCTCTTCGTCTAAGTCATTATATAAATCAGCCCGCTCATCGGCGTCCATACGCGAAAACAAGGCAGCCAATTTATGGCGCTTCATTAAACCGGCAACATCGGCTTGCAGGTAGGGCGGCAAATAAGAAAAAACCTTGGCGCGATCACCCAAGGAGAACATAGAGATTAGCGGCAACGCTTCTTTAGGTTCGAACTCAGCTAAAGCTTGGCCAATATCTGCAAAGTGATACTCATCAAGGGTAGAACGAAGAGTTGGTTTATCGAGATTAACTAGGGCTAGCTCTAGTTTTTGTTGAAGTTGTGCCATGTACTGCTCCAGCTATCGCATAGAGCCAGACATCAACGAGACGGACTACACGAAGGAAATTTTTTGTATAAGATTTAAAAAACAATAAAAGTTTCGACTGTCGGGGTCCGGGTTCATAGAAGATTCTCAGTGATAAAATCGGCGCAAATTGTAGGGGGGAATCGCCTTTAATTCAAGCAATTTCCGCTCTGAGAACAGCGCCTCAGAGCAGAAATATGTAGTTGTTTTAGCTGTTGTAACCCAAGTTAGGCGCTAACCAACGCTCAGCGTCTTCCAAGGACATGTTTTTACGCTGGGCATAATCTTCAACCTGATCTTTTTGAATAGACGCTACTGCAAAGTAACGACTCTCTGGGTGCGAGAAATACCAGCCAGATACCGCTGCACCAGGCCACATTGCGTAGCTTTCGGTTAACTGCATACCAATGCGTTGTTCAACATCAAGTAGCTCCCAAATTAAGCCTTTTTCGGTATGCTCTGGGCATGCCGGATAACCCGGCGCAGGACGAATACCTTGATAGTTTTCACGAATCAGCTCTTCGTTGCTTAACGCTTCATCGGCAGCATAACCCCAATACTCTTTACGCACTTGAGCATGTAGGTATTCGGCAAACCCTTCTGCTAAACGATCAGCCACCGCCTTCACCATAATCGCGTTGTAATCATCGCCATCTTCTTTGTAGGCTTCAGCTAATTCGTCTTCACCAATTCCGCCGGTCACGGCAAATGCGCCAAAATAGTCTGCCTTGCCAGAAGACTTAGGCGCAATAAAGTCGGCTAAACAATTGTTGGCTCCCTTTTTCTTTTCTGTTTGCTGACGAAGCTGAGAGCTTACACCCAGCAATTCGCTACGCGACTCATCGCGATAAATTTCGATATCGTCACCCACGCTGTTAGCAGGGAATAGTCCAAATACACCGGACACTTTTATTTCGTCCTTGGCTTTAAAACGCTCTAACATTACCTTTGCATCAGCAAAGATACGTTTGGCTTCTTCACCTACCACTTCATCTTCTAATATACGTGGATATTTACCGGCCAAAGACCAGGTCATAAAGAATGGAGTCCAATCGATATAAGGTTCTATCTCGGCAATCGATACATTCTCAAATTGCTGAATGCCCAACTGCTTAGGCACGGGGGGCGTATAGTTTTGCCAGTCAATATCTACTGCATTATCGCGTGCGGCTTCCAATGTAACTGGTGGTGTACGAGGTCGCTTACGTGCATGCTGCTCGCGCACAATGTCGTAATCTTTATCGAGCTTTTCAACAAAGGCAGGGCGCAGCTCGTCTGATAACAAACTTTGGCACACACCTACTGCACGAGAGGCATTAGATACGTAAACAACTGGCTTTTCGTAATTTTGTTCAATTTTTACTGCTGTGTGCGCTTTAGAAGTCGTCGCGCCACCAATTAGCAGTGGGATATCTAGGCCAGTACGTTGCATTTCTTTAGCAACGTGCACCATTTCATCCAGCGAAGGTGTAATCAAGCCAGATAGACCAATCATGTCTACCTTCTCTTCTTTGGCTACTTTTAAGATTTTATCGCAAGGCACCATCACACCTAGGTCAATCACTTCAAAGTTATTACATTGCAGCACCACACCAACAATGTTTTTGCCAATATCGTGTACGTCACCTTTTACCGTGGCCATAACAATCTTGCCGTTAGAGCGTTGTCCTTCACCTTTTTCGGCTTCGATATAAGGTTGCAGATAGGCCACTGCTCGCTTCATCACTCGCGCCGATTTAACCACTTGCGGAAGGAACATTTTACCGGCGCCAAATAAGTCGCCCACTACGTTCATACCATCCATCAATGGCCCTTCAATCACATGCAGCGGACGCTCTGCAGCTTGGCGAGCTAGTTCCGTATCCTCTTCGATGAATTCGGTAATACCTTTAACTAAAGCGTGCTCTAAGCGCTTGTTTACGTCCCACGTCCGCCACTCTAAATCTTGAGCACTTTCTTGCTGAGTTCCGTCACCACGGTACTTCTCGGCAATCTCTAACAGCTCTTCGGTTGCGTTGTCATGGGTATTTAGTACAACCGCTTCAACTTTGTCTTTAAGCTCTTTGGGAATGTCTTCGTAAATGGCTAGCTGGCCTGCATTTACAATACCCATGTCCATGCCATTTTTAATGGCGTAATACAGGAATACCGCGTGAATAGCTTCACGTACAGGGTTGTTTCCGCGGAATGAGAAACTTACATTTGAGACGCCGCCCGAGATCATTGCATGAGGCAAGTTATCTTTGATGTCTTTAACCGCTTCGATGAAATCAACCGCATAGTTGTTATGTTCGTCGATACCGGTAGCTACAGCAAAGATATTAGGATCGAAGATGATATCTTCTGGTGGGAAGCCTACTTGATTCACCAAAATATCGTAAGACTTGCTACAAATCTCGAACTTACGCTCTCGCGTATCAGCTTGCCCCACTTCATCAAAAGCCATCACAATCACGGCAGCGCCATAACGGCGAAGAATTTTGGCTTGCTCAATAAAAGGCTCAACACCTTCTTTCATAGAGATGGAGTTAACTACAGGTTTACCTTGCACACACTGTAAACCCGCTTCAAGAATGTCCCACTTAGATGAGTCGATCATTACCGGCACTTTGGCAATGTCTGGCTCTGAAGCAACCATGTTTAAAAAGCGCACCATGGCAGCTTTAGAATCAAGCATGCCTTCATCCATGTTCACATCGATGATTTGCGCGCCGTTTTCTACCTGCTGCAAGGCAACCTCGATGGCTTTATCGTAGTTTTCTTCTTTAATTAAGCGCTTAAACATGGCCGAGCCAGTAACGTTGTTACGCTCACCCACATTTACAAACAAGGTTTCAGGGGTAATGGTTAGAGGCTCTAGTCCAGATAAACGACAGGCAATGTCTATTTCTGGCAATTGGCGCGGCGTAACACCTTCTACCGCATCGGCCATCGCTTTAATGTGTTCTGGCGTTGTACCACAACAACCACCTACAAGGTTTAAGAAACCAGCGCGAGCCCATTCACCAATATGTTCCGCCATTTCTTTGGCTTCTAGATCATATTCACCAAAGGCATTAGGTAAACCCGCATTAGGGTGAGCCGACACATAGCTCTCGCTTACCCGGCTTAGTTCTTCAACATATTGGCGTAGCTCATCGGGACCAAGCGCACAGTTCAGACCCATGCTAATTGGTTCTGCGTGGCGCAAGGAGTTATAAAATGCCTCAGTTGTTTGGCCACTTAAGGTGCGGCCTGACGCGTCGGTAATAGTACCGGAAATCATTATGGGTAAATCGATGCCCAACTCATCGTAAACAGATTTAACCGCAAACACTGCAGCTTTAGCATTTAAGGTATCGAAGATAGTTTCGATAAGGATCAGGTCGCTACCGCCTTCAATTAAAGCCTTAGTCGACTCTTCGTAAGCTTCTACTAACTCGTTAAAAGTAACGTTTCGGTAACCTGGGTCGTTCACATCAGGAGATATAGAACAGGTACGGTTAGTTGGCCCTAGCACCCCCGCTACAAAACGTGGGCGCTCTGGGTTTAGCGCGGTAACTTCGTCGGCCACCTCACGGGCTATTCTGGCTGCTTCTCGGTTTATCTCAGCAGAATAATCTTCCATGTCATAATCAGCCATGGCGATAGTGGTGGCGTTAAAGGTATTAGTTTCGAGAATATCAGCGCCAGCAAGTAGGTAATCGCGGTGGATATCGGCAATGATTTTAGGCTGAGAAAGGACCAACATATCGTTGTTACCTTTCACATCGGTATGCCAATCGGCAAAGCGTTCTCCGCGGTAATCGGCCTCTTCCAACTTGTAAGATTGAATCATGGTTCCCATGCCGCCATCAATAATCATGATGCGTTGAGAAAGTTGCTTTTCTAATTGAGGCCTTGCTGACACGGGAACATCCTATTTCTTTCGCTGGTATTACGACACGGCAGTGTAGCACACTGCCTTTAAAGGCTTAGCTGCGATAAAGTTATATGAAATTATTTCAAGATATTATCGGATTTTGGTTTTAGCTCTGTTAAGTCGTACGGCGTGATTTGGTACACACAGTAATTTAGCCAATTGTTGTAAAGCAAATGACCATGACTGCGCCATGTAGCACAAGGTGAGTTGCCACAATCATCTTGCGGGTAGTAATTCTCTGGTAACTGAGGATTCAAACCTTCTTGGCTGTCACGCTGATATTCGTTATCTAAGGTGTCGGCGGCGTATTCTGGATGCCCAGTAATAAATACTTGACGGAAATCTTCACTGGCAAACAAATAACTACCGGCTTCGGGGTTATCGGCCAATACTGTTAAGTCAGTTTCTTCGGTGATCAAATTAGAATCGAAGTGAGCATAACGTGACAAAGGCGCTAAAAAAGCATCGTCAAAACCGCGCACTAAGGGGTTATGCTTATGCTTAGTTTGATGCCAATACACCCCTGACAACTTCTTCTCACGCGTCTGTTTTTCTAATCCATATAAATGATACAAAGCAGCTTGCGCCGCCCAACATAAGTACAACGTTGAAGTTACGTGAGTTGTCGACCAATCGATGATTTCTTTTACTTGGTCCCAGTAATAAACGTCTTCGAATGCAACTTGACCAAGCGGTGCGCCAGTAATAATTAAGCCGTCAAAATTGCGCTCTCGCAATTTCTCGAAATCCCGATAAAACTTGTCAATGTGCTCTTGCGGGGTGTTTTTAGACACACGATGATTAATCCGTAATAGCTTTACGTTCACTTGCAGCGGCGAGTTAGAAAGCAAGCGAAGGATCTGATTCTCGGTCTCGATTTTCTTTGGCATCAAGTTAAGCAATACCACTTCTAAGGGACGAATGTCCTGATGAGCTGCACGGCTCTCTGGCATTACAAATATGTTTTCATTGCGCAATACTTCAGCAGCGGGTAACTGATCAGGAATACAAATTGGCATATAAAGGTTCCTTGCTAACAACAGGCAATGTATGTCTAGACATCTAGATACCTATTTTAGTTAGATTGTAGTGTATGTCTAGAACTTGTTAAAAGCAGCTGATTTTGTGTGCCAAATTCTTCATAATGCAGGCTAGACGGATGAAGTAGAAAGGAAAAATGGCAGAGTTAAAGCTAAATGTTGAACGCTTACAGATAGGAGTTTACGTAAAGCTTCCTGTTAAGTGGGGCGAGCACCCATTTATGTTCACCAGCTTCAAGATTAAAAGCCAAGACCAAATTGAGGTTATTCATAACCTAGGTTTAAAACATGTCATCGTTGTTCCCGAAAAGAGCGACAAACCACCGCTGCCCGTTGACCAAGAAAATGGCGATAGTAAAAAAGCCGACCCCAAAGCCCAAGAGAAAGCAGAAAAAGCCCTTTGGGAAGAGAAGCGCGCCCGTATCGAAGAACTTAAAAACTACCGCCGTAACTTGCAAAAAGTAGAAAAAGAGTTCGATCGCTCGATGGCGCAAGTGCGGGCGGTAATGTCTAAGCTCAAAAGTCGCCCGCTAAATGCGGTAGACGACGCAACTAGCCTAATTAACAACTTAGCCGATGACTTACTGTCCGGCGAAAACGTTGTACTTCATCTAATGAACGACAGCAAAGACGCTGACAGTTTTTATTACCATAGCCTCAACGTTTCTATCCTTGCGATGATGTTGGCTAAAGCAGCCGGTTTTTCCGAGCGTGATATTAAGATTTTGGGTCTTTCGGGATTATTCCACGATGTGGGTAAAATGAAGATCCCAGATAAGATTTTACGTAAGCCCGGCAAGCTAACTGCTCAAGAAGCAAACTTACTTAAAATGCACACCAAGTACGGTGCTGATTTTCTAAAGCTCTCTGAAACGCTACCGGCCAAAGTTAAGTTAATTGCTGAGCAACACCACGAGTTTTTAGATGGAAGTGGTTATCCCAAAAAACTTAAAGGTGAGCAAATAGATCGCTTGTCTCAGCTAATTTCAGTGGTAAATGAATACGACAGTTTGTGTCATCCACGAGATGTGAAACAAACTCGCATTCCTTTCACTGTTATTTCATATCTTTATAAACAGCGTAAAGAACAGCTAAATACAGCAGACTTAGGCATTCTGATCCGCTTGCTGGGTATTTACCCACCTGGCAGCGTAGTGCAGCTTAGTTCAGGCCAAATAGGCTTGGTGATGTCGGTTAACTCTGAACGCTTGTTATTTCCTGCGGTACAAGTTTACGATGCTAATATTCCTCGCACCGAAGCGCCAATTATCGATTTAGAAGCTGCTGGGTTAACCATTGAAAAAGCCTTAAAGCCGAGCGCATTGCCGGACGCAGTGTTTGAGTACCTGAACCCTCGGGCACGTATTTCATACTACTTCGACCACAATAAACGTTTGTAAGCATCACCCCCTAGTTAATAAGCGATAGCAAATTTTAGACAAAAAAAAGCCGGACCTAAGTCCGGCTTTTTAAGCTTGGTGTCTGAGTTTACTCAGCAGCTTCTTCAACTACTTCTTCAACTTCAGGACGGTCCAATAATTCAATGTATGCCATAGGAGCATTGTCGCCAGCACGGAAACCACATTTTAAAATGCGAGTATAACCGCCTGCACGTTCTTTGAATCGTGGGCCGATTTCAGCAAATAGCTTACCAACAACTTCTGCATCGCGAGTACGAGCAAAAGCTAGACGACGGTTAGCTACACTGTCATTTTTAGCCAATGTAATTAATGGCTCAACAACACGGCGAAGCTCTTTGGCTTTAGGCAATGTTGTCTTGATAACTTCATGGCGAACCAATGAACTGGCCATATTCCGGAACATAGCCTGACGATGGCTGCTATTTCGGTTCAATTGACGACCACTCTGACGATGGCGCATGACCTTATCCTTCTATATTAAGACGTTAAAACCAGTGACTACTTATCAGCGATGCTAGCAGGTGGCCAGTTTTCTAGGCGCATACCTAGAGATAGACCACGTGATGCTAATACATCTTTGATTTCTGTAAGCGACTTCTTACCCAAGTTAGGGGTTTTAAGTAACTCAACTTCGGTACGTTGTACCAAGTCACCAATGTAATGAATCGCTTCTGCCTTCAAACAGTTAGCAGAGCGTACTGTCAACTCTAGATCATCGACAGGACGAAGCAGGATTGGATCAAACTCTGGCTTCTCTTCTTTTTCTTCTGGCTCACTTACGTCACGTAAGTCAACGAAGGCATCCAACTGCTCTGCAAGAATTGTTGCACTGCGGCGGATAGCTTCCTCTGGATCAAGAGTACCATTGGTTTCCATATCGATAACCAATTTGTCCAAGTCAGTACGTTGCTCTACACGTGCAGCTTCAACAGTATAAGCAATACGCTCTACTGGGCTGTAAGCCGCATCTGTTAGCAAACGACCAATTGGACGCTCTTCATCTTCAGAGTGAACCCGAACTGAAGCTGGTACGTAACCACGACCACGTTCTACCTTAATACGCATGCTGATTTCAGCGTTGCTGCTAAGGTGACAAATAACGTGCTCAGGGTTAGTGATTTCGACATCAGCGTCGTGCTGAATGTCGCCTGCAACCACAGGACCTGCTCCAGACTTGGTAAGACTTAACGTTACTTCGTCTTTACCTTCTAACTTTACAGCAATACCTTTTAGGTTAAGCAAGATTTCCAAGATATCCTCTTGAACACCTTCCTTACTGCTGTACTCATGCAACACGCCATCGATTTCTACTTCAGTTACCGCACAACCTGGCATAGAAGATAAAAGAATACGACGAAGAGCGTTACCTAAAGTGTGGCCAAAACCACGCTCTAACGGCTCAAGCGTAACTTTTGCACGAGTTGGGCTAACTTGTTCGATCTCAACTAGCCTTGGTTTTAGAAACTCTGTTACAGAACCCTGCATTGTGTCCTCTCTATAATTCAACTTTACTTAGAGTAAAGTTCGACGATCAGCTGTTCGTTAATTTCCGCAGACAAGTCAGCGCGCTCAGGTAGGCGCTTGAAAGTGCCTTCCATCTTAGTTGCGTCTACTTCTACCCACGATGCCGCTTCACGTTGTCCAGCGATTTCTAAAGATGCAACGATACGCGCTTGCTTCTTAGATTTTTCGCGAACACTGATAACGTCTTCTGGTAGTACCTTGTAAGAAGGAATGTTTACCACTTTACCGTTTACTAGAATAGCTTTGTGGCTAACTAGCTGACGAGCTTCGGCGCGAGTTGCACCAAAACCTACACGGTAAACAACGTTATCCAAACGACTTTCTAACAATTGCAACAAGTTTTCACCGGTGTTGCCTTTAAGGCGAGCAGCAGCTTTATAGTAGTTGCGGAATTGCTTTTCAAGAATGCCGTATAAACGACGAACTTTTTGCTTCTCACGAAGCTGTAAACCGTAGTCTGAAAGACGCGCTTTACGTGCACCGTGTTGTCCAGGTGCTGTATCCAGCTTACACTTTGTGTCGATCGCACGTACGCCACTTTTCAAGAAAAGATCGGTACCTTCACGACGGCTAAGTTTAAGCTTTGGACCTAAATATCTTGCCATTTTTCTTTCTCCAATCTATCCAGAAACTACACGCGGCGTTTCTTAGGTGGACGACAGCCATTGTGTGGAATCGGAGTCACGTCGGTGATGTTAGTCACACGGAAACCCGCAGCATGTAATGCACGGATTGAAGACTCACGACCAGGACCTGGGCCGTTTACAAACACTTCTACGTTCTTAAGGCCGTAGTCTTTAGCTGCTTCAGCAGCACGTTCAGCAGCAACCTGTGCAGCGAACGGAGTAGACTTACGAGAACCACGGAAACCTGAACCACCTGCGGTAGCCCAAGAAAGCGCGTTGCCCTGACGATCAGTGATAGTCACGATAGTATTGTTGAAAGACGCATGGATATGAGCCATGCCATCAGCAACTTGTTTTTTTACGCGTTTACGAGCGCGAGTCGGAGTTTTAGCCATTATCACTCACCCCTTATTTCTTAATAGGTTTGCGAGGACCTTTACGGGTGCGCGCATTAGTTTTAGTGCGCTGACCGCGAAGGGGCAAACTGCGACGATGACGAAGTCCACGGTAACAACCGAGGTCCATCAGGCGCTTAATGTTCATAGATACTTCACGGCGTAGATCACCTTCAACGGTGAATTTAGCTACTTCGTCACGAAGTTTATCGATTTGTGTTTCGTCAAGTTCTCTGATCTTTACATCTTCAGCGATACCAGCTGCCGCACAGATTTTCTGTGAACGGGTTAAGCCAATGCCGAAGATTGCAGTTAAAGCAATAACTGCGTGCTTCTGATCAGGAATGTTAATGCCGGCTATACGGGCCATTGGCACACTCCTATTTTTCGTGTTAAACGAAGGCCATCTGTGAAAAGCCCGTAAGGATACTCAACAGATGACCACATTGCAAATAATATTGTCTTGAAATCTACTAACTAGCCTTGGCGCTGTTTATGCTTTGGCTCACTGCAAATTACACGCACAACACCGTTGCGCTTAATAACTTTACAGTTACGGCAGATTTTCTTAACGGATGCACGTACTTTCATTGCTATCTCCGCAAAAGTTAAAGTCCAATCTCAAGGGCGCCCTATCGGCCGTAACCTTTAAGATTAGCTTTTTTCAGAACCGAACCATATTGATGAGACATCAAATGGGTTTGGACCTGAGCCATAAAGTCCATGATAACCACCACTACAATAAGTAGCGAAGTACCACCGAAGTAGAACTGAACGTTCATTCCGATCATCATAAACTCAGGAATTAAACATACAAACGTGATGTACAAAGCACCAGCTAGGGTTAAACGAGTCATCACCTTGTCGATGTATCGCGAGGTTTGTTCACCAGGACGAATGCCTGGAATGAACGCGCCACTCTTCTTCAAGTTGTCTGCTGTTTCGCGAGGGTTAAATACCAACGCAGTATAGAAGAAGCAGAAGAAGATAATGGCTGCTGCATACAAGAACACATATAACGGTTGCCCAGGTTGTAGCGTTAGCGATAAGTCAGATAAGAAAGACAAGCCTTCATTTTGACCAAACCACTGAGCTAATGTGCCAGGGAACAGAATAATACTTGAAGCAAAAATAGCTGGGATAACACCCGCCATGTTTACCTTAAGTGGTAAATGTGTGCTTTGCGCAGCAAACACTTTGCGACCTTGTTGGCGTTTTGCATAGTTAACAACGATACGACGTTGTCCACGTTCTACAAATACCACAAAGAAGGTCACCGCAAATACAAGAGCAACGATGAACAAGAGTAACAACAAATGTAACTCTCCTTGACGCGCCTGCTCAGCCGTCTGACCGATTGCAGAAGGCAATCCTGCCACAATACCAGCAAAAATCAGAATCGAGATCCCGTTGCCAATACCGCGTTCAGTAATTTGCTCACCTAACCACATTAGGAACATAGTTCCCGTTACCAAGCTAACCACCGCAGTGAAATAGAATGGTAGGCCTGGATTAATAACCAGACCAGCCATCATATTTGGTAAGCCAGTAGCAATACCAATAGCTTGGAAGGTTGCTAGAACCAGTGTGCTATAACGCGTGTATTGACTAATTTTACGTCGACCCGACTCGCCTTCCTTTTTAAGTTCGGCAAGCGTTGGGTGAACAACAGTCAATAGCTGGATGATAATCGATGCCGAAATATACGGCATGATACCTAACGCGAAAATAGACGCACGAGAAAGTGCACCACCTGAAAACATATTAAACATTTCCAGAATGGTACCCTTCTGCTGGTCAAACAACGCGGCCAGTACAGCGGCATCAATCCCAGGTAACGGCACAAAGGAGCCGGCTCGGAACACAATAATGGCTCCAAGCACAAATAATAAACGACTCTTAAGCTCGCTTAAGCCGCCTTGTGCACTTGCTGATGCTGTTCCTGGATTCTTAGCCATGTTTTGTACTATTCCTCGATTTTACCGCCAGCAGCTTCAATAGCTGCCAGTGCGCCTTTAGTTACACGCAGGCCACGTAAGGTAACTGGTGCTTTAACTTCGCCAGATAGTACTACTTTTGCAAACTTAATGTTGCGAGTAATAAGACCAGCCGCCTTCAAAGCGTCCAAATCTACCACGTCAGCAGTAACTTTAGCTAGCTCAGCAGTGCGAACTTCAGCAGTTACCATTGATTTACGTGAAGTAAAACCAAATTTAGGCAAACGTTGTTTCAATGGCATTTGACCGCCTTCGAAACCTGGACGAACACTACCGCCAGAACGAGACTTCTGACCTTTGTGACCACGACCACCGGTTTTACCTAAACCAGAACCAATACCACGACCTACACGCTTAGCATTTGGCTTAGAGCCAGCAGCTGGAGAAAGAGTATTCAAACGCATGATTATTCTCCCTCAACCTTAACCATGTAAGAAACTTTATTAATCATACCGCGAACACAAGGAGTATCCTCTAGTTCTACAGTGTGATTAATGCGACGAAGACCTAGACCTGTTAAAGTCGCACGGTGCTTAGGCAAACGCCCGATACCGCTTTTAGTCTGTGTTACTTTAATTTTGTTCGACATGGCTTATTACCCCAGAATTTCTTGGACGCTTAGGCCACGCTTCGCAGCAACGTCTTGTGGAGAATGCATATTCTCAAGAGCGTCGATAGTAGCGCGAACAATGTTAATTGGGTTAGTAGAACCGTATGCCTTAGACAATACGTTCTGCACACCCGCAACTTCTAGAACAGCACGCATCGCACCACCGGCAATAATACCAGTACCCTCTGATGCAGGTTGCATGTAAACACGCGACCCAGAGTGGCGACCCTTAATAGGATGCTGCAGTGTAGTGCCTCTCAGCTGTACACTAGTAAGGTTACGACGCGCTTTTTCCATTGCTTTTTGAATAGCAGCTGGAACTTCACGTGCTTTACCATAACCAAACCCTACGCGACCGTTACCGTCACCCACTACTGTTAGAGCAGTGAAACTGAAGATACGACCACCTTTAACTACTTTTGACACACGGTTTACAGCGATAAGCTTTTCGTTCAGATCACTACCGGCTTGTGCTTCAAATTTAGACATGACTCACTCCTTAGAACTGAAGACCAGCTTCACGTGCTGCTTCTGCAAGCGCAGCAACGCGGCCGTGGTACTTAAAGCCTGAACGGTCAAAAGCTACAGATGTAACGCCTTTTTCAGCAGCACGTTCAGCGATTGCTTTACCTACTGCAGTAGCGGCAGCTACATTACTTAAACTTTCAAGACCGTTAGCAACGGCTTTATCTACTGTTGATGCTGCGGCAATAACCTGTGCATCAGGTGCAATCACCTGCGCGTAAATATGGCGCGGAGTACGGTGAATCACCAGGCGGGTTTTACCCAACTCTTGCATAGCTTTGCGAGTGCGTGTTGCACGACGCAGACGAGCAATTTTCTTTTCCATAGTGTTAACCTACTTCTTCTTAGCCTCTTTACGGCGAACATTTTCGTCAGAGTAACGAACACCTTTACCTTTGTAAGGCTCTGGTGGACGAAACGCGCGAATGTCTGCTGCTACCTGACCAACAACTTGCTTATCAGCACCTTTCAGTACGATTTCAGTTTGTGATGGACACTCTGCTGTAACACCTTCTGGTAAGGTGTAATCTACAGGGTGAGAAAAACCTAAAGTTAGGTTAACTACCTTGCCTTTAACAGCGGCACGGTAACCAACACCTAATAGTGTCAGTTTTTTCTCAAACCCGTCTGTAACGCCAACAACCATGTTGTTGCTAAGAGCACGAGCTGTACCTGCTTGAGCTGAAGAACCACCTTCAACTACAGCAAATTTCAATTCGTTTTCTTCTTTCGTTACAACAACTGCGTCATTAAAAACGCGAGTCAATGTACCTTTGCTACCTTTAACCGTTAATTCTTGGCCGTTGATATTTACTTCAACGCCAGCAGGAATTGTAACGGGAGCCTTGGCTACGCGAGACATATTACCTACCTCCGGTTAAGCTACGTAACAGACGATTTCACCGCCCATGCCAGCTTTACGTGCTGCACGGTCAGTCATAACGCCTTTAGATGTAGAAACGATTGCAACGCCAAGGCCACCCATAACTTTAGGTAGGTCTTTAGCACCTTTATAAATGCGTAGGCCTGGACGGCTTACACGTTCAATCTTTTCAATAACTTTTTTACCTTCAAAGTACTTGAGGGTAACTTCTAATGACTTTTTCACGTCACCAGTCACAGCGTATCCTGTGATGTAACCTTCTTCTTGCAACAAGTTAGCAATTGCCACTTTTACTTTAGATGAAGGCATAACAACAGATACTTTATTTGCTGATTGACCGTTGCGAACGCGAGTCAACATATCTGCAATAGGATCTTGCATGCTCATAATCGTTTACTCCGTAATTAAGTGGATTACCAACTGGCTTTCTTAAGGCCAGGAACCTCACCGCGCATCATAGCTTCACGCAATTTAATACGGCTTAAGCCGAATTTGCGTAGGTAGCCATGTGGGCGGCCAGTTACGTTACAGCGGTTACGCTGACGAGACCGACTTGAATCACGAGGTAACGATTGCAATTTTAACACTGCGTCCCAACGCTCTTCATCAGAGCTGTTCACGCTGCTAATAATCGCTTTAAGCGCAGCGCGCTTTTCCGCGAAGCGAGCAACGGCTTTTTCACGTTTCACTTCACGAGCTTTCATTGATTGTTTAGCCATAACTAACTCTACCTTACTTACGGAATGGGAAGTTAAAGGCAGCCAGCAGAGCGCGGCCTTCCTCGTTGGTTTCGGCAGTAGTAGTGATAGTAATATCCATACCACGAACCTTATCAACTTTGTCATAATCGATTTCAGGGAAGATGATTTGCTCACGTACACCCATGCTGTAATTACCACGGCCATCGAATGACTTAGCATTCAAACCACGGAAATCTCGAACACGAGGAATAGCGATCGAAATCAAACGCTCTAAAAACTCCCACATACGCTCACCGCGTAGAGTCACTTTACAACCAATTGGGTATCCATCACGGATTTTGAAGCCTGCTACAGATTTACGAGCTTTGGTAGTAAGTGGTTTTTGACCTGAGATAGCCGCTAGATCAGCAATTGCGTGCTCTAGTACTTTCTTGTCATTAACCGCTTCACCCACACCCATGTTAAGGGTGATTTTCTCAATCCGAGGGACTTGCATGATGGATTTGTAACCGAACTCCTTTAAGAGTTCAGGCGTTACAGTTTCCTTATATAGGTCATGCAGTTTCGCCATCGTTAACTCCAGTTACTTTACAATTTCATTAGACGATTTGAATACACGAACTTTTTTGTCGTCTTCAAATCGGAAACCAACGCGATCAGCCTTGCCAGTGGCAGGGTTAAAAATCGCTACGTTTGATGCATCAAGGGCCGCTTCTTTCTCAACAATACCGCCAGCAACACCCAATTGTGGGTTTGGCTTTTGGTGCTTCTTGATTACATTCACGCCTTCAACGAATAGTTTTCCAGTAGGTAAAACTTTGGTTACGCTACCGCGCTTGCCTTTGTCTTTACCTGCAATAACTATTACTTCATCGCCTTTTTGGATTTTATTAGCCATTTTGGACTCCTTAAAGTACTTCTGGCGCTAGAGACACAATTTTCATGAACTGTTCATTTCGCAGTTCACGTGTCACAGGACCAAAGATACGAGTACCAATAGGCTGATTGTTTGCATTCAAAATAACCGCTGCATTGCGGTCAAAACGAATTACAGAACCATCAGGACGACGAACGCCTTTTCTAGTACGCACTACCACAGCATTCATAACGTCACCTTTCTTAACTTTACCGCGAGGAATTGCTTCCTTAACAGTAACTTTAATGATGTCGCCAATTCGTGCATAACGGCGGTGCGAACCACCTAGGACCTTAATACACTGTACAAGGCGCGCGCCGGAATTGTCCGCCACGTCCATAGTAGATTGCATTTGGATCATTTCAGTGCTCCGCTATATATTACAACTGACCCCAGCAATTAGCGCTGAGATCTCTGGCTGCCTAATTAAAGGGCGCGAAATTATAACACCCTAATTTTTTAATTGGTAGGATTGTCTAAATTTTGTTTGATTTAATTAAAAAAACAATAATAAACAAAGAGTTACCACGCAAGCTGCAAGTAAAAAACAGCTAAAAAGAGGCTAATTTCACGCTTGGGTCATTAGAGTTGAAGCCATTAGCCCCAACCTAATCAGATAAACCGACCAATAATTGGCCGATAAAAACAAAAAAGCCCAGCAATAGTGCCGGGCTTAATTGAATATGGTGCTGATAGGCAGATTCGAACTGCCGACCTCACCCTTACCAAGGGTGCGCTCTACCAACTGAGCTATATCAGCGAAATAAAAACCCAGCTATAAGCTGGGTTTTTAATTTGGCGCCTGGCGGTGACCTACTTTCACATGGGGAAGCCCCACACTATCATCGGCGCAGTTGCGTTTCACTTCTGAGTTCGGCATGGAGTCAGGTGGGTCCACAACGCTATTGCCACCAGGCAAAAACTGTTGTCTTTAACATTCGAAAAAGCTGAAATACCTCATGAGCACTAACAAGTATTCATGGTTTCTAAATAAAGTATCTATAAGCAACACCCTTTAGGTGTTGTATGGTTAAGCCTCACGGGTAATTAGTACAAGTTAGCTCAATGCCTCACAGCACTTACACACCTTGCCTATCAACGTTGTAGTCTCCAACGGCCCTTCAGAGGACTTAAAGTCCTAGTGAGAATTAATCTCGAGGCCTGCTTCCCGCTTAGATGCTTTCAGCGGTTATCAGTTCCGAACGTAGCTACTGGGCAATGCTATTGGCATAACAACCCAAACACCAGCGGTTCGTCCACTCCGGTCCTCTCGTACTAGGAGCAGCTCCCCTCAATTCTCAAACGCCCACGGCAGATAGGGACCGAACTGTCTCACGACGTTCTAAACCCAGCTCGCGTACCACTTTAAATGGCGAACAGCCATACCCTTGGGACCGACTTCAGCCCCAGGATGTGATGAGCCGACATCGAGGTGCCAAACACCGCCGTCGATATGAACTCTTGGGCGGTATCAGCCTGTTATCCCCGGAGTACCTTTTATCCGTTGAGCGATGGCCCTTCCATACAGAACCACCGGATCACTATGACCTACTTTCGTACCTGCTCGACGTGTCTGTCTCGCAGTTAAGCTGGCTTATGCCATTGCACTAACCGTATGATGTCCGACCATACTTAGCCAACCTTCGTGCTCCTCCGTTACTCTTTGGGAGGAGACCGCCCCAGTCAAACTACCCACCAGACACTGTCCGCAATCCCGATAAGGGACCAACGTTAGAACATCAACACTACAAGGGTGGTATTTCAAGGTCGGCTCCACGTCATCTAGCGACAACGCTTCAAAGCCTCCCACCTATCCTACACATGTAGGGTCAATGTTCAGTGTCAAGCTGTAGTAAAGGTTCACGGGGTCTTTCCGTCTAGCCGCGGGTACACCGCATCTTCACGGCAATTTCAATTTCACTGAGTCTCGGGTGGAGACAGCTTGGCCATCATTACGCCATTCGTGCAGGTCGGAACTTACCCGACAAGGAATTTCGCTACCTTAGGACCGTTATAGTTACGGCCGCCGTTTACCGGGGCTTCGATCAATAGCTTCGCGCGAACGCTAACCACATCAATTAACCTTCCGGCACCGGGCAGGCGTCACACCGTATACGTCATCTTTCGATTTAGCACAGTGCTGTGTTTTTAATAAACAGTTGCAGCCAACTGGTATCTGCGACTCTCAGCAGCTTAGGGAGCAAGTCCCATCACCATCAAGAGCGTACCTTCTCCCGAAGTTACGGTACCATTTTGCCTAGTTCCTTCACCCGAGTTCTCTCAAGCGCCTTGGTATTCTCTACCCAACCACCTGTGTCGGTTTGGGGTACGGTTTCGTATAATCTGAAGCTTAGAGACTTTTCCTGGAAGCAGGGCATCAACCACTTCGTGTCCGTAGACACTCGTCATCAACTCTCAGCGTAATGTAAACCCGGATTTGCCTAAGTTTACCGCCTACTGCCTTTCACGTGGACAACCATCGCCACGCTGGCCTAGCCTTCTCCGTCCTCCCATCGCAATTATACGAAGTACAGGAATATTAACCTGTTTCCCATCGACTACACTTTTCAGTCTCGCCTTAGGGGCCGACTCACCCTGCCCTGATTAACATTGGACAGGAAACCTTGGTCTTTCGGCGAGGGGGCTTTTCACCCCCTTTATCGTTACTCATGTCAACATTCGCACTTCTGATACCTCCAGCAAACCTTACGATTCACCTTCAACGGCTTACAGAACGCTCCTCTACCGAGCATGCAAGCATGCTCCCGTAGCTTCGGTGGTATGTTTAGCCCCGTTACATCTTCCGCGCAGGCCGACTCGACCAGTGAGCTATTACGCTTTCTTTAAATGATGGCTGCTTCTAAGCCAACATCCTGGCTGTCTAAGCCTTCCCACATCGTTTCCCACTTAACATACACTTTGGGA